>USBK01000001.1:0-162000 GCA_900552895.1 uncultured Collinsella sp.
CGGTCTTTCATGCAGCAGGGGCTCTCAATGTTTTTATGTCCTGCTCATATCGTCTGTGCCGGCACTTGGGGACACTCCTGATGTAGTCATTGGGGACGTTCTTAAATGACTACTCAGGATGAGCGTCCAAAAATCCGCGCTCGTTCGATTGGCGCATGTCTACGCAGCGTAGGTTGTCGAGCCTGGCCTTCAAATGGATACTGACTGTCGAACCGGTTCACTCCATTTCTTCAATTTGATTGGACAGCCCATGAACCAGACACGGCAAACCAATGCTTCCCATACTTTTTTGGCAGCGCATGCCATCAAGCAGCTGCGCGAAGAGCGCGGCCTCACCCAGCGCGCCCTGGCGGAAAGCCTTGGCGTGACCGATAAAGCCGTCAGCAAGTGGGAATCCGGCCGCGGCCTTCCCGACATTTCCCTCGTTGAGCCTTTGGCCCAGAGACTCGGCATAAGCGTGGCTGAGCTTTTGGCTGGTGACATTCGGGCCAACGCCAACCGTGCAGGCAATATGCTCAAAGGCGTCTTTTACGTTTGCCCTATCTGCGGAAACGTTGTGCACGCGCTCGGAGAAGGCAGCTTTAGCTGCTGCGGCTCCACGATGTTTCCCCAGGAGGCCGAAGAGCCGGACGCGGACCACGCCTTTTCCATCGAGCGCATCGAGGACGATTGGTACGTCACGCTCGATCATCCCATGACCAAAGATCACTACATTAGCTTTGTGGCATATGCGACTATGGACGGCATCTGCTTTAAGAAGCTCTATCCAGAGCAATCGGTGCAGCCGCGCTTCCATATTACCGGGCGCGGCAGGATATATCTTTACTGCAACCAACACGGGCTCTTTACGTCGCTGACGCCTCGCAAATAACGGCTGTCTATCCGCCCTCCTCATGCGTTTCCCAGGGGACCCAAAATGAGCGTGGATAATCTCCCGGTTTTGGCCTGTGTGCGGGCTCAAAGTGGGAGATTATCCACGCTCGTTAGGTTAGTGTTCGAAAATCCACGCTCGTCGTTACTTGAGCCCGGGCAGGCGGGTGTAGGGGAACGAGCGCTCTAAGAACTCGGAGCAGCGGGCGTAATCTTTGGCAAAGTAGCTGCTATAGAGCGAATCGAGCACGTATTGCACGGCGATGTGGCTGGCGAACTGCGTGATGCGATGCGTCATGCTCTCGTGGTCGCTCACCGTGAGATAGGCGGCAAAGCCGGGGTGAATGCGGGCGCAGTACGGTGTGCCGATGACGATGACCGGGACGCGTCGACTGCTGAGGATCGGCAAGATCTCCCTGAGGTTGGGGGCAAGGCCGCTGTAGGAGATGACAATCGCCACATGGTCGGGACCCGAGGCGAGCGCCGTGCGCACCTGCGCCTCGACGCTGTCGTAGCACGTCGCGCTTTTGCCGGCGGAAAGCAGGCGATCGCGGTACATTCCCGCTGGATACAGGTTATGCGAGCCCGTGTAGATGTCCACGGTGTCGGCGCGCATGACGAGCTTGGCGGCGTAGTCGAGCTGTGCGGGGTCGAGCAGTTCCTGCGTTTCGGCCAAGGTGGTCTGGTAGAGCCCCTCCATGCGCTCCATTACCTGTGCGGGGGTGGAGGTGGCATCGAAGGGAAAGTTGATGTCCACGTCGCGCCGATTGCCCGCCTCGGTCGCCTGGCGGATGAGCTCGACCTTGAGGTCTTTGAATCCCTCGAGGCCGAGCTTTTTGCAAAAGCGGTGCACGCTCGCGACCGAAACGTTGGCGCACGCGGCAAATTCCTTAATGGAAAGCCCGCGCACATCCTCGCCCATGGCGAGGGCCGTTCGCCCAAGTTGTTGCTCGGTGGGGGTGAGGCTTTTGCCCTGCGTGATCTTTCGCCTGATATCCATATGGCTCCTATGCGTTTGCGTCGCGATAAACCAATCATAACGATAAATAAAACGTTCGGCTTGGCTGGGAGTTTTGGTCCGCCGGTCTATGAACGACGGACCGCTCGACGCCGTGCGGGCTCAACATAGGGGCACTGTCCTTGTTGGGCCGTTTGCGCCCGGGGCGTTACCCGAGCACGCGTACGGGGCCCAAGAGGCCGCTGGGCTCGGAGGGCTCGGTCATGCCGAATATGTCGGGGACGGCGTGATCGAGGGTGTTGATGATGTCGATCGTAAGCGCGCGCTCACCGGCCAAAAGCGCGCCGGCCTCAAAGCGGTAAGGCGGACAGATACGGGTGCCGAGGGATTTGCCGTCGAGGGCGACGGTTGCGGTCTCAAAGACCTCGCCAAGGTCGATGACAGCGCGGCTGGCCGCTTCGCCCAGGACAAAGGAAGCCTGGTAGCGGAATGTGCCGGCCTTGCCGGGGAACTCGGCCGAGGAAAGGTCGTGCAGGTCTGCAAGCTCAACAGACTCGCCAAAGGCATCGGTGTCAGGGGCAGAGAAGGCAACCGCCCAGGGCCCGTCGATGCATGCGGCTTCGTCTCCAGCAGTTGCCGCGCCGGCGGAACCTGTAGCCCCAAGGACCACGATGCAGCTCTCGTAGGGAGCCAGCTCGAGCGTGCCGTCAAAGGCGGCGGGCTCGGTGCCGTTGAGCAGGTCGAGGCGCGCGCCTGCAACGGGTGTGCCGTCGGCAAGCGCAATCTGAGTGGAGATACCCTGCTTGGGATGCTCGTTGACGAGCATCAGATAGCTCTCGCCCGCCCGCTCGTAGCGCAGTGCGCGCAGCCAGGGCTGGGGCTCGGCGCAAACCACGGTCTGCATGCCGGTATTGGCAAGTGTGTCTGCGAGCTCGGTGGTCGCCAGGAGCTTGATGCCGGCGACCGCGGTTGCATCCAGGGAGGCAAAGCCCTCGCGGCCTGCAATATCACCGTCGTAGCGCTTGTTCGGCAACTCATCCAGCGCGTACACGGCAACACCTGCGGCTGCGGCGCGCGCGGCAAAGTCGAGCACGGCTCCGCCGACAAACTCGGCTCCGGGCATCACCAGGCAGCGGTATGCCTGGCCGTTCACGCTAAAGCCGCTACCGTCTGCTCCGTCTGCGGCAATTTCAACGGCATAACGCCCTGCGTCCTCAAATGCCTCTGCCGGCACAATGTCAAAGTCGATCTGCGCGCGCATAAGCTCGGAGGCGGCATGCTGCATAAAGTTCGCCTCGCCTGCCCACTCGGCGTCCGCATGGTAGAGAAGCGCCACCGGGGTCGTTGCACGCCCGCCGCTCAGCAGACTCGCCGTACGGTTCATATAGCTCATGAGCTGCCCAAAGTGTGCAAACTGGGGGTTTTGGCCATGCGCATAGAAATGCGGCGGGCAGTCCCAGTCGGGGAAGGCGGCCATGCTAAAGGCATGCGGCACAAACCAATTGACGCCGCGTACCAAAAAATGATCGGCGATCCACTTCATCTCGCGTAGGCCTTCGTGCCATCCAAATGCGCCAAAGACCTCGGCCATGCAGCGCCCCTGCTTTTTGGGGTCGAGGTGTGCTGCCGAGGAGCCCAGCTTGGGCAGCACGTAGTTATAGAACTCGAGGTCCCACACGCCGCGTCCGTAGCTGTGAAGGCCGCGGTCCATGCTGGGCACAAGCTGGTTGATCACGATGTCGACGCCCGCCATGTCCTGACCGCCCACGGCGCGGAAGTAGTGCCCGGCGCCCACGCCCAGGCGCGCGTGGCAGTCCTTGTCCTCGATAACGTGGCCGATGTACTGCACGCCGTGCGCGCGGCACCAGTCGCCGAGCTGGTCGCAGAAGCACTCCTTATAGAGGGTACTCGCGATGTCCATATAGACGTGGCGTACATGCGCGCCGGCCGGCTCGCGGTCCCACAGGTGCGGGAGCTCGTCCAGGTAGCGCTCACCCAGCGCCGCGCGCAGGCGACGCTCAAGCTCGGCCGACCAGGGCAGGGGCGCGGTGGCCTTGCCGATGAGCGTATCCGAGATGCCGTCGGGGCCCGTGGTGCCCTTCTCGTTGGCAAATCCGGGCTCATCGGAGAAAAAGCCCAGGATCGTCTTGCCAAACTCATCGCCCAGATGCTCAAAATGCGGCTCGTAGACAGCATCGATGAGCTGCGCCACCGAGGCGCGGTCGACCATATTGATGTAGTCCTCGTTGTAGGAGGTCTTGCCGCTCGTGAACATCACGCATGCCTGCGTGAGGCCCGCAGGTGCATCGAAGACCAGGCGGCTGGGGTTGCCGTCTGCATCGTCGATTACTCGGTAAGCGACGTCGACGGGGCTGCCGTCCTGCATAAATGTCACGCCGTAGAAGTGCTCGGTTTTGTCGAACATGTTGGCGAGCGCGATGCTTGCGGCGGACGTGGGACCCACGATGTTGAGTGTGCGGTGCGTGAGAACGATCTTGCGGAGCTCGGGCACGGCCTCCTTGACGGCGCCGTTGGCAAAGCCCGTGGGGAAGTGCGCGTCGTCCAAGATCCAGAGCTTAAGGCCCAGCTGCTTGCACTCGTCAATGACAAAGCGCAGATCGCGCCACCAGCCCTCGCCGCAAAAATCGGGGTGTGGGCGGCTTTCGAGACAGACCTCGTGGATGTCGGCGCCGGCGATCTTTTCCAGATACTCGGCAATGGTTTTATGGCTCTCGCCCTTCATCCACAAAAACGGAAGCACGTGGTTGTCGTATGTGCCCTCGAGCACCTGCTGATAGTACGCGGTCATGGATCCTCCTTGGCTCGATCGATCTGCTGCATAGCACAGATTATGGACGCGTCGGCGCGTTCTGCTAATATCTGAATCACGACGAACTATGACCAAATCAACGATTGGCAAGCCATGGAGATCGACGAGCTCGAGCGTAGGCTCAGCGAACTGAGCGCCAGTGAGATCGCTTATAAAGACGGCATGGCATTTGATTGGTCGATTATGACCGAGCATGTCGAAATCGACGGATGCCCAGTGCGCAAGATTGGGCAGCCAGGGTTTGCCTACGCCCAGCCCGGCATGCCGCGTGGCCTGACGATAAGGAAAAACTCGCGCTTTAATGCAGTTCCCGAGCACGTGCATGATTACGTGGAGCTGAGCTATGTGTATCGCGGACGCTGCCCGCAGACGGTGGCGGGGGAGAGGCTCGAACTGGGCCGCAACGAGGTGCTTTTGCTCGACGCCCTCTGCCCGCATGCCGTGGCGGCGCTTGGTGAGGACGATATCATGCTGAGCATGACCGTTTCACGCTCTTTTTTGCGCCGGAGCCTCGAGTCGAGCCTCTCGCGCGAGAGCGCGGTCTCGCGGTTTTTGTTCAACGCGCTCAACAGCGAGACGGACCATCGGGGCCATGTCCGTTTTCATTGCGGCGAGAGCCGTCGGATTCGGCGCTACATGCAGGAGATGCTCTGTGAGCTGTATGACCCGAGCCCTAATGGTCCCGAGATCGTCCTGCGTCTGTTTCAGCTGTTTTTGGCCGAGCTCATGGATTGCTACGAGCGCAAGCTGGTGCGCGGCGCGGCGGACGGCGCGGCGGGGCCCACTGCCCTGGTGACGGGAATGCTCGGCTATATCGATCGCGAATTCGCTGCATGCTCCCTCGAGGGGATGGCGGCGGAGTTTGGCTTGAGCCCTAATTATGCGACGGCGCTCCTCAAGCGGCATGTGGGCAAGACCTTTAGGCAGCTTGTGCAGGAGCGACGCCTGGTGCGTGCGGCCGAGCTTCTGCGCGGTGGCGCCACGGCCGGGGCGGCTGCGCATGCGGTGGGCTATGAAAACATGAGCTTCTTCTACCGTAAGTTTCACGACAAGTATGGCTGCACCCCCGCGGCATACCGCCGGTAAGCGCGGGGCGGATCGTCTTCGCTCCTTCGGTGTCAAAAAGTTTCAGCTGCAGCGCTGTTGCAGCGCGCGTCTGCGAAAAGAAGTGTCCAAATCGGCGCCTTCGCCCTGGCCTGGAGCGACTCGGCGGCATACTCGTTTCATCAGCAACACGCATGAGCGAGGAGGCACTTATGGGATTCCCCGAGGGTTTCTATTGGGGTGGCGCTACCGCCGCCAATCAGTTTGAGGGCGCTTGGAACGTGGACGGCCGCGGTCCTTCCGTCGATGACCATTTTTTGGGCGGCAGCTACAAGGAGCCGCGTCAGATTACGATCGACATCGACCCCGACCGCTTCTACCCCAATCATGACGGTATCGACTTCTACCATCACTACGAGGAGGACATCGCGCTGTTCGCCGAGATGGGCTTCAACATGTTCCGCATGTCCATCTCTTGGAGCCGCATCTTCCCCAACGGCGACGACGCCGAGCCCAACGAGGCCGGCCTCGCCTTCTACGATCGCGTCTTCGACTGCCTGCGCGCTCACAATATTGAGCCGCTCGTGACCCTGTCGCACTACGAGATGCCCTATCACCTGGTCGAGAAATACAATGGCTGGGCGAGCCGCGAGCTCATCGGCTTCTTTGAGAAGTACTGCCAGACCGTCTTCGACCGCTATCAGGACAAGGTCAAGTTCTGGCTCACCTTCAACGAGATCAACTGCGGCACCCAGGACATTGGTAACCTCTTTGGGACCAGCATGATCCAGGGCTTTGAGGGCCCGGCTTCGGCGGTCCACACCACGCCGCAGGCCCGTATGCAGGCCCTGCATCACCAGTTTGTCGCCAGCGGCCGCGTCGTGCGCTATGCCCACGAGCACTATCCGCAGTTTAAGATGGGCAACATGGACTGCTTCGTCCTCTCCTATGCCGCCACGTGCGATCCGGCCGACGTGTTCGCCACGCAGCAGGAGATGAATACCATGAACTGGTACTGCTCCGACGTGCAGGTGCGCGGCAAGTATCCGTTCTATGCCAAGCGTTTCTGGGCCGAGAACGACGTCGAGCTCGTGATGGAGGACGGCGATCTGCAGGATATCGCCGACGGCAAGGTCGATTTCTACACCTTTAGCTACTACATGTCCGGAACCGTGGGCACCCACAAGGACCACGAGATGACCGAGGGCAACATGACCTTTGGCGGCAAGAACCCCTATCTGGAGTCCACCGACTGGGGCTGGCAGATCGATCCGCTGGGCCTGCGCATCGCCCTCAACGAGATTTACGCCCGCTACGAGATTCCGCTGATGGTGGTCGAGAACGGCATGGGCGCTTACGACGAGGTCGAGGAGGACGGCTCCATCCACGACCCGTACCGTATCGCCTACTTGCAGAGCCACGTCAAGGCCATGGGCGAGGCCATTGCCGACGGCGTCGACCTGATCGCCTATACCTGGTGGGGCCCCATCGACCTGGTTTCCGCCGGCACCGGCGAGATGCGCAAGCGCTACGGCTTCATTCACGTCGATAAGTACGACGACGGCACCGGTACCTACGAGCGCCGCCGCAAGGACAGCTTCTACGCCTACCAGAAGATCATCAAGTCCAACGGTGCCGAGGGTCTGGATTAATCGACAATATGAGCGCCACTGGGGAAAAGGTTTTGGGAAGGGCTTGGAAGGGCTTGCGATTCGAACCCTCACCTTAGTATTTTGGCCATTTGGCACTATAATCACCATAGGCATGCGCAAAACGTTGCGCTTAATCAAGAGGAGAAATCGTATGGGTCTGTTTGACATGTTCAAGAAGAAGGCTGAGCCCGCGGCTGCCGCTGCTCCGGCCTCCATCTCTGCTTCTGCCGGCGCCGACGTGCTGTGCTCGCCCGTCAAGGGCAAGGTCATCAAGATGGCCGACGTGCCCGATCCCGTCTTTGGTGGCGAGGTCCTGGGCAAGGGCTGTGCCGTGTGGCCCGAGGACGATCTGGTCTACGCTCCCTGCGACGGCAAGGTGACCGTCACCATGGGTCACGCCGTGGGCCTACAGTCCGATAGCGGCATCGAGGTTCTGGTGCACGTTGGTGTCGATACCGTTAACATGAACGGCGATGGCTTCGAGGGCTTCGTCAAGGCCGACGACGTCGTTAAGGCCGGCCAGCCCATGCTCAAGATCGACCGCGCCAAGATCGCTGCTGCCGGTTACAAGGACTGCGTCGTCGTGGCCGTGTCCAACACCGCCGAGTTTGCCGATGTCGAGCTCGCCGTCGAGGCCGACTCCGCTGTCGCCGCCGGTGACGCCATCGTTAAGGTCGTCCGCAAGTAAACTGCGGCAACATAAGGATGTGCAAGGGTGGTCGGGTTGTCCGGCCACCTTTTTTATTGCACCGCGGGAAAGCGTTTTATTGCACGTTGGGCGGGCTCGCAAACCGTTCGGACGCTAAAACGAACCGACCGCGCCTTCGTGCCCCCGAGGGTGTTAATAAGTGGATAGTATGGGCTTACTTATTACAACGTGCGCCGCGTCTGGGAAGCGCGGTGCCGCTCATTGGGAGGAACAACATGAAAAAGAAGCTGCTGCTTGCGCCCCTCATGGCCGTCTTGGTTGCATGCGTGGTCGTGCTTTCCGGTTGTGGAGGCCCTTCGGTCGAGGAACTCATCACCGAGGATCTTACGACTCAGTTTGACGAGGTCAAGAACGGTGGCGACGAGTTCCTTTCTGGTCTGGAGGAGGCTTCGGGCGACGAGTTCGAGCAGCTGGGTATCGATCCCAAGGAGTATGCCAAGACCTATCTCGAGGGCTTTGATTACAAGATCGGCGACGTGACGGTCGACGAGGACAAGGGTGTCGCGACCGCCGAGGTCTCCATCACCTGCAAGTCCATGAACAAGATCGTCGAGGACTTCTCCACCCAGTATCAGGAGAAGGTCGCCGCGCTTGATACGGTTCCTTCCGATGACGAGCTGTACAAGATGGCCGGTCAGGTTATGGTCGATGTGACCAAGGCCACCGAGCCCAGGAAGACCACGGTTATCTTCAAGTACACCTGCAACGACGACGGCGAGTGGTCTGCCGATGACTCCGTCAACTCCGAGATGATGGATGCAATGCTGAGCTAGGGGAGTTACGCGGTTCTACGAACCGCGTAACCAGTTGACGCTGCGCGCCGCCCAGGACGACAATTTGTCATTCAAAAGGCGAGGCATGACCAGAAGGTCTATGCCTCGCCTTTTTCATGCCAACTTGTTCGTCCTGGACGTCGCTCGCTGTCCGTCCTCTACCTGCGGCATTGCCATGGTAGTCATTGAGGCGGCACTTGGGGACGTTCCTTTTCTGCCGGCACTTGGGGACACTCCTTTGGTGCAGGGGCAGCTAAAAGAGTCCCGTTCCGCATTGGCTGCCCGTGGGAGGGATGAGCGGTTACTCGCCCAGAATCAGCGCCGCGAGCTCGTCCTGGGTGTCCACCACGTAGTCGGCGCCGGCGGCCTCCAGCTCTGCGCGGCCACGGAAGCCCCAGGTGACACCGGCGCTCTTGAGGCCGGCGTTGTGACCGGTCAGAACATCGACATTGGAATCGCCCACATAGAGTGTGGTTGCTGGATCGGCGCCTAGCTCTTCCATCACATGCAGCGTAACAGGCGCCTCGGGCTTGGGAGGAAACGCATCGATGCGGCCCTGCACCAGCGCAAATCGCTCGGAACCAAAGTATTTTTCGATAAGCGGAACCGCCGAGACATGGTCCTTGTTAGTGAGCACGGCAAGCTGCGCGCCCGCGGCGCGCAGGCGGTCGAGCATCTCGACCGTACCGGCATAGGGGGCGGTGTGGTCCTCCTTGTGCTCGCCGTAATAGGCCCTAAACTCGGCAAGCGTCTGCTCAAACATGCGACCATCGCCCGCATACTCGGCGGGCATAAAGCGCTCGACCAGCTTGAGCATGCCGTTTCCCACCTTGTAGCGGTACTCGTCTACGGCAAACGTGGGCCAGCCGTGCATCTCGCAGGTATGGTTGCCGGCGGCCGCCAGGTCCTCGAGCGTGTTGAGGATGGTGCCGTCCAGGTCAAAAATCACATGGGAAAAAGCTGCTGCCATGGGTGCTCCTGCCGCTTGAGTTGTAAAACGCACCCCATGATACTGGGCATGCGTGCCGGGCATGTTTGGAATCTGAATATCTTTAATAGCCCTGAGCCTTTGTCGTTAGCAAATCCTCGGCAGCTGCTCTCCCACGAGCATGTCGAGGATACGGGTCGATCCCCAGCCGGTGCGTACGCGCACGGCGGGTCGAGCGCCCTTGGCAAGCGGCAGCACGCGACCGATGATGGCGGCATTCTCGCCGTAGCGCGCGGCGCGCATGGCTGCCAGCGCGGCATCGGCCTGCTCGGCCGGCACCACGGCGACCATCTTGCCCTCGTTTGCTACCTGCAGCACGTCATAGCCGAGCATCTCGCAGGCTGCCTGCACGTCGGGGCGCACGGGCACGGCATCCTCGTCGACCTCCATGGCAACGCCGCTGGCCTGGGCAAACTCGTTGAGCGTGGACGCCAGGCCACCGCGCGTGGGGTCGCGGAAACAGCGCGTGTCGGGGGCTGCGGCAAGCACATCGGCTATCAGGTGGTTGAGCGGTGCGGCGTCGCTTTCGATGTCGCTCGAAAACGCCAGGCCCTCGCGTTGGCTCATGATGGCGATGCCGTGGTCGCCCAGCGTACCCGATACCAGAATGACATCGCCAGGCTGGCAGTTGGCGCCGCTGAGCGCCACGCCCTCGGGCACCTCGCCCACGCCGGCGGTATTGATGTAGACGCCGTCGGCCCCGCCGCGCTCGACCACCTTGGTGTCGCCGGTGATAATCTTCACACCTGCCTCGCGCGCTGTCTCGGCCATCGTCTGCACAATTTGGCGGAGCTTATCCATGGGATAGCCCTCTTCGAGGATAAAGCCGCACGACAGGTAGCGCACGCTGGCGCCCGAGGTCGCGACGTCGTTAACGGTTCCGCAAACGGCAAGACGTCCGATGTTGCCACCGGGGAAGAACTGCGGCGAGACCACAAAGCTATCGGTCGACATGGCGATGCGCCCGCTCGCGGGGAGCGCGGCGACGCCGGCATCGTTGCCCTCGAGCAGCTCGGGCGACCCAAAGGCATCCAAAAAGACCTCATCGATGATGCGTTTCATCATCTGGCCGCCGGAACCGTGGCCCAGCAGGACAGTGTTATCGGTGATGCTATGGGACATATCCAAAACTCCAATCGTGGGTGGTGCCAGCGTGCGGGTGCGTCCGGGCTAGTTACGGTAGCGGTAGTACGCCGCGCAGCTGCCCTCGGAGCTCACCATGCACGGGCCGACGGGATGTTCGGGCGTGCATGCGCGGCCAAAGAGCGGGCAGTCGCTCGGCGTAATGGCTCCGCGCAGCACGTCGCCGCAGCGGCACCCGCGCGGCTCAACCGTCGGCTCAACGGGCACGTCAAAGCGAACGTGGGCATCAAAGCGCGAGAACTCGGGCCGGATGGAAAGACCCGAGCCGGCAATCGGCCCCAGACCGCGCCATGTGGTATCGCACGGCTCAAATACCTGCTCGACCAGCTGGCGCGCCACGGGATTGCCGTCGGCATTGACGCCGCGACGGTAGGCGTTGTCGATCGCGGGCTGCCCCTCAACAACCATCTGGACCAGCACGCAGATGCCCTGCAAGATGTCGACCGGCTCAAATCCCGTTACCACGCCTGGAGTCTTAAACTCGTCGACCAAAAAGCTAAAGGGCGCCAAGCCCGTGATGGTGGCGACGTGGCCCGGCAGGATGAAGCCGTCGATGGCGGTCTCGGGATCGTTGGCGATGGCGCGCAACGCCGGCGGCGTGGTCTTGTGAGCGCAATAGACCGAAAAGTTCTGGAGTCCGCGTGCATCGGCCTCCAAAATGGCGGCGGCGATGGTGGGCGTCGTGGTCTCAAAGCCCACGCCCATAAAAATGACCGGACGATCGGGGTTTTGCTCGGCAATGTCGAGTGCATCGAGCGGGGAGTACACAATGCGAATATCGCGCCCCGCCGCCTTTTGCGCGGCGAGCGAGGTAGACGACCCGGGCACGCGCATCATGTCGCCAAAGGTGGTGATGATGGCGCCGTCCATCTTGGCGAGCGCGATTGCATGGTCGATATCGCGGTTGGCGGTAACACAGACGGGGCAACCCGGACCGCTCAGCAGTTTGAGCCCGGCAGGCATAATGGAGCGAAAGCCATAGCGACCGATGCTCACGGTATGCGTACCGCAGACTTCCATAAGGTTGATGCTGCGGTTGCCGACAAGCTCATGAATACGATCGATGAGCTCGCGAGCCAGCTTGGGGTCGCGAAATGCCGAAAAGTCGATACCGGAGCGAACCGGCTGCGCCGCCGCCACTAGTATGCCTCGGCCGGGTTAGTGGCGAGCTGGTCCTCTTCGGCCAGCTCGGTCATGGTATTGACGAGCTCGAGTGTCTCTTGGGCTTCCTGCTCGTCGACAATCTGAATGCCAAAGCCGGCGTGCACGAGAATATAGTCGCCTACCAGTGCCGTCGGCACGAGGCGCAGCGAAACGGGGCGCTCGATGCCCATCATGTCGACGGTCGCCTTAAGGTCGTCGTCGCGTTTGACCACTTTACCGGGAACGGCAAGGCACATAATGTTCCCCTTTTATACGTTTTGCGCTGGATAGGCGCCTAATTACCCATCAGTTGATGGTAGCGCTCGCGGGAGTCACGAGCAAACGCGTTACACCTGTGAGACGGCGGCGCGCAGGCTGGCAAAACGCCTATCGCGATGCTGTCTGCGCGAGGCGAGCGCGAGCGATGGCGGCCTGACCGTAGGCGATGCAGCCGTCGTTGACGGGCACAGTATGGGGGACCAAGACGGCAAGACCGGCGTCTTTGAGTTCGTGGGTAAGGAGCTGAAGCAAAAGTCGGTTCATGAACACGCCGCCCGAGAGCGCGACGGTGTCGATGCCCTCGTGCACGCAGATATCGCTGGCGATGCGCGCCGAGGAGCGCGCGATGCCGACATGGAAGTCGAGTGCGAGCCTGTTGGCGGGCGCTCCGGCTTCAATTCCTCCCAAAAGTGCCTCAAAGAGTGCTTTCTGGTCCAGAACATAGGGGCCGTCCAGCCACGATGGGTCAGATGCGGAGTAGCCGGCGTTGTCGTCGGGAAAATGGGCGATTTCGCTGTCGAGCGCGCGCCAGGCGGCGGCTTCGAGCTCGATGGCGGGTTCGCCCTCGTAGGTTGCCTGGCCGCAAATGCCCAAAATCGCGGTTGCGGCATCAAACAGGCGACCCATGCTGCTAGTGCGCGGACTGTTGATGCCGCGCTCGATCATCGTTGCCGTTATGCTGCGCGTTTGCTCGTCAAGGCTGTTCAAGAGCCCCGCGGCTCCCGGGTGCTCGAGCAGGTCGAGCTCGCTGAGCAGGGCAAAGGCGTTGCGGCGGGCATCGTGTACGGATGCGGCGCCACCGGGAAGCGCCCAGGCGCGCAGATGCGCGACGCGCTCAAAATCGGTGAGACGGGCGACAAGAAACTCACCGCCCCATATGGTGCCATCGGTGCCGGCGCCCGTGCCGTCGAAGGCGATGCCGAGGACGCGTGCATCGGGCGCAAGCCGGCCTGCGACAATCGCCTCTGCCATTACGCTCGCGATGTGCGCATGGTGGTGCTGGACTTCGATAAGCGGCAGATCGTGCTCGCGCGCCCATTGGCTCGACAGATAGCTGGGATGCATGTCGCATGCCAAGGCGGCAGGCGCCAGGTCAAAGAGGTTTTCCAGACGCGAGCGCGCGGCGCTCCAAGCATCGAAAGTCGCGCCGTTTTCGACATCGCCGATATGCTGCGACACAAAACAGGTCGTATGACCGTCCGAGTCCGTGCGAGTGAGTGCAATCGTGGCTTTTTGCTGCGGCCCGCAGGCGAGTACGCAGGGCGTGGTGCCGTCGAGCGCCGGCAACGACAGCGGTTGCGGCGCATATCCGCGTGCACGACGTACGGGCATGACGTCGCCGTCGACCACGCGTACCACGGAGTCGTCGTAGCGCGACAGGATCGCGCGGTCGTTGCCGAGCAGCGCGTCGGCGATGCCGGCGGCAACGAGATGCTCCCATGCAAGGGCGTCGTCGGTCTCGATGGGCTCTTCGCTCAGGTTTCCGCTGGTCATGACCAGCGCATGCATGTCATGCGACGCGGCAGCTGCAAGCAACAGATGTTGAAGCGGCGTATAGGGGAGCATGACGCCGAGCTCGGGCAAGTCGTGCGCGACAGATGGCGCGAGGGCGAGGATGTCGGGGGAACCGCCGTTGCCCTCGCCAACAGTGCGCCGGCGCAGCAGCACAATGGGGCGGATACTGCCGGCGAGAAGCTCGCGCTCAGCGTCGTCGATATGGCACAGGCGCCCGGCATCGGCAAGACTGCGCACCATGACGGCAAGCGGCTTATTGCTGCGACGCTTGCGACGGCGCAGCTCGGCCACCGCCTGCTCGTTGGCAGCGTCACAGGATAGATGGAATCCGCCCAGGCCCTTGATGGCGACGATGCCACCGCTGGCCAGCAGCTCAACGCAGCGCTCGATGATAGCGTCGCTGGCCTCGCGTGTGGTGCCGACGGCCGGTGTCGCGGACGAATTCCCGCACGCATCGCCGTTCACAGCCTCACGCCACGTAATATGCGGCCCGCAATCAAAGCAGGCATCGGGCTGCGCGTGAAAACGCCGGTCGAGCGGATTGGCATACTCCGCGGCACACTCGGGGCACATGGGAAAACGGTCCATCGAGGTAGCCGCTCGATCGTAAGGCAGCGAGCGGATGATGGTAAAGCGCGGTCCGCAGTTAGTGCAGTTGATAAAGGGGTAGTGATAGCGTCGGTCGGCGGGATCGAACAACTCGCGCAGGCAATCGTCACAGGTGGCGATATCGGGCGAGACAAGTGTGGTGTGCGCGGTCTGGTCCTGCGACGCCACAATGTGAAAGCCCTGCTCATCGGCAGTGCTCCAACCGCCAGGCTCCAAATCCGCAATATCGACTCGCTCAACGCGAGCCGCCGCGGGCGCATGCTCAGAAAGCGCAGCGACAAATCCGTCAACCGCCTCGGCACAAGCGTGCGCCTCGATATGCACGCCGTCGCCCGCATTGAGCACCCATCCGCAAATGCCATGCGCCATGGCCTCGCGATACACAAACGGTCGCATGCCAACGCCCTGCACAATGCCCGTCACATGAATATGCACATGCCGCATGCGACACCCCTCATCAAAACCGACCAAAAAGGGACAGGTTTATTTTGGTAGGTAAAACGCTAAACCTGCCAAAACAAACCTGTCCCTTTTTGGCAGGTGCGCTGCGGGAAATTCCGCTACAGCCCCAGGCTCTGCTTGGTGGCGGCGCACGTGAGCTCGCCGTGCTTAACGCCGCGCAGGCCCAGCAGGCGGTCGGCTAGTTCGTAGACGCGCTCGCCGCGACCCTTGAGCGCCAGAATCTCCAAGCAGTTGTGGTGATCCAGATGCACGTGCATGGTCGATACGATCTCGTTGGTGTAGTCGTGCTGCACCTCGTCCAGGCGGCGTGTCAGATCGCCGGTGTGATGGTCGTAGATCATGGTGAGCGACCCGATAACATGCTCATCGGGCGTGCGCATCTGCTCCTTGGCGATCGAGGCGCGAATCAGGTCGCGCACGGCCTCGGAGCGGTTGGCCACGTCGCCGCGGCGCGCGATCTGTTCGTCAAAACGGCGCAGCAGGTCGTCGGGTGCGGTAACCGAAAAACGGACCAGCTCGGAGCCGGAGCCACTACAGTGGCAGCCCGCGTCACCGTCCGCCCCGTGCGGATGCTCGTGCTCGTGCCCGCAGCCGTGCTCGTGTTCGTGTTCGGACACCCTACACCAGCTTCACGGATCCGACGGAGTTGTGGTCGGCCTCGATGGCCTCTTCGTAGCCCTCGAGCGCGTCATGCGCCTCGTGCAGCGCGGCCATGGCTGCCTCGAGCTTGGCGCCGATGCGCTCCATGTCAAAATTCTCGGTCGCATGCAGCAACTGATGGCTCCATTCGTGAGCGAGCTCGATGGTGTCGTCGACCTGCTTGACGCTCATGGCAAGCTGGCTCATGTTCATTCCAACATCATGCATGGAAAATCTCCTTTTGTATGGGGCAGTTCAGTGGTTCAGATTTTACTACGCCCGCTCTGCGCGCAGCTGCATAAGAAAACGGGTACGAGTCTGTGCGACCCGCACCCGTTCACTGGGGGCTGTTTGTGACTACCATACTATCCGTGGTTGCACTCGGTGCATCCAGAAGTCCGGCGAGCGGTGCAAAACCGCTCATAGACGGCGAGTAAGTAACAAGCGTATTACAGATGCTTCTCCAGCAGCGCCTGCAGCCTCGCCTTGGGTAGAGCGCCAACTGAGCGGTCAATCTCCTCGCCGTTCTTAAACACAATCAGCGTGGGGATGCTCATGACGCCATACTTCATGGCCAGGTCCTGGTTGTCGTCGACGTTGCATTTGGCAACGGCAAGCTTGCCTGCCAGCTCATCGGCTACCTCGTCCACGATGGGCGAGAGCGATCGGCAGGGCCCGCACCAGGGCGCCCAAAAATCGACCAGCACGGGCAGGCTGTCGTTAACGATGGAATCGAAGTTCTCGGGGGTAATCTGCTTAATGTCAGCCATGGTGACCTCCATAATACGACGCGGCTCGGCCGCGTAAAACTCAGTACGACCGTGCTTATACCCAGCCGCCCGCAAAGCAACCACTCGCGGGCAGCTCTTTTATATAATGGTGGGCACGCAAACGATTGGAGAGCGCATGTCCACGTCACAAAGCCAGAAAAAAGAAGCCATCGCCCAGGCGACCGAGCAGGAGCTCACATCGCTTGCGGTCCGTGGCGTGCGCATCGTGGGCAACGCGTGCTCGCCGATCGTGCTGGTCAAAGGCGATTTGGACGAGGCCGAGCGTTCGGGCGGCGAGCTGGCTGCCGGTCCGGACGGTGCTGCGCTGCGCAAGGCGCTTGGGGCCATCGGCTACGCGCCCGAGGATTTTTGCGTGCTGGCAAGCGTCGCCGGCGCAGGCGACGGAGCGGTCGCGGTGGGCGAGACTCTGCCGTGCGAGCTGTTCCGCGAGGCGCTTGAGTCTCTGGATCCCGAGGCGGTGCTGCTGCTCGATAACAGCGCGGCCGATGCCATGCGCGAAACCTACGCCGATATGCTCGTGGCGATTGATGACTTCGACACCGCCATGCTCAAGCCCGGCCTGGTCGCCCATGTGCAGGGCCGCCGCGTGCTCGCGCTCGATGGCTTTGAGGCGGCGCTGACCGACAAAGCGGCCAAGCAGCGCATGTGGGCCTACATCAAGCAGCTGACCCCGGCGGTCGCTCCACTGTAGCGGATCGGCACCGGCGAGCGATTGCCTGGCGGGCGAGGCGCGCCGCGAGATCGGCGCCGTACTTCTACATCACAGCGCGCAGCTCAAACCGATCGCCGTTAATGCGGAACTGGCAGTTGCCGTTCATGCGCTCCACGGCAAGTTTGATGCTCTTGGTTCCAAAGCCGTGGCCCGCATGCCGGGTCACGGGCATGCCGTCGACCATGCGCGGCGCGCGGTCAAACGTGTTGGAAACCAACAGCAACAGCTGGCCGTCCTCAAGTCGCAGGTCAAGGTCGACGAATCGCTTTCCTTGGGGTGCGGCGCTTGCGGCGGTGATAGCGTTTTCCAAGGCATTTGAGAGCACGCTAAACAGGTCGGCGTCACCTACGTGGACGGTTTCGGGTACGGCGGCGCGCAGGTTGGCGGTAATGCCGTTTCTATTGATATCTGAGTTGAATGACGAAAGCGCGATGTTTACGGTCTCGTTGGCGCAGAAGCGGCGTACGGCGGTGCGGTCGCCGGCTTCGCAGAGCTCATCGATGCGTTTGAGCGCCTCGTCGGTGTGGCCCTCCTCAATTAAAGTGGCCAGGCCGCGTAGGAAGTGGCGCATATCGTGGCGAAGAATCGACAGCTCGCGCCCAGATTGACGCCAAGCCTCGAGCTCTTTGATGGCGGCGCTGTCGCGGGTTTCGAGCATCCAACGCTCTCGCTCGGCGGTTTCCTTTTCTTCGTATTCGCGCAGGTAAACAGCAAGAAACATAAGATAGAAGGCACAGAGCGCAAATGCCAAAAACTCAACTGTCACCACCGAGCCCGAGTGGAACAGCGTGGTGTAGACGTTGGTGGCATAGTCAAAGATGTAATAGACGAGCGGCAGGATTAAAAGGATGCCCAGCTCGGTGGGGCTTTTAATCGCCAAGCGGGGTCCAATGTCGCCGGCCCAATGCAGCAGGACGGCAAAGACGCCGAGCGTGGTAGCGATGCGTGCCAGATAGTACGCGATCTGAGAATCGGTTGCGGCAAATGCGGCGATGCCCATCCAATTGCTGAACTGGCAGCTCAGATAGGCGCTGGTGACGCCCAACGTCGCGAGTAGCGGACTCAAGTGGTAGCGCGCGCATAGGTAGACGGTAAGCGGCAAGTGCACGACGAGCGGATAGACCTGACGGGCAAAAAGCTCTCCGCCAACGACATTGGCGATCGAAAAGGCAGCGCCGGTTGCGGCTCCGACCCCCACCAACTCGAGTGCATGGCGTCGATTGATTTCGATACCGCACAGCGCCGCCGAGGCAAAGACGCCAAAGAGCAGCGTCGTGGCGTGGTGGATTGCCCAAAGGACCATTTCGACCGAGGAGATCATCAGCGCCTCCCGCCCTCAAAGCGCACCGCAAAGTAGGCGTCTTGGAACCCCTGCTTGCTGCTGCGCGACAGCGGAATGCACGCGCCCGAGCGCATGACGATGTCTGTGCGATCGAAGTGGTCGATGTTGCGCAAGTTGACCTGGTAGCTACGGTGGCATTTAAAGAAGGTGGCATTTTGCGCCAAACGGTCCTCGACGCTGCGGAACGACTCGAGTGCCTCGATATCGCGTCCGTCGCGCAGGTGGAAGACCACGTGCTTGTTGCGCGCCTCGGCATATTCGATGTCGGACAGGCGCAGGGCGTGGTAGCCAAAGGACGTTTTGATCACGAGCTCGTCGGTTGCCGCCGGGCGCATGCTCGAAAGTTCGTCGAGTAACTGCGCCAGGCGTTCGTAAGTCACGGGCTTGAGCAGATAGTCGAAGGCGCGGACCTCGTAGGACTCCAGTGCAAACTCGGGCGATGAGGTGAGAAACACCAGGCGCACGGCGGTATCGGCCTGGCGCAATTCGCGTGCGGTGTCCATGCCGTTGACGAGCGGCATGATCATGTCGAGCAGGATGATGTCGGCGCGCGACGCGGCATGGCGCGCCAGCAGGTCCTCGCCGCGCGTAACGAGCGCAACATCGACCGCCGTGCCCGTCTCGATCGACCAACGGTCGATCATCCGGTGCAGTCTATCTAGAAAAGCGACGTCATCGTCGCAGGCAATAATCTTGAGCATTCTGAGCCCCCTTAGTAGTTCGATTTTGCCACATTGGGCGCGGACCACTCGCGGGGGAGCGCCCGTTCGTGCCTCACGGTGCGCAACTCGCGCCGAGCGGTATTGCGGTGGCGAAAGATGCCTCCTGCGCTATCGAGAGCTCGGCTATCCTCAGCTTGCCAGTTCGAATATGGACTTGCCGCATGGTCGAATCTTTATTTCAACTTTACACCTAGGTTTACAGCTGTCTTGTCAGCTGTAAACCTAGGTGTCATACTAAAGCCCCAAGATTCGCCAAAAGAGAGGGGCCTTGATGGCACAGAGCGCGAACATGGATGCGTCGGAGCTTGCACGCGATATCGCGGCCGGCCTAGCATCGGCAACGACGGCAACGGAGCGCGCGGCACTGGTGCCCGCAGAGCTCGTCGAGGCCATTCAGCAACTTAAAACCCAACGCGACGCGGTGATCCTGGCGCACTATTACGTGGCGCCCGAGGTTCAGGCTGTGGCCGATTACGTCGGCGACAGCTTCTACCTGGCAAAGCTTGCCAAGAGCCTGCCGCAGCAGACCATCGTGCTGTGCGGCGTGGAGTTTATGGGCGAGAGCGCCAAGCTGCTCAATCCCACCAAGACCGTGCTGCTGCCCGAGCCGGGCGCGGACTGTCCCATGGCGCACATGGTCAAGCGCGAGACGGTCGATGCGGCGCGCGCCGAGTACGGCGACGACCTGGCCGTGGTCTGCTACGTCAACTCCACGGTCGAGATCAAGAGCTGGAGTGACGTGTGCGTTACCAGCTCAAACGCCGTCAAGATCGTCTCCGAGCTGCCGCAGCAGCACATCTTGTTCATTCCCGACCAGAACCTGGGCCGCTTCGTAGCCGAGCAGGTGCCCCAAAAGCACGTCATCCCCAACAACGGCTACTGCCCGCGCCATCACATCATCACCGTCGAGCAGATCGTCGACGCGACGGAGGCCCACCCCGACGCGCTCGTGCTGGCGCATCCTGAGTGCAAGGCTGACGTCCTGGCTGAGGCCGACTACATCGGCTCCACCGCCGGCATCATCAAGTATGCCGAGGAGTCCGACGCGAGCGAGTTCATCATCGTGACGGTCCGCGGCGTACTCTACGAGCTCGAGCGCCGCTGCCAGGGCACCGGCAAGAAGTTCTACTTCCCCGCGGTGCAGCCCACCTGCGTCAACATGGATCTCATCACGCTCGAAAAGCTCGTGCGCTGCCTGGAGACGGGCGAGGGCGAGGTGCAGATTGGCGTGTCGGACAAGGCCGCCGATCAGGCCAAGCTCACGCTCGACCGCATGCTCGAGTACGCAGCGCGCTAGAACAATGCGGCATGAGGGACGGTCCCTTATGTCACATTCAAGGGAGAGGATTCCTGTGGAAACCAAGCAATACCCCGATATGGAGTGCGACGTCGTTATTGCCGGCTGCGGTGTAGCGGGCCTGTATGCGGCTCTCAACCTGCCGACGAGCATGCGCGTGATCATGCTCTCCAAGGGCGCTGTCGACGAGTGCGATTCGATGCTCGCGCAGGGCGGCATTTGCGTGCTGCCCGAGGGCTCGGACTACGATGCCTTCTTTGAGGACACCATGCACGCCGGCCACTACGAGAACCGCCGCGAGAGCGTCGACATCATGATTCGCTCGAGCCGTTCGGTCATCAACGACCTGCTGGCCATGGGCGTGGACTTTGAGCGCAAAGCCGACGGCAGCCTCGACTTTACCCGCGAGGGCGCGCACAGCCGCCCCCGCATTGCCTTCCATGCCGACATTACGGGCAAGGAGATCACGACCAAGCTGCTTCAGGCCGTTCGCAAACTGGATAACGTGCAGATTTTGGAGCACGTGGCCATGACCGACATCCTGACGGGCGAGCGTGACGGCGCCACGGTGTGTGCCGGTGTCGTTGCCGTTCCCGTGGACGAGGACAACTCGGTTCGTCCCGCCGACGAGCTGGTAAATGCCGCCGAGGGCGCGCATGCCGGCGAGCCGTTTAAGATCCATGCCCGTCACACGCTGTGGGCAACGGGCGGCATCGGCGGCGTATACGACCACTCGACCAACTATCCGCAGCTTACGGGCGATGCCTGCTACATCGCTCAGGAGCATGGCATTAAGATGGAGCACCTGGACTACGTGCAGATTCACCCCACGGGCCTGTTCTCGCCGCAGCCAGGCCGCACGTTCCTGATCAGCGAGAGCTGCCGCGGCGAGGGCGCGATTCTGCTCAATGCCGCCGGTGAGCGCTTTACCGACGAGCTTCAGCCGCGCGATGTGGTCGCCGCCGCTATTCGCGAGCAGATGAAGCAGGACGGTACTGAGCACGAGTGGCTGAGCTTTGCCCCCGTCGAGCGCGATGTAGTGACCGGGCACTTTGCCAACATTCGCGCACGCTGCTTGGAGGACGGCCGCGACATCTTGGACGAGCCCATCCCCGTTACGCCTACGCAGCACTACTTTATGGGCGGCGTGTGGGTCGACAAGGACGGCCGCACCTCGATGCCCGAGCTCTACGCAGCCGGTGAGACGGCCTGCAACGGCGTTCACGGCAAGAATCGCCTTGCATCAAACAGCCTGCTCGAGGCGCTGGTCTGGGGTCGTCGCGCCGCGTGGTACATGCGCACCGGCGAGTCGCTCGCCGTGGAGCGGGCGGGCGAGCCCGCGCTCGACGGGCGTCATCGCGCCCTGAGCGCCGACTCCCTGGCGATCGATGATTTGGCCCGTGCCGCCGGCACGCAGGCCGTGGAGGAGTAGACCATGAATCCCATTACCATGAAGCTCGTCGTCGATGATCTGATTCTGCAGGCTCTACGCGAGGACATTACGTTTGAGGACGTGAGCACGGCGAGCGTGTGCCCCACGGCGCGCCCCGCCACGGTGGAGCTCATCGCCAAGGCCGATGGCATCATCGCGGGCTTGGATGTGTTCGCCCGCACCTTTGAGCTGCTGGATTCGCAGAGCTCGGTGCTGTTTGATGTTGCCGACGGTGACGAGGTGCACGCCGGCGACCACGTGGGCCAGGTGCGCGGCGATGCGCGCGTGCTGCTTTCGGGCGAGCGCGTGGCGCTCAACTACCTGCAGCGCATGAGCGGTATCGCTACCTATACGCACAGAATGGCAGCGGCGCTCGAGGGTACCAAGACCGTGCTTGTCGACACACGCAAGACCACGCCGGGCATGCGCGTTTTCGAGAAGGCGGCGGTTGAGATCGGCGGCGGCAGCAACCATCGCTACAACCTGTCGACAGCCGTCATGCTCAAGGACAACCACATCGATGCCGCCGGTGGCGTGACGCGCGCGATCGAGATGGCGCGCGCCCACGCGTCGTTTACCACGACGGTCGAGATTGAGTGCGAGAACCTGGACATGGTACGCGAAGCCGTGGAGGCCGGCGCCGATATCATCATGTTCGACAACATGACCCATGACGACATGGCCGCCGCTATCGAGCTTATCGCCGGTCGCGCCAAGACTGAGTGTTCGGGCAATGTGGACGCCAGCAATATTCGCGCCCTGGCCGATCTGGGCGTCGACTTTATTAGCTCGGGCGCGCTGACACACTCCGCCCCGATCCTCGACCTCTCGCTTAAGCACCTGCGTCTGCTGGACGGTAAATAATGAACGCCCGCGAGCGCCGTCGTGCCATCATGGGCGTGCTCGAGGGAGCCAGGGAGCCCGTTTCGGGCAGCGCACTTGCCCGCGAGGTTGGCGTGAGCCGCCAGGTCGTGGTTCAGGATATTGCCCTGTTGCGCGCCGATGGGCACGATGTCGTGGCAACCAACCGTGGCTATGTGCTGCAGGAGGCCCCCAGCAGCCCCGCCGTGCCCACGCGCTTGGTCAAGGTTCGCCACAGCGTGGAGCAGGCAGGCGATGAGCTCACGAGTATCGTCGACGCCGGCGGCGCCGTGCTCAACGTGATCGTCAATCACCGCGTGTACGGTAAGATCACGGCCGACCTGGACATCCGCAACCGCCGCGATGTTGAGCGCTATCTGCACGATATCGAGAGCGGCAAGAGCTTTCCACTGCTAACAGTGACGAGCGGCTATCACTTCCATCGCATTGCGGCAGAGGACGAGCAAACCCTCGACGAGATCGAGGCCATGCTCAAGGAGAAAGGCTACTTGGCAGACCTCATGCCCTACGAGGACGACCTGTCCTAGTAACGACGAATGCAAAAGGAGGCCTCCGCGGCGATGCGGAGGCCTCCTTTTTTGTGCACGGTGTACTTTTGAGTGTGCAAGTGCGGGAGTTGTTACTCCTCGACGATCTCGGTGATCGCGCCAGCGGGGCAAGCGTCCTGGCAAGCGCCACAGGCGACGCAGGAGTCCTCGTCAGCGACGGTGGCGACGTCCTGGAGCTCCAGAACGCCAGCGGGGCAGGAGTCGACGCAAACGCCACAAGCGATGCACTCGTCGGCATCAATTACGGGATGAGCCATGGTAGTTTCCTCTCTGTTGACCGACGCTACAGGCGATGCGCGTCGGTTTGATTCGGGCAAAAACATACCACGGGAGCGACCGTTTGCAATACCCTCTGACCGGCATCTTCATACCGTTCGCCGAGTATGCCACGGCTTACTAAAAAACATGCAGGTGAGGCCGTTGAGCTGCGCAAATGTTAGCTACAGGTGACTTGAAATATAGGGCGATTGAGCGTGCTTGCGGAAAGCGCATCCCGTTATTTAGCCGAGAAACGGGTCGAACTTTCCCCAGGGAAGCCCGGGGCCGCCATGTGCGCTCCCAAGCCCAAACCTCAGCCATCTCTACATAGATCTCAATAGATCTGCCGAGAACTCAAACAGTGCATCTACCTGCGCATTTGAGAACCTAAACTCTCGACAATAAGAAATCTTATATGAATTGACTTAGATTTTGTATATTCCGGCCCATAAGGGGATACACTACATCCTGAAAGACAAGCCGAAGCGCCGCGCGGCAGACCGTCGAGGCGGCGCGAACGCACAAGAGAGAGGGAATTTCTAATGAGTAAGATTCTTGGTATCGACCTTGGTACTACTAACTCCGCAATGGCCGTTCTCGAGGGCGGTTCTCCGACCATCATCGTGAACGCCGAGGGCGACCGCACCACCCCGTCCGTCGTGGGCTTCCGTGCTGACGGCGACCGCGTCGTGGGTAAGGCCGCTAAGAACCAGGCTGTCACCAACCCCAAGAACACCGTGTTTTCCATCAAGCGTTTCATGGGTCGCAAGTACTCCGAGTGCACCTCCGAGATCAAGACCGTGCCGTATGAGGTCAAGGAGGGCCAGGGTGGCCGTGCCGTCGTCGACATCGAGGGCAAGGATTACACCGCCGAGCAGGTGAGCGCCATGACGCTCGCAAAGATGAAGGCCGACGCCGAGAAGTATCTGGGCGAGACCGTCACCGACGCCGTCATCACCGTCCCGGCCTACTTCAACGACGCCCAGCGTCAGGCCACCAAGGACGCCGGTAAGATCGCCGGCCTCAACGTCAAGCGTATCGTCAACGAGCCGACCGCTGCTGCTCTTGCCTATGGCCTGGACAAGCAGGGTACCGACCAGCGCATCCTGGTCTTCGACCTGGGCGGCGGCACCTTCGACGTCTCCATCCTCGACCTCGCCGATGGCGTGTTTGAGGTTCTGTCCACCTCGGGCGATAACCACCTGGGCGGCGACGACTGGGATCAGCGCGTCATCGACTGGATGGCCGACAAGTTCCAGCAGGAGAACGGCGTCGATCTGCGTCAGGACCCCATGGCCCTGCAGCGCCTGAAGGAGGCCGCCGAGAACGCCAAGAAGGAGCTCTCCGCCGCCCAGCAGTCCACCATTAACCTGCCGTTCATTACCATGAACCAGTCTGGCCCGCTGCACCTCAACTACACGCTGTCTCGCGCCGAGTTCGAGAAGATCACCCGCGACCTGCTCGAGCGCTGCAAGCAGCCTGTCACCAACGCCCTGCGCGACGCTAAGCTCAAGCTCTCCGATCTGACCGAGGTCATCCTCGTCGGCGGCTCCACCCGTATGCCCGCCGTCCAGGATCTGGTCAAGACCATGACCGGCAAGCAGCCCAACATGTCCGTGAACCCCGACGAGGTCGTTGCCGACGGCGCTGCCGTCCAGGGCGGCGTGCTCACCGGCGACGTCGAGGGCATCCTGCTGCTCGACGTTACCCCGCTGTCGCTGGGCGTCGAGACCATGGGCGGCATCATGACCAAGATGATCGACCGCAACACCACGATCCCGACCTCCAAGACCGAGGTTTACTCCACCGCTGCCGACAACCAGACCAGCGTCGAGATCAACGTGCTCCAGGGCGAGCGCGAGCTTGCCCGCGACAACAAGTCGCTCGGTAAGTTCCAGCTGACCGGCATCCCGGCTGCCCGCCGCGGCGTGCCGCAGATCGAGGTCACCTTCGACATCGACGCCAACGGCATCGTCAAGGTCTCCGCTAAGGACAAGGGCACCGGCAAGGAGCAGCAGATCACCATTTCTGGCTCCACCGCTCTGTCCGACGACGAAGTCGATCGTATGGTCAAGGACGCCGAGGCTCATGCCGAGGAGGACAAGAAGCAGAAGGAAGAGGTCGAGGTCCGCAACCAGACCGACAGCCTGTGCTACTCCACCGAGCAGACCCTCAACGAGCTGGGCGACAAGGTTTCCGCCGACGTGAAGTCCAAGGCCGAGGCCGCTATCGCCGACGCCAAGAAGGCGCTCGAGGGCTCTGACGTCGAGGCCATCAAGGCCGCCGGCGAGTCCCTGCAGTCTGTGGCCTACGAGCTGGCCCAGGTTGTCTACGCCGACGCTCAGCAGCAGACCGACGGTGCCGCCGGTGCCCAGCCTGCCGACGATGACGTTGTCGACGCCGACTACGAGGTTGTGGACGACGAGGACAAGTAATCATGTCCGCCCGTAAAGCTCGCACGGAGGCGGCCGCCGCTGGCGCCGCCCCCGTTGACTCTGAGGAGAAGGACGTGAAGATTCCCGTAGAGGCCGCAGGCGTTGCCGAGGCCAACGAGGCCGAGGCCGCCGAGGCTGCCGAGAACCAGGTAGAGGATTCCAACAAGGAGGCGACGATGACCGAGGACGAGATGGTGGAAGCCGCTATCCGCGCCGGTGAGGAAGCCGCCGACAACGACTTTAAGCTCAAGTTCGAGCAGGCCCAAAAGGAGCTTGCCGACGTGCGCAGCGAGCTCGATGCTGCGGCAGAGGCCCAGAAGGCCGCCGAGGACAAGGCAAAGGACGCCACCGAGCGTACCGCCCGTCTGCAGGCCGACTGGGAGAACTTCCGTCGCCGCACCGCTAGCGAGCGTATCGCCGAGCGCGAGCGCGCGACCGAGAAGCTCGTCACCGCGCTGTTGCCGGTGGTTGACGATATCGAGCGTGCAATCGACCATGCCCGTAGCCAGGAGCTTTCCGACGACTTTAAGCAGTTCGTCGATGGCGTTGACGCGGTGCATGCCAAGCTGCTCGATGTGTTTGCGCACGAGGGCGTTGAGCCCATCGACCCCAAGGGCGAGGCGTTCGATCCGCTCGAGCACCAGGCCGTGGGGCGTGTCGAGGACGCATCGCAGTACGACGAGACCGTCAACGACGTGTACCAGAAGGGCTACCGCATGGCGGACCGCATCCTGCGCTCCGCGATGGTGACGGTGACCTACGGTGGCGAGAAGCGCCCCGCACCGGAGCCCGAAGCGGCGCCCGAGGATGCTGCGGCCGATACGGCTGAGAGCACCGAGGAGTAATTGAGAAGGGCCCCGGGGCAACACCCGGGGCCCTTTCTGGCCTAGTGCCATATGAAAGCATGAGCCGCCGCCCGCTGGGCGGCGGATGAAACAGGAGAGGAGCTACGATGGCTGCAGGCAAAACCTTCTATGACATCCTGGGCGTATCCAAGAGCGCCTCCGACAAAGAGATCAAGAGCGCGTTTCGCAAGCTCGCGCAAAAATATCACCCCGATGCCGGCGGCGACGAGGCCAAGTTCAAGGAGATTAGCGAGGCCTACGAGACGCTTTCGGACGAGAAGAAGCGCAAAGAGTACGACCAGATGCTCATGTTTGGCGGCATGCCGGGCGCAGGCGGCGCGTATGGCGGCGGCTACGGTGCCGGCGCGGGCGCCAGCGGCTGGGGCGACATCTTCGACAGCATCTTTAGCGGCAACGGCGCCTGGGGCAGCGATTGGGGCTCGGGCTTTGCCGGGGCCGCGGGCGCTGCCGGTGCGGGCGCGGGCCGCAACCGCGCGCGCAAGGGCGGCGACCTGTCGCTGACTGTCGACGTAACGGCCGAGGACGCGTTCCGCGGCGTGACGCACAAGGTCACCTACCGCATTCCCTCGACGGGCGAGCAGCAGACCATCACGGTCTCGGTGCCTGCGGGTGCGGTCGACGGCGGCAAATTGCGTTACAAGCGCCGCGGCGAGTACGGCGTTGCCGGAGGCGAGCGCGGCGACCTGGTTGTGACCACACACGTGGAGGAGCATCCGCTGTTTAAGCGCAAGGGTGCCGATGTGACCATGGAGGTGCCGGTCTCGGTCTACGAGGCGGCACTCGGCTGCACGGTAGACGTGCCCACGCCAGGCGGTGCAACGGTTCGTCTGAAGGTGCCCGCGGGTACCCAGACGGGCAAGAAGTTCCGCTTTAAGGAGATGGGTGCACCCGACGTTAAGCATCGCGGCCGCACGGGTGCGCTGCTCGTCGAGATCAAGGTGCAGGTTCCCACGAGCCTGTCCGACGATGAGCGCGATGCCATGACCAAGCTGCGCGAGGCCGACACGCGCGATTATCGCGAGAAGGTCAACCGTTACAAGGCGACGTACTAGGGCGGTCGTGGCGCACGCCCGCGCCCGCGGGTTTATGATGGACGATAACGAGACGGAAAGGGGTCAGGTAGCATGGCCGAGGACAATAGGAACAAACCGCTGTACATGATCAGCGTGGCGGCCGAGCTGACCGGCATGCACCCGCAGACTCTGCGCGTCTACGAGTCCAAGGGCCTGGTGAATCCTCAGCGCTCGGGCGGTAATACGCGCCTGTATTCGCGTGCCGATATCGAGCGTCTGGAACTCATCAACCAACTGACCGACGAGGGCATCAACCTTGCCGGCGTGGTGCGCATCCTCGATATGAAGGAGCGTGCCGAGGAGCGCGACCGCGAGAACGAGAAGCTCCGCGCCCGCGTGCGCCAGCTCGAGGACGAGTTGCACGAGTATAAGATGCAAAAGAAGATCACCGCCCTGGCCCCGCGCGACGGCTCGGTCAACCCCGAGCAAGTCATGCGCAAACTACTGGGCACCGGCGGCGACCTGTAGGTCCGCCGGCGCTGTCGGGCACTCATTGGGGACAGACTTAAATGAGTGCCCGCAAATTGAGAGTGGATAATCTCCCGTTTTTGGCCTGTTCGCGGGCTAAAAGTGGGAGATTATCCACTCTCGTCATTTGAGCGTCTAAGTCTGCCTCCCCGGGGTCCAACTCGTCCTCTGCTTTACTGAGATAAAGTGAACGTGTAGATTCGTAACCCACTCGCAACCGTTCTATGGCACGATATTGAACGAATGTATGCTATGCGCCCAAATCTTTTGGGCAGAGTGGGAGACAGTATGGTCAAGCTGTACGAGGACGGCATCTACCTGCGCCGTGGCAGCGAAGTTGTGCCTGCGGCCGAGGCTGCTGAGCGCGGTATTACGCAGACGCCCGAGGATGCCAAGCGTGGCACCATCGCGTATTCGATCCTCCAGGCACACAATACGTCCGGCGACCCCGAGGCGCTCAAGATTCGCTTCGACGCCATGGCGAGCCACGACATCACCTTCGTCGGCATCATCCAGACGGCGCGTGCCTCGGGCATGGAGCAGTTCCCGCTGCCCTACGTGCTCACCAACTGCCATAACTCGCTGTGCGCCGTGGGCGGCACCATCAACGAGGACGACCACGTCTTTGGCCTTTCTGCGGCCAAGAAGTACGGCGGCATCTTCGTCCCGCCGCACATCGCGGTCATCCACTCCTTTATGCGCGAGAACTTCGCCGGATGCGGCAAGATGATCCTGGGTTCCGACTCGCACACCCGCTACGGCGCCCTGGGCACCATGGCCGTGGGCGAGGGCGGCGGCGAGCTGGCCAAGCAGCTGCTGCGCGACACCTACGACGTCGCCTATCCCGGCGTCGTGGCCATCTACCTCACGGGCGCCCCGCGTCCCGGCGTCGGCCCGCACGACGTGGCGCTTGCCATCATCCGCGCCGTCTTTGCCAAGGGCTACGTTAAGAACAAGGTCATGGAGTTCGTGGGCCCCGGCATCGCGAGCATGACGACCGACTACCGCAACGGCGTCGACGTCATGACCACCGAGACCACCTGCCTTTCCTCCATCTGGGCAACCGACGACGACACGCACGCGTTTTTGACCATGCACGGCCGTGGCGACGACTACCGCGAGCTCAAGCCCGCCGATGTCGCCTACTACGACGGCTGCGTCGAGGTCGACCTGTCGAGCATCAAGCCCATGATCGCACTGCCGTTCCATCCTTCCAACGGCTTTGAGATCGACGAGCTCAACGAGAACCTCGAGGACATCCTGCACGAGGTTGAGCTCGAGGCCGCCAAGATCGGCGAGGGCAAGGCACACTTTAGTCTGCTCGACAAGATCGTCGACGGCAAGCTGCACGTGCAGCAGGGCGTTATCGCCGGCTGCTCGGGCGGCAACTACGACTCCGTAGTCCAGGCTGCCCGCGTGCTCAAGGGCGCCAACACCGGCTGCGGCGAGTTCTCGCTGTCGGTCTATCCCACGAGCCAGCCCGTGGCACTCGAGCTTACACGCCGCGGCTATATCTACGACCTTATGGAGGCCGGCGCGATCGTGCGCACGGCGTTCTGCGGCCCGTGCTTCGGTGCCGGCGACACGCCCGCCAACAACGGCCTTTCGATCCGCCACACCACGCGCAACTTCCCCAACCGCGAGGGTTCCAAGCCGGGCAACGGCCAGCTGAGCGCCGTGGCTCTGATGGACGCCCGCTCCATTGCGGCGACGGCCGCCAACGGCGGCGTCCTGACGCCGGCGACCGACCTGCCCGAGGAGACTTGGGACGAGGCCTGCGAGTACACCTTTGACGACGCGCCGTACAAAAAGCGTGTGTACTGGGGCTTTGGCAAGGCGGAGCCTGCCGACGAGCTGGTCGAGGGTCCCAACATCAAGCCGTGGCCCGCGATGGAGCCCCTCGGCGACGATATCCTGCTCAAGGTGTGCTCCAAGATCATGGACCCGGTCACCACGACCGACGAGCTCATTCCCTCGGGCGAGACGAGCTCCTTCCGCTCCAATCCGCTGGGCCTGGCTGAGTTTACGCTGAGCCGTCGCGACCCGGCCTACGTGGGTCGTTCCAAGGAGGTCGACGCTGTGGAGAAGCGTCGCGTTTCCGGCGAGGCCGCGGGCGACCTGGCGGCGCTCGATGCCGAGCTTGCCGGCGTGTTTGAGGCGCTGGCCGGCGTGGGCGTCGCGGCCGATGCCAAGGCGACCGAGTACGGCTCCATGCTCTATGCCAAGAAGCCCGGCGACGGCAGCGCCCGCGAGCAGGCGGCGAGCTGCCAGCGCGTTATCGGCGGCTTGGCCAACATCGTCCACGAGTACGCTACCAAGCGCTATCGCTCCAACGTCATGAACTGGGGTATGGTGCCCTTCCAGATGGAGGCAGAGCCTGACTTTGAGGTGGGCGATTACGTCTTTGTGCCGGGTATCCGTGCCGCGCTCGATGGCGACCTAAAGGACATCGCCGCCTACGTGGTGCGCGCCGATGGTGCGGTCGAGCGGATTGAGCTCTACATTGCCGATATGACGGCCGAGGAGCGTGCCATCGTCAAGGCCGGCTGCCTGATCAACTACAACAAGTTCAAGGCCGCTGCCGAGTAACGCACTTAATTGTCCGCCCGGGGCTTACCCTTTCCCGCTCGCTCACGCGCTTCGCGAGGGTCGCGTTCGGGAAAGGGTAAGCCCCGGGCTACATTTCTGCGTTCTCGTTGGGTCTTGAGGGGCGCCAAAAATAGACTTGCTTGATGCCGTCCCTGTTATCGGGGCGGCTTCTTTTTGTTGAAAACCACCACAAAGGGGACAGGCACCTTTGTGGGGGTGGGGACGAGCTCGATGTTGTTGTGATCGTTGAGCGGCATGTTAATGGGCGGCTCTACAGAATTTCATCCGGGTTGGCGGGTTTGGTTGTTTTGGGGATGCCGAGTTTGGAGGACGCGAAATCGTCAACATTGTCCTTAATTCCGTCTTTGGTGTAGACAGTGACCATATAGGTGCTGTGTCCGAATTCGCCCTTGTCGCGTGTTGCCCAGGCATCCCAGTAGGCGGCCCCGTTTCGCCCTTTGATTTTTCCGACACGGCGGAGTTCTGTTCGCTTTAATTTCTGGTTGCTATAGATGGTTCGACCGGCCTCCTCGGTGAGCCCGCACTGTCCAAGCATCTTGTCGAGGACTTGGTTCATGTGGCGCTCATCGGTGTTTGGTGCGTAGTCGTAGGCGAGGGTGATGGAGTCGAGTGGCTGGTCGTCGATTAGATAGTTTAGCGCCTGAGGTCCAAGGCAGAAATAGGGGGAGCATCCGTCGATCTGACCGAGCAGTGGCAACTTTGACTGCCAAATTCCGGTGGGAATTCCATCTTCGTAAAACACGCCGCGACAGATAAAGGAGAGCGAGGTGGCACGCGAGCCGGCGTCGACCATTCCGCATAAATCGAAGGGCGAGGTGATACCAAGGGAAAAGGGCGTGATGACGATAAGGAAGAGCATCACGATGGGTATGGCGAGAATGGCGATGACGTTGCGACCGGTGGAATGAGGCGGCTTCATATGCGCTCCTCGAGACTAAGAGCAGGCAAGCTCGATGACAAATGAATAATCTCAGCTAACAATTCAATTTTAATCTCATAACGTGTGACAGCTGGCCGTCGAAACCGAGAACCACCACAAAGGCGCCTGTCCCCTTTGTGGTGGTGAGGAGCGCGCGGCTTCTTTTGGTAATAGTGCTGGCTGGCGATATCATTAGTGCAGGTAGCGAAGGTTTGCGTTGCGAGGTGCTTTGCTGTGAGAAGTCCTGCCCGTATTGGATTGATTGTTTTGGCGCTTGCGATCACTGTGGTTGGCATGGGCGCTGTCGGCATGGCGTTTCTACCTGCTGCGGTGACGGAGCCGGTGGTCAAGCCTGTGACTCAATCTGTCGAACTTCTGACCGGCGACGACAAGCCCGAGACCATTACCGTTGATTTTGATGAGCAGCCGGCTGTGCTGGGTATTAGCAATTATCCGCGTATTCAGCTTGGGGCCATGCGCTATACCACGGATACAAGCCTGATCGATAGGGCGTCCAAGCTACTCAAGGGCAAAACATTTAAGCGTTGGTACAGATATGCGTCCTATCGGGCAAAAGCGAACGACATGGTTGGCGGATGCCACTCTTCCATCGAGCTGGACACTGCAAACGGCGCAAAGTTATGTGATGTCTCGTACGATCCGGGCTACGAGGGCAATGAGGGTCCGGGCATCTACATCATGGACGGCGATGTCGCCTATGTCATGGAGGGCGGCCAGACCGAGCTCAACGATTTTATGGGTCAGTGTATCCAAGATGCCTATAAACAGACCTGCTTGCCTGACCCGCAGACTGCACGCGATAGTGGGTCTGCCCGTACATGGCTGTTCGAGGATGAGATGCCCTGGACCGTCGAATCGGGAAGTACGGGTTCGGCGAAGGAGTAGAGACCGCGACCACCACAAAGGTGCCTGTCCTCTTTGTGGTGATTCGCATGTCATGAGAGCACTCAGAAAATCTTATATATAGAGACTTAGATTTATGTATATAATCGCGCAAAGCTGGCAACAATACTTCTCGAACAACGTGAAGCCGCCCCGTAGGGCGGCCGCCCCAAGAGAGGTGATTCCATGAGAATCGATAAGCTAGCAATGACGTCGCGCGAGGCGCTGCAGACCGCCATGAGCACGGCTGCCGACGCGCAGGCCGGCGCGGTGGAGCCGATTCACCTGCTGTCCGCCCTGCTTGGTGCCGGCGAGCGCAATATCTCCGTGATCATCGAGCGCATCGGCGCCGATCCGGCCCAGCTTGCACGCTCCACACAAGATGCCATCGACCGCGCGCCCAAGGTTTCGGGCGAGGGCCGGCAGATGGGCCTGTCCAATGAGCTCGTCCGCGTCATCGAGAAGGCCGAGAAGAAGGCCACCAAGATGGGCGACAGCTTTGTGGTGACCGAGCATCTGCTGATGGCGCTTGCCGAGGACAAGGGCGAGGCTGGTCGTGTACTGCGTGACGCCGGCGTCACCAAGGAGCGCATCGAGCAGGTCTACGAGGAGCTGCGTGGCGATGACCGCGTGACGTCTGCCGAGGACAAGACCCAGTTTGAGGCGCTGGAGCAGTACGGCCGCAATATCTGCGACCTTGCCCGCGCCGGCAAGCTCGACCCGGTCATCGGCCGTACCGACGAGATTCGTCGTACCATCCAGGTCCTGTCCCGCCGCACCAAGAATAACCCCGTGCTCATCGGCGAGCCGGGCGTCGGTAAGACGGCCATCGTCGAGGGCATCGCCCAGCGTATCGTGGCCGGCGACGTGCCGAGTACCCTGCGCGATCGCGACCTCATCGAGCTCGACATGAGCGCGCTGGTCGCCGGCGCCAAGTACCGCGGCGAGTTTGAGGACCGCTTAAAGGCCGTGCTCAAGGAAGTACAAAAATCCGAGGGTAAGGTCATCCTGTTCATCGATGAGCTCCACACCATCGTGGGCGCGGGTGCCACCGAGGGCTCCATGGACGCCGGCAACATCCTGAAGCCGGCGCTTGCCCGTGGCGACCTGCACGCGATCGGCGCGACCACGCTCGACGAGTATCGCAAGTACATCGAGAAGGACGCGGCGCTCGCCCGTCGTTTCCAGACCGTGATGGTCAGCGAGCCTACCGTCGAGGACACCATCTCGATCCTGCGTGGCCTCAAGGAGAAGTACGAGATCTTCCACGGCGTGCACATCACCGATAGCGCGCTCGTGGCCGCCGCCGACCTCTCCGATCGCTACATCGCCGATCGCTTCCTGCCTGACAAGGCCATCGATCTGGTCGATGAGGCTGCAAGCCGTCTGCGCATGGAGCTCGACAGCATGCCGGTCGAGATCGACGCTACCACGCGTCAGCTCACCCAGCTGCAGATCGAGGAGCAGGCGCTTATGAAGGAGACCGATGACGCCTCCAAGGAGCGTCTTGAGGCCCTGCGTCAGGAGATTGCCGAGGTCCAGGAAAAGCTCAACGTGCAAAAGGCCGGCTGGCTCAACCAAAAGAACGCCATCGACCACGTGCAGGAGCTCAAGGGACAGCTTGACGAGGCCAAGAGCGAAGAGGAGCGCGCGACGCGCAACGGCGATCTGGGCCGTGCGTCCGAGCTGCGCTACTCCGTGATTCCGGGTCTGCAGCAGCAGATTCAGGATTCCGAGGCCGCGCTCGAGGCGCAAAAGCAGCAGGACGGCGAGGGCCTCAACGAGCAGGTGACCTCCGATGAGATCGCCGAGGTCGTGAGCGCCTGGACCGGCGTGCCCGTCTCCAAGATGATGCAGGGCGAGCTCGACAAGCTGAAAGGCCTGGAGGGCGAGCTGCATAAGCGCGTCATCGGCCAGGACGAGGCCGTGTCCGCTGTCGCCGCAGCCGTGCGTCGCAGCCGTGCGGGCCTCTCCGATCCGGACAAGCCCATCGGCAGCTTCTTCTTCCTGGGCCCCACCGGCGTGGGCAAGACCGAGCTCGCCAAGGCGCTTGCCGAGTGCCTGTTCGATGACGAGCGTGCGCTCGTGCGTATCGACATGTCCGAGTACATGGAGAAGTTCAGCGTCCAACGTCTGATCGGCGCGCCTCCGGGATACGTTGGCTACGACGAGGGCGGCCAGCTCACCGAGGCCGTGCGTCGTCGTCCGTACTCCGTAATCTTGCTCGACGAGATGGAGAAGGCTCATCCGGATGTCTTCAACGTGCTGTTGCAGGTGCTTGATGACGGCCGTCTGACCGATGGCCAGGGTCGCCAGGTGTCCTTCAAGAACACGATTATTATCATGACGTCCAACGTGGGCTCCAAGGCCATCGCCGATCTGTCCGGTAAGGACGAGGAGGAGATGCGCCATCAGGTTGACGCCGCCATGGCTCAGACCTTCCGCCCCGAGTTCCTCAACCGTATCGACGATATCGTGGTGTTCCATCCGCTCGGCATGGCGCAGATCGAGAAGATCGTCGATATCCAGCTTGCCGACGTCCGCGCGCGCCTGGCCAAGGAGCGCATGACGCTTGCCATCACCCCGGCGGCCAAGCAGATGCTCGCCGTGGGCGGCCTGGACCCGGTCTTTGGCGCCCGTCCGCTCAAGCGTCTCGTGCAGCGCGAGGTCGTGGATGCCATTGCCGCCGCTATTATCGACGGTACGGTGCGCGAGGGCGATCAGGTGACGGTCGATGCCGACAAGGACGGCGGCTTTACCGTCGTGTGCGACAACACGCCGACGGCCACCTACGAGGTTCCAGACACCGAGTAGATTTTGGGACCGGCTTTAAAACCGCCCCCCATCGCAAAACGCCAAGGGCGGCGGATCCAATTGGATCCGCCGCCCTTTTTCGTGCGACAATCGATGATGTTGAACGGATGCGATGCAAGGAGATGCGCAGATGACAGACAAGAACAAGACGAACACGCCGGCGACCGATGCCGCACCCGCCGCACCCAAGCCTGCGCCTAAGCCGGCACCCAAGCCGCGCGACCCCTATATCCGCGCCGAGAACGAGGATGACGACGGCTACGATCCCTACAGCGATCGCCGCCCCGAGCGCGAGCCCCTCTTCGAAGCCGACCCCTGGCGCTAAGCAGCTCATTTGGGACGGGGCTTTTTTAGCTCCTTTTGCCGCCCTACCTGCCCGATGATTTATCTTTGCCCCAGCCGTTCGATATCTTTCGGGGGAGCGGCAGCGGAAAAACTTGCTTAGCTACTAATCAAGATGCACATCAATCTTGCTTATCTGCTAATCAAGATTTGGGACGGGGTAGCTAAAAGCCCCCGTCTCAAAAAGACTGCTCTGGGTTGTGGGCGGCTAGTCCTGGGCCTTGATGCTCGGCAGGAGGATCTGGGCGAGGTAGTCGCACTCGAGCTTGGTGGCAGCGCTAGCCTTGCCGTCTTTGCCGACCAGCACGTTCTTGATTTGGCTGTAGGTGTAGCGGTTGCCGGTCGTGAGCTCGACAAGCTCAATGGCCGTGTCCATGGGGTAGGTCGACACGGGATTCTGCGTCCGTCCGTTGATGGTCTGGGGCACCACGTACGGATAGACGGGGCCGCTGGCGTAGACGGTATAACCGTTGCCTAGATTGGCCGCACCCAAAACCGTATCGCCCTCATCGGGCGTAAAGCTCTCGCCCTCGCGCACCGCGACGAGCGTCACAATCGGCGTATCGCTGTCGTCGGCAAGATAGATGCATAGCGTGCTGCCATTTTGCCAAGTCTCGACCTTGCCGTACCACTCGACGGGGATATCGAGCTGGTAGAGGTCGGTTGCCTTGTGACGGGCGTCGGCATCACGGGCCGCCTGTGCCTTTTGCGCGCTCACGGCATTGACGGCGGCGTCGCGCCGCGCGGTTGCCGCCTGCTGGAGCACCTTGGCGGTAGCGGCGGAGCTCGCGCCTCCCTCCTCGGCATATTTGGCGGCGGCATCGATCTGGTCGTCGGTTACCGTGTCGGCCGAAGGCACCTTGAGCTTAAAGGCGGCCTGGCTGCTTAGGTCCTGTCCGTCGCTCTTGATCGTGACCTGCGCCTTGGTGGTCGGCACGGTATAGACGGTGCCGTCGGATGCGATGGGGGAAGCGGCAATGGAGAGCGTGTAGTCACCGGGTAGCAGTTTGATGCCACGGCCGTGCTCGTCAACATAGAGTGTTTCGCTCACAGAGGAGCCGTCAGAATCCTGGCCGCTCACCTGTACGGGAATCTTGGAGCCGGTGGAACAGTCGAGGCCCGCGGCATGTACGCCAATCTGCACCGACATCATCGTGTGGGCATTGGCGGCGGCGATGGCAGCCTGCTCTTGCCGGTATCCGTTCCAGGCTGCGTAGCCTGCGCCGCCGGCGACGAGCGCGACGGCCACAGCGCCGGCGACCATTAGATTGCGGCGCTTGGGCGACATCTTGCGATGGCGGACCTCGGCCTCATGTGCCGAAGGAACGGACGGTAGGGGAATATCGCCCATGGCGATGGTCTCGTCCACGGCAGGCGCGGAGCCTAAGCCAGGGAGCTCGCGGGTCAGCGAATCTTCGGCCGGCAAGCTGTCGAGCAAGATGGTTTCCTCGCTCGTGTCGGATTCGGGCTGGTCGTCGGCCTCGCATTCGGATTCCTCGTGCCCAGCCTCATCTTCGGTGGGCGCGGCGCCATCGTCTTTTGCATCCTGATCATCGGGCTGCGCCTCGATTTCCGGCTCATCCTGCACATCAACGCTCGAATCGTCAAACGCAATCTCGGCCAGCGCGATCTGGTCTAGGCTCTCCAGGGCCTCGGCACACGCTTCTGCATCTTGGGCCGCATCCTCTTGGCCCGTCGTCTCATCTTTCATATATCCCCCAAGCTCGATATCGGGACAACACTGTACCCAAAAACGGGGCTCCATAGAGCCGCCGCATGATTTGAAATCCGATTTTATATATGCGCGTGTTTTTGAATAGATGAATAGAGGCGCAACGACAAAAAGCCCCCGGAAAGCGAGCGAAACGCTTTTCGGGGGCTCTGCGAGACATTGGATTGAAAGGCCTGGTGAGCGGGCCTATGCCCAAGTGCCAACAGCGGCCAACATGTTACTCGGCGTGTGCGTAATCCACCTTGGCGCGGCGAGCGGTAGCCTTCTCCCAATCGCTGGTGCCCTCAAAGACATCCTGCTTGTAGGGATTGCGGCCGAGCTTCTTGGCGCGGTAGGCGATGTAGATGATCGCGGCGACGTTGGCGACCAGTGCGGCGATGGAGACCGCGGTGGCGGCGCCGGGGTCGAGTGTGGAGTGGGTCACAAAGATGGACTCCTCCTGGAAGTAGGGGAACACCTGGGCAAACATGCACCAAATAGCAAGCGTAAAGGCGCGGTTCTGGATCCAGCCGCCCTTGTTCCAGATAAAGGCGGCGACGGTGGGCGCCAGCAGCAGCGCAAAGCCGCAGAACCAGGAGTGGGTGGGCAGGCAGTTGTAGGTGTAGCAGAAGTTCCAGATGTCGTAGGCGATGATGTAGACCCAGGTCATGTCGGGCCACAGCATGTCGGTCTTGTCCTCGGAGGCGTAGACGCTCCACCAACCGGTCATGCAGAAGATGTTGATGATTCCGGCGATGCCGTTGAACACGTTATTCCAACCGGCGAGCTGCGTGGCGCCCTCGGAGGTGACCCAAGTGGACTGGCCCAGGACAAAGAAGTGATAGGCGCTCTCGAAGTCGGACACGACGGCGATCATGATGTTGATGGCGACGATCACAAACGGCCATGCGCGGAACCAGTGCGCCTTGCCGATCTTGCCCCACTGATACTTAATGGCGATGAAGCCCCAGCAACCGGCAAGCGCCGCGTATACCTTGGCGTAGTGGAACCAGCTGTTCTGGTACACATGGGTGGGGTTGGTGAGCGCCCACTCGGCGCCCTGCGAAACGCCGACGGCGATGGCGACGCAGTAGATGGTCATGGCCAGCGGAGCCACGCCAAAGATGATGGCCGCGCCCAGCTTGGTGCGGCGGCCGACCTCGTTGAGCACGATCAGGCCAATAAAGACCATGGCCCAGCCGGCCCAGTGGATAAGGGTATCGCTACCCCAAACATCGAACAGCATGCTGCTCTCCTTTCACACGCCCGCGGCCCCTCTTCCGATCGCGGGCAGTTTGGCCAAATGTCGTCAGTCCTGGGGCTTGCGCTCCGGATACTTGGCGGTATAGCCCTCGATGTGGAGTGTCGAGGCGATGATTTCCTTGACCGTCTCGTCGGGTACATCGGGGTGCGTGCGGATATACATCAACAACCCCATGATGAGGGTGTAGAACGTCTCGTAGACATGGTCGATGCGTAGCTCATGATGGGCGACAAAATCCACCACGGTGGTGTCGCAGATATACTGCGCCACACGCTGGACCACGTTGTGTAAAAAGCCGCCGTAGAGCGCGCCACTGCTTGAGGTGAGCGTACTCGGCAGCTCGTGGCCGCTGGCGACCAGGCGCTTAAAGAGCGGGGCGACGGTGTCGAGTGCGCCTTCGATGTCGCCAACCGTGCGGCCGGCGTTCCACTGCTCGAGTTCGGAGATAAAACCGTCGATTGCCTCGTCCATGACGGCGGTGACAGCGGCGTCCATATCGGCGAAGTAGTGGTAGAACAGCGAGCGCGTGCAGCCGGCTCGCTTGGTCACGGCCGAGACGGATAGATGCGACACGCCCAGCTCGGAGCTTACGGTGCGCACGGCATCGAGAATCTCGCGACGGCGTTCGTCGCCCGTCAGGCGCTTTGCCGCGCTATCGGACGCAAGAGTGGCGTCGGCCACAGGGATATCTGCGTACGTGTTGCCCATGTTCTGCCGCCTTTCATCCTCTTTTGCCTGACCGTTCGCCTAACAGTCTTGAATATTGTTGACGGTTCGTCAATACTATTTTTGACACAATGTCAACTAATGGCGGGTGAACGGCATGGGGCATGCCCAGCCTGCAAAAAAAGAGGGGCGCCGCGGTCTCGCCGGGCTGCGGCAAGAGAAGGGACAACCATGATTCTCAACGGACCGGGGATTAGTTACACCGAGCCCGATATCGGCGCGGAGTTTGTGCCGCCGCTGCCGGAGCATCCGCGCGAGGCAATCGTCAAACTGTGCGAGCACTGCACCAACCGTCTGCTGCATCGCGACGAGCTGTTGGGCTACGAGTACTGGTCGTTTGCCGAGGCCGCAACCGACGAGCAGGCCGAAGTGCTCTGCAAGATGAAGATGCGCCGTCCCTATACGCTGCCCGAGATGGTCAAGCTCACCGGCATGCCCGAAGCCGATATCGAGAAGATGCTCGACGACATGAGCTACACGGGTCTGCTCGAGTACAACTGGGAAAACCCCGAGCGCGCCAAGCAGTGGGTGCTGCCCATGCTGGTGCCGGGTTCCGCCGAGTTCCTCAACATGCGCGTGAGCCAGCTCGAGGAGCACCCGGTCTATGCCAAGTTCTTTGAGCAGGCGTCCAAAGGACCGCTGTCCCGCGCCACGCCGATGGTGCCGCCCGGAGGCGCCGGTATCGGCATGCATGTCATTCCGGTCGAGAAGGCTATCGACGCCGCGAGCACCTCGGTGCCGATCGAGCATATCGAGCATTGGCTCGACAAATACGATGGCAAATATGCCGCCAGCACCTGCAGCTGCCGCGCGAGCCGTCGTGTGATGGGCGAGGGCTGCGCCGACGACCCCGCTGACTGGTGCATTGCCGTGGGCGATATGGCCGACTATGTGGTCGAGACCGACCGCGGCCACTATGTGACGCGCGAGGAGGTCTACGACATCTTGCGCCAGGCCGAGGACAACGGCTTTGTGCACCAGATCACCAACATCGACGGCGAGAACAAGATCTTCGCCATCTGTAACTGCAACGTCAACGTGTGCTACGCCCTGCGCACCTCGCAGCTGTTCAACACGCCCAACCTGTCGCGCTCGGCCTATGTCGCCAAGGTCGAGAAGGACAAGTGCGTGGCCTGCGGCCGCTGCGTTGAGGTGTGTCCGGCCGGCGCCGCCAAGCTGGGCCAGAAGCTCTGCAGCAAAAAGGCGGGCGGACAGGTGCCCGAGTATCCGCGCCAGGAGCTGCCCGATGCCACCAAGTGGGACCACACCAAGTGGTCGCCTAACTACCGCAACGACAACCGCATCGAGACGCACGAGTCCGGCACCGCGCCCTGCAAGACGGCTTGCCCCGCGCATGTCGCCGTTCAGGGCTATCTGAAGCTCGCGGCGCAGGGCCGCTATGACGAGGCACTGGCGCTCATTAAGCGCGAGAACCCGCTGCCCGCTATCTGCGGCCGTGTGTGCAACCGCCGCTGCGAGGATGCCTGTACCCGTGGTCGCGTGGACGAGGCCGTGGCCATCGACGAGGTCAAGAAGTTTATCGCCCAGCGCGATCTGGACGCTGCGACCCGCTACGTCCCGCCCGTGGTGACACCGACGCGCGCCGGCGGCTTCGACCAGAAGATTGCCATCATCGGTGCCGGCCCGGCCGGTCTGTCCTGCGCTTTTTATCTTGCCGAGAAGGGCTACAAGCCCGTCGTGTTCGAGAAAAACGAGCGCCCGGGTGGCATGCTCACCTACGGCATTCCCAGCTTTAAGCTGCAGAAGGATGTTATCGAGGCCGAGGTCGAGATCATTCGCCTGATGGGTGCCGAGTTCCGCTATGGCGTGGAAGTCGGCCGTGACGTGACGCTCGATGAGCTGCGCACGCAGGGTTTTAAGGCCTTCTACGTGGCTATTGGCTGCCAGGGCGGCCGCCTTGCCGACATTCCGGGCGAGGATGCCGAGGGTGTGACCGTGGCCGTCGACTTTTTGCGCGAGGTCAACAGCGGCAAGATTGACGCGCTGCCCGGCCGCACCATCGTGGTGGGCGGCGGCAACGTTGCTATCGATGTCGCGCGCAACGCCTGCCGTCTGGGTTCCGAGCACGTTGAGATGTTCTGCCTGGAGAGCGAGGCACAGATGCCCGCCAGCGAGGAAGAGCGTCGCGAGGCCATCGAGGACGGCGCGCACATCAGCTGCGGTTGGGGCCCCAAGGAGGTCCACCTGGACGAGGCCGGTCGTGTGTGCGGTATCACCTTCAAGCGCTGCACGCGTGTCTTTGACGACGAGGGCCGTTTTGCGCCCGAGTACGACGAGAACGACCTGCGCCGCGTCGATGCCGACCGCGTGGTCATGTCCATCGGCCAGTCCATTGTGTGGGGCGACCTGCTGGCTGGCTCCAAGGTGGAGCTTGGCCGCGGTCAGGGTGCCCTTGCCGACCCCCAGACGTACCAGACCGCCGAGCCAGACATCTTTGTGGGCGGCGACGTCTACACCGGCCCCAGCTTTGCCATCGATGCCATCGCCGCCGGCCACGAGGCCGCCGTGTCCATCCATCGCTTTGTGCAGCCGGGCTCCACGCTCACGATCGGCCGCAACCAGCGCCGCTACACCGCGCTTGACCGCGACGACGTCGTGATCGAGAGCTACGACAACGCGAGCCGCGAGGTTGCCCATGTGGACCGCGAGCGCGAGAAGGCCGCGCCGTTTAGCGAGTACGTCGAGACCTTTACCGAGGAGCAGGTGCGCGCCGAGACCGCCCGTTGCCTGGGTTGCGGTGCCTCGATCGTCGACCCCAACAAGTGCATCGGCTGCGGCCTGTGCACCACCAAGTGCGCGTTCGACGCCATCCATCTGGATCGCGACCGCCCCGAGTGCTCCACGATGGTCAAATACGAGCAAAAGCTCCCCAGCCTGGGCAAGTACGCACTCAAGCGTGCCATCAAGATCAAATTCGGTCGCAAGTAAGTAGTCATAACGGGAACGGCGGAAGGAATATAAAAGTGCACGAGCTCGGAATCGTCTATCACATCATTCGCGATGTTGAGAATGTGGCTCGCGCCAATGGCGTGCGTCGCGTTTCGAGCGTGACGTTGCTGCTGGGCGAGGTCTCGGGCGTCGTTCCCGACTTGCTGCTCGACGCTTGGCGCTGGGCAGCAGATAAAAAGCCTATCACCGAGGGCTCGGAGCTTATCGTGGAGCCCGTTGAGGCCGTGACACATTGCGAGGCGTGCGGCCGCGACTACGCGACGGTCGAGTACGGAAAGACCTGTCCCCATTGCGGTAGCGGCGAGACTTATCTGCTGCAGGGCCAGGATGTCATGATCAAGCAGATCGAGACCCCCGACGAGAACCTGGCAGACGCTACCCCTGATGGTCCCGCTGCTCCTGACGCCGTCGACGCCGCCAACCCTCTCCACATCGCCTAACTTAGTCATTGGGGACGTTCTTAAACGACTAGTCATTAAAGAACGTCCCCAATGACTATTCTTTTTTGACGGTTTGCTAGAGCATAACTAACGAAATTAGTCAAGTCACGTCTGTTTAAACAAAATATCGAAGAGTCAAGCAGGTTCTTATCCGATTTAAATCGGTATTAGTGAATGCTGTGCCTGTATCTGTTTTCTAAGATGGTCAAACTAATTATGTTTAGCGAGGAATAGCTGAAAACCAGCGATGTAACCAACTTGTAACAAAAGCATGACGTTTAAACAAATAATCCAACCATTCACATTTTTTCCTATAAATTTGCCACACTTGCGGCTATACTCTTTTTTGTCGTGTAGGAAATACGTAGACAAAAAGGAGGTTATGTGATGGTAAGTATTGTTCTTGCTAGCCATGGTGACTTGGCGGCTGGAATCAAGCAGACGGGCTCGATGGTCTTTGGCGATCAGCCGTCTGTAGCCGTGGTCTCGCTCGAGCCGAGCATGGGCCCCGACGACTTCCGTGCCAAGGTCGAGGAAGCAGTCGCTTCCTTCGAGGACCAGGAGCAGGTGCTCTTCCTCGTTGATCTGTGGGGCGGTACGCCGTTCAACCAGATCAGCGGGCTCATCGAGGGCCACGATTCCTGGGCTATCGTCACCGGTGTCAACCTGCCTATGCTCATCGAGGCATATTCGCAGCGCTTTGACGCAAAGAACACTGCACATGCGATCGCAAAACATCTCGTGACTGAGGCTAAGGCTGGCGTGCGCGTCAAGCCCGAGTCTCTGGAGCCCGAGGAGAAGAAGCCGGCTGCGGCCGCCGCTGCTCCTGCAGGCGCCATCCCTCCGGGAACGGTCATCGGCGACGGGCACATCAAGATCGCCCACGTCCGTATCGACACCCGTCTGCTTCATGGTCAGGTGGCCACCACGTGGACCAAGCAGATCAACCCCAACCGCATCATCGTGGTTTCCGACGGCGTTGCTCACGACGAGCTCCGCAAGACCATGATCGAGCAGGCTGCCCCTCCGGGAGTCCATGCCAACGTCGTGCCCATCAAGAAGATGGCCGAGGTCGTCAAGGACACGCGCTTTGGTGACACCAAGGCCATGCTGCTCTTCGAGAACCCGCAGGATCTGCTCAAGGCCATCGAGGCCGGCGTCGACATCAAGGAAGTCAACATCGGTTCCATGGCTCACTCCAAGGGCAAGGTCGTCGTCACCAACGCCGTCGCTATGGGCGATGACGACGTTAAGACTCTCGAGGCCCTCAAGGCCAAGGGCGTCAAGTTCGAGGTCCGCAAGGTTCCTTCGGATTCCTCCGAGGATCTCGACGCCATGTTGAAGAAAGCTAAGGCCGAACTGGCCGCTCAAGCATAGTAAAGGAGGGTCCGATACATGTCTGCAATCACTATTCTGCTTGTTGCGATTGTCGCGTTGCTTGCCGGTATGGAAGGCATTCTGGATGAGTTCCAGTTCCATCAGCCGCTCGTGGCATGCACGCTTATCGGTCTCGTAACCGGTCACCTTCAGGAGGGCATCCTCCTGGGCGGTTCGCTCCAGATGATGGCCCTTGGCTGGGCTAACGTCGGCGCCGCCGTCGCGCCTGACGCCGCCCTGGCCTCGGTCGCTTCTTCGATCATCATGGTGCTCGCCCTCAACGGTGGCGCCACCGATTCGGCCAAGGCCGTTACCGCCGCTATCGCCGTCGCCGTGCCTCTGTCGGTCGCTGGTCTGTTCCTGACCATGATCTGCCGTACCCTGGCTACCGCTATCGCTCACGCCATGGACGGTTGCGCCGAGAAGGGCGACTTCGCCGGCATCGAGCGCTGGCAGTACGCTGCTATCCTCATGCAGGGTCTTCGTATCGCCATCCCGGCAGTGCTTCTGTGCATCATCCCGGCCGAGGCTGTTACCAACGCGCTTAACGCTATGCCCGACTGGCTGTCCGGCGGCATGGCTGTCGGCGGCGGCATGGTCGCTTCCGTCGGTTACGCCATGGTCATCAACATGATGGCCACCAAGGAGACCTGGCCGTTCTTCATCCTCGGCTTTGTCCTTGCTGCCATCCCTCAGCTCACGCTGATCGCCCTTGGCCTCATCGGCATCTCCCTTGCCCTCATCTACCTTGGCCTTAAGGATCTGGCTAAGCAGGGTGGCGGCATGGGCGGTGGCTCCGGCGACCCGCTCGGCGACATTCTGAACGATTACGAGTAGGAGGGGAGTGATACATATGGCAGAGAACAAGATTCAGCTCACCAAGGCTGACCGCAAGAAGGTTTGCTTCCGTCATCAGTTCCTTCAGGGCTCGTGGAACTACGAGCGTATGCAGAACGGCGGCTGGTGCTTCGCAATGATCCCTGCGATCAAGAAGCTCTACACCAGCAAGGATGACCAGATTGCCGCTCTTAAGCGCCACCTGGAGTTCTATAACACCCACCCTTATGTTTCCGCCCCCGTCATTGGCGTTACCCTCGCTCTCGAGGAGGAGCGCGCCAACGGTGCTCCGATTGACGACGTCGCCATTCAGGGCGTCAAGGTCGGTATGATGGGCCCGCTCGCCGGCGTCGGCGACCCCGCCTTCTGGTTCACCCTTCGCCCGATTCTGGGCGCTCTGGGCGCTTCCCTGGCCCTGTCCGGCAGCATCGCCGGTCCGCTGCTGTTCTTCTTCGCGTGGAACATCATCCGTTACGCCTTCCTGTGGTACACGCAGGAGTTTGGCTACAAGGTCGGCTCCTCCATCGCCAAGGACCTCTCCGGCGGCCTGATGGGCAAGGTCACCGAGGGCGCTTCCATCCTGGGTATGTTCATCATCGGCGCCCTGGTCGAGCGCTGGGTGTCCATCTCCTTCACCCCGGTCGTCTCCAAGGTCACGCAGTCTGCTGGCGCCTTTATCGACTGGGCAAATCTGCCCTCCGGTTCTGAGGGTGTCAAGGAAGCACTGACGATGTATAACTCCATCGGTGCTAACGCCCTTGATCAGGTGAAGGTCACCACGCTTCAGGCTAACCTCGACCAGCTCATCCCCGGCCTTGCCGCCGTGTGCCTGACCCTGCTGGTCTGCAAGCTCCTCAAGAAGAAGGTCAGCCCGATCGTCATCATCCTGGCTCTCTTCGCCATCGGCATCATCGGTCGCGTCTGCGGCTTCATGTAAGCAAGTTTCGGCTTAAGACCGAGAATTGCTAGGCAAGGGCTTTTGAGCCATTGAAACGGACCGCACCCGGTGGGTACACTGGATGCGGTCCGATTGTTTTATTTGGAGGGCGAGGCGCGCATGGCGCAATCTCAGAACAGCACGGTCGATCTGGCAACGCCGGCAACCTGCCTGATGGGGCTTACCAGTCACGGTAACGTAATGGTGGGCAATAAGGCGTTTGAGTACTATAACGAGCGCAATCCCGAGGATTATATTCAAATCCCGTGGGATGAGGTCGACTATATTGCCGCTGAGGTTTTGCGCGGCACCAAGAAGATTACGCGTTTTGCTATCTTCACCAAGGACAATGGTCACTTTACGTTTTCGACGCGCGACGACAAAGAGACGCTTCGTGCGGTCCGCAAGTACGTTGACGAGGATAAGCTCGTGCGTTCGCCTGACTTTATCGATGTGACGGCCAAGGGCGCCAAGAGCATCCCCTCCGTTATCAAAAACCTTTTCCACAAAGGCAACTAGTCGTTGGGTAGTCACCTGCGACGTTCTTAAACAAGTAGTCATTGAAAGAACGTCGCAGATGACTATCTCGAAGAGCGGCTATGCGCTGCATGGTGGTGGCGCAAATCTGCTACACTAGTACAACATGCCTCCGTAGCTCAGGGGATAGAGCACCGCTCTCCTAAAGCGGGTGTCGACGGTTCGAATCCGCCCGGGGGCACCAGAGGAATATCGAGCCCGGTACCGCTATGGTGCCGGGCTCTTCTGGTCTAAGCGCAGGATTCGAACCGTCGACACCCGCGTCACCAATTTCCTCGCGGGGGGAATTTTCGAATCCGCCCGGGGACACCATAGATTGATCGAGCCCGGTACACCGCCACGGTGCCGGGCTCTTCCGGTTCATGCCATGTCAAAAACGAAGCGCTCGCTTGCCGGGGGAGCAAGCGGGCGCTTGTGAGCGAATATATTTGCGGCGAGAGCCGTAATGAGCGGTGGGGTGGCGACTAGTTGGCCGTACCGGAATCGTCGCCCGTGCCCGAGCCCGAACCCGAGCCCGAGCCAGAAAGTGCGACCGTCAGCGTAATCGTGCTGTCGGTGGACTGCTTGCCGGTGGGGGAGACGCCCGTAACGGTGGCGTTTTCGTTGCCACTCACGGGGTTGCCGTTCTGATCGCAGAACGCGATGTTGTAGAAGCCGGCGTTGTTGAGCGCGGTGACGGCGGCAGAGATGCTCTTGCCGTACAGGTTGCCCGGAACGCTGGCCTTGCCGGACTTCTTGGCAATGACGACGGTGATCGTGGCGCCGGGCTTCTGCTTGCCACTGGGGTTCCAGCTAATGACGGTGCCCTCGGTGACGGAGTCGTTTTCCTGGTAGCTGACGTCGACGCCAAAGCCTGCCATATCGAGGGCGTTGCGCGCCTGGGCCTCGGTCATGTCGGTCAGGTCGGGGACGGACGTGGTATCCGGGCCGCTCGAGACCTTGTACGAGATGGTCGTGCCCTTCTCGACTTCCTTACCGGCTTCGGTGCCCTGCTCAAAGACCTGGCCCTCATCGGCCTCGTTGGCCTCCTCGGAGGCGTTGCCCTTCAGGCCAACGCTTGCCAGCGCGGCTTCTGCCTGGTCCTTGGTCAGGCCGACAAGCCGGGGAACCTCAACCTTCTCGGAGGGCTTGGGGCCCTTGGAGATTACCAGGTTCACCTTGGTGCCCTTGGCCTTCTTGGTGTTGCCGTTGGGCGTCTGCTCGGCGACCTTGCCCTCGTCGACATCGTCGTTGTAGCTTTGGTCGATGGTGCCGACTTCGAGGCCGGCTTCCTTGATCAGCTCGACGGCAGTCTGCTGGTCCTTGCCCAGCACATCGGGCACGGTGACCTGCTCGCCGCCAAAGAGTCCTGTGGCAAAGGCCACCACGATGCCGATGACGGCAACGGCTGCCACCACGGCGGCGATGATCTTGTTCTTGTTGGATTTGGGCTTTTCGACCTCGTAGGAGCCGGTGGAGCCCGAAACCGAGCTACGGGCGGTATTCTGGCTGCTCACGCCCGAGACGGGACGAACCATGGCGCGCGTCTGATCGGAAAGCTCGCGAGTCTTGGTGGCGCCCAGCTCACCGGGGGCACCGATGATGCGCGTGGGCTCCGAGATGTTGACGGCACGGCCCGACAGGTAGCTGTTGAGCACCTGACGCAGCTCGTCGGCGGTCTGGAAGCGGTTTGCCGGGTCCTTCTCCATGCACTTGAGGATGATGCGCTCAAGGTCGGCGTCGACACCGGAGTTGATCTGGCTCGGCGGAATAGGCAGCTCGTTGACCTGCTTGAGTGCGACCGAGATAGCGTCATCACCGTCAAAGGGCACGCGGCCGGTGGCGCACTCGTACATCACGACGCCCAGCGAGTAGATATCCGAGGTGGGCCCGAGGTCCTGACCACGGGTCTGCTCGGGGCTGACGTAGTGGGCGGTTCCCAGCACGTTGTTGTCTTGCGTGAGGTGGCTGTTCTTGGCGCGCGCGATGCCAAAGTCCATCACCTTGATGTTACCGTCGGGCAGCACCATGATGTTCTGCGGCTTAATGTCGCGGTGGATGATCTCGTGCTTGTGGGCGACCGAAAGTGCAGAGCTGATCTGCGAGCCGATCTGGGCGACCTTCTTGGGGTCGAGGGCGCCGTGGCTCTTGATGCCGCTCTTAAGGTCGGTACCGCGCAGGTACTCCATGACGATGTAATAGGTGTCGCCGTCCTTGCCCCAATCGTAGACGCCCACGATATAGGGGGAGGAGAGACCGGCTGCTGCCTGGGCCTCCTGCTTAAAGCGTGCGGCGAAGGTTGCGTCGCCAGCATACTGCGGCAGCATGATCTTGACGGCAACCGTGCGGTCGAGGACCTGGTCCTGTGCACGGTAGACGGTCGCCATGCCGCCTGTCCCCACCTTATCTTTGAGGAGGTATCTTCCCCCGAGGACCCTCTGTTCCATTCCTGCTCCTAACATAACTATTCGCTCAACGATGTGTGTAGTACCTACGATGTGGCCGCTGGGGCCGCGTGGCGCGTTGCCGCTAACTTTTCGGCCGCGGCGCGCCTCGGGTGTCCGATTCGATCATTGGCATCACGCTCCCTGTGCGGCGAGCGCCGCGGTCAGGACGATGCCGGCAATCTTGGCCGCCTTGACGTCGTGTTTGTCGTAATCCTCCAAGGCCACCGAGATGGCGACCGTGGGTGAATCGTAAGGTGCAAAGCCAACGAACATCGAGTTGACGTTGGTGCCGCCGGTCTCGGCCGAGCCGGTCTTGCCGGCGACCTTGACGCCGGGGACCTGGGCATCGGTGCCGGTACCGGACTGGACGACGGCGAGCATGGCCTGCTTGACCTGGTCGGCCGTGGCGGAGCTGACGGCCTGACCCAGCGAGCGGGACTGCGTGGTCTTGACCACGGTTCCGTCCGGGGCGAGTACCTGGGCTACAAAGTATGGGTCCATGACCACGCCGCTGTTAGCGATGGCGGCGGCAATCACGGCGTTTTGCATGACGGTGGTCTGCGGGCCGGGCGTGTGGTCCATGCCGACAGGCTGGCCGGCGCCGGCCCAAGCGGTCTCCCACTCGGTCATGAGCGACGGGTCGGCCATGATGGAGGCCGCGGAGGTCAGGTCTTGGCCGAGCTTTTGGCCGTAGCCAAAGGCGTTGGCAAACTGCACGAGCGTGTTTGCGCCAACTTCGTTTGCCACCTGGCCAAAGACGACGTTGGAGGACACGGCAAAGGCCTGCTGCAGGCTGATGGTGCCGTAGCTCTCGTTGGCATAGTTGGTGACCGGTGCGTTGCCGATGTCCATGGAGCCGGGCGCCTGGTAGGTGCTGGTAAGGCTGGCGGTACCGGTCTCGAGTGCCGCGGAAAGCGTAACGACCTTAAACGTGGAGCCCGGCGTGTACAGCGCGTCCATAGCGCGATTGTACATAGAGCCGTCCTCGCCGCCGCCCGCCTGCAGCAGGGCGTCGATGTTGGTGTTGTCGTAGGTGGGCGAGCTGGCACATGCGAGCACCGCGCCGGTACGCGGGTCGATGACCACTACAGCGCCCTTAAAGCCCTTGAGCGCCTGCTCGGCCGCCGTCTGGATACGCGAGTCAATGGTGAGCTTGGCGGTGTTGCCCGGCTGGGTCTGGCCCGCGAGCGACGCGATGGCGTTGTTCCAGCTGGAGTAATCCTTAGAGCCGGTGAGCGTGTCGTTCATGACGCTCTCGATGGCAGTGGTGCCATACTGCTGGCTCACGTAGCCAACCACGTGCGCTGCCAGGTTGCCGTTGGGGTAGGAGCGTACGTAGGTGCCGTCCTCCTGCTGCAGCGACTCGGCCAGCGTCACGCCATCGGACGTGATGATGGAGCCGCGCTGGATGTACTTGGAGCGGGCGATGGTGTGGTTGTTGGTCGGCATGTCCTGATAGTCCTTGGCCTTGATGACCTGGACATAGGTGAGGTTGCCGATAAGGATGGCGAACAGCGCCGTAAAGGCGAGCACCGCACGGGTTAGACGGTTGGCGAGCGCAACGCGGCCGAGCACGCCGGATTCAGGCGTGTCGAGCAGGCGACGGCGCATGCGCGAGCCGACGGAATGGCTGCCGCTGCCGTAGGAAGACGAGGCGGCAAAGCGCGTGCCCGTCGGGGCGGCGGCAGATGCGACCTGATCATCGGTGATGGCGGTCATGGTGCCGGTGCCGGTGAGTTCGGCCTCGCGTCCGGTCGCCTCGTCACCGGCGCGCAGCAGGAGCGCGACGATGATAAAGCTCGCCAGCAGCGAGGAGCCGCCCTGGCTCATAAAGGGCAGGGTGACGCCGGTCAGCGGAATCAGGCGGGTTACGCCGCCAACGATCAAGAAGGCCTGGAAGCTGATGGCGGCCGTAAGGCCCGTGGCGCTAAAGGCAGCGAGGTCGGATTTAGCGCGGGCGGCCGTGGTGAGGCCACGCACGGCAAAGAGCATAAACAGGATGAGCACGGCGCCGCCGCCCAAAAGGCCCATCTCCTCGCCGATAGCCGAGAAGATAAAGTCGGACTCGACGACAGGGATGTTGTTGGCCATGCCGTTGCCGATGCCAACACCGACCAGACCGCCATCGGCAAGCGAGAAGAGCGACTGGACGATCTGGTAGCCCTGGCCCTGGGCGTCCTTAAACGGATCGACCCAAACCTGGAAACGCACCTGAACGTGAGACAGGAACTTGTAGGCGCCCACGGCTCCAACGGCTAAGAGCGCAAGGCCGATAACGACATACGAAAAGCGCCCCGTGGCAACGTAGAGCATCAGCAAGAAGATGGTGTAGAACAGCACGGCCGAACCCAGGTCGCGTTCGAAGACGACGACGAGCAGGCACACACCCCACACGGCAAACAGCGGCAGCAGCAGTCGCAGGCGAGGGATCTTAAAGCCCAAGATCTTGCGGTTGGAGATGGAGAGCAGCTCGCGGTTCTCGGCCAGGTACCCGGCCAGGAACAGCACGATAAAGACCTTGGCGAACTCGCCAGGCTGGATGGTAAAGCCCGCGATGCGAATCCACAGCTTGGAGCCCGAGATCGTGGTGCCGATAAAGATGGGCAGCATCAGCAGGATGATGCCGATGATGCCAAAGGTGTACTTGTAGCGCATGACCACGTCGAGGTTTTTGACCAGTGCAAGCGTTCCCACCATGAGCGCCACCGAGACAAACAGGATGATGAGCTGTGAGATGGCGAGAGCGGGGGCGAGACGTGTCACGAACGTGATGCCGATGCCCGAAAGCACAAAGACAATGGGCAGGATGGCGGGGTCGGCGCCGGGCGCCAAGATGCGCACGGCGATATGTGCCGCAGCGAAGGCGGCAAAGAGGCCGATCGGTACGGCGAGCGTCTCAAAGGAGATGGCAGCGCCTGCGGTGAGGACGTACATCGCATACAGCAGGATGACGGGGAACGCCGAGGCGATGAGCAAGAGCAGCTCGGTGTTGCGGCGACTCATAAGCGGCACTCCCTTTCTAATTCTTATCGGAGGCTTCGGCCTCGGCGGACTGTTCGGCGGTTTTCTCGGAATCCGATTCGGAGGTCGATCCCTGATTGGTGTTGTCGCGAATCGTTTGCGCGTCGATCACCTGGCGGGTCTGCTCCTCGTCGATCTGGTGGCGGTACTTGGATATCGTGTCCTGCGCATCGTCGACACTTGTTTGCGGAATGCCCGCCTTGAGGCGGTTTTGCGTGTCTTCGGGCAGGTCGGACAGCTTAATGCTGGTTTCGCTTTCGAGCCAGTGGAGCTTGAGTCCGAGCGGCTTGCCGGGCAGGCCGCGCCAAACGGCGACATTGCCCTGGTAGGTACCCAGGTAGTACGAGCCGGTGACACCCGTGTAGGCCCAGATGCCAGCTGCCAGCACAAAGACGAGGGCCAGGATGGCGGCGATAGTAATGTTGCGGCGACGCACGCGTTGCGCTTCGCGCATAACGCCATCGTCAACCAGGTCAACGACTACTACGGTCACGTTGTCGTGGCCGCCGGCGGCAAGCGCCGCGTCCACTAGGTTGTCGACGCAGATTTGCGCGGTTGAGGACTGCGTGGCGATGTTCTCGATATCGCTATCGGGAATCATGCTCGAAAGGCCGTCGGAGCACAGGATCAGGCGGTCGCCTTCCTCGATATGCAGAGTGAAGTGGTCGGCATACATGGCGGGGTCCGAGCCCAGCGCACGGGTGATGACCGAACGGTTGGGGTGGACGCGAGCCTCGTCTGCCGTAATCTCGCCGGCGTCCACGAGCTCCTCCACGTAGGAGTGGTCGCGGGTCACGCGGATGAGCGTGCCCTCGTGGAGCAGGTAGGCGCGAGAGTCACCCACGTGGGCGATGGCGAGCGTGTCGTTTTCGATATAGGCGCAAGTGGCTGTGCAGCCCATGCCGGGCTTGCCCAGGCCGTTCAGGGCCGCCTCGATTACGGCGGCGTTGGCTGCCTCGACGGCTGCGGCCAGGCGTGCTGCGTCGGCGGACTGCGGGGCCGTCTTGGCAATAGTCTCGACGGCGATGGAAGAGGCTACCTCGCCGGCGGCGTGACCGCCCATGCCGTCGCATACGCAAAAGAGCGGCGACTGCACCAGGTAGGAATCCTCATTGTGCGGGCGCACACAGCCAACGTCGGAGCGGGCGCCCCACATGAGTTGCGTGGTGGTGCCGGCATCATAGGTCGAGTCGGTCTCGATGCGCTCCTCGGTCAGGGGCTCAAAGCTCATGGTCGAGCCGGGGTCTTTGAGCTTGGCCTCAACGGCGGCAACGTCGATCTCGGCTGTGTCACCGGGAGAGACGGTGTCGGTCTCGGCGCTTGATTCGGAATCGCCGGTGTCCGGGGAGCCGGGCTCCTCGGACGCGCGGGCGGTCGACTCGTCGTCTTGCGGGCTGACGTCTATAGGCTCGGGCGTCGCAAAGTGCGACGGCGCGGGCGTGCTTTGCGACTGGGCGGCGGGCTCGGCCACGGCATCGGACTCGCTTGCGGGCGCAGGCTGCGGGATCTTGGGTGCAGGGCCGTCCTCGGGGGATGGCCCTGCCTCGGGCGCCGGCGCAGACGCGGGCGCAACCTCGGATGCCGGGGCTATGGGAAACGCCGGCGCGGCGGGCTCGGGTGCCGCAAACACCGCAGCGCTCTCGTTGATTGCCGCGGCGACGGGCTCTGCAAAGTGAGCCGGCGCCGGGGTTGCTTCGGGCGCTGTGGGCTGTTCCGCAGCATGTGCGCCGATGGGCGCCGCTACGGCATCCGCTTCGTCCTCGTTATCGGCGAGATCCGAAATATCATGCGTTACATGCGAAAGAGGCAGGGAGAACACGGTGTCCTCGGGCTCCACGGGTGTGGAGTCCGCCGGAGCGGCGTGGGCCGGCGCAGCTGTGGCGGCGGCCGGTGCCTCGGTCATAGTCGCGGACTTGTTCTCCTCGTCGATCATCGACGGTTCACCTTCATGACCACATCGCCAATCTGGACTTCGTCGCCCTCGCGCAGTGTTGCGGGCTCCACAAGCTGGCGGCCGTTGACGAGCGTGCCGTTAAGCGAGTTGAGGTCCTCGATGATGAGCGCCGGGCCCTGCAGCGAAAAGCGCGCATGTGAGGCCGAGACGAATGGTTCGTTGATGCAGATGTCCGAAGATGGCGAGCGACCGACGATGACGGGGCCGAGCATATCTACGTGGATGCCGCGGATACCGCGCGGACCCTTGTCCACATCGATCGTCCAGATAGCCGAGTCGCGGCGCTGTCCGCGCACAAGTCCCACGCCGGTCTTCATGACGGCGAACAGGAAGATATAGAGCAGGGCGACCAGGACGATGCGGCCTGCAAAAAGGACGATATCGATGTTCATAAGCGACTATCCCCTAAATTCAAAGGTGCTCAGGCCAAACGTCAGTAGATCGCCGTTGCGCAGCGGGCAGCGCGTAATGCGGCGGTTGTTGACGAGTGTGCCGTTGGTGGAATTGAGGTCCTCGATCGACCAATCCGAGCCCGTAAAGGTGAGCTGGGCGTGGCGGCGCGACACGTTGGGGTCGCGCAGGGCAATGTCGGAAACTGAGCGCTCGCGACCGATGGTCACCTGTGCGGAGGTGATGCTATGGCTCTCGCCGCTCACGACGTCGACGAGCTGGGCGAGCGGGCGCTGCGGGGCGCGAGTGCTCGCCATGTTGGAGGCGATGCCGGCTGCGGCGCCTAGGCCCACGGCGGCACCGGTCGCGGCGGCTCCGCCCATGCCGGCAAGCGCGTCGCGGGAGACGGTCTGCGGCACCGGGATGGGCGCGGCGGCGGGGTCGGGGACGCTAGGCGCGAAGGGGTCTGCCACGGCAAGCGGGTCGGGAGCGGCGGCGCGAGGCGTCGGCTGCTGCTGGGGCATGGCGGCGGGGCGCTGCTGCTGCGGGGCAGCAAACTGCTGCTGGCCGGCGCGCGGGGCGCTGGCGGCACGGCTTGCCGCGGAGTTGTTCTGGCCCAGGCCGTTTTGATAGGCGCGCTCTTCTTCGTACAGGCGGCCGAGCGTGGGGGCATCGACGTTCTCGGCAAAGACCGAGAACTTGCCGGCGCGCAGCTGCGGATCGATCATAAAGCGCACGAGGGGCTCGCCGACAAAGACATAGCGGCGCTTTTCGGCCTGCGCCTTCACAAACTCGCGGACCTCGCGCGAAAGCTCGGGGTAGAACGGGGCGAGCATGGGATCGTCGTCGGCGGCGATCAGGATGGTATAGAGTGCCGGCGCCGTGTTGACGCCGTTGATCACCAGAGTCTGATCCTCCATGTCGCGAGCGGCCTGCTTGGCAAGCTTCTTAAAGGAGAACGGGGCACGGGTGGCACCGAAGATGCCGGCCACGTGGTCCTCGAAGATGTTCAGGAAGTTCACGAAAGATCACTCTCCGTATAGGTTCTTTGGTATCCGAGCAAATATAGGCATATCCCAACGATTATAGAGGATAGGGTTCCCGCAACCGCCGCCTTGGCGACGACCGCGGCTGCAAGGCTGGCAATTTCCATATGGTGTGCAAGACAGGACGCCGCTGCGCAGCCGATGCCGGCGACAGCGATGGCGGCGATTACGGCAAGGTTTGAGCCCTGATCGGCACGCTTGGCATGGGCGTTGAGCAGCGCAGATGACGCCGCGGCAGTTGCCGCTACCAGCACAAAGGCAGCCCAAAGGAGTGGGTCTCCCAGCGCTGCGGCAACGTTACCGAGCCCCAGCACGCCTCCGGCTGAAAGCGCGACCGTGGCCAGACGGGCAAAAAGTGCGCCCATGCCCGTTGCCGCGGCGGCGCTTGCCGGGCCGAGCCAAAATGACGCGACGCCGGCGGTGACCCCAGCTGCCAGGAAGGTATTGCCGGTCAGACAGCCAAGCGCGAGTGCACAGGTGAGTGCGGCGCTCGCGGCAGCCTCGGTGCGACCCCAGGCGATCCACCAACCGGACATGGCGGCGGCAAAGATCACCGCGACGGGCAACATCGACAGGACGCCCTGTGCCTGCATGGTGGCGTTTGCCATGAGCACCAAAAAGCCCACAGCCGAGATGGCCGAGCCAATCTGGGGGGCCAGGCCGGCCGCCGCTCCGATCGCGATAGCCGCAATGACCAGGCCGGGAAGCGCCGCGACGCCGGCCGTCTGCATCAGCAAAAAGCTAAAGGCGCCGCACGTTAGCGCCGAGATAGCGTGCATGGCGTAGTCGCGCGCATGGCTCCAGCGCGTGCCTGCCCAGCCGAGTGCGGGGTCGACTTCGATGGTGTCGTCCTCGTAGTGCGACGGCTCGATATCGTCGAGCTCCTGCTCGTCATCCGAAAGTTCGCCAACCATTTGCTCCAGGCTGCGACGGCCTTCGCGCACGCTGCCCAGACCGGCAAGGAGCTGGTCGCAAAATGCCTCGATGCTGTTGGGGCGGTCCTGCGGCATGGGGGAGAGCGCGCTCATGAGCGCGGCCTCGGCTCCCGGGGGAAAGTGTGGTATCAGCTCGCTGGGATAGGTGGCGCTGCCGATGATGCGGCCGAGCGAGTCGGCGGGCGTGGCCGCCATAAAAGGAGCGCTGCCGCACAGGCCCTCGTAGATCACACAGGCGAGGGCAAAGACATCGGCGCGCTCGTCGACCGTGCCGGTCTCGATATCGAGCTGCTCGGGCGGCATGTAGCCGATGGTGCCGCCGCGTGAGCCGCCAAAGCCACCGGCGGACGACAGCCGCGCCATGCCAAAGTCGGTGAGCTTTACATTGCCCGAGTGGTCGATGAGCACGTTGGCGGGCTTAATGTCCAGGTGGAGTACGCCATTACTGTGGGCGAAGGTGAGCGCCTGGCCCAGGGCATCGGCAATGGCCGCGGCCTCGTCAAAGGTAAGTGAGTGGCCGTCCGCGCGGTGCAAAAACTCGGCCAGCGACATGCCATCGACATATTCCATAACCAGGTAGGCATAGGCTGTGTCGTGCGTAAAGTCGATGACCTGCACGATGTTGGGATGTTGAAGCATGGCGGCAGTGTGCGCCTCGCGCAGGACATCCATGATGTCGCTAGCGGGCATGCCGGCACCGTTGATAAGGGGGATGCGTTTAATGGCGACGCGGCGGCGCAGGTGCGTGTCGCGGCAGATCTCGATGGAGCCAAAACCGCCGGTCGCAAGTGTCTCGAGCGGCTGGTACCGCTTGAGCAGCTCGCGAGAGCTGGTGCCCTCCAAAGGAACGTCCGGCGAGAACCGGGCGGTATGTTGCGAGAAAAGCGGCATGGCCAACCCTCGTGCGTTTAAAGTTCGTTTGCGAGCGGCGGGCGCGGGGCCGAGCCGTTCGCGGTGGCATAGATGCTGCTAGTGTAGCACGCTCGGGCAGATGGCGAGGATAGCGGGATGCGAGGTGGCCCGATCGATTCGGCCCGTTTCGGCTCGTTTGGAAAGCGCATCTCAGTTTTCAGCCAAATTATGGGATGCGCTTTCCAAATGGGGTGGGCTACGGAAACTGCATCCCAGAATATTGCCCTGGAACGGGATGCGCTTTCCGAACCGGCGTCCAAAAGGAAACCGCATCCCGCTTTGATGTGGGGACTGCGAACAAAAGCCGGACCGTGATCTGGCGCGGATTGGAGTTCGCCTGAATCATTGATGCTGGCTGGTGTGAGAACAGAGATAAACGAGCGGCTCGAGCGATATAATGACACGCTATGGAGGCCGTATGCTCTTTTCCCGCCGTTCTGCTACATTTGCCTGCGCCATTGCGCTTGTCGTAATGGCGGTCACCCCTTATCACCGGTTTTCATCTTCAATCGGCCTAGCGTCAGGTGCAATGACCTGGCTCGTTATCCTGGGCGCATGCCTCGCGGCGTTTGTTCATGGTGCTGCGCTATGCAAGGGGGGAATGAGAAGGCCGAGGCATCTCGGTGCCATCGGTGTTTTCCTTGGTGTTATTGCAACGGTTCCCGAATGGGCCGACCTGGCTTTCTATGCTCGCGGAGACTCTATTCCAATCGTGTTTGCACCGATTTGGTTGTTACATGGCGTTTCGTGTGTCTCGTGCTTTGTTGGGTCGCTGCTTCTCTCATATGTTATTTGGGGCACGGCGGACTCTCCTTTGACGCAGAGGTCGACACGGACTGACGAAAGGGAAACTCGTCACCCGCAGGACGCGATTTTTACAGAAACAATAGCCGTCATGTCTTGCCTGCTGTTTTGCTGTCGAGTTTCATGGAGAGTCGTTCCCGAGCCATGGGGGATGCCCCCTGTAACGGCCGCGTCAATTGGCCTTGCGCTTTTAATTCCGTTGGTCTATCTCGCATTGACTGTGGCCCCGCCGTTTTGCCGCCCTCGTGCCTTTGGCCATGGGCGGCGCGACGTGTTTGCCTGTTCTGTGCTCGTAGCAGTTCCTATTGGTCTTATTCCGGCTGTTGAGGCGGCATACTTCGCAAGCGATGCCGTGGTCATTGCATTGCTGGCGATGGGGTCCGTTATCGCTGCTGCCTTCGTATGCATGTTGCTAAGGGGGAAACGGGACAACAATTCGGATATCGCCTGTGCGTCCGACACATTCGATGCGGGGGTGTTTTCCCCTGCCCTGTCGCCTAGAGAAGAGCAGTTTGTTCGACTGCTGCTCAAAGGGAAAACGCCGGCGGAAATTGCCAAGGAGACGGATACGAAGCCATCGACGGTGAGAACAACGCTTCACCGAGCATACGGGAAGGCGTCGGTTGCGGGCTCACGCGAGCTCGTGGCGCTGTTTGCGGGTGAGGGCGATACTGTAGGGCATGAGCTACCGCAGCGGCATGCTGACGATATAGTGGCATCAGCTCGAACGCGCCGGCTGTTTCGATACCTGCTCACATTATTCTTTATCCTCCTTGCGGCGGGGCCCTTGGTAATGGCGGATAGCGATTGGGGGTCCGGTGTTTCGCGGGCTGTCGCCTTTTCCCTCTTAAGCTACGCATTGGGTCTCGGACTGCTTCTGTCGCTACGCTACGCGGGTGGAAAAGCGAATCGTGGCGCTGCGCTGGATAGAGCGGGTGAAGCGATTTGGCTCGGAAGCCCGTACGTATGGGCGGTGCTATCTGCTGTGGAATGGTCTTTTATCTATATCGCGGCATTGATGTGCATACGCGTTCCGTTGATGGCTGTGCCGGTCCTGTTTTGCGGCGTGGCGTCTACGGCTTCGCTCGCTGTTGGGCTGCGTCCGTTTAAGGTGCATGCCCATGCTCGGGCTATCGTGCCGTTGGTGTCAATGGGCATGGTTGCCTTAATCTATGCGGTCGCTAGGGGGCGAATCCATGGACTTGCGGTGCTGACGGGGGTGCTGCTCACATATATAGTGATGCGAAGCTGTCCGCAGCGCAAAATGCTTGGGATATGGATGCTTTGCTTCGGGGCGACGGCTCCTGTTTGGGCTGTCTTGCTCAATATGGTGCAGGATCTGACGGTTTTCGAGCCGTTGTTCCTCGCGTCGTTGTTGGGGCAAAGTTCGGCTGTCAATGTCGTCGTGGCAACGGTGATTGTTTGCTGGTCTGTGCCCATGTTCGTTACGCACATCGCGCTCGCCCGCTCGGTTGAGGACGAGAAGGCCGTCTTGGAGTACCGGGCGAACGGGTCCACCGAAACGGCCCGCGTGCGCCAGCTGGCCCTGCTTACGTCGCGCTCCCTTTCTGATGTTCAGTCGCAAATTTTGCTGATGACGGCAGAGGGGGCAACGACAAAGGCCATTGCGGAGGATGTCGGTTACGCTGCATCTACGGTGCAAGCGCTGCGGTCTGCATCTTACCGCCAGTTGAAGATCAAGAATAAGGCGGAGCTAATTTTATTGTTATCGCAGGTAAATAACGTGTAAACGCCTGAGCAATCAACTCAATAGCGGGTGTTTACAGACATCTTTCTCTATTCATGCGAAGGTTGCCGTGCGTCGACGCATTGTTAACCGCTTTTGATTGGAGAAGGCCATGATTAAGCCAAGGAGCGCTATTGCTCGAATCGGAGTCGGCTTGGTGATTGCAGCTGGTCTGTCCCTAGGGGTTCCCGCTGCATCGTTTGCACAAGAGGAGTTTGACACCTCTCAGGTTTCCAGCATTACTCAAAACGCCGATACGGGAATTACGACCTGTACGAACAATGCCGATAAGGCATTTAGTTTTCAATGTGCCGGGACGAGTGCAACTGGCTACCGTCAAAAGGATGATTCCTCATCGCTCTATCTGGATATCCAGGGCCATACGGGAAATCCGCTTCGGTTATATACAGACGGTGCGTATAACACAAGCGGTAGCGGCAGCATGAATTGTACTCAGGGAACGTATCGTTCGAATCACAAGGGACAGTGGGAAATGTATAACCTCGTCCGTGAGAACGGGCGATCTGCGGCGCGACTGACTGCATGGGCGGAGTCTGGCTACGGCACTGTTATTGGCGTATGGAGCCCCGACTGCGTCGGGCATTTCCACAAGCTTCCCGCATAGTTGTTTGAAATGGCTCCCTTCCGGCTTTCTGGGTCGGAAGGGGGAGGAGGACGTATGAACCAAAAGCTCGCAAGATACGAACTGTCGAAAACGATTAGACGTCCAGCTTTTATCCTTGCTCTCTTGATTGCGGTCGCAGTTGCAATAGCTGCCGCGCTGGAGCCGTGGGCAAATTTGGAAAAAGAGCGCCACAACCTTCTTTCTTTTGGTTACGGCGTTGGCGTGCAAGCCGAAAATTATCTCGGTCAAACACGTGAAAGCAGCTTCGGTAACTGGATTGTTGTGAGCGCGAACGCGCCACTGTCTGCGTCGGTGTTTTTCTATGCACTGCCCCTGCTTGCAATGTTGGCTGGATCTTGGTCGTGTCTCTTTGAGCGTTTGAGTGGTTATGACATGCAGATATGCACGCGCGTTTCCAGAAAGGCGTACGTGAACGTAAAGATGCTGTCTGCTTTCCTCTCCGCGTTTACAGTGACTGCCATTCCTCTGCTCGTCAATTTCCTGATCGTCTCGATGCTTTTTCCTGCGTATCTTCCTCGGGTCGATGAGTCGACTTACGTAGGACTTTACCTGCATAGCTACTTCTCCGGTCTATTTTATTCGCATCCTTTGTCATATGTGCTCGCATACACGCTGTTCGATGCTGTCACGCTCGGGACTTTATCCATGGCTGTAACTGGCTTCTCAATTTTGTTTCGTAGCAGAATCAAAGCGATAATTGTCCCGTATCTGCTAATGGTTGCGTGGCATTTTGCAAATGGCTGGATCTTCGGCGTAATGGCTTGTGTGGGGTTTAACTGCAATATCCTCAACAGCATCAGGTCGGAATCGCTGAATAACTGGCCAGACATTCGAGCCGGTTTTGCGGAAATCATATTATTGACCCTTGCTTCGTTGGCTTTTTCTGGGGCGTGGAAAAGACGCGAGGTGGTCTGATGCTGTTTAGGCTGGTCGCCGCGGACCTGAGGACCGTTTTGAAGAAGAACATCATCACTTTTATTGCAATTGCGGCAGTGACCGTTGCGAACTTGGTGTACGCCTACGGATTGTCTTCTGTGTATGGGGTTAGAACGGATACCTTGGGGTTTGCGGATAATCTTGCGCTCGTGTTTGCCGGATCTGCTCCGTTTGAGCCTAGGCCCGGGGTCATGTTTGTGCCTCCGCTAGGATGGCTATTTCTCATTCTGCTTATTCTCTATACAACACTCGACTATCCGACCGAATCGTTGCACGGGTTTGGTTTGCAAGCGCTTGTTCGATGCCGGGCAAGAACCCTTTGGTGGGTCTCGCGTTTTATCTTGGTGGCGGCAGTAACGGCATTTTCACTGCTCGTGGTGGTTTGCTCTGTTGTGATTTGGAGCTTGGTGGTGAGCTCCTCGTTCAGCGCGGTCATTCATGGTGAGTCGCTTCAACTGGCTAATTTGGCGCCGTGGTTTCTCAAAGCTGCCGAGGCAGATGCGCTGCCGTTTTTCATAGGTCTCTTATTTGCTTTTGAGGCGCTTGCGTTTGCGCAGGCAGCGGTTGGGTTTGTGCTTGGGTCGTCAGTCTCGTTTGTGGTTTTAATGAGCTACCTGATCTGCTCGGCATATGCACGACATTGGGCGCTATTGGGTAACGCCTTGATGCTGTTGCGCTGGGGTGGAATTGTCAAAGAGGGAATCGCGGCGGGCTCGAGTGTCTTGTCATCAATTGGGCTTATGTCGTTATGCCTATCGTTGGGTGGACTGTGGTTTCGAAGGGCCGACCTTATAGAAAAGGGGGACAAGATATGAGTGTGATCGTAAGGGGCGTATCGAAGCGCATGGGTAAAAACGATGTCCTGCGCAACGTGTCCATCGAGGTTGACCCTGGGACTGTGGTCGGGCTTCAGGGGATAAACGGTTCGGGTAAGACCATGCTCATGCGAGCGGTTTGCGGGTTGATCAAGCCTACCGAAGGCGAAATCTCTATCGATGGCCAAAGGCTTGGGGCGGACATCTCGTTCCCGCCGAGTCTGGGGATGTTGATCGAGGCGCCTTCCTTTTTGGGATATCTGTCTGGCTACGACAATCTGAAGCTCATCGCTCAGATCAAGGGCGTTGCCACCCCCGAGGACATTCGCTCTGCCCTGCGGCTCGTGGGGCTCGATGCAGACGAAAAAAAGAAGTTCCGAGCATACTCGCTTGGGATGAAGCAGCGTCTGGGGATAGCTGCGGCAATTATGGAGAAGCCGAAGCTGCTTGTTCTCGATGAGCCAACGAATGCCCTCGACGAAGCGGGCGTTGAAATGCTCAAGCGCGTTGTGGCGATGGCGGCATCAACGGGTCGTGAGGTCCTTCTGTCCAGCCATGACGGAGAGGTGCTCGAGGAACTGGCCGATCGGGTTTACTGCATGCGCGACGGTGCCGTTGTGAAAGTTCGGGAAAGGTCGTGAGCGCGATGAAGAAGACCCTGTGGACGAGAAGATCGGCGCTCGCGCTTTTTTGCTGTGCTGCTGCCGGCCTTGCGGGCATGAGGGTGAGCGTCGTTAACGGGAACCGGACGGTCATTCCTGAGAAATATTACGCGGAGGGCGAATGGCTCTCGATGGATGGAGCGTTTCTGGGGTCGAAGGATGTGGTGACTGATGGGTATTCGTTTTGCATAGACGGGGCAGAGTTGCTCACGCCGCGCGAGTATCTCAAACGAGCACATGACGATTATTCAAAATATGGCACCGTGGATACGAAAACGAGACTGAAGGATGCCGACATCACGTGCGTTATCGCCGTAAAGATGCGTGTCAGAAATAGGGATAATATCGACGGTGGAATCAAAGCGTATGTTTGGCATCTGGTTCCGGAGTCTGCGCCAAACTATGATTTTGTAGTCAATACCGATCTGATAACGCAAGCCATGCCGGTCCTTGGCGGCTCTGCTGCGTTTGCCGTGGAGGTTGGGGCAGAAAACGAGTTGCTCGTCCCATTTATGATGCAGAACACCAACGACTATTTCGAAGGTTACGAGACCGTCCGTTTTGAGAAAGCATTTCCCGGGACTTACACGATGAAGATGACCGATCTGCCGGAGCGGAGGCTCTTAAGGTTTGAAGTGAAATAGCTCGAGAGCAAGGCAAAACGGGTCCATTGGCGGTACGCGCGCCCGATTCCAGGCGCCCCGGCCCGGAATCGGGCGCGGGACGAGGCGCCTTCGGTGTCGGCCGGCCTACCGCTTCTTCTTGCTCTTCTTCTGCTTGCGCTGCTTGCCCTTGGTCTCCTGGGGCTTGTCGCCCTGTTTTGCTTCGGCAGCGGCCTTTTCTGCCTTCATCTTCTTGCGTTTGGTCTCGATGCGGAGTTTTTTGTTGATGCGCGCCTTAAGGAAGGGACCGAACTGCTCGGCATCGCCGCGGACAAAGGTGTCCTTAGGGATCGTCACGCCCTGGTCGGCGAACATGGCCACAAAGATGCGCTCGCCGTCGAGCACGTGGTCGAGCTTTTCAAACGGGAAGAACTGCGACTTGCCGCTCGTGCCCCAAACCATCAGGCCGTCCTCGTTGGCGGCGACGCGGCGATAGCGGCCACCCATGGACTCGTCGGCCTCAACGGCGTCGATAAAGTCGCGGGCGAGGGTGTGGTGCAGGTTTTTGCTCCACCAGGCCAAAAAGGCGCCGAATACGATCAAGACGACGCCAAACTTGATCCAGTTGCCGCCGGCCACCAGCATGCCGATGCCGATGAGCGCGGCAATTGCCGCGGCGACATACAGCGAGCCGCGACGCCTGGGCGAGGCGACCAGGCGGGCGAAGTCGGTGACGAGGTCGTTTTCGTATTGGTACTCGTTGAGGTACAGGATGCCGTCGTCGGCTGCGGCCTGCTCCTCGAGCGCGACCTCGACCTGGTCGGCTGCTTCGGAGGGAACGAGGTTGCTCTCTGCGTCTGCCATGCTCTTTGGACTCCTATCGCGGCGGGCTCGCCGTACGGGTTATTATGGAATGCAGTATGCCGTGCGACCGCATGGCCGCCGCGGCAACAAGACTCAGTATACCCGGGGGAGCACCCATGGAATCGTTGTACCGAAAGTATCGCCCGCTCACCTTTGACTCCGTGGTGGGCCAGCAGCATATCGTCTCGACGCTCGAGCACGCCATCACCGAGGGGCGCCTGTCCCACGCCTACCTGTTCTGCGGACCGCGCGGCACGGGCAAGACCACCATGGCGCGCATTCTGGCCAAGGCGCTGCTGTGCCGCAATGCCGAGGCGGCGCGCGCCGAGGGTGCAAGCGGCTGCATGCCCGACGGTACTTGCGAGGAGTGCGAACTCATTGCCGAGGGCAACCACCCCGATGTCTACGAGCTCGATGCCGCAAGCCGTACCGGCGTGGACAATGTGCGCGAGGAAATCATCAACTCCGTCAACTTTGCCCCGGTGCGCGGCAAGTACAAGATCTATATCATCGACGAGGTCCACATGCTCACGACGGCGGCGTTCAACGCGCTGCTCAAGACGCTTGAGGAGCCGCCGGCGCACGTGATCTTTGTACTGTGCACCACCGATCCGCAAAAGATTCTGGAGACCATCCTCTCGCGCTGTCAGCGTTTCGATTTCCATCGCATCGGCAACGAGGATATCGAGCATCGCTTGGCATACGTGTGCGAGCAGGAGGGCTTCGATTACGACGACGAGGCACTGGCCATCGTGGCGCGCCATGCCAAGGGCGGCATGCGCGACGCGTTGTCCACGCTGGAGCAGCTGAGCGTCTTTGGCAACGGTTCTGTGCATGCGGACGACGCCCGCTCGCTTTTAGGCGAGGTTTCGGACCAGATTCTGGGCGAGTTTTCCCGCGCCATTGCCGATCGCGATGTTGCCGAGCTCTATGGACTGATTCGTGCGCAGGTCGAGGAAGGAAACGACCTGCTGGAGCTGACGCGCGACCTGGTGGCGCATGTGCGTGACGTGTACGTTGCCTGCGTTGCCGGTGCCCGTGCCGAGCTGTTTGAGGGCGGCTCCGAGCAGGCCGAGGCGCTTGCTGCCGAGGCCGCTGCCTTTGGCGAGCATCCTGCCGACCGCCTGGCCCGTGTGCTGACAGTGCTCGACGATGCCGCACTGGAGATGAGGGGCGCGAGCGACGTGCGCCTGGTGCTCGAGATTGCCTGCACGCGTCTGGCACGTCCCGAGGCCGATTTGACGATTGAAGCTTTGGCTGAGCGCGTAGTTCGCTTGGAGGCCATGGTTGCCAACGCCGCCGTTCCGGCGAGCGTGGCTGCTGCTCAGGCCGCCGCGCCTGCAGCATCCGTACCCGCTGCTGCCCAGCAGCCGACGCTAATTTCGGGCGTCCGTGCTGCTGCTCCGGCGGCATCCGCTGCCCCTGCTGCTACGTCCGCGCGCCAGGGCGGTATGCCTTGGGACCGTGGTGCTGACGCTCCGGCGGCCCAGCCGGCGTCTCGTGCTGCGTCCGTGTCGGCTTCCAAGCCTGCAGCGCCTGCACCTCAGTCTGTGCCGGCTCCGACGCCTCGGCCCGTTGCGGCCTCCGCGCCTGCCGCCGCTGCGGCACCTAAGCCCCAGTCCAACAATGCCGCCCAGGTTGCCGCCGCTGGTGCTGCCGAGACGCCCGCGGTCGAGGATGCCGGAGAGCTGCAGCGCAAATGGGCCGAGGTTGTCGAGCGTGTCAAGGCGCGTCAGGCTTCCTACGCAGGGCTTTTGCTCAACGCCCGCGCCACGGCCGACGACGGCTCCAAGCTCACGGTCTCGTTCCCCGCGGGTTCGACTTTTGCCATTAAGATGCTCGGTCGCGCCGATACGCAGTCGGTGGTCCTGCCGACGGTCTGCGCGGTCTTCGGTCGTCGTGCCGTCGACTATGTCCTGGATGGGGGTGGCACGCCGGCTCCTCAACATGAGGAGCATTCTCCATCTGCACGGGCTGCGGCATCTGCGGACCCGCAACCCGTGTCCTCGGCGGCCCCTGTGTCCTCGAGTGCTAGCGCGACGCAGCCAAAAGCAGCACCGATAGCGGCGCCGACCCCGTCGGCGCCTAAGCCCGTCATGGCCAAACCGGCTGCTCCGACACCCGCGCCCAAGCCTGCCTCGCCCGCGCCCAAGTCGTCTGACCTGGGCAAAGCCCCCTGGCTGCGCTCCGACAACCCCGCCGGCGCTCCTGCCACGGGCAAGCTCCCGACCGAGCCCGCGCCCCGAGCGCCCGAGCGCGCGTCCGCTCCCAAGGCTCAGCCCGCCGCGCCGTCTGCGCCATGGGAATCCGAGCAGGTTCCCTACGACGATGCCATGGTTGGCGGTTTTGTTGCCGATGCTGGTGGGGACGATCTGCCTCCGTTCGACGTGCCGGGTGCGGCGTCCGCGCCCAAGTCCGCTGCAACTGCCCCCAAAGAGGAGGACGCTCCTGCAGCTCCCTGGGAGTCCAACTCCGGTGCGGGCGGCCCCTTCGGCCATCAGGGTGCAGCCCCGAGCATCCCGCAGACCGAGGACGAGGCCAAAGCCCTCATCCGCAGCGTCTTCGGCCAGTCCACCATCTTCAAGCCGGTGGAGTAGCTGCGCAGGCGGGTATACTGCTCAAGAAGAGAACCCCTTGCCCGGGCGCATCTGTATTTCGGACATGTGCAACGTGGTGCCGCGTATATCGCATTCGAGCAGACAGGCGCGTGACGGTCGGCCTAGGATGCTGAGGTCGATACGATACGTCGCATGGCTGTCCGTGTACTCGACTTGCTCGGCGTTGACGGTTGCTCCGATTGTAAATAAAGAGCCCAGTTCGGCATCGACAATCTTGGAGTCCTTTATCTTGACCTTGAACTCTTGGTAGAGGGACGGGCTGTTGTAGTAAATGGTTCGGGTTCCGTCGGTGCATTCATCGGTCGTCTCCCATTTGACGACGGGCTGGTCCGAGCTGGCTATCAGCAGTTCTGCTCCAAAAGCTATGGCATGGGTGATGATAACCAGTAATACCCAGACGACAAAGAGATAGAGAACCACATATGCAACGGGGTGTTTTGAGCGGATGTTTTGGAGTACGGCTGGGACATTCACGAGGGCACCTCCAAATCGTCATCTATGACAATCAAATTATACCCAGCCGCCATGCGTGCCGCCTCGAGCAGCGGCTCGGCATTTTGCCATGTAGCCTTGTAGCCCTACGCATAAATTGCCTGGTTCCAGCTCTGCTAGATGTAGCTTGAGATAATTATGCAACCTTGCATAATTCGACCTTGCATAATCTTGGGCGTGCGTCACGCTCAAGGACATGTATATCAACTGAGGGAACACGCCCGCCCCGCTCGCTTGCCCCGCGCCGTGGTACGATTTTTGAGTTTGAAAGTCCCGCCGCGCTCTGGCTACCCTTGCAGCTTGTCGCGCGGCCACACGTAAAGGAGCCATCATGGCCGGTATGAACATGCAGCAGATGATGAAGCAGGCCCGCAAGATGCAGGAACAGCTTGCCGCCGCGCAGGAGAACCTCAAGTCCCAGACCGTCGACGCCTCTGCCGGCGGCGGTATGGTCAAGGTGACCGTTAACGGCGAGATGGAGCTCGTCAACCTTACCATCGACCCCGATGCCCTCGATCCCGAGGACGTCGATATGCTGCAGGACATGATCATGGCTGCCGTCAACGAGGCCGTCCGCGGCGTCAACGAGCTCGCCAACAAGCAGATGGGCGCCATCACTGGCGGCCTCAACATCCCGGGCATGCCGTTCTAAGACGCGCATATATATGAGTGCCAACCATAGCCTGCAAAAATTGCTCGATGAGCTGGGCCGCCTGCCGGGCATTGGCCCTAAGTCGGCTCAGCGCATCGCCTATTACCTGCTCGAGGCCGATGCCGAGGAGGCGCGTCGCCTGGCCGAGGCCATCCTGGAGGTTAAGCAGGAGGTCCACTTTTGCAGCCGTTGCTTTAACTACGCCACGGCCGACGAGTGCTCCATCTGCCAAGATTCGATGCGCGACACTACTCGTATTTGCGTGGTGGGCGAGCCGCGCGACGTCCAGGCAATCGAGCGCACGGGCAGCTACCATGGCCTGTACCATGTGCTGGGCGGCGTGATCAGCCCCATGGACAAGATTGGTCCCGAGCAGCTGCACATCCGCGAGCTGCTGGCGCGTTTGGGCCACGAGGATATCCATGAGGTCATCATCGCCACCAACCCCAATATTGAGGGCGAGACCACGGCGAGCTACCTGGCCCGCACTATCAAGCCGCTGGGCGTTGAGGTGTCGCGTCTGGCGAGCGGCCTGCCCGTGGGCGGCGACCTGGAGTATGCCGACGAGCTTACGCTTGGGCGCGCCATTGAGGCCCGTCGCACGATTTAGGTGGCGAGCCTGCTCCTGCCGTATGTTTTCCTGGCGACGCACGGGGCAGTCATAATTCCCCGTGCGACTATAAGTTTGTTGTGCAACAAAGATACTTTGTATCCGCTTATCGCATGGATGCTTCCACTCGCATCCTTAATTTGCTCATTCGTTGCGCAACCTTTTGGGTTCGCTGATACACTCAAATATGGATTCGAATGAATGCGCCGCTCCCGAGCGGCGTGTTTTTGTTGGAGGAGAACGCATGCGGCCCGGTGGCACTCAGACAAAGCGCGGCGCCGCGGTGCGCATGCGACGCCGACTGGGCTTGGCGCCGCGGGCGTACGCACTGCTGTCTTGCTCGCTGGTGCTGGTCATAGCTGGCGTTTCTGCCTATGGCATGACCGTGCCGTCCATGATGCAGGCACATGCCGCACGCGAACCGCGCGTGGGGCATGAGGTCAAAAGTGATCTGGGCACCACGACTGGATATGCTTGGGCAAGTGTGGTCGCGCATATTGTGTTTGGCGCCGACGACGCGGACGGCGCCGAGGCCCCGGACAACGAAGTCACGCTTGCCAATGGCAAAACCATCGTGCTCACCAACACCAAGATCATCGATCGGTTGTCCAACAATAGCGTGGCGGCAACGGTGAATAAGGTCGAGCAGCAGAAGGAGCAGGACGCCCAGCAGTCCGGAAAGCCCGGTAGCTCGGATACTTCTGGCTCCGGCTCGGATTCGTCGAGTTCGGGCGGCGGCTCTGGGTCGGGTTCCTCTGCCGGAGGGTCTGGAAACGGCGGCTCGACGGGCGGCAACGCTGACAACGATGCAAACTCCGGTGGCCTTTCCGCTGCTGAGGAAGAGAGCATTCACAGTTGGCTTGTAACCAAGTACAACATGCTCGACGGCTATGTTTCTCGTGCCAATGACGTGGTTTCGACCTATAACTCTACGGGAGATCCCAGGCCGTGCGACAGCTTGGTCGGGGAGATGTTTGTCATTCGAGCTGAGTTCGGTCGTCAGACATTCTCGCCCCGGTCAAAGTGGTATCAGCAGTATGCCAATCTGTGGGGCTGTTACACCAACCTATGTCAATGGGTCGGCCATTACGGCGATGATGACGTCGCGCTCGGTAACTTCAACAATAACGTGGCGGCGCTTGCCCTATGATGACCGATCTTGCATCCACCACACCACAATCGCTCGGTCGCGATCCCATGGTCGGCCTGCGCCTGGCGCGTGTCGACGGGTTTGAGCCGGCCATTGCGCTCGGTCAGGACGAACTGCCTGCCTATCTGCGCCGTTTTACGATACTGTTTGCCGACGATGCCACCATGCGCCGTGGCGGTATCGGCCGCGTGACGCGTGCCGTCAACGCCCAAGGCGAGGCCGTGGCACTCAAACAGCTCATCTTGCCGACGCGCGATGAGTTCGACGACGATGCCGCCCATGAGGCGCTGGTCGCCAAGTTCAAAGCGGCATTTCGCGAGGAATATGAATGCCATCGCGCCCTTTCAGGCCTTAAGGGCTTTCCCCGTCTCTATGGCTGGGGCGAGGTCGACGGTGTGCCTGCGATTGTCATGGAATGGGTCGAGGGCGAGACGCTTGCCCGCTTGCGTTCGCGACTTGCCGTGGACGATGCCGGACGCCTGTCGCCGCTTGTGGCGGCGCGTCTGGGTCGCGACCTGTTCGATCTGCTCTGCCGTATGAGCCTGGTGGGCGAGGGCTTTGTCCATCGCGATATCTCGCCCGCTAATATTATGGTGCGTACGGCGCGTCTACCGCTTGACCGGCAGCTTGCCGAGGGCACCTTTGACCTGTGCCTGATCGACTTTGGCTCGTCGCTGGCGCTTGAGCCTGCGTCGGCCGTGGCCGGTACCGGCGGCAAGGCGTCGTTTACGGAGCGCTATGCCACGCTGCGTCGCGCGACGGTGGCCTACGCCCCGCCCGAGATGCTCACCGACGATATTCCCGACCTGCGCGCTTTGCGTATGTCGCCGGCGATCGACGTCTATGCCGCGGCAAGCACGGTTTACGAGCTCATTGCCGGCGTCGCGCCATACGAAGCCGCGCCGAGCGCTTCGGGCACCTCGGGTTCGCGCAAAAAAACGCGCGACATCGCCAGCCCCTACCGTCTCAAGATGGACACGCGGCCCGACTATCCCATTGGTGCCCATGCACCCGGTTGCGATTTGACTCAGCTGCTTCGTCGTGAGCCCGATGTGGCGCTCGCCGCGTCCGAGCAGGCCCAGCAGCTGGGGCTTGAGCCGGATTCCGAGGAGCTACGCGATGCGCTGGCGTTTGTCGATGCCCAGCTGTTCGACGTGGTGATGGCCTGTCTGTCCAGCCATCAAAAAGATCGTCCCGAGCCGGCGGCGGTCGAGGCAGCGCTCTCGGCGTTTTGTGACCACTATGCGCAAAATGTCGGTCGTTCGCTCCGCGGCGAGCCGCTCACGCCGTGCCCCATGGATGCGTCTGGCCGCGCGGTTCGTCGCGCGCTGATGGTCGGCGCGACGGTCGTCTGTGGCGTGGTTTGGGCTGTGGTCGTGGTTTCGGCCGCGCTGCTGGCGTCGGGCGCTCGCGTGACGGCGACTTTGGGATCGCTCGTGTGGTCTGGGTCGATACCGGGTATTATTGCCGCACTGGCGTTGGCGCTGCCAGGCATAGCCGGCGTTGTCGCGGGGGCACTTGCGCGCAATCGGCGCTCGGGCTTCCTGCAGGGTGTGCTTGCGCTTTCTGCCTGCGAGGTTCCGGTGCTGGCTGTGGCTGCATGTAGCGTATTTTCCCAACGCGCCGTGATGGGCGGCCTTGTTGCCGCTCTGGTTGCAACCTATACGCTTACGTGGTTTTTGCTTGCGATGGGCTTTGCCTTTGAACTTCCCGTTTCGGCACCGCGACGCACAAAAGTCCAGATGGCGACTCCGCTTGCCGGTGGAGCCGCAGCTGCCCGTACTTTTGGCGGACCTGTCGAAGTATCGTCCGATTCTATTTCTACGACCAAGGAGGCCTAGGTCATGGCATCTCAAGTTGAGCTCACCCCATGCGGGGCCATGTTTGACATCTTTAAGCGCGCGGCGCATCTGAGCCATATCGAGCTGTGCGGCTTGGTGCTTTCGTCCCGTCCGCTCGCCGACGGCCGCAGCCCGCAGAGCCGAGCCGCCGATCGCTCTTGGGTTTCCCGCTTTATCGTTCGCGCGCCGGTCGGCACGCTTCAGCAGCGCTACTTTGCCGAATACGGTACCTCGGCTGCGCGTATTATGTCGCAACTGGCCCTGCGCCAGCGCAATCCCATGGACTCCACGGCTGTGATCAATATGGTGTGCGGTCCTGCAGGTGAACCGATGGTACGCGCGCTCGAAGAGTGCCACCAGGACACGAATCTCTATCGCAACGCGCTCGATCGCCTGTCCCAGGCGGCGGAACTCATGCCCGCCGAGCGCGCCGAGGCCGTGCTGGTGCTGTTTGTCGCCGTCGGTTGTTCGGCGGATGTGCGGTCCTCGGTGAACTATGCCATCGACTACGCACACGCGACCTGTGGCGGAGGCACATCCACGCCGCGTTCGCTTGGCATGTCGCTGACTGCGGGCGAACGCGAACCCGCCCCGGCGCACCCTTTGGGCTTGCTGCGCGTGCAAAACAGTTTTGTCGTGAGCGCCCCGCGCTGGATTCAGCCGAGTGAGCAGGGTGTTGAGATTGGCGCGCTGGCCACTGGTGAGGGCGATATTACCGACGTCGGCGACGATGTCTCGGCCCGCCATGCCCATATCTGGTGCGATGCTCAAAATATCTGGCACGTCGAGGACTTGTCGTCCACCAACGGAACCGTGGTGGTAAACGGGGCCACGCGCGTCTGCATTCAGGTCGAGCCCGGCCGTTCCGCCCAACTCAATCCCGGCGACGAGCTCAAGCTCGGCGAATCCACTACCTACGCCATCCTCTTCGGTGCCCTCTAGCCGGCAGATAGGGACGTTTCTTTTCTGCCGGCACTTGGGGACACTCCTCGGCGCGCCAGAGCCAGTCGCCCGGGGATGGAGGGGCCATTTTGGCCCTTGGCGGTCAGTCGGGGCGAAACTAGAAGATCTTTCCGATTCGCGGCTGTTCATGCTTGTAGAGCATCTAAAACAATAGGATGTTATTCTGGAATATGCCGGGTGCGTGAACTTGCCTGTCTTAGCCTTAATAAGGTATAGGGGAGTTTGGCTCAGGGGTTCCGTCTTGTTCTTCAGCGCAGTATTGTGGGACAGATTTGCTGAGATTGGCGCCTTACACCGCAGAGCGCACGGAAGGCTCTCGATTTGTGTTCTGGCCCCAGAATACAGGGCCTGATACTTACCAACTGTGGCATGGATGTAACATCTGTAGAAATCAACCCTTTTGTTGTCGACCTTTGTAAGAAAAACACTGCCATCAACTCTTTGGATGACGAAACTAGGGTGCTTGAGGGGAGCCTTTACTCCCCTCTGAGAGATGACTCATGTTTTTCGCTTGTCGTTGTGAATCCTCCGTTACTGCCGATTCCGGATGAGATTCCTTATCCCTTCGTTTGAGATGGAGGACAATCGGGTCTGGATAAAACACTTCGTATTCTTAAGGGTGGCGATACGCATTTAGAGAAAAACGGTAAATACTGCTAATAGGGGTGACGACGATGGTGCAGGGGCGACCCGCGATGCTCTCATCAATACGTCGGATACTTGGGAAATCAGGTCTAGATGCATGTATGATGATGCTGTGTGGCTATTCAATTAATCCGCGTTCCGAATGGGTGCAGGGTATAGCTGCGACATCGTATGCTTTTGACCCGGCGCGATACTCAGATATTTCTGAGGCGGTTGACGAAGTTTATACGCACTATGCCGCGCAAGGCGTTTCGGAAGTTTGCACATCTACGTTACGGGCTTAGGTTTCTTCAAGCGAGCAGGCCGGTTGCGTTATTTCGAGCGATTTTTCTAGTCTAGACGACAAAAGGCAAAGGATTTGATGGGTATAAAACGCGGACGTTTGTGGGCGGATGCTCAAATCTATTGTGGCAATCGGGCGGTTGAAAAAGATATTTCAACCGCCCGATTGCCAGGTTCGTCGGAGGAGATGTCCGATTCCGACTCTCTTGTAGGAAGAGCTTGAGATCGTATTGGCCCAAGGCAATCTTAAAGCAGTCTCATTGGCAAATCTTCGCTCCTGTTGTGTTGAGGTGTAAGGTATCAGTGATTGATGTTTTGTGGCGGGTAGATTGGGGCCTTCCTTGATTCGATGCGTTCTCTCGAGGTTCATCAGAGCAAAAGGGGCTTTCGTCTTCATTGCTATCACGGTGATTGGAACCGCTCTCTCCTATGCCATGCCATACGTGAACGGGAAATTCTTAGATTTTCTTCTCGGTAACCGCAGCGAAAGAGACGCCGTACTCTTCGCGCTCCTGGTTGCGTCAATAGGAGTTTTCTCCACCCTCTTTACTTATTTTGCAGGAACACTTTCCATTCGCATAACCACGAGACTTTCCTTTGATCTTCTCAGGGAGGCCGTCTTGCGTTTTGAAAGAGACGATTACTTGGTGAGTCGGACCATCGATCCAGCCTATACAACGCAACGGATTATTTCCGACTCCAGCGTGGTCTCATCCTTCGTTTTGGCGAATTTTATCAGTGCGCCGCTGTCCATTGTAGCCATTCCCATCGTATTGCTTATCATATGGTCAATTGATTCAACTCTCGCGGTGTTTTCCATCATTCTCCTCATCGTGTATTTCTGTGTAATTACTGGGTTGAGGAAACTTTTGTATAGGGTCACGTATGAGAAGAAAGAGGCGGACAGCGCCTTTTACGCCGCAATTGCATCGCAGCTTAATCAGATTCTCAACATTCAACTGACATCTTCGTACGGCAAGAGCGAACAAGCGCTCGACGCTGGCTTTAAGAGCTATTTTCCCAAAGTTTTGCGCTCCGGAAAGCTATCATATTCTCTGACATCGCTCGATGGTCTTTTCGCAGCGTTGTTTCAAGCGGTGATACTTGTTGTTTCCGGAGTACGAATCATTAACGGAACTATGTCAATAGGCGAGTACACTATCATCGGTACATACTTCGCGGTTCTCTTTAAGACTTTGAAAAGTATGATGTCATTGTTCAAATCCTATCAAGATGCCAAAGCATCATGGGATAGGACGGCTATCGCGACGAGAGAAAAGGAGAGATCGGGGTGGAATCGGACCGATTTAGCTAAACTCGATGAAATAAATGACATTTCGGTATCTGATTTGGAATTCTCGGTTGCCCTTCCAGACGGATCTGTCCGAGAGGTCCTCGGCGGGTTTTCTTTCAAGTTTTCCGGTCCTGGTACATATTGCATAGTTGGGGAAAACGGAAGAGGCAAGACGTCACTTCTTTACTTGATGCTCGGGCTATACTCATCGAAAGGCAAAGTAAAATACAACGGCGTGCCAATCGAAGAATGCGACTTGGATTACATACGTGCGAGAGAGATATCGTGCTGCCCACAGTCGTGCTTCGCGCCGGACGAAACGGTGAAAGAGCTGTTAGAGTATTTCGACACGCCCTTTTCTTCCTATCACCGGGGTGTAGATGGCCTACTTTCGCTGGAAAACAGCGTGAAGGAGTTGCTCGGGAAACGTTGCTCCGCGCTTTCGGGCGGTGAGCTGCGCCGAGTGTACTTATGGTCGGCGATTTCACGCAAGTCGTCAGTTTTGGTACTCGACGAGCCCACGACTGGGTTAGACGCTGTAAGCCGCGCCGAGCTTGCGGCCTATGTTAAGCGCAACAAGCAAAGCCAGCTGATCATCGTTGTCTCTCACGATGACGAGATGGTCGGCGCGGTAGAAGGGGTAGTGGATTTAGGCAGCATGTACCAGGGTAAATGATGACAAGTGTAGTGCTACCCAACTGGCAGAGATAACAAAAAGGCGATGCAGATGCACGTAGCATTCAGGCGGTTCGGACTCGGTGCCTTCACGCCATCGCAACGCTTTCAGATATAGTTCTCGTTCTCTTACTAAAGGAAACTTTAGTCTACGTCATCTTGTCGAGACAGAGGTGAAGCGAAGTGTTGTCGCGACGTATCTTATTCCAGGTGGCTCAGTATCAGCGTGAGAATCGCACCAAAGTGTACTTACGATTCTCGTGTCCCACGGACAACATGAGCTGAGCATTGAGGTTCCACCCTTTGCTGCAACTACACGGGGTTGGACGGCAATGAATATGCCGGGCCGCATACCACGCGCAGCGGGGGTCCATGTCCCAGTATGTTGCCTACAGCAGCCTCGATGTCCACGCACACATCATCTCTGCCTTCGCGTTCAATCCATTTGCCGGAGAGTGCGAGGGTTGCCAGGCCGTAGAATTCGAGCCGAACAAATGAAATGCGGTATCAGCGCATAGGATTAAACTGACGATTGCTTTGCACTGAGAATACGCTTGGAAAGCCGCTATGGGTGGCGGCCCGGGTTAAATAGAGAAGCCCGTCCGATCACTTTCATGTGGCGAACGGTCGGGCTTCTTATTCCACTTGCCAATGCTCGGCTCATATTGGAAGAAAGCTACGCTAATGTTTGCGTGACACTCCTATTTTCTCCGAAGAAAGAGTCGGATAATGAAGAATAGAATTAAAAAAGGTGCCAGATATAACGCAAGTATAAAGGCTAATCCAACGAGACCTTGCAATAATGGCATAACTCCTCCCAGACACGAGATTTTGGTATTTGTTCCCATCTTATTCTGAATTGGACCAAATAGTTCCTAGCCACAAAACTACTCGTCAACTGGATCGCACCAATCTGCTGGCAAAACACAGCTTGATTCTTTATCGACATAGCACCAATCCGCAACAGGGCACTCGGCGATGTCGTAAAAATTGCATATATCAACTCCAAGACAACAAGGCTCAACGGGAGGATGTTCATTTGAACCAACAGGATGGATATGCTTCATAACAGCTCCTCACCTTAATCCAATTAGAGACTACGTTTGATCAATGCCACAGTGATCTACAACGCAGATGCTGCCGCCATCCATGTCATAGTCGCAGTAATCGTATGCACCACAGCCATCTGCTTTATCATAAACAGTACAGATGTCAGTAATGCCCAAGAGGCAGTCAAAAGACATCGGCTTCACGCCTGCCTCGTCGCCACTTCCTGGATTAATCGGATGAATATGCTTCACGACTACCTCCCTTTGAGTGCAGAAAAACCTCAATATTGTGTATAACAAACCAAGATGTCTAGTTCACCATATTTCTAGAATGGTTTCGGCGAACGTAGCAATAAGCTTCGCAGACGGTAATCAGAAGAACGAACACCTCCACAATGGTGACAGCAATGCGCTGAACCGCTTATTCCGATACAGTAGCTTCTCGTTGATTTTTCTCCTGCGAAGATGAGTGGCGGGAAATAAGGTCAAAAGCCATCTCGTAGCACATTTTTCTATATTCACATGATGCAGGGTGTAGACTCTTGGGCAAGTAGCCGTGCTCGCCTGCAGCCTCCCAGCTACAGCCCCCACCACAGAAAGACCGAGCCCAACAGTCCGTACAGTCAATTCTTTTTTCGACACCCTGACTCCAGTTTTCAATATACCTAGTTTCGTCAATTCCGGTGACGATGTTGCCCATTTTGAATCGCATCATCCCGACAAACCTGTGACAGGGGTATACGTCCCCTTCGGGAGTCACGGAAATAAAACGCCTGCCAGCCCCGCATCCGACAAAGGCGATCCTGTTGCTCATAATCAAATCAACTGCAGTTTTCAATGTTCTAAACAAGGGCTTTTCCCCTTGATCAATCTGTTTGAGATATTGATCCGCCAAATCTATTAGGCCCGCCCTGATTTTGTTTAATGAGTGTTCGTCGAGTTTGATATTCTCATCGAATGAGCTCACGGGCGAGAAGTAAATCCTTCTGAAGCCCATCTCTTTAAACTGAAGATAGTCTTCAACAAGGTTACAGTTATTATTTGTTAAGGTCGCTCTTGCGCCGAAGGGGAACGACTCGGAAAAACGACGAACGTTTTTGTCGATATCGGAGAAAGAGCCGCCTCCCGTCTTGTACGGGCGCGATGCATCGTGCTTGCATCCTGTACCATCGAGACTAATCAGAACAGAAAACCCGTGCTCCTTGAAAGAATTCACAGCAGTGTCTCTTAAAAGCGTTCCGTTGGTCGTAATAGAATAGGTAAAGTTTCTATTGGGGTATATTCTTTTTGAATAGTCGACCGTTTTCCATATCAGCGGCTCGTTAATCATGGGTTCCCCACCAAAAAAGACGATCGCAAGCGTTTCGTTTTCCGATGAACTTGCGACGAGGTAGTCGACCGCCTTGAAGGCTATCTCGTCTGTCATCAGCAGAGGAGACGTTCCATAATCTCCTTTACCGGCAAAACAGTAACTACAACCAAGGTTGCATGCATGTGAAACGTGGAGTTCGATGGATCTAAGTTTTCGAGGCGTGTCTTTTGTTAAGAAAGTCCGCTCAGACAATCGTTGATACTCATCAATGTCGTCTTCAAGTTCTGCTATGGTCGTTTGGTCGTAGCCTTTCGCAGCAAGTGACTTTGTTAGCAACTTCGAGTTGACCGTTCTTCCCGATGCTTCAAATATGCGAAGCGCATCTTCTGATGCTTGGTCAACCTGAAAGCAATTGCGAGTGACCTCATCGAAGCAGTAACGACGATCACTTACTGAGAAAAAAATGCATACGTTCCTCAATTTCATGCTGGACTGGCACTAACCTTGTTTATTGTTGCGCAGCTATAAAAAACCACCAGCGGGGATTCGGTGTGCGGCCCAATCGGACTCCCAAAAGGTTCTATTTGAGACTGGCAAGCTTTGTGTTGTTGGCACTTCGACAGCGCTCTTTATTCCAACATGGAGCCTCGCAGTTTGAGTCGACTTGCCTCTGGAAGGTCCGATCTTAACTTGACTTAGGATGAAAACAGATTACAGGCGCGCTCCTCTAGAAAGAAAGGAAACCAATCGCCGCCTTTCACCAGGAAAGTTTTTATAGCCCACCTCGAGCAAAATGAAAGATGCGAGAGCGATTGGGGAACAACGCGAATCTCCCCTTTTGGGTGGGAGCGAGCCTTCAGCCACCGGCGAACGACTCGCCCTGGTCAGAATCTGGAAGTGGTGCCGGGCCGCTTGGGCCTCCCCGGTGACTTCGTGGGGCTTACCTGCCTGACGTCGAGGAGTACATCCGCAAGATTCGTTCCCTATGCCGTTTGCTCTCACGCCCGCCTTAGTTCCAAGTCGGGCGAGCCGCCGCGCTCATGCGACCCGTGGCGGCGACACGTCGACGCCGCGCTCGCTGAGCACATCTTCGGTCGCGGGCGAGCACGAGGTCGCGCCGGCGCATCCGCTGGGACTGCTGTGCGTGCAAAACGGCTACGTGGTGAGCGTCCCGCGCTGGATTCAGCCGAGTGAGGAAGGCGTTGAGATCGGCGCGCTGGCAACGGGGGAGGGCGGCATCACCGACGACGTCTCGGCCCGCCATGCCCATATCTGGTGCGATGCTCAAAATATCTGGCACGTCGAGGACTTGTCGTCCACCAACGGAACCATGGTGGTAAACGGCGCGACGAACGTCTGCATCCAGGTCGAGCCCGGCCGCTCCGCTCAGCTCAACCCCGGCGACGAGCTCAGACTTGGCGAATCCACCACCTACGCTATCCTCCTCGGCGTCGGCGCCCTCTAGTCGGCAGATGGGGACGTTCCTTTTATGCCGGCACTCCGGGACACTCCATGGCGCGCCAGGGCCAATCGCCCGGGGACGAAGCGTTCATTTTGGCCCTTGGCGGTCACCCGAGGTAAACCTTTACCGCCCACCTATATTTGTCGAAATTACACTTGGCGGCGGGGTACAATAAACCCGCATGCGGATTTCCGTTGCGGGTGCCTCCCATCGCCGGGGCGTGCCCGGGAGCATCCGGCATGCGGCCTTTGCGGCGCTCGGTCATGTGCAAGACGGGCGGTCGGGTCTGTGGGGCGCATCAGTTGCCCCTCGCCTCGGCATGTCTTCTCTCCACGCCACGTACCTGCTGCTGAGCCTGCCTGCCAGATGATTGGAAGCAACAGCGTAAATCCCATCACGCCAACATCCCGGCGATCGCCGGGGCCTGTATACCTATATGAGAGGAGAGGGGTATATGGCGCGTAAGTTTAAGTCTATGGACGGCAACGAGGCGGCCGCATATGTTTCGTATGCGTACACCGAGGTAGCGGGAATCTATCCCATTACGCCGTCCAGCCCGATGGCCGACCATGTCGACCAGTGGGCGGCCCAGGGTCGCAAGAACATCTTCGGCACCCCGGTCAAGGTCGTCGAGATGGAGTCCGAGGCAGGTGCAGCCGGTACCGTTCACGGTTCGCTGGGCGCCGGTGCTCTGACCACCACCTACACGGCTTCTCAGGGTCTGCTCCTGATGATTCCGAACATGTACAAGATCGCGGGCGAGCAGCTCCCGGGCGTCTTCCACGTCTCCGCGCGTTGCGTCGCTTCCCACGCCCTGAACATTTTTGGCGATCACTCCGACGTCATGGCCTGTCGTCAGACCGGCTTCGCCATGCTCGCCGAGGGCAACGTCCAGGAGGTCATGGACCTCTCGCCGGTGGCTCACCTTGCCGCCATCGAGGGTAAGACCCCGTTCCTTAACTTCTTCGACGGCTTCCGCACCAGCCACGAGATCCAGAAGGTCGCCATGTGGGACTACAAGGATCTGGCTGAGATGTGCGACATGGACGCCGTCCAGGCTTTCCGCGATCACGCGCTCAACCCTGAGCACCCGCACACCCGCGGCAGCCACGAGAACGGCGACATCTTCTTCCAGAACCGCGAGGCCTGCAACAAGGTCTACGACGAGCTCCCTGCCGTCGTCGAGGGCTACATGAAGAAGATCAACGAGAAGCTCGGCACCGATTACGGCCTGTTCAACTACTACGGCGCTCCCGATGCCGACCGCGTCGTCGTGTGCATGGGCTCCTTCTGCGACGTGCTCGAGGAAGTCATCGACTACCTCAACGCTCACGGCGAGAAGGTCGGCCTGGTCAAGGTTCGTCTGTTCCGTCCGTTCTCCATCAAGCACTTCGTCGACGTTCTCCCCGAGACCGTCCAGAAGATCGCCGTCATGGACCGTACCAAGGAGCCGGGTTCTATCGGCGAGCCGCTCTACCAGGACGTCGTCTCCGCTCTCTACGAGGCTGGCAAGACGGGCATCAAGGTCGTCGGCGGCCGTTATGGCCTGGGCAGCAAGGACACGCCTCCCGCGTCCGCGTTCGCTGTCTTCGAGGAGCTCAAGAAGGACGAGCCCAAGCGCGAGTTCACCATCGGCATTGTCGATGACGTGACCAACCTGAGCCTGCCCGAGGCCGAGGATGCGCCCAACACCGCAGCCCCCGGCACCATCGAGTGCAAGTTCTGGGGTCTGGGTGGCGACGGTACCGTCGGCGCCAACAAGAACTCGATCAAGATCATCGGCGACCACACCGACAAGTACGTCCAGGCCTACTTCCAGTACGACTCCAAGAAGACCGGCGGCGTCACCGTCTCGCACCTGCGCTTTGGTGATTCTCCGATCCGTTCGCCGTACTACGTGACCAAGGCCGACTTTGTCGCTTGTCACAACCCCAGCTACATCGTTAAGGGCTTCAAGATGGTCCGCGACGTCAAGCCGGGCGGCACCTTCCTGGTCAACTGCCAGTGGAGCGACGAGGAGTTCGCCGAGCACATGCCCGCCGTGGCCAAGCGCTACATCGCGAACAACAACGTCAACGTCTACCTGATCGACGCTATCGACCTGGCCGCTAAGGTCGGCATGGGCAAGCGCACCAACACGGTGCTCCAGTCCGCCTTCTTCGCGCTGGCCAAGGTCCTGCCCGCCGAGGACGCCCTGCAGTACATGAAGGACGCGGCTACCAAGTCCTACATGAAGAAGGGCCAGGCTATCGTCGACGCCAACCACAAGGCCATCGATGCCGGCGCTACCGCTTTCCGTAAGTTCGAGGTTCCGGCCGACTGGGCTACCGCCGAGGACGCCGCTCCCGTCGAGCTCTCCGAGGAGGCCAAGTCCGCTATCGCCCAGCAGGTCAAGAACCTGCTCGAGCCCATCGATCGCATGGACGGCGACAGCCTGCCTGTTTCCGCCTTCGTCGGTTGCGCCGACGGCCAGTTTGAGCTGGGCGCTTCCGCATACGAGAAGCGTGGCGTCGCCGTGGTCGTTCCCCACTGGGACGAGACCAAGTGCATCCAGTGCAACCAGTGCGCCTATGTGTGCCCGCATGCCACCATCCGTCCGTTCGCGATGACCGAGGACGAGGCTGCCGCCGCGCCCGAGGCTACCCGCACGCTCGACGCCATGGGCCCCAAGGCCAAGGGCATGAAGTTCACCATGGCTGTGTCCCCGCTCGACTGCATGGGTTGCACCAACTGCGTCAAGGTCTGCCCCAAGGGCGCCCTCGAGATGGTTCCCACCGAGCAGGAGATGGGCCAGCAGCCCGTTTGGGACTACATGGTCGAGAACGTCTCCGAGAAGAAGGAGCTCATCGCGGCCAACGTCAAGGGCAGCCAGTTTAAGCAGCCCTACCTGGAGTTCTCTGGCTCCTGCGCCGGCTGTGCCGAGACCGCCTATGCACGTCTGGTGACCCAGGTCGCCGGCGACCGCATGTTCATTTCCAACGCCACCGGCTGCTCCTCCATTTGGGGTAACCCCGCCGCCACCGCTCCTTACTGCAAGGACAAGGACGGTCACGGCCCGGCGTGGAACAACTCCCTGTTCGAGGACAATGCCGAGCACGGTCTGGGCATGGCCGTTGGCTATGAGGCCGTTCAGCACAAGCTGATCGCCGCTACCCAGGACATCATCGCTGCCGATGGTCCGTCCGATGAGCTCAAGGCCGCCGGTCAGGCTTGGATCGACTCCGTCAACGACGCCGAGGCCTCCAAGACTGCTGCCGCTGCCTACGTTGCCGAGCTCGAGAAGTGCGGCTGCGACGCTTCCAAGGCAATCCTCGCCGACAAGGCTTACCTCACCAAGAAGTCCTTCTGGATCTTCGGCGGCGACGGTTGGGCCTACGACATCGGCTTCGGTGGCCTGGATCACGTCCTGGCTTCCGGCCACAATGTCAACGTCTTTGTCTTCGACACCGAGGTTTACTCCAACACCGGCGGTCAGGCCTCCAAGGCCTCGAACCTGGGCCAGGTCGCTCAGTTCGCCGCTGCCGGTAAGGTGACCAAGAAGAAGTCCCTGGCCGAGATCGCCATGAGCTACGGCTACGTCTACGTGGCGCAGGTCGCCATGGGCGCCAACCCGGCTCAGACCCTCAAGGCCATCCACGAGGCCGAGGCCTACGACGGCCCATCCCTCATCATCGGCTACAGCCCCTGCGAGATGCACTCCATCAAGAAGGGCGGCATGCAGAACTGCCAGGCCGAGATGAAGAAGGCTGTCGAGTGCGGTTACTGGAACCTCTTCCGCTTCAATCCCGAGGCTGCTGCCGGCAAGAAGTTCTCGCTCGATTCCAAGGAGCCCGCGGGCGGTTATCAGGAGTTCCTGATGAACGAGGCCCGTTACGCTTCGCTGACGCGTTCCTTCCCCGAGCGCGCCGAGGAGCTCTTCAAGGAGAACGAGCAGGCCGCTATGGACCGCTACGCTCACCTGTTGAAGCTCAAGACGGTGTACAACGAGGCTTAGGTCTCCCACCGCAGGATCTGAGGGCTGACCTTCGCGGACGTCCTCGGACATGAAAGAACCCCCGCTGCGCACTACGTGCGGCGGGGGTTCTTTCGTCCTGCGGAGCGTCCGCGAAGGTCAGCCCTCAGATCCTGCTACGACTACGTCCTAGGATTGTGGGGCTGGATGAAGGACGTGGCTGATGGGGTGCCTTGTCCCGGTCGCTGTTTCGCGGCTTTGGGTATAGAGGGGGACCTGGTCGCGGACCCAGATGGCCTAGAGGGATATGGGTGCAAACGAGAAATCGTTGTTGGGGTCGTCCTTTTCCATAAACTCATCGAGGCAGAATGTCATATAGATTGGAACGTACAGGACCTTGCCCTCTTTGCTGAGGTTCTCGTGGCTTAGCACAACGGCCTCGGGGATTTTGTACTCGCTCACGCTCATCAGACGGTCGAGGGCCGCATGGGCTCGAACCTTCTTGCCCGATTTGACCTCGATTGGGACAACGTGCCCGCGGGTGCCTTCGATCACAAAGTCAACTTCGCCGACCTCGCGTGTCTGGTAGTACCATGCATCAGTTCCAAGGGCGACAAGCTCCTGCGCGACCACGTTCTCATAGAGACCGCCGAGGTTGGGGGTTTTCATATCAAGGTAGACAGCGCGTGCCGTGCTGCCGGGATACCGTGATGCGAGCATGCCTGTATCAGACTCGTATAGTTTAAAGGCGGTCGCCTTCTCTGTCCTCTTAAGAGGACTCCGGGCCTCCGTCACCTGGGCGACCATCAAACCGACGCCCGCGTTCACCAGCCATAGGAAATCCTGCTCGTATTTTTGAAGGCGAGCCCCCTCGCCCAGGGATGAAACAACAAAGCGATGGGACTCCGCCTCAAGCTGAACGGGAATTTGTTCGAAAATCGCGCGAACGTTAAACGCTCGAGTCGATGCATATTTAGAGATATCGCTTTTGTACTGATCGACCAGCTGAATTTGAAGCTCACGCGTCCTCACGAGTGAATAACCCGAATCGATATAGTTCTGTACGACCTCCGGCATGCCGCCGCAAACGATATAAGCTCTAAAGTTTTTGAGCATCGCCTCATGAATATAGTTTTCGACGGGACGCCTCTCGACAAGGCAGCTGCGGATGTCTGCAAGCACATTCTCACTGATGCTGTTTGCCCAACAAAACTCTTCAAAATCCATTGGCCGCATAACAATGTGCTCGACATACCCCACCGGGAAAGAAGAGATCCCCTTAAACTCAGTCCCAAGCATAGACCCCGAGAAGACATAGCTAAAGCGCCCGTCCTCGACCAAAGCCTTCATGAGCGTGACGATCTGCGGATACTCCTGTATTTCATCGACAAAGATAAGCGTATCTCCCTCAACAAGCGGTGCATCCGCAAGAAGGGCAACGCGGTTGATAAAGTCAACGGCGTTCTTAGCGCCAATGAGCACATCTCTTGCCTCGGCATCGAGCAGCAAATTGGCCTCAAAATACGACGCGTAGTTGTCTTTACCAAACGCTCGAATCGCATAGCTCTTGCCAATCTGACGCGCACCAGTAACAAGCAACGCTTTATTGGAGTTGTTCTTCCAGCTCAAAAGCCTGTCAGTGACCTTACGGCGTAGCATAAAACCCCTCAATGACAAAAATTGGCAAATAGATTTGCCCCTAATCATACAAAAATTGGCAAATAGATTTGACCCAAATCGTACAAAAATTGGCAGATAGCAAAGATTCGCTTAGGTCTCAAAGCCAGCGAGTCGGCGCGGTGCCATGCGAAAACGCTGGGGACGCCGTTAGCGTTCTCGGCTGCTTGGGTGGGCAGGAGCGAAAGGGCATCAGCGGCGTTCATGCAGTATCCGACGGTAAAGTTCCATACTGCGAACTCACAATCGCTTGCCGCAAAGTGAAGCGCGATTGGCTATCCCTTTTGTTGGATGAAAAGCCCCGTGTTATTGCAGGGGTGCATACTTGTCTTGCAAGTGCATAGAATCTCGTATAGTGCGAGTAAGATATTGCGCTGTCCGTTTTGTGTTTAGCAGAGATGTAGTTTGCATAATCCGACATAATCCTCGCTGCATTTAAATAAAGTTGCACGTAAATGGCGTAGATATGTCTGAGCTGGGGTTCTGTACGCTGAGCGGATAAAAACGACCGTTCACCGTTCCGCTATTTTCAAAATGAATAAAATGAGCGATAAAGAGAATATAAACCTTAATAAACTCGCGTATCGCACGGACGCGGGTTATTAATGGGTTGTAGGCCTTTTACAGAAAGGATTCCAGCAATGTCTAAGCCTCTTGGCAAGCCCGATCGTATTGTCGTCGCCCTCGGCGGCAACGCCCTCGGCAACAACCCCGTCGAGCAGATCGAGGCCGTGAGCAACACCGCCCACGCGCTCCTCGGCCTCATCGAGCAGGGCAACGAGATCATCATCACCCACGGCAACGGCCCGCAGGTCGGCATGATCCAGAACGCCTTCGCCGCCGCCCACGACGCCATCGGCACCCCCGAGATGCCGCTGCCCGAGTGCGGCGCCATGTCCCAGGGCTACATCGGCTACCACCTGCAGCAGGGCATCGGCCGCGAGATGCACAAGCGCTACAAGCGTTGGCACGCCGCCACCGTCGTCACCCAGATCGAGTGCGACCCCGACGATCCCGCGTTCAAGAACCCGACCAAGCCGATCGGCCCCTTCTACACCGAGGAGCAGGCCAAGGAGTTCATGGCCGAGGATCCCTCCAAGGTCTTCGTCGAGGATTCCGGCCGCGGCTGGCGTCGCGTCGTCGCCTCCCCCGATCCCAAGAAGATCGTCGAGGCCGACTCCATCCTCAACCTGCTCGACAACGAGTTCATCGTCATCGCCTGCGGTGGCGGCGGCATCCCCGTCGTCCGCGACTACGAGAACAAGGGCTGCTACAAGGGCGTTCCCGCCGTCATCGACAAGGACCTGGGCGGCGAGCTGCTGGCCGAGGACTGCGACGCCGACGTCCTGTTCCTGCTGACCGCCGTTGAGCACGTCGCCATCAACTTTGGCAAGCCCAACCAGGAGGAGCTCGAGGACCTCACCGCCGACGAGGCCGAGCGCCTGGCCGACGAGGGCCAGTTCGGCAAGGGTTCCATGGAGCCCAAGGTCCGCGCTGCCATCAAGTTCGCCCGTTCCCGCAAGGGCCGCACCTGCATCATCGGCGCCCTGGACAAGGCCGCCGAGACCATGGCCGGTCTCTCCGGTACCCGCATCCACGAGTAGTCCCTACTCCGTTGCCTCTCTCGTGGGCGCCAGGCAAAGCGCCCACAAACTAGCCTCTCTTCATGAGCCCCGCAGTCCGCTCCGACTGCGGGGCTTTTGCTATTCAGCTAGTCATTAGGGACGTTCTTAAGTGACTAGTCAAACAAGAGCGTCCCCAATGACCACTCATTTAAGTCTGTCCCCAATGACTAGTAGTAGGCCCACATGGCTTCGACTTCGTTGAGGACCTCTACGACGCCCCAGCGGCGGGCGCTGCGGCTGGCCGAGTTGGGGTCGTAGACGCCAATCTGGTTGGCATCGTCGATGCCGTAGAGCACGATGTAGTGGCCTACGTTGGTAAACGTACCGGGGCGCACTGCGGCGATGACGGGTGCACCCGAGCGAAGTGCTTGGGTAATTGATTCGCGATCGTTATAGAGCTGTGTTCCGTTGAGCCCCAGCTGCCACGCACCGCCTGTCATAAACGACCACTCGGTGGCACCAGTGGGGGCGTAGTTGCCGGCTTCGGCCAGTGCACATATATCGACCGGCGTCTTATCGGTATGGCCGGTCTTAAAGATATAGACCATGGTGAGGCAAGTGGGACCGCAAGCGTTTTCGCGAATAGTGCCACCGGCATAGGGCAGCTCCGACCATGCGGGGTCAATTTGGTAGATGTGGGGCATGGTACCGGCCTGCCATTGCGAGCGTGGGGTCGAAAAGGCAAATGAGTAACCGGGCGCGACGGGAGCTTTAAGCAGCTTGTCCTCGGCAGTGGGCTCGAGACCGGCTGATCCGTGAGAGATACAGGATCCCAAAAACACAAAGACGAGGCAGGCGGCGATGGAGCAAAGCACAAGGCGTAGGCGGCGGGCCGGAAGCGCGTGGCTTGTGGTATGCGACGCGGGGTGAGGGGCGGAATTGCCGCGATCGCGTTGAGGTCGCGAAAAGGAACGCTTAACGTAGTAGTCGGTCTTACGGCTATCGTAGCGGCGTGGCTGCGATGTGTCGGTCTGGCGTTGGCGTGCGCTCGTACTCATGCGGTCTGGCTGCTGCACGGTACGGCTTTGTTGCCGCGAAGAAGCCCCGAGCTGCTCTTGGGGGCGCTGCGGGTTGTCGTTGTCGGAGGTGCTTCTGGGCGTTGGCGTGGTGCGGCCGGCAAGGCGCACGCTTTGTGGCCGTTGGTCGCCGTCATTGTATCCGTATGCCATTCGAATCACCTTGCCTCGTGTGTAACTTGTCTATCCTACATAAAAAGATGCACGACACATGGGTATGTGCGCCAAAAGCCTGACAAATGGTATGAACGTTGCCGCGCCGCGCGCCACGCGTCACGGCGATAGGTATCCAAAAGCAGACAAGATGAAAGCGTCCAGGACGAATGACGTCTCTCGCCGTTCGTCCCAAAAACGGCGCCGCTCGTTTTGCAGTTCTGCCTTCGGTCGAGCCACAAGCGGCGCTGCTGTGCCAAGGCCGTATTGTAAAGCCACGAAATAAAAGCGCGCGGCAAAACAGACCGCGCAAGGGGTGACGCCAAAGAGGCGTCAATAAGGAAAGGAGGGGAACAATGGCGGACAAGAACGCAGAAGTTGCAGTCGAAGGTAACGGCGGCATGAAGAAAACGCTTTCGCTCTGGAACTTCTTCACCATCGGTTTCGGTGCCATCATCGGTACCGGCTGGGTTCTGCAGGTCGGCGACTGGATGGTCGTGGGCGGCGGTCCCGTTCCCGCTATGATCGCATTCCTCTTGGGCGCGATCTTCCTCGTGCCCGTCGGAGCTGTTTTCGGCGAGCTCACGGCTGCTATCCCCATTTCGGGCGGCATCGTCGAGTATGTCGATCGTAGCTTTGGCCGTACGATGAGCTACATCACCGGCTGGCTTTTGGCCCTGGGCAATGGCATCCTGTGCCCGTGGGAGGCCATCGCCATCTCGACCCTCGTGTCCGAGATGTTCGGCAGCCTGCCCGGCCTTGAGTGGCTGCGCGCCGTCAAGCTCTACACCATCCTGGGCGCCGACGTTTACCTGTTCCCGACGTTGATCGCGCTCGGCTTTGCAGCCTACGTCATCTTCCTCAACTTCCGCGGTGCCAGCTCGGCCGCCAAGCTCCAGGCCTTCCTGACCAAGGCCCTGCTCTGCGGCATGCTGCTTGCCATGGGCGTCTCGCTGTTCACCGGTTCGCCGGAACACGCCATGCCCGTGTTCTCCCAGGTCACCGGTGCTGGCGGCGGCAAGCCCGCTACCGAGGGCACCAGCCTGTTCGCCGGCATCGTGTCGGTCCTGGTTCTGACTCCGTTCTTCTACGCCGGTTTCGATACCATTCCTCAGCAGGCTGAGGAAGCAGCCGAGGGCCTCAACTGGAACAAGTTCGGCAAGATCATCTCCCTGGCCCTGCTGGCCGCCGGCGGCTTCTACATGGTCTGCATCTACTCGTTCGGCACCATCCTCGACTGGCATGAGTTTGTTAAGAGCCCGGTTCCCGCGCTTGCCTGCCTCAAGGGCATCAACATGCTCCTGTACCTGGCCATGCTCGTCATCGCCACGCTTGGACCCATGGGCCCGATGAACTCCTTCTACGGCGCCACGAGCCGCATCATGCTCGCCATGGGCCGCAAGGGCCAGCTGCCCGAGAAATTCGCCGAGGTTGATCCCAAGTCCGGCGCTCCCAAGCTCGCCTGCGTCGTTCTGGGCGTCATCACCGTCGTCGGTCCGTTCCTGGGCAAGAACATGCTCATCCCTCTGACCAACGTGTCGGCTCTCGCCTTCATCTTCTCCTGCGGCATGGTCGCCCTCGCTTGCCTGCGCATGCGCTTCACCGAGCCCGACCTGCCTCGTCCCTACGAGGTGCCCGGCGGCAAGTTTGGCATCTGCCTCGCTGTCGCTGCCTGCGCCATCATCATCGGCCTGCTCGTGATTCCGTTCTCTCCCGCCTCCCTCAACATGGTGGAGTGGAGCATCGTGATCGGTTGGCTGGCTGTTGGCCTGGGTCTTATGGCCTTCACCAATTCCCGCAAAAAGTAACGCCTAGCCGGGGCGGATCGGGTGCGCGGACCCCTCTCTTCCGCGCACCGAACCCGGCACCACTTGGGTAGCTTTGTGAGGCCTTAACCCAACACGGCCTCGCCCACTATATGGATCCATAAGGAGGAACCATGTCCACTAAGTATGCAATCGTTGGCGGCAAGCTCATCGACGGTACCGGTGCCGAGCCGGTCGAGAACTCCCTCGTTCTCGTCGACGACAACGGCAAGATCGAGTACGCCGGCGCCATGCAGGACCTTCCCGAGGGCGTTGAGGTTATCGACGCCGCCGGCAAGACCGTCCTTCCCGGCCTGATCGACACCCACCTGCACTTCTCGGGCAACCTGACCGACGATGACACCGATTGGGTTATGCAGCCGCTCCTCGAGAAGCAGGCCGTCGCCGTCAAGCAGGCCTACGACTGCCTCACCCACGGCCTCACCACCGTCTGCGAGATCGGCCGCTTTGGTATCCAGATCCGTGACTGCATCGACAAGGGCGTCTTTAAGGGCCCGCGTGTTCTGGCCACCGGTCTGGGCTTCTGCCGCGTTGCCGGTCACGGCGACTCCCACCACTGCACCCAGGAGCTCAACAAGGAATCCCATCCCTGGGGCGACCAGGTTGACGGTCCTTGGGATCTGCGCAAGGCCGTCCGCCGTCGCCTGCGCGAGAACCCCGATGCCATCAAGATCTGGGCTACCGGTGGCGGCATCTGGCGCTGGGACTCCGGTCGCGACCAGCACTATTGCTCCGAGGAGATCCAGGCCGTGGTCGAAGAGGCAAAGATGGTCGGCATCCCCGTGTGGAGTCACTGCTACAACAACCACGCCGCCGCCTACGACTCCGTTCGCTTTGGCTGCGAGCAGCTGATTCACGGCTTCGATATCGATGAGCGCACCATGGACCTCATGGCCGAGCAGGGCACCTTCTTCACCCCGACGATCGCCTTCCTGCCCACCTGGTACGCCACCTATCCGCCCGTCTACGTCCCCGAGCTGCACGACAAGTACGAGGGCACCCTGGTCGAGAAGGAGCTGCAGCGCAACTACGACTGCCTGCGCGAGGCCAAGAAGCGCGGCGTCGTCATGACGATCGGCTCCGACTCCTTCTCCTTCGTCACCCCGTACGGCACCTGCTCCATCGAGGAGATGTACGAGTTCGTCGACAAGATCGGCTTCACTCCGGTCGAGACCATCACCTGCGCCACCCTCAACGGTGCCAAGATGTGCCACATCGAGGACGAGACCGGTTCCATCGAGGCCGGCAAGTGCGCCGACCTGCTGGTTGTCAACGGTGACGTCGCCGCCGACATCCACGTGCTCAACACCGACAACATGGACGTCATCATGAAGGACGGCTGGATCGTCGAGGCTGGCACTTTTGGTGAGGCTAACAAATACAGCGCCTAAGATACCGTTTGTCGATGGCTTGATGTAAAACACAGTTTTTGATTGCATAATGCAATGGAGAGGGTCGCTTGCGGCCCTCTTTATTGCTATGGGTGCTAAGGACAAGAGGGGATGACGGTGGATTTAAACAGGCTGATTCTGGGCAAGAGCTACAACTCTACCAAGGTCTTTCGTACCGCTCAGCATGTGGTTCAAGCCATCTTGCTCGGTATTGTCGTTCCGCTGCTTATCCTGCTGCTCATCTGGGATCTAACTGATAATCCCAATCCCGTTCCGGCCGTTGTCGTCATTGCCGGCTTGGTCATGCTGTGCTTCTTCTTCTCGTACGTCTTTGTCGTTCCCGATGACCTCACATCGAGCGCAACCGACCGCACGCTCGCCATCGCTTCAAAAATATTCGCCTACACGTCGCGCGGCCTTACGCCCGAAGCGGCCCTGGGCGCCTCTAAAATTATCCTGTCCGAGACCATCGCCTCTGCCATCTGCTTTACCGATGGCAAACAGGTGTTGGCAAGCTGGGGCGAGGACTCGGCAAAGTGCCCTGCCGGCACCCCGGTTGTGCTGCGGACTACGCTCAACGTGATCAACAGCGGTGAGCAAAGCGTGTTCTCGCGCGATGCCTCGACCGAGACGGGTGGCTACTTTCCGCGTCTGCGCGCCGGTATTGTCGCACCGCTCACCGTGCGCGGGCATTGCGTGGGCACGCTCGAGCTGTATTATCCCCGTCTGAGCAGCATCGATATGCGCCAGACGGCCCTTGCCTCGGGTTTTGCCGACCTTATTTCCACGCAGCTCGCCAGCTTTGAGCTCGAGCGCCAGGACGAGCTTACAGCTCGCGTGGAGCTGCGCGCCTTGCAATCGCAGGTCGATCCTCATTTTCTGTTTAACACCATCAGCACTATCGTGTCGCTCGTGCGTACCGAGCCGGACAAGGCCAGATCGCTGCTCATCGACTTTTCCAATTACTACCGTCAGACGCTTTCTGACTCCGATACGCTCACCACGCTCGAGCACGAGGTGGAACAGGGCACTCGTTATATCAATCTTATGCAGGCCCGGTATGGCGACGGCCGTCTGCGCGTTTCGGTCGATATCGACTTTGAGGTGCGCGATTGCATGGTGCCGCCGTTTATCTTGCAGCCGCTGCTCGAAAACTGCATCAAGCATGCGCAGCGCGAGACCGAGCCGCTTACTATTCATGTTAGGGCTTTTGAGACCGATGACGGGCTGGAGATCATCGTCGAAGATGACGGCATCGGTATGAGCGAAGAAGTCTGCGCGCACCTGTTTGAGCAGCATCGCCTGGAGGAGCCCGAGAGCATTACCGCAGACGGCTCCATCAAGCGAGGCTGCGGCCTGGCGCTCTTCAACGTGCTTCAGCGCATCCATTTCTTTTACGGAGAAGATTCTGGCATGCGCGTGAAGTCCCAGGAGGGCGTGGGGACGCAGGTCATCGTCGAGCTGAACGGCGAGCCGCATGAGCCGGCGCCGATGACGGCGTAGCGCGCGGTTGGATTGAGAGAAAAAGAGGGGAAGCGCATATGTCCGAGGGATGGAACATCTTGGTGGTTGATGACGAGCCTCCTATTAGGGCTGAGCTACGCTATCTGTTGGAAAAGGATACGCGTGTGGGTCAGATTGCCGAGGCGGGCAATGTCACCGAAGCCGTGGAGTCGATTCTGTCGAACAAGCCCGACGTGCTGTTTTTAGACATTACCATGCCCGGTCGCTCGGGAATTGAGCTTGCCGAGACGCTGCAGAACCTAAAGACGCCGCCGGTCGTGGTGTTTGTGACGGCATTTGCCGAGTATGCGGCCGATGCCTACAACCTCGATGCTGTCGATTACGTCGTCAAGCCGGTCGAGGACGCACGCCTGTCAAAGGCACTCGACAAGATCGAGGCAGCCTTGGGTGCCCGTCGTGTTATCCACGCTCCGCGCCAGCCTTTGCGTCTGACGGTGGACCGCGGGGGCAAAAAGGTGTTCATTCCCGCCGCAGACGTCTGCTACTTTGAGGCGCGCGCCGATTTTTGCAACGCCATCTGCGCCGAGGGAACCTACCTGATCAATGAGTCGATCTCTTCGCTCGAGCGTCGCTTGGGCTCCGAGGGCTTTATTCGCGTTCATCGGAGCTATCTGGTCAATTTGGAAGACGTGCACAATGTTGAGATTGGTTCCACGGGGTTGATGGAGCTCAGGCTCGACCGCGTGAGCTCGACGGTGCCGGTGTCCCGTCGTCGTGCCGCCGAGGTCAAGTCGCACCTGGGGCTTGCGTAAGAGGCTTGCGTGTCGTCGTTTACCATCGCAGGTTTGGCATGGGCGCGCGGTGGGCATAATGGGTGGAATCGAATGAAATCGAAAGGATTATTATGCCCGCGCTTATCACCCATCATCTGTTTGGCGAGGAAAGCATCGACCGTCTTCCGCAGGGCGTCATCACGTCCGATGAAGAGCGCATTGCCTTTATCTTGGGCAACCAAGGTCCCGACCCGTTTTTCTTTCACATTCTGACACCGCGTGTTTCCGACTGTACGCTGCTGGCGCAGGTCATGCATCGCTCGCGCATGTCTCGCCAGTTCGCGTGCCTGCGCGACGGCGTGTCGCATCTGCTGCCGCGCGACGCCAGCTTGGGTCGCGCCTTTGCGCTGGGTCTGCTGTCTCATTACGTGCTCGACCGCAACGCCCACCCCTTTGTCTATGAGCAGCAGTTTGGCATCGTGGAGTCCGATTCAGAGCTTGAGGATTCGAGCAGTCAGGTCCATGCCGTGATCGAGAGCGACCTGGATGTACTGATGCTGCAGCTTAAGCGCGATGGCGCTACGGTCGACGATTACCCGCCGGCGGGCGAGATCGTCACCACCGATCGCATCAGTCGCGTGGCCGGCGTGCTGATGAGCTATGTTGCCGGACGCGTGTACGGCATTGACATTCCGGCGGGGGAGTACGGTGCTGCCGTTGCCAATATGCAGCGACTTTACCGTGCGATTGAGCCGGCCGGCTCCGTAAAGACGCGCGCGATCTCGCTGGTTGAGGGGTTGGTGCACGACTACTCGCTGCTCGACGGCCTTGCCCATCGCGTGACGACGGAGCTGCCCGAGCGCACCGGTAACCTGGGCCATCTGACATGGAAGAATCCCTTTACCGATGAGGTCTCGAACGAGAGTTTCCCCGAGGTCTTTGATCGCGCGCTGTTCGATTACGAGTGCACGGTCGCGCGTTTTATCGAGACCGGTGACATGGAGGCCGTGACCGGTCACGTCAACTACAGCGGCCGCGTGCTCGGCACCGACGAGGAGTTCGACCGCGAGGAGTAGGGTCCGCTCCTGTCTCTTTGCCGAATCCTTACCGGCGCCTCCGTGCAATTGGGGTACGATGAACTAGCTGCATATCGGGCGAATACGAAGGGTCCCTGTCCATGAAATACACCAAGCTCGAGCGTAACTGGGTCATGTACGATGTGGGAAACTCGGCCCTCGTGCTGCTCAATACCTCGGTGGTGCCCATCTACTTTAACGCCATCAATACCGGCGCTTCCTCGGCAGACCTGGTGGTCGCTTGGGGCAACGCGCAGACGATTGCCTCGCTGGTCATTGCCATGCTCATGCCCATTCTGGGCGCGCTTGCCGATTACGCCGGCAACAAGATCAAGTTCTTCTTGGGCTTCTTCCTCACGGGCCTGGTTCTTTGCCTGGCGCAGGCTATCCCAATGTCCGCCATGGCATTTTTGACTGTGTACGTGCTGTGCACCATCGGCCTCAACTCTTCTATGACGTTCTACGACGCCATGCTGCCCGACATTACCACCGACGAGCGCATGGACGTCGTGTCCAGCTCGGGCTATGCCTGGGGCTACATCGGTTCCACTGTGCCGTTCATCATCTGCCTGGCGCTTATCATGGGTGGTCCCGCTCTTGGTGTCCCCACCATGCTGGCAACGCGTCTGTCGTTTGTCATCACTGGTGCCTGGTGGCTCATCTTTACCCTGCCGCTCATTCGCACCTATAAGCAGAAGTACGGTCGCGAGCGCGGTCCCGAGGACACCATCGGCCACATCGTGGGCGGCGTGTTCTCCGAGGTCGGACACACCATGCGCGAAATCGCCCACAACAAGACCGTGCTGGTCTACATGATCGCGTTCTTCTTCTACATCGACGGTGTGCACACGGTCATTTCCATGGCAACCAGCTACGGATCGGCTCTGGGCATCGACTCGACCCAGCTGGTGCTGGCGCTGCTCGTCACGCAGTTTGTGGCCTTCCCGTCCGCCATCATCTACGGCAAGCTCGCCGGACGCGTGGGCACGCTCAACATGATTCTGGTGGCGGTCGCCGCCTACATGGGCATTGTGCTGTTCGCCGCGTTCTTCCTAAAGACCGCCTTTGAGTTCTGGGTGCTTGCCATTATGGTCGGCCTGTTCCAGGGCGGCGTGCAAGCGCTCAGCCGTAGCTACTTTGGCCGCATTATCCCTAAAGAAAAATCCAACGAGTACTATGGCTTCTTTGACATCTTTGGTCGTTATGCAAGCGTCATGGGCACCTTTCTAGTGTCGGTCGTCACCTCGCTGACCGGCAACCCGTCGCTGGGCGTCCTTTCCATTGGCGTGCTGCTGGTTGTTGGCTTTATGCTGCTGGTCCGCCTGTCCCGCATGACTCAGGCGGCGGCGTAAGGCAACCGGGCTCAGTACAGCAATTGTGCCTATCTACAGTACTCTTTTGGAAGTAGCCGCATAAATCATTCTGACTTCCGAGCAATGTTTAGCCCAAGTGGGTATGATGGAACCAGCTAGGTCGCGGGGCGTCGCCTGTGTTTGGCGGCGCCCCGTTTTTGTGTTGCAAGGAGGGTAAAGGTATGAACGCCACGGTTGTGATCCCAACATATTGGGCGGGCGATGATACCCAAGCAAACGCTCCCGGCACCTACGATCACTCGACGTCGCTCAACGCCGCCAACCCGGAACTCGATCGCTGCCTGACTTCACTCGAACAGGTGCGCGACATTCCGCGCATCATTCTCTTGGTGGTCTGTCCGGTTTCTGCCACGGCCGACGTACCCCATCGCGTGCACGAAATCGTCAATGCTCATCCCGCACTTAAGGTCACCGTCGTTACCAATACTCAGGCTTCGCGTGTTGCCGACCGCGTGGCACAGATTGCGCCTAAAGGCTCGGGCGAGTGCGTGAGCCTGCGCGGCTACGGCGCCATCCGCAACATGGGTCTTGCCTGCGCGGCGGTGCTGGGGCACGACGCGGTTGTGTTTTTGGATGACGACGAGACCGTCATCGATGCCGACTTTATGAAGCGCGCGACCTATGCACTGGGCCAACAGACGCGTCAGGGCCTGCCGATTTTAGTCAAGAGCGGATACTTTTACGATCGCGACGGGTCGCCGCTGGCTCCCACGGACAAAGCGGGCATTTGCCATCGCTGGTGGACCAAGCGTATCGAGTTCAATCGCTGGATGAAAAAGGCGCTCTCGGGCACCCGCATCTCGCGCTCCAATTACGTGTGCGGCGGCCTGATGGCCCTGCACGCCCGCGCCTTTACGCGCGTGGCCTTCGACCCGTTTATCACCCGCGGCGAGGATCTGGACTACCTGTTTAACATGCGCATGTTCGGCTATGACGTGTGGTTCGATAACGAGTGGGCCGTGCGCCACCTGCCGCCCGAGTCCGAGAAGCGCTCGCCGCGCTTTATGCAGGACGTGTACCGTTGGTACTACGAGCGGGCCAAGCTGACGTTCGCTGCGCACCAAAAGGAGCTCGTTCCGGTTACGGCCGCATCACTCATGCCCTATCCGGGTCCGTGGATTTCGCGTGAGCTCGACGACCGCGTGCGCAAGACCGCTATGGTCCGCAGCGTGTTTACCCGCGAGCATGAGGGCTACCTGCGCATCTGGCGCCATGGTATCGACGAGGCAAAGGCCTATGCACGCCAAAACGCTGCAAGCTACCTGCGTTTCCAGAGCTTTTGGCCCAAGATCATGGACGGGCTTTGGCGTGACGCACAACTGATCAGTATCCTGGAGGGGGCCGAATGATCGACCGCCGCGCCCAGCGCGATAGTTCAATATCAATCTTTCGCATCATTGCCGTTGCCTGCGCCATTTGCGTGTTGGTGTACTTTATTTTTGCCTTGGCGACCGGAATCGAGCCGATTGCCACGGTGATTGCCTGCGCGCTGCTGTGCATCTTTCTGTGCATCTTTATCTTTTTGACGCTCAATCCCGATTCGGTGCGCTCCCAGTACACCGAGGAGACGCTCTCGGTGGCCTCGGCCATGCTCGAGGATATTAAGGGCGGTTTGACACAGGAGTCGGCGCGTTTGGTGTGCCAGCGCATTTTGCCCGAGACGCGCGCCATGACGGTGGCCATCACCGACGAGGACAACGTGCTTGCCTGCGCGGGCGAGTTTGAGGAAAAACTACTGCCAGATTCTCCCATCCACACGCTTGCCACACGCTACGTTATCGAACATGGCATCGTGCAGTCGTTCAACCGTATGGTGGATGTCGTGGGCTCGGACGGCTCGCACAACCAAGTCCCCGCCGGCATTATCGCCCCCATCAAGGTGGGCGATCGTACCGTCGGCACGCTCAAGTTCTACTACAAGACCCCGCGCGCCGTCGACCGTACCCAGTACGCGCTTGCCTCGGGCTTTGCCGAGATCTTGTCCACGCAGCTCGCCATCCACGAGCTCGAGGTGCAAAAGGAACTCACGGCGCGCGCCGAGGTGCGTGCGCTGCAGGCGCAGATTAACCCGCACTTCCTGTTCAACACGCTGAACACCATTGCATCGTTTACGCGCACCGATCCGCTGAGGGCCCGCGAACTGCTTCGTGAGTTCTCATCGTTCTATCGCGCCACGCTCGACAACTCGGGATCGCTTATTCCGGTCTCGCGCGAGGTCGCACAGACCAAGCGCTACCTTACCTTTGAGAAGGCCCGCTTTGGCGAGGACCGCGTGCTTGCGACGTTCGATGTGTCCGAGGATGTGGAAGATACGCTGGTGCCGGCGTTCGTGATCCAGCCGATTGTCGAGAACGCCGTGCGTCATGGTATGGGCGATGACGATGCCCTGCGGATCGACGTGACCGTCCATCAAGACGGCGACGACGCAATCTTGATTGCCGTGGCCGATAATGGCGTGGGCATGGATGAGGGTACCGCCGCCAGACTGTTTGACGAGCGCTCTGCTCGTCCCGACGCCAGCTCTCCCCAGGGTGGCGGCGCCGGTGTGGCCATGCACAATATTTCGGAGCGCATCCATCGCTTTTATGGGCCGCACTCCTATACGCGTGTCGAATCGGCGCCGGGCAAGGGCACCAAAGTGCTTCTTCATCTTGATTTGTCAGAGAGCATCTTTGACATTCAAGAGTAAAATAAAAGGCTACGGGCTCAACGTCATGCGACGGATGCCCGGCGTAGTTAGTTGACGAAAGGTTTTATCCCTATGCTGCGTGCGATGATTGTGGATGATGAAGCGCCGGCTCGCTCGGAGCTTCGCTTCCTGCTCGAGCAAACGGGCAAGATCGGCACGATCACGGAGGCGTCGAGCGTCCGCTCCGCCATCGAGATGCTTATGGAAAGTCGCGTGGATGTCGTGTTTCTCGATATCTCGATGCCCGGTGCCTCGGGCCTGCAACTTGCCGAGGCGCTGCATAAGCTCAAAAATCCGCCGGCGATCGTGTTTGTGACTGCGTATAGCGACCATGCGGTCGAGGCATTCGACGTGGATGCCGTCGATTATCTGATGAAGCCGGTCGAGGAAGCTCGCTTGGATCGCGCGATCGAGAAGGTCATGCAACGCGCCAAGCCGGTTACGGACAGCAAGGTGACCATCGAGCGTATCCCGGTGGAAAAGGGCGGCCGCAAGGTGCTCATTCCCGTGGACGACATTCGCTTTATCATGGCCAAGGACGATTACTCCTGCATCTATACCGTCGATGATCGCTTTTTGTCGACGACCTCGCTGGCGCAGTTTGAGGCCAAGCTCTGCGACTTTGGCTTCTTCCGTGTTCACCGCCGCTATATCGTCAACTTGGCGTGCGTTACGGACGTCGAGACGGTGCCCTCGGGCGCCATCCAGCTGGGCATTACGGGCGTCGACGAACGCGTGCCGGTTTCGCGCCGCCGCGTCGTGCCGCTCAAGAAGGCCTTGAGTCTCTAGCGCACTGGCCCCGCAGCCCTGTAGACCCATCGTCTGCGGAGCCGTGGGGCCTTTTTTGTATGTATCTGCCGAATCGTTTTTTGCGGAAGGGATCCCATGAACAGTGCAAGCGCCAAGCGTATCGACATCATCTCGGACACCCACGGCTATTTATCGCCTGCGCTCTTGGATGAGCTTGAGGGCGCAGACCTGATCATCCACGCCGGCGACCTCACGTCAGAGATGGACTACGAGCACCTGTGCACCATCGCCCCTGTGCGGGCCGTATTGGGCAACAACGATTACTACCGCGACTACGGCCCCGATGTAGACCGTCTTGCGCTCTTTACCTACGAAGGCCTCAAATTCGCCGTAGCCCACTACCGCGAAGACCTTCCGGTGGGATCCGTAGACGTAGCCATCAACGGCCACACCCACGTAACCAAAGAAGCCCAGGTGGGCCGCTGCTTAGTCCTCAACCCGGGCAGCGCCAGCTACCCCAGAGGCAGCCGAGGCCCCACCATGGCCAGAATGCTCGTCAAAGACGGCAAGATACTGACCACTAAGTTTATTGACTTGGACTAACCGCAACAAAAACGGGGGATGCAGATGCGTCCCCCGTTTCCATTTGAGCCAAAGGCAGAGCTTCAGCAAGATCCTTAGACAAACCCCGCCCCGGAGACCCTCCCGGATGGCCCCAAAAATTTTTTCAAAAAAGTTGTTGCGCGCCGGACAGACTTCTGTGTATACTAATCCCCGCAGCGCACGCGAGCGGAAACAAACGCGAACGTCTGCCTGGGGAGTTAGCTCAGTTTGGTTAGAGCGCCGGCCTGTCACGTCGGAGGTCGCGGGTTCGAGCCCCGTACTTCCCGCCAACGCAATTAAAGCCACGTCTTCGGACGTGGCTTTTTGCGTTTGATGCACTTTGTTTCGATAGAACGATCGCCCTGGCGCATCTTCGCCCAGAATCCCCGCGCCTTCGGGAACGCAAGTAAAATCTAATAAGTATATTTGTCTGAACAACAGCTTTGTTGCGCAACACCTGTTCAACGAGACAGGGGGTTAGGCTATACTAAATTGCACTGTAGGCCGCATCTGATGCATTTCGCTCCAAGCGCGGCATTCAGTGGATATCCGATTTACCATTTGGATGTCCTGCGGTCATTTAGCGTCTCGACACAAGCTCGGCCCCGGAGCTCGTTCGAGCTGTTCGTATTCCTTGAAAGGGGAAAAATGGACATATCGAGGAAGACTGATTACGCCCTTCGTATGTTGGCGATGCTTGCCGAGGATCCGGAACGTTTGCTTTCTGTTCGCACCGCTGCCGAAGAGGTCAATGTCCCGTATTCGTTTGCCCGCTCGATTCAGCACGGTTTGGTCCAGGCCGGTATTGTGGAGAGCCTGCGTGGCGTCCACGGTGGCATGCGTCTCAAGGTCAGTCCGGACGACGTTACCATTCGTCAGGTCGTCGAGGCCGTTCAGGGCCCTATGGTTATGAATGATTGCACCGCACCCGATGGCGACTGTGCGCGCATGGGCACGTGCTGCTATCATCCCCTGTGGGCCGGAGCTCAAGCATTGATGCGCGACTACCTCGATTCCGTTTCGCTCGGCGACATCGTCGCTCACCGCCAGTTCCCGGCCGTCGATCCCAAGTTCGCCGACCGCGAAGCGTTTCCCGAGTACGCCACCTGTGCGTATACATGCCGGGAGGAATAGCGCCGCATAAGGAGCATAGATATGATTCAGGACCCCTTTCGTTCGATGATTCGTTCGGAAGGGGTCCTGCGTTATCGCGACCTTCCGTGGCGCCGCACGCGCGACCCGTACATCATTTGGCTTTCCGAGGTCATGCTGCAGCAAACACAGGTGCCACGCGTGGAGACGCGTATGCCGGCGTGGCTCGATCGCTTTCCGACCGTGCAGGCGCTTGCCCAAGCCGCGCCTTCCGATGTTTTGGACGCTTGGCAGGGCATGGGCTACAACCGACGCGCTCTGGCGCTCCACAAGGCCGCTCAGCGCGTTGTGGAGGACTGGGACGGTGAGTTTCCGCGTGAGACGCGTGACTTGGTCGCTCTGCCTGGTATTGGCCCGGCAACGGCGCAAGGTATCCGGTCGTTTGCGTTTGACCTTCCAGGCGTGTATCTGGAGACCAACGTGCGCACGGTCTTTCTGCATCACTTCTTTCCCGATGTACCGGCTGTTCCCGACCGCGAGCTGGTGCCGCTGATTCAGGCGGCCTGTCCGGCGGTCCCCGGTGCGGCGACCGACGAGATCGCTCCCTTTGCCGTGCCGCTCGATGATGCCGACACGCCGCGCGCGTGGTATTACGCGTTGCTGGATTACGGCGCATATCTAAAAAAGACGTTGCCCAATCCGTCCAGGCGCTCGGCGGGCTATAGCCGTCAATCAAAGTTTGAGGGCTCACGTCGCCAAAAGCGCGCGCATATCGTGCGCATGTTGCTGGCAGCGCGCGATGGCCAACCGGCGGGGATTACGCTTGCTGATGCCGTGGTGGGCGTTAACGATATGGAAGTGGCGGCTGGGCGCGGGCCGGTCGAGCGCGAGCTTGTCGCGGGCATTCTGGCCGACCTGGAGCGTGAGGGCTTTTGCCGAGCCGAGGGCGATCGCTGGCTGAGCATCTAGCCCGTGCAAATCTGAAGAACAGGATTGTAAGGTTTAGATTTTCGGCATGAGGGCATCCTAAAGACGAGGCCGCTCGAAGCCTACGGGCGGCATGCGTTGAAGGGAAGTACACCTATGGATTTTGAGAATTCTCAAACCAAGAAGAACCTCGAGACCGCTTTTGCCGGTGAGTCCCAGGCACACACCAAGTATCGCTACTATGCCTCCAAGGCCAAGAAGGACGGCTACGTTCAGATCTCGAACATCTTTGCCGAGACGGCTGGCAACGAGTCCGAGCACGCCAAACTGTGGTTTAAGTATCTGCACGATGGCGCCGTCCCCGATACCCTGGACAATCTGCGCGATGCCGCCGCGGGTGAGAACTACGAGTGGACCACGATGTACGACGAGTTTGCCAAGACCGCCGAGGAAGAGGGCTTTGCCGAGATTGCCGCAAAGTTCCGTGGTGTCGCCGCCGTCGAGAAGGCCCACGAGGAGCGCTACAACAAACTCGTCGAGCGCATCGAGTCGGGCGAGGTGTTTGAGCGTGAGGGCGTAAAGGTGTGGAAGTGCCTGAACTGCGGGCACCTGCACGTTGGTGCCGAGGCGCCTGAAGTGTGCCCGGTGTGCAACCACCCGAAGGCGTACTTTGAGGAGCAGGTGGTGAACTACTAGCGCGTGACGCTAGCTGTTGCGGAGCGCAGGGCGGGGAAATACCTTCCCCTCCCGCTCACGGCTCCGCAGGGTCGCGCGAGGCAAAGGTATTTCCCCGCCCTGCGCTCCGGCTTCGGGTCGTCGCGTGCTCGCTACAGAAAAGCTGATAAAAAAGTTTGTGTGCCGCCCCTTTTGGGGCGGCACGTTTTGTGTGGGGGCTGATTGGGACGGCACCGTCCATGGGTGGGGTACACTGGGTAGCGTTGGTTATTTGTTTCCTCTTGTGAGGTGTTGGTTATGGGTAAGAAATCTCGGGCTCGGGTGGCTGCTGCTGGGACTCGTAAGGATCCTGAGCGTCGGGTTGTTGAGGGCGATAAGGCCGAGCGTGCCGATAAGGAGAAGAAGGTCGGTGCGCATGCTCATCCTGAGTGGGCGCCTCATTTGAATTCGGCTAGTGAGGATTTGACTGCCAAGTTGTTTACTCTGGTCGAGGTAATTTTGGGCGTGGTGCCCCTTGTGGTTATCGGTTTGTTCTTGGCTTCGAAGGACGCCACGAGTGTCGATAAACTCACCGAGGTCTTTTCGCAGGACCCTTCGATTGTGGTCACGTTTATTTCTGCGTGCTTGCAGCCGTTTGTAGCGTACATGCTGTATATGGTCTACCGCAAATACTGCGAGGGCGACGCTGGTTTTGTCGCCGGCAACCTGATCGGTCTTTTGTGCTCCGAGATCCTACTGCTCAATATCCCGGGCGTCATCGGTATGGGCATCTTGCTGTGGCGTGTCTGGCGTAACGTCGCTCCGCACTTTGAGAGCTGGCTGTTTGAGCGTCGCGCAATGGGCGTGCTAGTCGACATCGCGGGCTCACTCGTGATCCTAGTCCTGGCGTTTATGTGTGCCACCGCAGCTCGAGGTCTCGCGGGCATGTAGCCTGTCTTCGCCGTCTTCGGAGCTCGGGGCGGGAGGCCGTCGCGTGCTCACTGCAGAAAAGCTGATAATTAAGTTTGTGTGCCGCCCTTTTGGGGCGGCACGTTTGTTTATGTGGGGTCCCTGTCTTCACAATTTTCGTCAAGCTTTTGGTTAGATTTTGGTCAGTTGGCGTAAGGGTGGAAGGCCAAAAGATTGCTGGCGAAAAAAGCTCAGAGAAAGTGCTGGTAGAGGAGTTGTTGAGCTTTTCGACAGCTTTTGAGCAAAAGAAACTTTGTGGCTATTGCCGGCGATTGCGTTGTCGCGGTCATGGCGGTGCGGGATGCTGGTCGTAAGCGTCGAATGCTCCGATTTTGGAGGCCAGCATGGATCTGTTTCTTGAGACTCCGCAGCAACAAGCTGAGCGCATGCTGCGTCAGCAGCAACGGCTCATGGAGATGCAAATGCAAGGGGCGGCAGCCCAGCCCTTTGCGCAAAATGTCGTGCCCGCTGCTGTACCTGCAGCTGTGCCCGGGTGTGAATCGGCGCCAGAGGCCTATTCCGTACAGCAGGATTCATATGCACAGGAGCTCGCGTTCGATAAACGTCGTGCGCGTCACCGTCGCTGGGCCCAGCGCCTGCGTACGCTGGCGATGATCGTGCTGATTCCGCTGGGGCTCGCGACAATCTTCTTGGCCTCATATGCCCTCACGTGCATCCTCAACGGCGCCTCGCCCAATGAGGTACTTCAGCACTTGGCAGCTCTTGGTCAGCGCTTGGGGGATGTCGCAGCAACCATCCGCGCCAGCTGGGAGAGCTAGCGGACCAGCACCCATAGCGCAAAGGTAACTTGTCTGCGCTCGATTGGACATGAGCTGCGTTTGACAGGGTAAGATTGATCGCGGTTTTGATTGGTGCTCGATTGGGTTTGTTGGGCGGAGTTTATGTCTGCTATTGATATTGTGCTTGTTGTGATCGCCTTGGTGGCGGTGGGGGTTGCTGTGGCTTGCGCCCTCCAGCTCAAGAGCCTGCGTGCCGAGCTGCGGGAGCGTGGCGACAGTAGCGCGGAAACGCTGGCAGCGCTCGAGCAGGCCAACAGCACGCTCGACACCCTGAACGTCGCGTTGGCCGAAACCCGCCGCACGGCCAATGCCATCGCGCAGCAGCAGACGACCGACGCCGCCGTAGAGCAGCAGCGCTACCTGACCATTGCGCGCGAGTTCTCGCAGGCGGGCGACCGTATGGATGACCTGCGCCGCGAGACGGCCCAGCAGCTCGGCGCCAACCGCGAGGGCATCGAGCAGCGCCTGGACAAGGTGCGCGAGACGGTCGATGCTCAGCTGGGCGCCATCCGCAAAGACAACAACGTGCAGCTCGACCAAATGCGCGCGACGGTGGACGAGAAGCTCTCTCGCACGCTCAACGACCGACTGTCGGCATCGTTTAAGCAGGTGAGCGACCAGCTCGAGGCCGTGTACAAGGGCCTGGGCGACATGCAGTCTATCGCCACCGGCGTGGGCGACCTTAAGCGCGTGCTGGGCAATGTGAAGGCGCGTGGCATTTTGGGCGAGGTGCAGCTGGGTGCAATCCTGGCGGACATCCTCACGCCCGATCAGTATCTGGAAAACGTCGCCACCAAGCCCGGCGCCTCGGAACGCGTTGAGTTTGCTGTCAGGCTGCCGGTAGACGAGGGCGACCCCGTGCTGCTGCCGATCGACTCCAAGTTTCCGGGCGACGCGTACGAGCATCTGCTCGACGCCCAGGAGTCTGGTGACGCTGAGGCCGTCGCCGCAGCGCGCAAGACGCTCGATATGATGGTGAAACGCGAGGCCAAGGACATCTGCGAAAAGTACCTGAGTGTGCCGGCAACGACCAACTTTGGCATCATGTTCGTGCCGTTTGAGGGGCTGTACGCCGAGATCGTCAGCCGCCCCGGGCTTATCGAGATCCTGGGCCGCGACTATCACGTCAACGTAGCCGGTCCCAGCACCATGGCCGCCATTCTCAACAGCCTGCAGATGAGCTACCAGACGTTTAGGCTGCAAAAACGTACCGACGACGTACTGCGCGTGCTCTCCGCCGTCAAGGCCGAGCTGCCGCGCTATCAGGCGGCGCTGCGCCGCGCCCAGCAGCAGATCGAGACCGCGGGCAAAACGGTCGAGGGCATCATTACCACGCGCACCAACGTCATGGAGCGCAAGCTCAAGGACATCGACGCGCTGGAGGATGCCGACCAAGCCGATGAGATTTTGGGGCTCACATCCGCGGAGCTGCTCGCAGGCCAAAAAGACGAGGACTAGCTGCATCTGACGGCGGGGCGCCGGTGTAAACGCGGGTGCCCCGCTGCTTTTCGCATCGTGCTTGCCTGAAGTGCGCTTCAATGTGCAACAATGGCGTTTCGCCCTATCAGACGCGAAAGGAAGCCCATGTCTCAGAGAAGCACCAGTCCGCTCAAACGCTCCACCGTGCGCCGCACGCTGCAGCGTTTTTGGGACGTCACGCGCACGCAGCCGCTGATCGTCTTTCTCTCGGTGTTCTCGTCGGCGGGCTACATCTTTTTGCTCACGTTTTCCAACACCTACGTGATGGCCCTCATCGTCGACCGCGTCCAGGCCGGCCCCGTGGCGGGTGACCAGGTGTTTGAGGTCTTCGGCCCCTATATCCTGGCGCTCGTGCTCGTCAACTTGGCAGGCCAGATCCTCTCCAAGCTGCAGGACTACACCGTCTACAAGCTCGAGATTGCGGGCAACTATCACCTGGCGCGCCTGTGCTTCGATACGCTCTCCAATCAATCCATGACATTCCATACCAGCCGCTTTGGCGGATCGCTTGTGAGCCAGACAAGCCGTTTTATGAGCGGTTACACGGGTCTGGTCGACGTGACGGTGTATTCGCTCATCCCCACCATCACCTCGGTCATCTGCACCGTGGCCGCACTCGCCCCGGTGGTGCCGACGTTTACCGTGATCCTGGTGTGCATCATGGTCGTCTACATCGCGTTTGTCTGGCTTATGTACAAGCGCATCATGCCGCTTTCGGCCGCGACGTCCGCCGCGCAGAACAAGCTCTCGGGCGTGCTCTCCGACGCGGTCACGAACATCTTGGCCGTCAAGACCTGCGGGCGCGAGGACTTTGAACGCGATCTGTTCGATACTGCCGACCGCGCCGCGCGCGACGCCGAGACGGTCTCGATGCACGCCATGATGCAGCGCAACTTTACGACCTCGGGCCTTATCGTCATCACCATGGCCGTGGTGAGTGTGTTCGTGGCGGGCGGCAATGCGTGGTTTGGCATCTCGGCCGGCTCGCTCGTCATGATCTTTACCTACACCTACAACCTCACCATGCGCCTGAACTACGTGAGTTCCATGATGCAGCGCATCAACCGCGCGCTCGGTGATGCGGCCGAGATGACGCGCGTGTTGGACGAGCCGCGTCTGGTGGCAGACGACGAGAACGCCCCCGAGCTCAAGGTGGGCGAGGGTGCGATTGATTTTGAGCACCTGAGCTTTGCATACCGTGATGCCGCGGCGGGCGAGAGCGTGTTCGACGATCTGACGCTCCATGTGGCGGCGGGTCAGCGCGTGGGCCTGGTGGGCAAATCGGGCTCGGGTAAGACGACGCTCACCAAGCTGCTGCTGCGCCTGGACGATGTTCAGGGCGGCCGCGTGCTCGTGGACGGTCAGGATGTCTCGCGCTGCACGCAGCAGAGCCTGCGCCGCCAGGTTGCCTACGTGCCGCAGGAGGCGCTGCTGTTCCACCGCTCCATTCGCGAGAATATCGCCTACGGCCGCCCTGACGCCACCGACGCGCAGATCCGCGAGGCCGCGCGCCTGGCCAATGCCCTGGAGTTTATCGACCGCTTGCCCCGTGGCTTTGACACCATGGTGGGCGAGCGCGGCGTCAAGCTCTCGGGCGGCCAGCGTCAGCGTGTGGCTATCGCCCGCGCGATTCTCACCGACGCGCCGATTCTGGTGCTCGACGAGGCGACCTCTGCCCTCGACAGCGAGTCCGAGGCGCTGGTGCAGGAGGCGCTCGAAAACCTGATGCGTGGACGTACCTCCATTGTGGTGGCGCACCGCCTGTCCACCGTGGCGGCGCTCGACCGCATTGTGGTGCTGGCCGATGGTGAGATCGTCGAGGACGGCACACATACGCAGCTTGTCGAGGCGGGTGGCGAGTACGCGAGCCTGTGGAGCCGTCAGACCGGCGCATTCTTGGAGGCGTAAGCGTCTCGGACGTGGGACAATTGTGCCCATAGGTTTGTTGTGCCGTTGAGCCAAGGAGTCGTTATGCCACGCGAGACCAATGCTGCCAAACGCGAGCGCGCCATCGAGGTGTGCGAGCGCCTCAACCGTCGCTATGGCCCGGTCGAGTGCTTTTTGGACCACGAGAATCCCTTTAGGCTGCTCATCGCGGTGCTGCTCTCGGCGCAAACGACCGACGCGCAGGTCAACAAGGTGACGCCGCGGCTGTTTGCCCAGTGGCCCACGCCCGAGGCCATGGCCGGGGCGAGCGTGGCTGACGTGGCAGACACCATCAAGTCACTCGGCTTCTACAAGAGCAAAGCTAAGCATGCCGTCGAGGCCGCGCAGATGATCGTCGCCGACTACGGCGGCGAGGTACCGGCCGACATGAAGGAGCTTGTAAAGCTGCCGGGCGTGGGGCGCAAGACGGCGAACATCGTACTCAACGTTGGGTTTGGCATCGTGGAAGGCATCGCGGTGGATACGCACGTCAACCGCATCGCGCACCGCCTGATGCTGAGCCCCAAGACGCATGCCAAGGAGCCGCTCAAGACCGAGCAAGATCTGCTCAAGATTTTGCCGCACGAGTATTGGGAGTCGGTCAATCACCAGTGGATCACCTTTGGCCGCGAGATTTGCGATGCCCGTAAGCCCAAATGCGACGAGTGTCCGCTGGCAGACCTTTGCCCCAGCGTGCGCGTTTTGGGGTAGCTGTTTGGCGTGCGCTGGCGTGTCCACCTCATGCGCTACCATGACAGGCAATGAAATCCGCCGCATACCCGCCGAGCTTGCCCCAGCGGGCTTTTGGCGTTGCAATGCCGGAGGAACAGCATGCTCATTCACCGTATAGCCGCGCAGCTCTACACTGCCGAGGCCTTGCAGACCGTCGAGGCCGGGCTCGATGCCGGCGAGGACGTGACGTTGGCCGTGTCGCAGTCGGGTCGCACGCTTATGGCCGCCGCCCAGTTTGCGCGTCGTCCGCGCCCCACGGTCTACATCGTGAGCGGCGAGGATGCGGCCGATCGCGCCGCTCGTAGCCTTGCCGCCTACGTGGGCCTGGCGCATGTGTGCCGTTTTCCCGAGCGCAAGGACTACCCCTGGCGCGAGCAGGCGCCCGACGACGCCGTGGTGGCGCAGCGCTGCGAGGCCCTGGGACGCATCGTGCGCGGGGACAATTGCATTATGGTTGCCTCGGCTCGTGCGCTGCTGCGCTGTGTGCCGCCGGTCGAGAGCCGCTATTGGGAGTCCACCACCTTTGCGGTGGGCGAGGAGATTCCTTTTGATGAGGTGCCGCAGCGCCTGGTGGGCATGGGCTACACCAATGCCGGCGCAGCCGACGCGCCCGGTCTGTTCCGCGTGCACGGCGACACCGTCGAGGTGTTTCCCGCGCAGGAAAAGGCGCCCGTGCGCATTGAATTTTTCGGCGACGAGATCGACCGCATCCGCCGCATGGTGAGCTCCACGGGCCAAACCATCGGCAACGAGGACAGTATCGAGATCTTCCCGTGCCGCGAGCTGGCGCTTACCGACGAGGCGGTCCACAACATGCACGTGGCACTCTACCGCGCAAGCCAGGACGACAGCAAGCTGGCGGCGCTGCTCGAGATGGTGGATGCACGCATCGTCACGCCCGAGCTCGACCGCTTTTTGCCGGTGATGTACGGCCAGACCGTGAGCCCGCTGGCACACGTGAGCGGCAAGGCGCTCGTGGTCCTGTCCGAGCCGCGCTCGCTGTTCGACGACTGCCTGCGCGCCTACGAGGATATCGAGGCACGTGCCGGCGAGGCGGGGATTGACCGCCTGGACGGTCTGTACGTGCGTGCCCAGCAGCTCGACTTTGGTGCTCAGCAGCGTCTGAACTACGTGAGCCTGATCCGTGCCGGCGGCGCGGTTACGGCCGAGCTCAAGATTGAGCAGCCTGCTATCGCAGGCTCGGACAACCGTTTTATGACGCGCATCCAGGAGGTCGTGGGCAAGCGCTACGCCTGCGTGTTTGCCATTCCCGATCGCGGTGCGCGCGAGTCGATGGAGCTCACTTTTGGTGACGAGGGCATTACCTTTGAGGAGTCGCTGACGGCCGCTCCCGAAAACGCCGGCGCTATCGGCGACCGCGTGCGCGTGGCAGCGGCGGATTCTGCCGACCGTGCTGCCCGCCAGGATGCCCATGCTGCAATTCGCGAACGCCGCGCCGATGCGCTCAACGCTCGCTCGCTCGAGGCGGGCGCGGCCCAGGCAGCCGCCGGCGCCGCCGTGCCCACCATCTCGCGCGGACGCGTGACCTTTGTCGATGCCGCCCTGCCGCAGGGCGTGGTGGTGCCCGATGCCAACCTGGCCGTGTTCTCGATTGCCGACCTCAACGCCCGCATGGACGCAAACCGCGCGCGCAGCCGCCGCAAGGTGGACATTACGCAGATCACGTTCCCGTTTAAGCCGGGCGACTACGTGGTGCACGCCACTCACGGCATCGCGCTCTTTAGCGAGATCGCGCGCCAGGAAGTGGGCGGCAAGGAGCGCGACTACTTTTTGCTGGAATATGCCGACGGCGACAAGCTCTACGTGCCGCTCGAGCAGGTCGACCGTATCACGCGATACGTTGGTCCCGACGGCGACAAGCCGCGCCTGACCAGGCTCAATACCGCCGACTGGACGCGTGCCACCAACAAGGCACGCAAGAACGCCAAAAAGCTGGCGTTTGACCTGGTCGACCTGTATACGCGCCGTTCGTCGATTACCGGTATCGCCTGCCCGCCCGATACGCCCGAGCAGATCGAGATGGAGCAGAGCTTCCCCTACGATGAGACGCGCGACCAGTTGGAGGCCATCGCCGACATTAAGGCCGACATGGAGGCGCCCAAGCCCATGGACCGCCTGCTGTGCGGCGATGTGGGCTTTGGCAAGACCGAGGTCGCCCTGCGCGCAGCGTTTAAGTGCGTGGACTCCGGCCGTCAGGTCATGGTGCTCTGCCCCACGACCATTCTGGCCCAACAGCACTACGAGACATTCTTTGAACGCTTTGCCCCGTTTGGCCTTGAGGTCGAGGTGCTCAGCCGCTTCCGCACGCCGGCGCAGCAAAAGCGCGCGCTCAAGGCGTTTGCCGAGGGCGCGATCGATGTGCTCATCGGCACGCACCGCCTGCTTTCGGCCGATGTGAACCCCAAGAACCTGGGCCTGGTGATCATCGACGAGGAGCAGCGCTTTGGCGTGCAGCACAAGGAGCAGCTCAAGAACCTACGCGAGCAGATTGACGTGCTTACGCTTTCGGCAACGCCTATTCCGCGAACCATGCAGATGGCCACGAGCGGCGTGCGCGACATGAGCCTGATCACCACGCCGCCGACTGGGCGTCGTCCCGTGATCGTGCACGTGGGGGAGTATGACCCCGATGTGGTGAGCGCGGCGATTCGCCTGGAGGTGGGCCGCGGCGGCCAGGTGTACTACGTGTCCAACCGCGTCAAGACCATCGACGACGCCGTGGCGCGCGTGCACGAGGCCGCGCCCGAGGCGCGCGTGGGCGTGGCGCACGGCAAGATGAGCCCGCGCGAGGTCGAAGACGTGATGATTGAGTTCGCGACCAAAAAGATCGACGTGCTCATCGCCACGACCATCGTGGAGAGCGGCATCGACAACGCGACCGCCAACACGCTGATCATCGAGGACTCGCAGCGCTTGGGTCTGGCACAGCTCTACCAGCTCAAGGGCCGCGTGGGTCGCTCTGCCACGCAGGCCTACGCGTACTTTATGTTCCCGGGCGAGCTGCCGCTCACCGAGGAGGCGACGGCGCGCCTGACCGCACTTTCCGAGTTCCAGGACCTGGGCAGCGGCATGCGCATCGCCATGCGCGACCTGGAGATCCGTGGTGCCGGCTCGCTTATGGGCGCCGAGCAGCACGGCAACCTGTCGAGCGTGGGCTTTGACCTGTTTACGCAGATGCTGGGCCAGGCCGTGGCCGAGGCGCGCGGCGATGACGATGCCGGCGTGGAGGCGGCGAGCGTGGGCATTAACCTGCCGGCCGATTACTTCTTGTCCGAGGAGTACCTGCCGGCGGTGGACCAGCGCGTGCTCGTGTACCGTAAGCTCGCGGCGGCCGAGGACCTGGAGAGTGTCGACGAGGTGCAGGAGGAGACCGAGGCCGCGCATGGTGAGCTGCCGTTGGCGGGACTCAACCTGTTCAACCGCGCGCGCATCCGCATTCGCGGCGAGCGCCTGGGGCTCGAGAGCGTCACACTCAGCGGCGGTCGCATCACGTTTTTGGGCGTCGACGTGCCCAAGAAGGTGGCCTTTGAGCTTAAGACCCGCTATGGCGCGGTGAACTTCCCCAAGAGCCGCAAGCTGTCAGTGCCCTACAAGGCGGGCGCCGGCGCGGGCAGCGGCCTGGGTCGCGGCCTCGACGCCAACGACGGCACCGGCCCCGTGGCAGCTGCGCTCATGCTGCTGCAGCAGTTGGGTGCGAGCGACGACGACTAACAAGAAGGGGACGTGGCGGGATAGAGATATTGGTTGTTCTTTGTCCCGCTACGTTGCGGGTTGATTCCAGCCCCATCGAAAGGAAAGCATGTTCGGATACATCTACAAGAAAGATGTCGCTGCTATAGCGGTTGTCCTGTGCCTTTGTCTGGGCGTGGGCAGTTTCTTCGATTACCAGATCTCGAGTGCGCTGTTCAACATCGGCAGCATGTACGGACGCTTTATCGAGGCCGCCGGCGAGCTGCCGTTTGAGCTGACGGCGAGCATCGCGGGCGTTATGCTCGTGCGCGCGGTGCGTCCCGATTCCAGGGGGAGCAAATGGCTCGCCGTGCTCGGCATCCTCGTCAATGTTGGCTTGGCCGGCTACGAGATTATTTCGTCCCTGCTGGTTGGCGGCAAACTCGTCGCGGTTCAGTTGGTGTTGACGTTTGTGCTGGTTATCGCTGCCAACTTTGTCGTCTATCGCCTTACGCGCGACACCGACCCCGACGAGCTCACGCGCTGGGCGCTGATGGTGCTTGCCGTGTGGGTCGCTCAGGCCATCATCCTCAACGTCATTGTCAAGCCGTTGTGGTCACGCCCGCGCATGCGCGTGATTGAGGTCACGCCGGGGCTCAATTTTCAGCCGTGGTGGGTGATCGGTAACCCCGACAAGTGGGCCTATATCGCCGCCGGCGTGATCAAGGACGGCTTCAAGTCGTTTGCGAGCGGACACACGGCGCATGCGGCGATCGGCCTTATGCTCGCCGGGCTTCCCGCGGCGGCCTTTAAGGAAAAGCCGTCGCGACGCCGCGTGGTCTTTTGGGTCGCGGCGGCCGTCGCGGCGCTCGTCGCCTTTGGCCGTATCGTGATCGGTGCACACTTTTTGACTGACGTGAGTTGCGGCTTTGCCCTGGTGTTGGCACTTGAGTGCCTTGCCGCGCGCATTGCCTATCCTCACGGCGTACAATAGCCCCACCTGAATCATCTGGACGATACCTGGTAAGAGAGGATTGCCATGCTCGCGTTCAACAATGACTATTCCCACGGTGCACATCCGGCGGTGCTGCAAGCGCTCGTCGACACCAATATGGAACCGCAGCCCGGCTACGGCACCGATGCGCATACCGAGCGTGCCAAGCAGCTTATCCGCGAGGCCTGTCAGGCTCCCAATGCCGACGTGTTTTTGCTGGTGGGCGGCACGCAGACCAATGCGACGGTGATTGACATGCTGCTCGCGCCGTACGAGGGCGTGGTCGCCGCCGAGACCGGCCACGTTGCCTGCCACGAGGCGGGCGCCATCGAGTTTGGTGGCCACAAGGTACTCACCATCCCCGGCTACGAGGGCAAGATGCATGCCGAGGATCTCGAAAACTATATCCAGGTGTTCTACGAAAACGAGAGCTACGAGCACACGGTATTCCCGGGCGCCGTGTATGTGAGCATGTCGACCGAGTATGGCACGCTGTACTCTGCCGCCGAGCTCGCGGCGATCCATGCGGTGTGCCAGAAGCACCAGATTCCGCTGTTTGTGGATGGCGCCCGCCTGGCCTATGCGCTGGCGGCCGATGAGTGTGACATTACCCTGCCCGAGCTGGCGCAGCTGTGCGACGTGTTCTACATTGGCGGCACCAAGTGCGGCGCGCTTTGCGGCGAGGCCGTGGTGTTTTGCGGCATGCACGCTCCGGCACACCCCATTCCGCGCATTAAGCAGCATGGAGCGCTGCTTGCCAAAGGTCGTCTGACGGGCGTGCAGTTTGAGGCACTCTTTACCGACGGCCTGTATTTTGAGATTGGCCGCCAGGCGATTGAGACGGCGCAGGCGCTGCGTCGCGTGCTGCACGAGCACGGCTACCAGTTCTTCTTGGAGACGCCCACCAACCAGCAGTTTGTGATTTTGCCCAATGAGGACATGGCCCGCATTCGCGAGCACGCCTCGATCGAGTACTGGGAAAAGCACGACGAGACCCGCACGGTGGTGCGCTTTTGCACCAGCTGGGCCACGACCCAGGAGGACATCGACGCGCTGGCGGCTGTCCTGTAGGTTGATGTAATGACGAGGGGCCGCCTTGCGCCTGGGTTTGGCGCGGGGCGGCCTTTGCTTTTGAGAGGGAAGGGTTGTATGGCCGAGATGTCCGAGCCGACGATTCGCCTGGCGACGCCCGATGACGCGCCGGCGTTGCTTGCCATCTATGAGCCGTATGTGCGCCAGACGGCGATTACCTGCGAATACGAGGTACCGAGCGTCGAGGAGTTTGCCGGGCGCATCGAGCGTACACTCAAGCGCTATCCGTATCTGGTGATGGAGCTGGACGGGCGTCCGGTAGGCTATGCCTATGTGAGCCCGCTCAACAGCCGCGAGGCATACGACTGGTCGGTCGAGACGTCGATCTACCTGGCGCGCGACGTGCGCCATGGGGGGCTGGGTCGCAAGCTGCACGATGCGCTCAAGCAATGCCTGATTGCGATGGGCATCACCAACATGTGCGCCCTCATCGCCGTGCCGCACGATAAGGACGACGAATACCTGACGCACAACAGTCAGGATTTCCATGCCCATATGGGATATCGCCTGGTGGGCGCCTTCGATCGCTGCGCCCAAAAGTTCGGTCGCTGGTACGACATGTGTTGGATGGAGTTGGTCCTGGCCGCGCGCACACCCAACCAACCCAAGCCAACCTGGTTCCCCGCACTTGTCACCCAAGGATTCAAACCTACCATTTAGGGACAGGTTTTTGGCTGTCTTGTGGTATCAAATCGCCGCAAGAAGCGCGGCGTTCGTACGCTATTTTGACTTGGATTGTCCCCTCGGCACGCCTTGCGAGCTAAGTGAGTAGACTTTTGGCGCAGGGCAAGCACAAAGCTTATTCGCTTTAGTAAAACCGCAGGTTACAGAGGTGGCTGTTTTGGATGTGCTCGGCAGGTCGCGAAAAGTCTACTCACTTAGGTTTACGGTGCTGGATATTTTGGGCAGGAACAGTTGAGCTTGGGCGGCGCGTGTTGCCAGGCGATGTTGGCATTTGCGCCATGCTGGCTTGAGATTTAATAAAAACCGCAGGTAAAACGTTTATTAGGTACATTTTGCCTCGTTTGGTGCGCTAGCCGATGGGTTCGGTGTATTTGGCGCGGTCGGTGCGCTGGATACGCTTGGAGATATGGAGCGGGCGGCCGTCGGTGTCGTAGACGTAGTCGGTGATTAGGATTAGCGCCTGCCCGCGCTCGACGTTGAGCAAAAACGCCTCGTTTTGCGAGGCATAGCACACCTCAAAGGTCTTATGCCCCTGCGCCGGCGCACGATGGAACTCCTGGCGCAGCGTGGCGTAGAGCGAACCGTTGATATCGCGATCGATGAGCGACCCAAAGCTTGGCGGCAAATAGGTGGTCTCCAGGCACAGTGGCGCATCGTCCAGGTAACGCAGGCGGACAAGTTTGACGAGCTTGCTGCCCACGGCGGCGTCAAAGAACTTAGCTATGCTGCCGGCCGCCTTGGCAAAGCCCGAGTCCACGGTGCGCGTGGTGGGCTTCATGCCCTGACCCTGGACCTGTGCCGTATAGCTCGAAAACACCAGGTTGTTCTCGTGGAGCGCGGGCGTGTCGGCCACAAAGGTGCCACGTCCGCGCTCGGTGCGCACCAGGCCCTCGTCAACTAACACCTTAAGCGCGTGGCGCACGGTACTGCGCGACAGCCCCGATTCGTCCATGAGCTCCATCTCGGACGGCAGCTTGTCTCCGCGTGCGTAGGTGCCGGCGGCGATGCGGTCACGCAGCGTACCCGCCAGACGCTCGTATTGGGCCAAGTTCTTTTTTGACGAAGTGCTCATGCGAACAACCTGTATCTAACCTGTATGCTTACTGAACCAAGCATGTATCCAACATGACAACAAAATCGCTGGTAATAGATTGCCGAAAACTTTACCAGCAAAATTTCTAAGACAAATATAGCATACAACTAGTCGACATAACTAAAACGTGTATGTAACTTGTATGCCATCGAGAGCATCAAACGAGAAGAAAGGCTGATGCACGATGACTACTCAGGAACAGGTTAAGGACGTCGTCTCCCAGGTTTTGGCTGACAAGGCGGACAAGGGCGGCATCAAGCGCGTCGTGTGGATCGGCGCCGGCGGATCCAACGGCGGCAACTATCCTGCCCAGTACTTTATGGAGCACGAGGCCACGCAGGTCGTGAGCTCCAGCTACACCAGCAACGAGTTCGTGCACGCCACCCCGGCCTACGTCAACGAGAACACCCTGGCCGTCGTCGTGTCCATGCGCGGCACCAAGGAGACCATCGTCGCCGCCCAGGTCGCCAAGGACCACGGCGCCAGCACTATCGCCATCTATGTCGACGAGTCCGGCCTCACCGAGGTCTGCGACTACAAGATCCAGTATGACAGCCTGGCCGTCGATGAGTCCTGCATGGGCCGCACCAACTCCGCCGTCGTGACCATGATCGCCATGGAGCTCACGCAGCAGACCGAGGGCTATGCCGAGTACGAGACCGCTATGGCCGCCTTCGACTTGGTCGACCCCATCTACCGCAAGGCCGTCGAGTACACCCGTCCGCTCGCTGCCAAGTGGGCCGAGCAGAACGCCGACAAGCCCTGCATCAACGTGATGGCTCAGGGTCCGCTCTTTGGTGCCGCCTACGTCTTTAGCATCTGCAACGTGCAGGAGATGCTGCAGATCGACTCCTGCACCATCAACACCTGCGACTTCTTCCACGGCCCCTTCGAGATCCTGGACAAGCGTACCTCGCTGTTCCAGCTCATCAGCGTTGGCCGCAGCCGCTGCAACGACGAGCGCGGCATCCGCTTCGTCAACCAGTACGGTGGCGAGCGCGTCTATCAGCTCGACGCCAAGGAGCTCGGCCTCAACGACATCAAGGACAGCGTGAGCGAGTACTTCAACCACCTGATCTTTGCCCCGATCCTCAACAACGTCTACATGCGTGCGCTCTCCGCCGTCACCCACAAGGACTACATGACGCGCCGCTACATGTGGAAGCTGGACTACTAAGGGATAGAGCGGCCTAACAGCCCAATACCCCTCATGAGTTGCGGTGGAATAGTTCCTGTTTGGGAGCGTGAAGCCTCTGTTTGAGAACTATTTCACCGCAACTGCTAGAGCGGCACTTGGGGACGTTCCCTTTCTGCCGGCACCTGCGACACTCCCTGTGTCAAGAGTTTTCCCGTTCGCCGATTTCAGTCTTGATAAATGTATATAACGACTATAACGTAGCATGAAACATATTGGAAATAATACCGAGGAGGCTGCGTTGAAGAGAAGTAATGTGGGCTATGTGCTGGTGCTGATCGCCGCGCTTATGTGGGGCACCATCGGAATCTTTGTTAACGGAATATCGGCCCTGGGTGTTTCGTCTCAGAGCATGGCGGCCCTTCGTCTGTTGTCGGGTGCCGTCTTAATGGCTCCGGTCTTGGTATTCATGGGCTGCCAGGGAGGTGCTCGTGAGGGAAAAGCCTCGGGTCCCATGGCACTGTTCAAGGCAAGTCCTAAAGAGCTCGTCCCCTGCGCACTTGTCGGTATCGTCGGTTTGGCCGTCGCCAACACCTGCTATTACGAGTGCATGGGCGAGGTGGGCATGTCCACGGCCTCGGTGCTGCTCTATACCTCGCCGGTGTTTGGCGTCATGCTCGGCCGCGTGCTTTATCGCGAGGGCGTGACCCCCAACAAGCTCGTCGCCATCATCTTTAACATTGTGGGTTGCGTGCTCGCGGTGACGAGCGGCGACCTGTCCGGTTTCCATTTCTCGACTTGGGGCGTCGCTTCGGGTGTGATCGCCGGACTTTGCGGTGCGTTGCTGGCTGTGTTTAGCCGCATGGCCACCAAGACGCTGCATCCGCTGGCGGTGACGTTTTGGGGCTTTGTCTTTGGCGGATGCTTTATGGCTGTGCTTTCTGCTCCGTGGTCCGATGTAGCCGCGGCAATGTCCCCGCAGCTCATTCTGCTGTTCGCGGGCTTTGGCTTTATTCCGACGGCTCTTGCGTACATCTTCTATATGCAGGGCCTCTCTATGGACCTCGAGACGTCGAAGGTGCCGGTCGTGGCTTCGTTCGAAACCGTGGCGACCGTTCTGGTCGGTATTGGCATCTATGCCGAGTCCGCCGGCGCAATCAAGGTCCTGGGCATTGTGCTGGTGCTCGCGTCCATCCTGATCATGAACACCGACTTCTCCAAGCTGCGCAACAGTGTGTTTGTCGGCCATGTCATTGAGAGCATGACCTTTAAGCCCAACGCGTGGTGGACGGAGAAATCGCAGGACATGGATCTGTTCCGCGAGCGCACAGGCATCACGCTGGAGCCCACCGTGCAGGAAAGCCCCTGGTACTTCGTGCGATAGGGGGTTGCGCTCGGTGTCCGACCTGGGGTTATCCAGCCAGCGTCGGCCTACCCAGCCCCAACGTTTCAAGTACGTTAAACCCGTCAACGGTCGATTTTCACCCGCGAACGGTCTTTATACTAATTAGCAATATAAGCAACATATAAGACGTTATAATGACCATAACGAAAAGGAGGAGGCAAGATGAATCAGATCATTCTCGCATCTCATGGCGGCCTGGCCGCAGGCGCCAAAGACACGCTCGAGATGGTTCTCGGCGACGTGTCGAACGTCCACGTCGTGTCGCTTGCTCGTGACGACAAGGAGCCCATCACCAATAAGGTTGAGGCTATGATCGCCACGTTCAACGCGGACGACACCGTGTATGTGCTAACCGATATGCTCGGTAGCTCGGTCAACAACAACATGGTCGAGCTTTCCAAGAACGGCACGAAGTTCACGGTTGTCAGCGGTTTCAACATCCCGCTGGCGCTCACGCTCGCTATGAGCCCCGCCCCCGTCAAGGGCGCCGAGCTCGCGGCCCTCATCAACGAGGCCCGCACCGGTCTGACCAACCCCAACGCACCGGTCGAGGTCGCCGCGGCTCCCGCCAAGAAGGCTAAGGCGTCCCGTCACAGCTCCGGTCCCGCCAAGATCGTCCTCGCACGTCTTGACTACCGTCTGCTGCACGGCCAGGTCGTCTTTACCTGGACCACCAAGGTCCAGGCCGAGCGCATCATCGTCGTCGACAACGCTGCCGCCAACGATGACATCAAGAAGGGCGCTCTTAAGCTGGCCAAGCCCCAGGGCGTGCGCCTGAACGTCTTCACCGTCGAGCGTGCCCTCGCCAAGATGGACAAGCTCAACACCCTCGGCGAGCGCGTCATGTTCGTCTTTGGCAACACGGCCGAGATGCTGCAGTTCTGCCAGGGCTACAAGCTCGACGCCATCAACCTGGGCGCCACCGCCAACCACGACGGTGCCGAGCAGGTCGGCGGCAAGGACAGCTCCGTCTTCCTCGACGCCACCCAGAAGGCCGACGTCAACCAGCTGCTCGACATGGGCATCAAGCTCTACGTCCAGCAGACCCCTACGTATCAGAGCGTCGACATCGACGCCAAGCTGTAATCAACCAGGCATTTGCCTGACTGAAAGGAGAAGGGTATGAATACGTTCATCAGTGCGGTGCTCGTCGGCCTCGTCGGCGTGTTCTGCATGTGGGACTCCCGCCTGCTCGGTCGTCTTAACTTCGAGCAGCCCCTCGTTGGCGCTACGCTCGTCGGTCTGCTGCTGGGCGATGTGCCCACCGGCCTTGCCGTCGGTGCCGCCGTCGAGCTCGTGTCCATGGGCCTGGTGCAGGTCGGCGCCGCCGTTCCGCCCGATATGGTCCTGGGCGGCATCGTGGCCGCCGCCTTCGCGTGCCTGACCGATGCTTCCGCCGAGACCGCCATGACGATCGCCATCCCGGTCGCCGTCCTGGGTCAGCTCCTCGGCATCGTGTTCCGTTCCATCATCGCCGCCCTCACTCATGTGGCAGATAGCGCGATCGATAACGGAAAGTTCAAGACCGCCTACCGTATGCACATCTGCGCCGGCTCCGGTCTGTACGCCGTCATGTACTTCCTGCCGATCTTCCTCGCCGTCTTTGTTGGCACCGACCTGGTTCAGGCCATCGTCAACATGGTTCCCGAGTGGCTGTCCACCGGTCTTAACGTTTCGACCAAGATCATGACCGCCTACGGCTTGGCCCTGCTGCTCACCATGATGATCAAGAAGGGTATGACTCCGTTCCTGTTCATCGGTTTCCTGCTCGCCGCTTACCTCAACCTGTCCGTCATCGCGGTCGCTCTGATCGGTGTGTGCCTGGCTGTCGTCTTCATGGGCTTCAAGTTCAACGGTTCCCATGCAGCCGCCGGTGTCGATTCCGACTACGATCCGCTCGAAGACGACGAAGACTAAGGAGGAACACACTATGGCAACCGCAACCAAGGACGTGTCCCTGAACAAGAAGGTCAGCCAGTTCTTCTGGCGCTCCTGGGCCATCCAGGCCTCTTGGAACTACGAGCGTCAGATGAACATGGGCTTCCTCTACGGCATGGTTCCCACGCTCGATCGCCTCTATCCGGATGAGTCCGACCCCAAGCAGCTCGCTGCTAAGAAAGAGGCTTACCACCGTCACATGGCGTTCTACAACTGCACCCCGCAGACGAGCGCTTTCATCCTGGGCCTCTCCGCCTCCATGGAGGAGGAGTACGCCAAGGATCCCGAGAACTTCGACCCCGATTCGATCAACGCGGTCAAGACCTCCCTCATGGGTCCGCTTTCCGGCATCGGTGACTCCTTCTTCCAAGGCACCATCCGCGTTATCGCCTTTGGTCTGGGCGTTCAGCTGGCTCAGCAGGGCTCCATCATGGGCCCGATCCTGGCCATGCTCATCTCCATCGTCCCCTCCGTGCTGATCACTTGGTTCGCAGCCAAGATGGGCTATCGGGGCGGCCACGAGTACCTGAGCAAGCTTCAGGGCGGCGACCTCATGGAGAAGCTCATGTATGTCTGCGGCATCGTGGGTCTTATGTCCGTGGGCGGCATGATCGCCACACTGATCGGCGCCACCACCCCGCTGCAGTTCGCTGAGGGCACCGTCGTGATCCAGGACATCCTGGACGGCATGATGCCCCAGATGATCTCCCTTGGCCTCACCGGCCTTATGTACTGGCTCATCAAGAAGAACGTCAACACCGGTTGGCTTCTCGTGATCGCCATCGTGGGCGGCATCGCCCTCTCCGCGGCCGGCATCCTGGCCTAGTCGCGACCAAGCGTCTAACCGCTTTCCCCCGGGGGCCTGCCTGGCATCCCATACCCCAGGCAGGCTTCCATCCCCAAATGTGTCAAAGGGACAGTCCCTTTGTTGCATCCTCAACGGGCCGGCGATTCGGTCCAAATTACGGTAACCCTGCGTGCGTCCGGCAATGTGGCGCCGCAAAAAATCGAAAGGAATGTGTCAGATGTACGAGATCGACCTTAACCTCCCTAAGCAGATCGTCGCTGACGTCCTGTCCAACCACGAGATCCACAGCGTCGCCTTCGTCGGCTGCGGCGCTTCCATGTCCGACCTTTACCCCGCCAAGTACTTCCTGGCCAACAACACGGACAAGCTGAACGTTCAGATCTTCACCGCTAACGAGTTCAACTACGACACGCCTTCCTGGGTCAACGAGCACACCTTCGTGATCACCTGCTCCCTCGGTGGCTCCACGCCCGAGACCGTCGAGGCCAACAAGACCGCCAAGAAGCACAACTGCCCGGTCGTCTCCCTCACCAACAAGGCTGGCTCCGCTCTGACCGTCGATGCCGACCACGTCATCGTTCACGGCTTCCACGCCAACTACGCTGCCAAGTGCGAGAAGCCCGGCTATGCCATCGCTCTTGCTCTCGAGATCCTTCAGCAGACCGAGGGCTATGACCACTACGAGGACATGATCACCGGCCTCACCAACGTCTTCGATCTCTGCGAGAACGCCGCTCAGCACTGCAAGAAGCTCGCCAAGAAGTTCGCCGAGGACTTCAAGGACGACAAGATGATCTACTTCATGGCTTCCGGTGCCTCCGAGAAGATGGCTTATTCTCACGCCGCCTTCCTGTTCACCGAGATGCAGTGGATCGACGCCGCCGCCTACAACACCGGCGAGTACTTCCACGGCCCGTTCGAGGTTTCCACCGAGGGTAAGCCCTACGTCTTCTTCATGTCCGATGGCGCCACCCGTCCGATGGACGCCCGCGCCCTCACCTTCCTTGAGCGCATGGGCGCCAAGGTCGCTCTGATCGACTCCAAGGACTACGGCCTGGCTGACGCCGTGCCCGCGAGCGTCGTCACCTACTTCAACCCGCTGCTGCACCTCGCCGTTATGCGCGAGTACGGCAACCAGATCGCCGAGGCCCGTCAGCACCCGCTGACCATGCGTCGCTACATGTGGAAGCTTTCCTACTAATCACAAGTAAGTAGACCTTACGGGTTGATTGAGAGGGGATGGGGTTTGCGCCCCGTCCCCTTTTTTGCTCTGGGGAGGGTGCGTCTGTCGCGCCATAAAACCCCAGATAAAACCTACCAAAATAAAACCTGTCCCTTTTTGGCAGGTGGGAGGAGATGCGTATGATCAAGGCAGTGCTGTTTGACATGGACGGCGTGCTGGTCGATACCGAGTGGTTCTACAACCGTCGTCGCGTGGCGTTTATGGAAGAAAAGGGCTTCCACTTTGACGAGATCCCCGATCTTTCGGGGTCTAACGAGCCTGCCATTTGGGAGGCGCTGGTGCCCGACGATATTGAGCTGCGCGAGCGCCTGCGCGTGGAGTACAAGCAAGTCTACAGCCCGGACCATCCCGTTCCGTATGCTGAGCTGCTCAACGAGCAGACGGAGCCGGTGATGCGTGAGCTGCACGAGCGCGGCGTGAAGTGCGCCATCGCGAGCTCGTCCTATCGTGAGCTGATCGACGAGCTGGTGGAGATTGCCGGTATCGCCGACGTGCTGAACTACACCATCAGCGGCCACGAGTGCAGTGCGTTTAAGCCCGACCCCGAGATCTACCTGCGTGCCATGGAGGCGCTGGGGGTGGAGCCTGCCGAGTGCCTGGTTATCGAGGACTCGCCGATGGGCATCGAAGCCGGCAAGCGTTCCGGCGCCCGAGTCCTGGCGCTGCGTCCGCACGAGGGCGTCAACCTGGATCAGTCTGCCGCCGACGTTGTCATCGACAACCTGATCGACATCCTACCTGCCATTTAGGGACAGGTTTATTTTGGCAGGTTTTATCTGGGCAAACGCCGAATTCGCCGTGAAGGGATTGCTCTCTTCACGGCGTTTTTCTTTTGAGCGGCCTCACGGTCCCCCTGATGGTTGTCGAGAGAGGGTGAATTGAGGCGCCCTCTGTCGCTCCATGCTACAATCGCCGACATGCCCCACAATTACATCTGCTTTCGAAGGGAGCCTACGTGGCGAACGCCATCGACCAGCTCACGGACCGCGTGCTCGTGCTCGGCCGCCTCACCATCGTCCGCCGCGCCATCACCGCCGTGGCGGTCACCATATCAGCCGTTCTCCAGACATTTCTGATCCAGGCGTTCATTCAGCCCGCCGATCTGCTTCCGAGCGGTCTCACCGGCGTCGCGGTCCTGCTCGATCGCGTTACCTCGCTTGGCGGCGTTCATATCGACATCTCGCTCGGCATGCTCGCGCTCAACATCCCCGTGGCGCTCCTATGCTGGAGCGGCATTAGCAAGCGTTTCGTAATCTTCTCGATGATGCAAGTTGTGCTCTCATCGCTGTTTCTCAACATCTTTCATTTCGCCCCGTTTTTGGGCGACAAGATCATGCTCATCATTTTTGGTGGCGTGGTCTCGGGTCTGGGTGCTGCCATCGCGCTCAAGTCCGGTGCATCAACCGGCGGCACCGACTTTATCGCGCTGTGGGTCTCCAACCACACGGGCAAGACCATCTGGGGTGTCATCTTTGGTTTCAACTGCTTTATCCTGGCGATCTTTGGCTTTATGTTTGGCTGGGACAACGCGGCGTACTCCATAGTGTTCCAGTTTATTTCGACCAAGACCATCGACAGCTTCTATCATCGCTACGACCGTGTGACGCTGCAGATCACAACGCGCAAGGCAAACGAGGTCATGACCGCCTATGTTGACCATTTTCAGCATGGTATTAGCTGCGCCGAGGTCATCGGCGGATACAGCCGCGAAAAGATGTACCTGCTGCACGCCGTTGTCTCGACCTACGAGAGTCAGGACATTATCAAGCTGGTGTGCGACATTGATCCCGGCGCCGTGATCAATGTGTTCCACACGCTCAACTTTGTGGGCGGCTGGTGGGGAGGCCATGTCGACGAGCCCATGCCCACGGCCGTACCCGATCCCGACAAGCCCGCGCGCATGGCCAGCAGGCAGGCGCGCCTCAGCGAGCAGGACAGCCTGCAGCAGGATGACGGCAAGTAGGGTTTTGGCTTTTTGCCGGTCAAGCGCAGCCCATTCGAATGAGCCCCCCGAAAGCCCCGTTGCTTTCGAGGGGCTCTCGTTTGACCAGATAAAACCTACCAAAATGAAGCTGTCGCTTTTTGGTAGGTGGGGTGTATCGTTTTATCAATATGAGGTAACATGAAACTAGACGTTATATACGTATTAGTTATTTCGATATTTCGATAAGAGTGATTAGATATGCCTGCACCCAAAAATGCACCGCTTTACCAGCAGATTTATGACGAAATCAAAGATGCGATCGAGAAAGGTGTTTATGCACCCAAGGAGCGTATTCCGTCCGAGCTCGAGCTTGCCGAGCAGTACGACGTGAGCCGCATTACGGTGCGTCGCGCCGTCGAGGAGTTGTGCTCCGATGGCTACCTGGTTAAGCAACAGGGCCGCGGCACCTTTGTTTCCACACCGCACATCAATCGTCAGTTCCATGCCTCGACGCTGCAGACGTTTACCGCGCTGTGTGCCGGCAACGGCATGAAGGCCGGTGCGCACGTGGTCGATCGCCAGATCGTTCCGGCGCGCCAAAACGAGATGGAGTTCTTTGGTCTGCAGAAGGATGCGCTGCTACTGCATATCAAGCGCGTGCGTACGGCCGACGGCGAGCCCATCTTTGAGGAGAACATCTTTGTGCCGTTTGACGCCTACCGTGAGCTGTTGACGGCCGATCTTGAGGACAAGTCGATTTTTGCCGAGGTCGAGCGTGTTGGCGGAACGCCGATTGTCTCGGTTGGCTACCGTACGGTCGAGGCCGTTCGAGCTAATGCCGAGCAGGCGGCCGAGCTGGGCATTGCCCCGCATGATCCGCTGCTCAACCTGCGCGCCGGCTTTACCGGTCCCAACGATGAGCCGGTTTTGCTCGGCAAACAGTACTACGTGGGTAGCCGCTACGTCATGGTGATGTAAGTTACGCGGTTTTACCAAACCGCGTAACGGGCCGACGCTGCAAGCCCGCCAGAGCGGCAATCTGCAGAATGAGCGTGGATAATCTCCCGTTTTTGGTTTGGTGACGGGTTCAAAGTGGGAGATTATCCACGCTCATCCGGAAAGTGTCCAAAAATCCACGCTCGTTCCCTTCGGATTGCATCGCCCGTGGCCGACAGCGGCGCGGCACCGGTCCGCGTGGCGGCGTATAATCGGCGGCAGATGACTTGAACGTTAGGAAACCATGACCGATAGCATGCAGCAGATGGCGCTCGACACGCTCGGCGCCTATTTTGGCTACACCTCGTTTCGCCCGGGGCAGGACCGCATGGTCGATGCGATCCTTGCCGGTCGCGATGCGCTGGGCGTTATGCCCACAGGCGCCGGCAAGTCCATTTGCTACCAGGTGCCCGCGCTCATGCTGCCCGGCATTACCTTTGTGGTGAGCCCGCTGCTGTCGCTTATGGAGGACCAGACCCGCGCGTTGTTGGCCGCGGGTGCGCGCCCCAGCTATCTCAACTCCAGCCTTACCCCGGCCCAGCAAAACACCGTGCTCAAGCGGGCGCGCGAGGGTCGCTACCAACTTATGTACGTGGCGCCCGAGCGTCTGCTCGAGCCTCGTTTTTTGACCTTCGCGCAACAGGCCGCGGCGGACGGCGGCATTGGCGTGCCGCTCGTGGCCATTGACGAGGCCCATTGCGTAAGCCAATGGGGCCAGGATTTCCGCCCCGCCTATCTGCAGATTCGCGAGTTCATCGATTCCCTGCCGCGGCGCCCCATCGTGGCGGCCTTTACCGCTACGGCGACCGAGCGCGTGCGCACGGACATTCAGCAGATGCTCGGTCTGCAAAACCCTGCGACGGTGGTGACGGGCTTCGATCGCAAGAACCTCTACTTTGGCTGCGAGGAGATGGGCGACAAGGCCAAGGCCGCGTGGGTGCGCGACTATGTGATCGCGCATTCGAGCGAGAGCGGCATCGTGTATTGCTCGACCCGCAAGACCGTCGATGCGCTGGCAGGAGAGCTTACCGAGGCTCTGGGCCCCAGCGGCATTCGCGTGGGCCGCTACCATGCCGGCATGGGCAACGACGCCCGCCGCCAAAGCCAGCGCGCCTTTATCGACGACGATATTCAGGTGATGGTTGCCACCAACGCCTTTGGCATGGGCATCGACAAGCCCAACGTGCGCTACGTGATTCACAACAACGTGCCCGAGAGCATCGAGGCCTACTACCAGGAGGCGGGCCGCGCCGGCCGCGACGGCGACCCGGCCAGCTGCCATTTGCTGTGGAACGGCAACGATTTTCGCATGCGTCGTTTTTTGATCGACTGCGGCGACGCTGCCGACGAGGCGCTCGATGACGAGCAACGCGCGTGGGCGCTCCAGAACCGTTACCGCCTGCTCAGCCAGATGGAAGGCTACTGCAACACCACCGGCTGCCTGCGCGAATACATGCTGCGCTACTTTGGCGACGAGGCCGCGGCCGAGCATGCGACAGCCGCCGCGGGCGGCACCGCCACGGACGAAGCCGAGGGCTGCGGCAACTGCAGCAACTGCCTCACGCAGTTCGAGGTCGAGGACGTCACCGATATGGCCCGCGCTGCCGTGCGCTATGTGGCCACGCGACCCATGTGCTTTGGCAAGTCGCTCATTGCCGATGTGCTCCACGGCGGCAACACCGAGCGCATTCGCCAGATGCATCTGGACGAGGACCGCGGCTACGGTGAGCTGTCGAGCGAATCGGTCGGGCGCATCAAGGACATCATCGGCCAGCTGTGCGGCCGCGGTTATTTGGCAACCTCGCAGGGGCAGTACCCGGTCGTGGGACTGGGTCCGCGTGCCGGCGAGGTCGAGGATGAGGCGTTCGCCTTTACCGTTAAGCGTCGCGCGTCCAAGCGCAAGGCCTCGGCTCGCGCCCGCCGTGCGGTGGATCTGCTGCGCGAGGAGGCCGAGCTGGATCAGCGCCCGCGCGTTGGCGACGATGCCGAGCTGTTCGAGCGCCTGCGCGCCCTGCGCAAGGAAATCTCGACCGAGCTGGAGATGGCGCCGTATATGGTCTTCTCCGACAAGGCCCTGCGCGGCCTGTGCCGCCTGCGCCCTCAGACGCGTGACGAGCTGATCCAGGTCAACGGTATTGGCGAGAAAAAGGCCGACGCCTTTGGCGAGCAGTTTATGTCGTCGATTGAAGAATTTGAGTCCGAGCATGCGCGGGATGGAGCGTAACGATGGCATTCGACGATAAAACCGGCAGCTCAGATGTGTCCGCCGTGCCGCTGTACCAGCAGGTTATGGACGACCTGAAGGGCGAAATCGCCCGCGGCGTGTACGTGGCCGGCTCGCGCATTCCTTCCGAGATGGAGCTCGCGAAGTCCTACGGCGTGGGGCGCATCACCGTACGCCGTGCCATCGAGGAGCTGTCGCGCGCGGGCTACCTCAACCGCCAGCAGGGGAGGGGCACCTTTGTATGCGCTCCCAAGCTCAAGCGCAAGATTCGCCAGAAGGGCGACGTTCAGAGCTTCACCGAGGGTTGTGCCGCCAACGACATGGTGGCCGGAGCACGCTTGGTATCGCGCACGGTGGTTGCGGCGACGCGCGAGGACGCGGCGTTTTTTGGTGTGGAACCCGGCTGCGAGCTCATCGTGGTCGAGCGCGTGCGCACGGCCGACGGCGTGCCCGTCATGCTCGAGAACAACGCCTTTGTGCTTGCCGACCATCCCTACCTGCAGACGCTGGCCGATAAGGACCTCACGGACAATTCCATCTTTGCGCTCGTTGCCGAGCGTTCGGGTCGCGCGCCGCTCAAGTCCGACCCCTGCACCGTGGAGATTGCGCTTGCCGATGCTCAGGCGGCCCCGCTGCTGGAGGTGCCGGTCGGCGAGCCACTCTTCTATATGGAGGCGTACTTTACCGATGAGGACGAGCGCCCCTTGCTGCTCGGCCGCCAAAAGATCGTGGGCTCGCGTTACGTCTTCGACATCTAACATCCACAGATAGAACAACATAGAACAAATTTGCCGAGATGACTTCACGGGCGTTGCCGTGCGTGCTATAAATAGGACAACATAGAACGACAGCAGGTACGAGCCGTCGTCGCTCAAAGCCGCCCCACAAGGAGGAACATCACCATGAACGCACATGATCTGGTTCAGGAAATTATCGAGCGCAAGGGCAAGATTGAGAACGTCTTTTGGATCGCCTGCGGCGGCTCGATGATTGACCTGATGCCGGCCAACGAGCTGCTCAAGCGCGAGGCCACCACGTTTACCTCGACGGTCTACACGGCACGCGAGTTTTGCCTGATGGCCCCCAAGAGCCTAGGGCCGAAGTCGCTCGTTATTGCCTGCAGCCACAGCGGCAACACGCAGGAGGTCGTCGACGGCTGCGAGATGGCGCTGACCGCCGGCGCCGAGGTTGTCGCCCTCACCGACTGCGAGGGCTCAAAGATCGACAACGGCAAGTGGACCACCTGGGTCTACCCCTGGGGCGAGGGTGTGTCGCAGGCCGAGGTGCCGCAGGGCATCGGCGCCCTGATCGCCGCCGAGCTGCTCGACCAGCAGGAAGGCTACGAGGCACTCGCCGACATGTACGAGGGCCTCAAGCAGATGGATGCGCTGCTGCCCGCCGCCCGCGAGAAGGTCAACGCCGAGCTGGGCGCCCGCTTTGCCGAGCTCTGCCAGCAGCACAAGTTCTTCTATATCCTGGGGTCCGGCCCCAACTTTAGCCAGACCTACGCCATGGCCATCTGCTCGCTCATGGAGATGCAGTGGCAGCACTGCTGCTACATCCACTCCGGCGAGTACTTCCACGGCCCGTTCGAGGCCACCGAGCCCGGCGTGTTCTACTTTGTGCAGCTCGGATCGGGCGAGTGCCGTCCCATGGAGGAGCGCGCGTTGGCGTTCCTCAACACGCACACCGATACAGTCATGGTGCTCGACGCACTCGAGTACGGTGTGGGCGAGGTGCCTACCAGCGTGCGTTCGTACCTGGAGCCGATCTTCTTCTACAACATGAGCTGCGAGCTGCGCGCCGCACGCGGCAAGGTGTTCGACCACAGCCCCGAGTTCCGCCGCTACATGGGCATCGAGCAGTACTAGGTAACGGGAAAACCATTCACCTTCGATTCGTAAGGGCGCTGCGTGAGTCAAAAAAGCGGGCCGTGCCGGGGATTTCCGGCGCGGCCCGCTTAGTATCGCGCTTAGATTCGCAAGGTTGCGGCAGCCAGCGGCCTACTTTGCGTCGTAGGCCTCGGTGTCCCACCAGTCGAGCTGGGCGATGTTGTCGTGGATGTGCTGGCAGCTCTTGTGAAAGCCCTCGAGCTCGTACTCGGACAGGTCGAGCGTGTAGACCTCCTCGACGCCCTCGGCACCGATCACGCACGGCAGGGAGGTAAAGATACCCTCCTCGCCATACTGGCCGGTCATGAGCGTGGAAGCGGAAAGCACGGCGTGCTCGTTGTGCAGCACGGCGGCGCAGACGCGCGCGGCGGAGTTGGCGACGGCGTATTCGGTGCACTGCTTGCCCTGGTAGGTCACATAGCCGCCCTTACGCGCGAGCTCCTCGACCTCCATGTGGTCAAAGGCGTACTTGTCGGGGTTCTCGGCCTGAAGCTCGTTGAGGTTTTTGCCGGCGATGGTTGCGGCCTTAAAGGCGGCAAGCTGGCTAAAGCCGTGCTCGCCGATCATGTAGGCGTCGATGGACTTGGGGCTCACGCCGACCTTCTTGGAGATCTCGGTGCGCAGGCGGGGTCCAGGCCGCAGCCCGAGCCGATGATCTTCTTGGGATCGTAGCCGGTCAGGTGCCACAGCTCGGTGCACACGACGTCGCAGGGGTTGGAGATGCTCACGAAGATGCCGTCAAAGCCGGCGTCGACGATGCGCTTGGCAAAGGTGCGGGCGGCGTCGGTGGTAAAGAACAGCTCGCCGTCGCGGTTGCCGGCGGCCAGCGCGACCTTGCCGGCGGCGTTGACGATGACGTCGCAGCAGGCCAGCTCCTCGTAGTGGTCGTAGCAGTTGACGATCTTGGTGTTGTACGGGACAAACGAAAGGGAGTCGCGCAGGTCCTGGACCTCGGACGTCACCTTGGCCTCGTTGATATCGCATAGGTACAGCTCATCGGCAATGCCCTGCATGAGCAGGCTGTTGGCGACATGTGCTCCTACGTGGCCCTGGCCGACCACACCGATCTTACGCGTCTGGTACATATATGTATCCTTTCGGCCGAGTTTTTCGCGTCGAACCATTGTAGCGTCCTGTTGCCACTTTGCTAGGCTAAAGCGCCACAGATTTTTGGGACATGCCGTAATCTCTACTTTTGGAGTGATTTGGGCCGCTGACGGCATCGCTGGGCGATGTGCTCGCGCGGATGGGGCCGGTCGTTGTACCATAGCTGCAACTGACTCATAAGGAGCATCCATGCCCATTCGCATCCCCGACGCCCTCCCTGCCGCCGCGCAGCTCGAGAGCGAGAACATCTTTGTCATGACCGAGTACCGCGCGCTGCACCAGGACATCCGTCCGCTGCGCGTGCTCATCCTCAACCTCATGCCCACCAAGATCGCCACCGAGACGCAGATCATGCGCAAGCTCTCCAACACGCCGCTGCAGGTGGAGGTGGACCTGCTGCGCACCAAAACGCACGAGGCCACGCACGTGAGCGCCGGCCACCTGGAGACGTTCTATCGCACGTTCGACGACATCCGCGACATCCACTACGACGGCCTGATTATCACGGGCGCGCCGGTGGAGCAGATGCCGTTCGAGGAGGTCGACTACTGGCCCGAGCTCTGCCAGATCATGGATTGGTCCACCACGCACGTGCACTCTACGCTGCACATTTGTTGGGGCGCGCAGGCCGGCCTGTACCATCATTACGGTATCCAGAAGTACGACCTGCCGGCAAAGGCGAGCGGCGTATTTGAGCATTATCTGGTGAAGCCGCAAAGCCCGCTGGTCCGCGGCTTTGATGACCGTTTCTATGCCGTGCATTCGCGCAACACCGATGTGCGCCGCGAGGACGTGGAGGCCGAGCCGCAGCTTGAGGTCGTGGCCGTGTCCGACGAGGTTGGCCTGTACATTGTCAAGTCGACCGACAGCCGTCGCTTTTTTGTATTTGGCCACCCCGAGTACGATACCGACACGCTGCGCCTGGAGTACGAGCGCGACGTGAAGCGCGGGCTCAACCCTCAGGTGCCGGCGCATTACTTTCCGGGCGACGACCCCACCGCCGAGCCGCGAAACGTCTGGCGCAGCCAGGCTCAGCTGTTCTACACCAACTGGCTCAACTACTACGTCTATCAAACCACGCCCTACGACCTAGCACGCGCCGGCGAGGAGCACTAGGCCGCTGTCGTGGCTGTGGCTGCGGCGGTTATCGTGGCCGCTACGCGACGAGCGTGGATAATCGGACACACGAGCGTGGATAATCGGATGCATGTTGAATGAGCGTGGATAATCTCCCGTTTTTAGCTCGTAAGGGGGCCCAAAGCGGGAGATTTTCCACGCTCGATTTTTCTGCAGCTGTTGTACCGGCGGCAGCATCATGCGTCGAGTACATACGGGCCGCATCGCAAACTAGGTAGTTTTGATCCACGGCATTTTTTCTTTCAATGAAGTCGGTGGCTTTTGAGGTTCAAAATGTGGAGACAGGGACCTCTTGACAACCGTTCTACCTGCAGATATAAGCCATTAACCTAAAGCGTTCAAAACCGTCAAGCATTTGGTCAGCTTTTGGTTGGCATTTGGTCAGACTTCGCATGAAACCGCCTGGTACGTTGGCGCCGTTCCAAGAGTTTGGAGGCGACATGGCAAACATGACGGCGAATCAAAGACTTGCAGGTCACATTAAGGCATGCGAACAGCAGATGAGCTGCGTGTACGCGCGAACTGCGGCGGAGGCAAAGCAGATTGAGCGACGGGTGGCGGCGGGAAGTCTAGAGGCGGTCATGCCAGGGCTGTATGCGCGTCCGGAATATTGGTCCGAACTCAAGTTTCGACAGCGTTATCTGCATCGGGTGCGGGCCCTTGCGCAAAAGCATCCCGACTGGACGTTTTGCTCCTATACAGCGGCTGTTATCTATGGCCTTTCGGTTTCGCATGCCAATTTGACGCACATCCATATCGCCGTGGCACCGGCACAATCAACGACGCCGGGCTCTAAGATTATTCGCCATCGCTATGCTCATCGAACGCGGGCCAGCCAGATGGATATTGCCGTGACCGATATCGATCAGACGATTACGGATTGCCTGGTCGATGCGTCGTTTGTCGAGGGGCTGATCATTGCGGACTCGGCGCTCCATGAGCAGCTGTTGTCGAAGGAGCATCTCGTTGAGGCAGTCAACAAGCTTGGCTTAAATCGTCGCGGTGTTGTGACGGCGCGCAGGGTTGCACGGTATGCCGATGGCCTGTCGGAAAGCGGTGGCGAGTCCAAGGCGCGCGCCCTGATGATCGAGCGCGGCTGGCAGACGCCGGAGCTGCAAATTGAGCTGTTCGACCCGGTTGAGCCGGGACGGCCGTATCGCGTCGACTACTTGTGGCGCGTGGAAGATCGGCTGATCATCGGGGAATTTGACGGATTCGTTAAAAGCGAGAAGGCAGCGGAGGAGGGCAAGCTCGCAAAGGCGCAGTTTGATGAGCGCCAGCGCGAGTCGAGGCTTTCGCTGCTTGATAACTGCAGGATCGTGCGCTTGTGCTGGGATGATCTGAGGGATCCGGCAAAGCTCGATCGCAAGCTCAAAGTTGCCGGCGTGCCGCGTGCATGTTGAGGCGGTTGCGGGGCGTTAAGCTGCACGAGCGTGGATAATCGGACACACGAGCGCGGAAATCTGGACGCGCGTTGATTGAGCGTGGATTTTCAGACATACGAGCGTGGATTATCGGACGTTTGAATAATGAGCGTGGATAATCTCCCGTTTTTTGCCCCCGAACAGTTCCAAAGTGGGAGTTTTTCCACGCTTATCTTGCGGGTGCGATACAACGACATTTAGGCGCTGACGATGTTGGGCAGCGGCAGGTCGTGGACGTCGGTGGGGACGTGGTCGATGCGCTGTTCGTCAAAGGCGATGCCGACGATTTGACATGCGGGCGAGAGCATGGACAGGTAACGGTCGTAGCAGCCGCCGCCGTAGCCCAGGCGCGCGCCGGTTTGGTCGAAGGCCACGAGCGGCACAACAATCATGTCGAGTGCTTCGGCAGGCACGATGGGGAAGCGGTTGCTGCCGATGTCCGCGGCAGCGAAGGTTCGCGTGGGATGAGTGATAAACGGAGCCGCGGACGCATCGTCGGCGGCAACCGCCCGCATGCACATACGCTGGCCACAAGCTGCGGCTTCGGCTGCCGAGAGCATGCACGGATAGGCTGCGCGCCAGCCGCGCGCGGCGGCCGCAGCGGCAAACGCGGCAGGGTCTGCCTCGGAACCCATCGCGGCATAGACGGCAACGGTGCGCGGCGCCGCGGCATCCAAGCGGCCCAGCAGCTCAGCCAGCCGCGTGCAAATGACAGCAGACTTTGCCTTCCGAACATCCAAATCAATCGCATCGCGCCGAGCAATTACCGCCCGCCGCAACTCAGCCTTATCCATTCCAGCCCCCTCTCCCAAACCTACCAAAAAGGGACGGGTTTATTTTGGCAGGTTTTATCTGGGCAAATGTCGAAACCACCACAAAGGTGCCTGTCCCCTTTGTGGTGGTTTTGCTTGCTGTGGCTAGCCCAGCAGGTCGACTACGTTGAAGTTGGCGTTGCTCTTGGCGATGACGTCTCGGCCGCCAAAGACGCAGGTGGGCGACTCGGCTGCGATGCGCGTCACGTCGGTGCCGAGCGAGCGCAGCTCACCGGGCGTGGCGGCGAGCATCTGGGCGCGACGCTCCTCGCGCGCATGCGGATCGAGCCCGGCCAGGTAGGTCGTGTTGCGGCGCTTGGTGAGCGCGTACGGCTTCACCGGCGCGTCCATGCCGCTCACGCAGCTCACGATAAAGCCCTCAAAGGCGGCTTCGTCGGGCTCAAAGCTGCCAAGCCATGCACCCGCGCGCTCCACGCGCTCAATCGAAGGATCGATCGCCGGGTCGCGGTAGGTGTAGAACGCCGCCTGACGCTCACCTGCCGCGCGGAATCCGCAGCCGTACGCCCCGCCCTTCACGCGGATCTCGTTCCACAGGTAGTCGTAGGAGAGCGCGTTGGCAGCCACGGCCCAAGTGCCTGTCACGTCAATGCCCAGGCGACGCGGGTCGCACGCGCTTGCCGCAAAGCAGATGTCGCTGGGGATCACGAAAGCCTCGTGGCGGTCGCACGGCGCCGGCACCACGAGCGCGTCGCGGCCGGCACCATCGCCCGCACCCAGCCCCAGGTCGCCCGCGGCATCCCAGTACGCGTCAAAGTCCTCGTCGCTGCCGGTAAAGCTCGCCATGCAGCCATCGGCCACAAAGATGCGGCCTGCCAGTTCGGTAAGCTTGCCGCGCAGGTCGTCCAGGCGCTCGTCAAAGTGGTCGAGCAGATCGCGCAGGAACAGGTAGAAGTCCACGCCCGAAAGCTGCTCGCGCACCACGGCCGAAGGCGAGCTGTAGCTCATCGCGCGACCGAGCGCCGCCGAGTGACCGTTGTTGATAAAGCCCTGCTCAAGCCCAATGCGAATCTGCGTGAGCACGTCGCGCGCGCGGTCGGCGTCGGCATCTGCCAAAAGCGTGCTCGACCATACCTCGCGCGGCAGACTCGCCAGTGCATCAATCTTCTCGGACAGGGCGCCGGCGCTCACCAGCAGGTAGGGGCGCACGCCGTCCACGTCGGGCTGGGTCATGACTTCGGTCGTAAAGCTCAAAAAGCCGAGCTTGCCAGCGAGCAAGTTGTCGAGTTCCTCGGCCGAGTGCTCGCGCGTGGGCAGCTGCTTAAGCAGGCGGCAGAGCAGTGTCACGTAGGGCAGGTCCTCAAACGCGACGCAGCTCAGGTCGAAATACTGCATGGCGTAGGCCAGGCGGTTGGTGGGGATGTCGTGGTGCAGACAGGGGATGGGCGCGGTCGTGTCCACGACCAGCGGCGGCTCGGGGCGCGCCTCGCCAATGTCGGACACGCGCAGGCGCGGCAGCGTGGCCTTGTCCTCGGGCGTGTCCTCGGCCTCCTGCGCGGCACGCAGCGCGGCCGTGCGCTCGACCACGTTGGCCAGCTCGGCATCGGTCATGGCGTCGCGCTTGGCTGCCAGCTCTGCGGCTTCGGCACCCTCCGAACCCTCGGCGGCGTCCACCGGCACCAGCTCGACGAGCGCCATGTGGTCGTTCTCCAGCACCAGCTCGCGCAGCAGGTCCTCAAAGTAGGTGCCGTCCAGCTCGCTACGCAGCTCCTCGTACACCGGGCCGTACTTGAGTGCCAGCGTCGCGGCGTCGTCATCGTAGAGCCAGGTGCTCAGCGCGTCGCACGCAATGGCCACGCCGTCGGCGATGCCGTAGTCGCGCTGGCGCAGATCGTATTCGTTGCTGCTGATGATGGCTTCCAGGCGCTCGCGCGGAACGCCGTGCTCGCACAGGTCGCGGCAGGCGTTCTGGAACATGCGACGCAGCTCGCGCGCCACGCCGGGCTGCGCGTTTTGCAGCATGATGAGCTCGTAGGGCTGCAGGCTCTCGGCCGCGGTGTAGCTCACCACGTTGCCGCCCAGGCCGGCGGCCAGAATGGCCTTCTTAACCGGTGCTTCGTTGGAGCCCAGCAGTGCCTCAAACAGGATATCCGCCGCGATCGTGCGCTTGCGGTCGAGCGCGCTGCCCAACACAAGGCCCAGGCCCACCAGGGCGTTCTCGGGTGTAGTGGCCATCTCGACGTGCTTGTACTCGCAGGTCACGGGCGCCTGCACGCCCAGCGGATTGGGCGCCAGCGCGGACGGGTCCTCGCCGGCGGCAACGGCTGCGTCCATGCGGCGGCTTGCGGCACTCGGCTGCGACAGATAGCGCTCGTCCAAAAAGGCCAGTGCGCGGTCCACGTCCAGGTCGCCGTAGAGCGTGATGTAGGAGTTGGAAGGATTGTAGTGGCGCGCATGCGTGTCCAGGAACTGCTCGTAGGTGAGCGCGGGAATCGCGCGCGGGTCGCCGCCGCTTTCGTGCGCATAGGCGGTGTCGGGATAGAGCGCGGCGTTGACGGCGTCGTCCAGCACGCTCATGGGGTCGGACAGCGCGCCCTTCATCTCGTTGAACACCACGCCGTTATAGCGCAGCGTGCCCTCGCGCAGGCTCGCGGAGCTGCTGTCGCCTTCGACCTCGGCGCTCTCCGGCAGGTCCAGCTCGTAGTGCCAGCCCTCCTGCTCAAAAATGGTGGGCTTGGTATAGATGGCCGGGTTGAACACCGCGTCCAGGTACACGTCCATCAGGTTGTACAGGTCCTGCTCGTTGGTGGTGGCAACGGGGTAGATGGTCTTGTCGGGGTAGGTCATGGCGTTGAGAAACGTCTGCATGGAGCTCTTGATCAGGTCGACAAACGGCTCCTTGACGGGAAACTTGGCCGACCCGCACAGTACCGAGTGCTCAAGAATATGGAACACGCCGGTGGAATCGGCCGGCGGCGTCTTAAAGCCAATGGCAAAGGCCTTGTTCTCGTCATCGCATGCCAGGTACAGCAGGCGAGCGCCCGAGGCGGTGTGGCGCAGCACATAGGCGTCCGAGTCGAGCTCGGGCACGGTCTCGCAGCGCTCGACGGCAAAGCCGTGGCAGGTAGTGCCGGGCACTAGCAGCGCGGCGGCAGCGGCGCGCGGGTCGGTTGAGGTGGTGGGCATATGCAGTCTCCTTTGACGCCCCAGCGGGGGCGAATCGAGTCGAATCCTCGAGAGTATACCCATATGGGGCCCTCGACCAATCTGCCGGATGAGCGTGGATTTTCGGACACACGAGCGTGGAAATTCGGACGCCCGCCAAATGAGTGTGGATTTTCGGACGGAATCAGCCTCAAAACGCCCAAAAACCGTCCAAATATCCACCCTCATTTCCCGACCGTCCAAAATCCACGCTCATCCGCCGCCCGCACATCTCTCATATCTCATTCGTCTCTAATATGAGAGATAACAGAAAGATGAGAGATAAATATGAGAGATAACAATGCTGCAAAGAGACAGGCAACCATGGTATTGTTTCAATATAGATTGTTTTACCAGCGAAAACATGTTTAAATGAAACAGATGGCAGACATCTTATCTTTTATTTCTCACTCATCTCTAATATGAGAGACAACAGAAAGATGAGAGATAATTACGAGAGATAACTGAGAGACGAGGGAAATCCGTCTGCGGCATTCTCCGCAGGACCGAGCGAAGGGACGTGCAGATGAACGAAAACGAGCTGGCCGGTTTGCTCGAGTCTTTAAAGCGAATGGGTTCGGATGACCTTAGCGTCGAAGTAAAAGAGAGCGCCATGACGCTTTCCCGCGACGTATGGGAAACGGTCAGCGCTTTCGCAAACACCGCCGGCGGCATCATCGTACTCGGAGTGAGCGAGCGCGCGGGTTTTGTCCCAGTTGCAAACTTTGAGACCGAGAAGGTACTCAACCAATTCGTGGCGGGCATGGGCGATGCTGGCGGTCGCGGAAAGCTGGCCAATCCGCCCAAATACACCATTGAGCGCGTGGGGCTTCGGGGTACCGTTGTTCTCGTTATCACGATTGAGGAGCTCGACCCGTCGAGCAAGCCTTGCTATGTAATAGAGCGGGGCGCCCAGGGCGGCAGCTACAAGCGCGTCGATGACAAAGACGTGCCCCTTTCGTCGACCGAGGTTTTGGCACTGTCGTCATACGAACGGACGAGTCCTAGCGATCGCGATGCGGTGCCCGGCACGAGTGTGGGCGATCTCGACGAGTCGCTGGTCGACCGCACGATAGAACGCGCCTATTCGTTGACGCCTCGAGCGATGCGTGGTGCGACGGACAAGAAGACAAAGATGGAACGCCTGAATCTCCTCGACTTCCAGGGCAATGTTACCAAGGCCGGCCTCCTTGCCGCGGGCGTTTACCCTCAGCAGTTCTATCCCAAGCTCTTCATTGATGTGGCTGTCCATGCGGGAACTCAAAAGGGCGCTGCGGGACCGCTAAGATTTATGGACCGCACAGTCTGCGAGGGCACCCTGGGCGAGATGATTTCGGATACTGTCGCGGCTGTCGCCAAAAACCTGCGCCGCACCTCGACCGTCCAAGGCATCTCGCGTATCGACTCGCTGGAGATTCCCGAGGAGGTCCTGCGCGAGGCAGTCGCCAACGCGGTTATCCACAGGGAATACGGGGATCGGTTCTGTGGGCAATCGATCGCCGTCGACGTTTTTGACGACCGTATCGAGGTGACGAATCCCGGCGGCCTTTACGGGGGAAAGACTCGAGAGAACTTGTTTGACGGCAGCTCCCGATGCCGTAACGCGACGCTCGTGAAACTCATGTCGATTGTCCCGCTTCCGGATGGCGCAGGTTCGCCGGCTGAGGGCAATGGCTCGGGCATCCCGATGATGATCGATGCCATGCGCGCGCATGGTCTGGCCGAGCCCCTGTTCTGCCCGGGGTTCGATCGGTTCAAGGTCGTACTTTGCCGTTCAAAGATCGAGCCGGTCGATCATGGCGGGGGCTTAATTGTGACGGCACTCAAACACTACGGCGAGCTGGGGACGCGTGAGCTGGCAAAACGCACGGGGCTTACAATTTCCCAGGTTAGGTCGCGCGTCAACGCGCTCATTGCTCAAGGCGAGCTTGAGCCCACGGCGCCGTCGACAAGCCGCAACCGCAAATATCGACTGTCAGAGCGCGTGGAATAAATGCGTTAGTGGACGAGGCGACCCAATAATCGACCCTCGATTGGCGCCCACTAAGGTAAAGCGGTTGTTGCCCAGTCGACGGTGATGCTAAAGACTCGGCTTACGCCGGCATGGCCCCGAACCCGTCCATCAAGAACAGCCTAAGAACCAGCTTGATGACATTTCCCGGTTTGACTTCAGCCGTGCCAAAGACGCTGCGCTCGGCGAGCTCGCTGCAGTATGCGTAGATATCGCGGATAAGGTCCGCGCCCGAAAGCGTAAACATGTAGCCTGCGTCCGAAAGCGCATTGGGCGCGGCGGGCAACTTGGCCATGTGACAGAACGTTTGCAGGTCGGGCGCCATAACATTCTGGTAGTCGAGGTGGCCGCTGGCATCCTGCGCGGCAAGCTCCAATTGGCGCACAAAATCCAGCGCCGCCGCTAACACAAAGCTCGGTGTAGGCGCATTGACGTCCTGAGTGGTCGCCACAAGCCTGCCCGCCGCCTGCGTGACAAGCCAGGCGACCTCGCGCTGGCAACGCACGGCCTTGCGCGTAACCGGCTTGATGGACGAAGAAGAAACGCTCCCCTTAGGCGGATTCGAAGCAGCCATAAGACCCTCCCATGAACAATCCGGCCCAACAAGCCCGGATGAAACACGTGCTACATCAGTATACAGGGGAGTGGGGTAGCGGGGTACAAGCGCGCCAGCGGCAAACCAAGAGCATCAACAATGTGCCTCCGCTCTATTTGGACGATGGTACGTGGGTCATTAAGTACTCGGTTCAAGCGCCGGGTACCGTTGGTTTTCGAGACCAGAATTACAACCGTAAAATGCTCAACTGCATGGAATGTGACGTCCCAGCCGGAGTCATATTTGCAACCGAGGTGGGCTATAAGGTGCTCGGCCTTGCGTTTGTTGAGCGGTTCGAGCCCGAAAACGGATGGTTTGTTCTGCACGGTCCTGTTCATAAAGGCGGACCGGACCCTCGTTTTGCGCCCGACATGAGTTATCTGAAGCACATACCCGTCGATATTGAGTTTGCCGGACAGGGTGCGACCGACGATGAAATTTGGCTTTGGCGGTCTTTTACGATCGTGCTGTTTGATCGGATCGCGTGGCGATGCAATCTCGCGCACGCCTGCCGGTGCATGCTCTTCCTGATTTGTATAGCGAGAGGGGAGCGAACGTGAGCTGGCGAGGCGATATTGCGATGGGGAAGTACGGAAAACTGCCGTGCGCCCTTATAGACAACAAAATGTTTCCGAGCGTAGAAGTTGATTGCGGGTCGTTTGTCGTCGCCTGTCCTTGCTGCGGCTCGCAAATACCGTGCCTCGACATTCGGTTCATCGATGCGTGCGACAGACTTAGCGACGAAGTGAGAAAACGGACAGGCGTTCATATGCCGGTGTATCAGGAGAAATGCCCTGTTTGTGGCCTCGATATCGTGTACGACGCCGGCGACGAGGGATAGGTGATGCGGAGGAGCTGGCTGTGAAGGCATCTCTGTCCCTATAAGTAAACCCCCTCACCGAGTTGCCTGTGGAACTCGGTGTGATGGCCGCGTGCCCAGGTAAAGAGCGCCTGGTCAAAGTCGGTGCGCGCGGCCGGGACGCCAAAGACGCCGGCAACTTCGACGCGTACAAACTCCAGTGCCGGCAGCTTGTTGATGGCAGTGAGGGCAAACGGGGACGAGGGCTCCTCGAACAGATAGCGGCTGCCTTGCAGCGCGTCGCAACTGGTGCACGTGTTGCCGAGCGACGGGGCTTTGGAGGCTCGCGCGCCTACGGGCTTGTAGCCGCAGCGCTTAGAAAGATAGTCGCGGATCTCGCCCGGCACGCAGCCAAGAGCGGGCACGATGGCGAGTGCGTTGGCGTTGGCCGTGTCGATGGTAATGTGCCCGGCTTCGTTGGGCGCGTGCGCGATGGCGATGCCCTTGTCGTCATCGGTTCGATAGGGAATGCCGAAGGCCGCGACCGAGGTCTCTTTGTGACACTTCCAGCACTCGCGCTTGCCCAGTACTAGATATATATACGGCGCTGAGGGGTCGGATCGGTCAACACCGGGCAGCCACTCGGCAAAGGGCTCGGGGTTGACGCCGCTGGGTACATACCAGATCTTCTTGGTCCGGTCCCATTTGGCGCCCAGCGCCTTGGCTTCTTCTTTGTGCGAAAAGGGGACATCGAGCTCGGTGCGCATGGCGGCTCCTTGGTGCTGCAGGTGCGAGTGGCTCAAGGATACCGCAGGGCGCAGACATCGCGGCGTTTTGTTGAGAAGTTGCGGCGCGGACTGCTTGGTTACGCCGTTAGATAAATTGGCAAGTAGATGGTCGGCTTTTGACCAGTTGGGCGGTTGGAGCAGCTTGCGGCGCAGTTTTGTGCCTGGCTATTGTTGATGTTGGGGTATTGAATTTGTTTGGCTGCCATTCGTCAGGTAAATTGATGCTACGTTGCGATGACGGTTGGAACTGCCAGCGGATTTGGCGACATAAAACAAAACAGCTCAGAGGACATAGCCTCTGAGCTGCGAACATTTGGTGGGCGTTAGAAGATTTGAACTTCTGACCTCTTCCGTGTCAGGGAAGCGCTCTCCCCCTGAGCTAAACGCCCGATCAAGGGTGCGCAAGCGCGCAAGGGATAATATAACGGAGCCTGAACTCGGTGGCAAGAACATTTTTAAAAATCGCTTACATTGTGGAATTCGGGGGCTTTGTCATATCCATTTCAAAAGAGCCCGCTGCCGCGATTTGGCTGTCGCATAATGCAAGGCCATTGCGGTATCGAGCTATGGAAAGACGCCTGCGGAATTGTCCTACCGATAAACGGACAAGCCTCCAGCTGGTGCCTTCGCCGTGGTAAGGTAAGCCGAATTGTTTCCAGGCTGCTTCGAGGGAGTGGAATGAGCAAAGAGCGTGTCGAGCAGGTCGAAGGCGCAGGGGCTTCGGTGCCGATGACCGATATATCGAACATTGATGTGCCCGAGGGCACCGATGAGCTCAGCCGTAGCACCCGCCGCGCTTGGCGCGAGCGCCTGAACAGCGCTTCGACGCGCAAGATGATCACGGGCGTTTTGGCTACGCTGGTGGGCGGTTCGTTTTGGGGCTTCTCGGGCACCAGCGCGAGTTTTCTGTTCGATACCTACCACGTCGACACCTTGTGGCTTATGAGCGTGCGTCAGATTCTCGCCGGTCTACTCTTTATGGCCGTGGTCGTTACGCGCGACCGCGAGCGCCTGATTAAGCTCTGGACCACACCCGCCGATCGCAAGCAGCTGCTGCTCTTTACCGCCTTTGGCCTGCTGTTCAACCAGTTTTGCTATCTTTCGGCCGTGCGCCTGACGAACGCTGGAACCGCGACGGTGCTCCAGTGCCTGCAGCTCGTTATCATCATGGGCTACACCTGCGTGACCGATCGCCGCATGCCGCGTACTCGCGAAGTCATCGGCATTGGCCTGGCTCTGGGTGGAACCTTTTTAATCGCCACCGGCGGCGACCCCACCAGCCTGAATATCTCGCCGCTTGGCCTGGCAGCAGGTCTTATGTGTGCGGTCAGCGCCACGTGTATGGCGGTGATTCCCGCCAAGATCCTGCCCGAATACGGCAGCCCCATCGTCACGGGCTCGGCAATGCTCACGGCGGGCGTGGTCTCGTGCGTCTTCGTGCAGCCTTGGGCGCATATGCCGGCACTCGACGCTGCCGGCGTCGAGGCGCTCGCGGTGTTCGTGGTTATCGGCTCGTTTTTTGCTTACATGCTCTATATGCAGGGCGTTAAGGACATCGGCTCGGTGCGTGCGAGTCTCATCGGAACTGTGGAACCGGTTTCGGCGACCATCACCAGCGCCGTTATGCTGGGCACGGTGTTTTTGCCGACCGACCTTATCGGCTTTGCCATGATCATCGTGATGATGTTCCTCACGGTGTAGCTGGCGCCGCCGCCAAGACAGAAAAGGTGTTGTGCCGCATTTTCGCCAATTGATGTCCGTGTCTGGAGTTTAGCTGTCGATGCCCAAAATGCCATAAACTGGTAACGTTATGGACTTTTTCATTGCGACTCAATTGCGAGGATTTCTTTATGGCTGGTAATCACTTTAAGGGCAGCGATAGCGGCCGTCCTGCAGTTCCGCCGCGTCCGAACGGGGCTGGTAAGGCCGGCACGCCGGGCGGCGCTGGACAGGGCGGTTCCGGTAAGCGCGTGTCCCCGGGCGAGACGGCGATGTTTACCGCTCTGTACGAGCAGTCACAAAAGGCAAAAAAGACCGGCCGTGCAAGAGGGAATGTCTTTGCGGGCGGTGCAACCTCCACGTCGCAGCCGAGTGGGGCTCCTTCGGTACCCACGAACAACGCAGGTGCTACCAACGCCGCGAATGCCGCCGGCAACGTTAATGCCGGCAAGGCCGCCAACAATACTCCCTCTGCCGGTGGCGCGGGGCTTACGGGTAACCTTGGCACGATTTACACTGGCGCCTCCGAGACTGGCACGTTCGCCCGCCTGGATGATAGCGGTGCCGAGTTTGCGGGCTCGGGTTCCAAGGAAGATTATTACGATTTTGGCTTGAACTACGGTAGTGACGCTTCGTCGAGTTCGACCTCTGACGGTCTGGTCCGTCATCGCCATCGCAAGGGCGAACGCAAAAAGCGTCACACCGGCGCCATTATTGCCGCTGTAGTCGCGGTGCTTCTCGTTGCGCTTGGCGCAAGCGGCTTTATGCTGCTTAACTCGGCAAAGACCGTAAAGAGTGAAGCGAAGGAGGCCGTCGAGATTGTCGGTGGCCTTAAGGACAAGGTTACGTCGGGCGATTTTTCGACGCTGCCTGACGACGCGAAGAAGATCGATGAGCTCTGCGACAGCATGAAGGCGGAGACCTCGAGCCCGCTGTGGACGGCGGCTTCGTTTATCCCGGTGTATGGCAGCGACATCAATGCTGCCCGCACCATGATCGACGCCCTGTCCGATGTCTCGAGCAATGCGCTGGTTCCCATGGCCGATAACCTTTCGCAGGCCACGCCCGGCAAGCTGTTCCAGGACGGCATGATTAACGTGTCCGCGCTGCAGGCTGTTGCCGATTCGCTTTCCGATAGCTCCAAGGTGTTCAAGAGCGCCAACGAGAAGATCCAAGGTATTGGCGATACTCATATTTCCCAGGTGACCGAGCTGGTCGATAAGGCCAAGGACGGCTTTGCCACCCTCAGCGGCGCGGTTGACGCGGCGGAGAAGGTCGCCCCCGTCCTTCCCCAGATGCTCGGCGCCAACGGCCAGACGCGCAACTACCTTGTGTATGCCATGAACAACGTCGAGATTCGTGCCTGCGGCGGCTTTGGCGGTTCGCAGGGCCTGATTTCGGTCACCGACGGCCAGATGTCGATTGGCGAGTTTGTTCCCCGCATTGGACTCAGCGAGGATGAGGCGGTCGAGAGCGTCGACGAAGAGGATGAGGCGCTGTTCGGCAACCACAGTAACCTGTACAACTCGGGCAATACCTATTCGCCCGATTGGCCCCGCAACTCGCAGCGTGTCGCCGCGCTGTGGAAGTCCCAATATGGGCAGGACGTTGATGGCGTCATTGGTATCGACCCGGTGTTCCTGCAGTATCTGCTGGGCCTTGTCGGTAATGTCTCGCTGCCCGACGGAACGGTCGTCGACGGTACCAACGCGGCGAAGGTTCTCATGCACGATGTGTATTGGAACTATCCGGTCGAGGAATCGGACGGCATCTTTGCGGCTGTTGCCAGCGCCGCCTTCGACAAGATTCTCGGTGGCATCGGTGACGTCGACGTTACAAAGCTTGTCGGTGCATTCGAGCGCGGTGCCGAAGAGGGCCGTCTGATTGCTTGGATGAGAAACGATGATGAGCAGAATGCCATCAAAGAGACGGGCATTGACGCTTCGCTACCCGATCCGGATGATCCGAGTGCCGATCCCGTTGCCGGCGTTTACTTTAACAACCTGAGCTTCTCCAAGCTCGACTGGTACCTGAATGCCGATACGCAGATTGGCCAGGGCATCAAGAACGGTGACGGCACATGCTCGTATCGCATCACCGTTACCCTGACGAACATCATGACGCAGGAGGAGGCCGGCAAGCTGCCCGACTACGTCGCGGCGAGCGCGCCTGATGCCGCGCGCGACGACGAGCGTCTGAATGTCTCGTTGTTTGCCCCGACGGGCGGCAACATTACTGACCTGACCGTCGAGGGCACCCAGTTTGGTCTTGGCGCCGCTACGTGGCATGGAATCCCCTTCTATTCGGGCACCGTTGACCTGCATGCTGGCGAGACGACGACGATCACATATACGCTGACCACGTCAGCCGAGGCGGGGGACAAGCCGCTTACGCTGCGTCAGACTCCTACATGCCAGGCGGCTCGCGACAGCGCGTCGGCGTAGGGTTTTTCTGGTAGCGCAGATAATCGAGTACCATTTTGGGGCGGACAGGCAATCTGTTCGCCCCTATTTTGTAAGGAGAGCGCATGAAGTACTTTGGCACCGACGGCTTTCGCGGCGAGGCCAACGTTGGGCTGACCGTGGAGCATGCGTACAAGATCGGCCGCTTTGTGGGTTGGTATTACGGTGCCAACCGCGAGCGCAAGGCACGCGTGATCGTGGGCAAGGACACGCGTCGTTCGAGCTACATGTTCGAGGCGGCGCTGGTGAGTGGCCTGGTCGCGAGCGGTGCGGACGCATATATGCTGCATGTGATCCCAACGCCGGGCGTGGCGCATCAGACCGTGGAGGGCTGCTTCGATTGCGGCATCATGATCAGTGCGAGCCACAACCCGTTTTGCGATAACGGCATTAAGCTCGTCAACAGCGACGGCTTTAAGATGGACGAGGACGTGCTGGAGCTCATCGAGGATTACATCGATGGCAAGAGCGACGTGCCGCTGGCTACGGGCAACAATATTGGTGCCACGGTCGACTACATGCAGGGTCGCAACCGCTATATCGCCTCGCTCATCGCGAGCGCGAACTTTTCGCTGCAGGGCGTCAAGATCGGCATCGACTGCGCTAACGGCTCGGCGTCCTCGGTGGCCAAGCCGGTGTTCGACGCGCTGGGCGCCGATGTGCGCGTGATCAACGCCGCGCCTGATGGTTTTAACATCAACGTCGACTGCGGCTCCACGCATATGGAGCGTCTGCAGCGCCACGTGGTGGAGCAGGGCCTGGACGTGGGCTTTGCCTACGACGGCGATGCCGACCGCTGCCTGGCCGTGGACGAGCGCGGCCGCGTGGTCGATGGCGACCAGATCCTGTACGTGTGCGGCGTGTATCTGAACAAGCACGGTCGCCTTTCGGGCGGTACCGTGGTGCCGACGATCGCCAGCAACTTTGGCCTGGTCAAGTCGCTGGAGCTTGCCGGCCTGAGTGCCGTGACCAGCGGCGTGGGCGACCGTCATGTGTATGCCAAGATGCGCGAGGGCGGCTACAGCCTGGGCGGCGAGCAGACGGGCCACACGATCTTTGGCGATATCGAGCGCACGGGCGATGGCATTATGACCTCGCTGCGCGTGATGGAAGTGATTCGCGCCGAGCGCGAGACGCTCTCGCAGCTCACGGCTCCGTGCAAGCTGCTGCCGCAAGCGCAGGTTGCCGTGCGCGTGGCGGATAAGGACGCCGCGCTCGAGAACATGGGCGTGCAGAACGCGATCGCCGAGGCCGAGGCCGCGCTGGCGGGCGAGGGCCGCGTGCTCGTGCGCAAGAGCGGAACCGAGTCGGTTATCCGCGTTCTGGCCGAGGCGCCCGACCAAGCATCCGCCGATGCCGCCATGAAGCGCATCGCCAACGCACTCGAGGCTCTGTAGTTACGCGGTTTTACCAAACCGCGTAACGGCTCGACGCTGCAAACGCCCCTAAGCGGCAATCTGACGTTCAATTTCAAGGGCGCGACCAGAAGGTCAGCGCCCTTTCATTTCACGTCACCTTGCTCGCTTAGGGTCGTTTTCGCTGACGTTGCCAAGACATTGGCGTCAACATAGTTGGCGTTGGCGATGGCGTGCTGGTCAATCCTTACAGCTCGTACAGTGTGGTGAACTTGTCCTGCAGGTAGCTGCAGTAGTAGCGGGCGTCAAAGGCCATGCCGCAGGCGCCCTTGATGAGTTCCGGCGCGTCCTTGGCGCGGCCCCACTGCCAAATGTGCTCGCCCAGCCAGGCACGGACGGGCGCTAGATCGCCGCTCGCGCAGGCACCGGTAAGGTCGACGCCGTCGCGGCACATGGCCGGCACAAACATGGCGTCGTAGGCGCTACCCAGCGCATACGTGGGGAAGTAGCCAAACGAGCCGCCGCTCCAGTGCGTATCCTGCAGACAGCCGCGCGTGTCGTCAGGAACGGGAATGCCCAGGTATTCGTCCATAAAGCGGTTCCAAAGCGCGGGGATATCCTTGGCCGTGGCCTCGCCGGCAAACAGCATACGCTCGATCTGGTAGCGCACCATAATATGCAGCGGGTAGGTGAGCTCGTCGGCCTCGGTGCGGATCAACGACGGCTGCGCGATGTTCACGGCGCGGTAGAGCGTGTCCTCGTCAACGTCGCCGTAGACCTCGGGCGCGTGGCGGCGCAGTACCTCAAGCAGCGGGCCCATAAAGGCGCGGCTGCGGCCCACGGTGTTCTCGAAAAAGCGGCTCTGGCTCTCGTGGATGCCCATGGAGGTGCCACCTTCAAGACAGGTGCGCGCATAGGCAGGATTGACGCCCAGCTCGTACATGGCGTGGCCCGCCTCGTGGATGATGCTGTAGACGTTGGAGATGCAGTCGTCCTCGTAGATGTGCGTCGCGATGCGCGCGTCGCCCACGGCAAAGCCCTCGCTAAACGGGTGCTCGGTAAAGGCAAGCGTGGTGTCGTTCAGGTCCAGGCCGACGAGCTTCATAAGGTCGAAGCTCATGGCGCGCTGGGCGGCCTCGGGCACGCGGGCGTGCAAAAAGTCGGCAGCGGGCTGCTGGCCGCGCTCGCCGATGGCGTGCACGAGCGGCACGACCGTCGCCTTGACCTCATCGCAAAACGCGTCGAAGCTCTTGGTGGAAAGGCCGCGCTCGTACTGGTCGAGCCAAACGTCGTATGGGTCGCGCTTGGGGTCCATGAGCTCGGCCTGATGCTTAAGTTGGGCGACGATTCTATCCACATAGGGCTCAAAACTCGCCCAGTCATTGGCCGTCTTGGCCTTGTGCCACACGGCGTCTGCCTCGCAGGTGAGCCTGGTCCAAGCCTCGGCCTCCTCGGTGGGGATGACGCTTGCCTCGCGCTGGTCGCGGCCGAGCACACGGATCTCGTCGAGCAGCTGCGGGTCGTCGATTTTGCCTCCGGCGACGGTCTCGCGTGCCAGCGAGCGTACGAGCTCAACGGACTTCTCGCTGGTCAGCAGCTTGTGATGTTCACCGGCAAGGGTGCCCATGGCATCGGCGCGCGCTGCGGCGCCGTTGGCGGGGGCAATGGTCGCGCCGTCAAACTCGGCAATCTTGAGCAGGTACTCGCGGGTCCACAGCTTGCCCTCGAGCTTGCGGAATTTTTTGACGGCCTTATCGACCTTCATGCCTTTGGGCGTCTTGCCCGCTGCGGGCTCGGCCTTCTTATCGTGCTTCTTTCCCATACCATATCCTTGATCTCGTGAGCCGAGCGCCTCGGGTGGGCGCGCGGCCAGTTTGCACAGCTACCTGCCTTGTACCCAGCACGAACAAAACGGAACGCGGCGATACGCCCACACAATGTGGTATCCTATAGCCCAATGCGTTGACGGAGAGGGTTTTGCCCGCCGCGTCGCCGGCAAGAGAGGGAAGGTCATGGGCTGCAAGCCTTCCTGCGGTGACAAGGGCCAAGCGTTCACTCCCGAGCAGCGACCTCAACGGGCACGCGGCTAGTGGCGGCGAAGCCCCAGTAGGGAAGCCGTGAGCCTCGCGATAAGGGGCGCAGAGTGGGCACGGCGGGCCAGACATCCGCCGGGTCAAACAAGGTGGTACCGCGGAATTCAACCGTCCTTGGGCAATGTACATGCCCGAGGACGGTTTTTTGTTACCGAACCGGGCCGCGTTTTCACAACGCCAGGCGGCGGCAGTCGTCCCGGCGAGCGGGGAGCGCGAGAGACGAAAGGGAAGACATGAGTCTGATTGATGATCTGGTCAAACTCGAGGAAGAGGCCAAGGAGCTCGTCGCAGGCGCCGACGACGCCGCCAAGCTCGAGGCTGCGCGCGTTGAGCTGCTCGGTCGCAAGGGCCGCATCACCGGCCTGATGCGCATGATGGGCAAGCTCGCCCCCGAGGATCGCCCCGTCATGGGCAAGCGCGCCAACGAGATGCGCCAGCTGATCGAGGGCATGCTCGACGAGCGCACCATCGAGATGAAGGCCGCCGCCCTCAAGCGCGCACTGGAGCACGACGCCGTCGACATCACGCTGCCGGGCATCCGTCCGCAGATCGGCCACCAGCACCTGATCAAGCAGATTATCGAGGAGGCCGAGGACATCTTCTGCGGCATCGGCTACACCGTCGAGTCCGGCCCCATGGTCGACACCTCTTACTACAACTTCACCGCGCTCAACGCCCCCATGGATCACCCGAGCCGTTCGGCCCGCGATACCTTCTACGTGGTCGACAACAACCCCGGCAGCGTCGCGCACCCCGAGGCTCACGCCCACGGCGAGTCCGACGTGCTGCTGCGCACCCAGACCTCGGGCGTGCAGATCCACACCATGGAGTCGCAGAAGCCGCCCATCTACATGATCTGCCCGGGCACCGTCTACCGTCCCGACACGGCCGACGCCTGCCACCTGCCGCAGTTCAATCAGATCGAGGGCCTGGTCGTCGACGAGGGCATCACCTTTGGCGACCTCAAGGGCACGCTCGACTACTTTGTTAAGTGCATGTTTGGCGAGGATCGCAAGACGCGTTACCGCCCGCACTTCTTCCCCTTCACCGAGCCCAGCTGCGAGGTGGACGTGAGCTGCCACGTGTGCGGCGGCAAGGGCTGCAACTTCTGCAAGCACAGCGGCTGGATCGAGATCTTGGGCTGCGGCATGGTCGACCCCAACGTTCTGGTCAACTGCGGCATCGACCCCGAGAAGTACACTGGCTTCGCCTTTGGCATTGGCGCCGAGCGCGTCGCGGCCCTGCGCTACGACCTGCCGGATCTGCGAACCCTGATGACGGGCGATATGCGCTTCTTAAATCAGTTCTAGTCCCGGCGGCTTTCCCAAGCACCGCACCTTGCCTTTCAATCGTCGGTTGCGTACCTAAGTACGCGGCCCTCCTCTTTCAAGGCAATCTGCGGCACTTGGAAAACCCGTCTCCGTTGCAGTTTTCCGGCTCAAAGCCGCATTTATGAAAGGAGACCAGTTAGATGCGTGTTTCTTACGACTGGCTCAAGACCATGATCGATATTCCGGAGGATCCCAAGACCCTTTCGGACGAATATATTCGTACCGGCACCGAGGTCGAGGCGATCGACACCGTGGGCGAGTCCTTCGACCACGTGGTGACCGCCAAGGTGCTCACCAAGACCCCGCACCCCGATAGCGACCACATGTATGTGTGCTCGGTCGATGTGGGCGACAAGAATCTCGACGCCGACGGCAACCCCGCTCCGCTGCAGATCGTCTGTGGCGCGCAGAACTTTGAGGCCGGCGACCACATCGTCACGGCCATGATCGGCGCCGAGCTGCCCGGTGACATCAAGATCAAGAAGAGCAAGCTCCGCGGCGTCGTGTCCATGGGCATGAACTGCTCCGCGCGCGAGCTCGGCCTGGGTGGCGACCACTCCGGCATCATGATTCTGCCCGAGGACACGCCCTGCGGCATGCCGTTTGCCGAGTATGTGGGCTCGAGCGACACCGTGCTCGACTGCGAGATCACGCCCAACCGTCCCGACTGCCTGTCCATGATCGGCATGGCCCGCGAGACCGGTGCCATCTTCGACCGCGATTTCCACGTTGAGCTGCCCGCCATCAAGGTCGAGACCGGCCGCGCGACCGACGATGAGCTTTCGGTCGAGATTGCCGACGAGGGCCTGTGCGACCGCTATGTCGCTCGCATCGTGCGCAACGTGAAGGTCGGCCCCTCGCCCGATTGGATGGTCAAGCGTCTCAACGCCCTGGGCGTGCGTCCGCACAACAACATCGTCGATATCACCAACTACGTGATGATGCTCACCGGTCAGCCGCTGCACGCCTTTGACCTGTCCACCTTTGCCGAGCGCGAGGGCCATCGCCGCGTGGTGGTTCGCGCCGCCCAGCAAGATGAGAAGTTCACGACGCTCGACGGCGAGGAGCGCACGCTCGACGCCGGCATGGGCCTTATCACCGATGGCGAGCGCCCCGTGGCGCTGGCCGGCGTTATGGGCGGCATGGATTCCGAGATCGAGGACGACACCGTCGACGTGATGGTCGAGAGCGCCTGCTTCAACGCAGGTCGCACCTCGCACACCAGCCGCGACCTGTCGCTAATCTCCGACGCCTCAATTCGCTTTGAGCGTCAGGTCGACGAGACCGGCTGCGTGGACGTCGCTAACGTCACGTGCGCGCTCATCGAGGAGATTGCCGGCGGCGAGGTTGCTCCCGGTTATGTCGACGTTTTTCCCGCGCCCAAGACCATCGACAGCATTAAGCTGCGCTTGGCCCGCGTGCACGCCATCTGCGGTGCCGACATCGAGCCCGACTTTATCGAGCGTTCGCTCACCCGTCTGGGCTGCACCGTCGAGCGTGACGGCGAGGACTTTATGGTCACTCCGCCGAGCTTCCGCCCCGACCTGCCGCGCGAGATCGATCTGATCGAGGAGGTCCTGCGCCTGTGGGGCATGGGCCGCGTGACGGCGACCATCCCAGCTGCCAAGAACCACATCGGCGGCCTGACCCGCGAGCAGAAGCTCACCCGCAAGGTCGGTGAGATCCTACGCGCCTGCGGCCTCAACGAGACCACGACTTTTGGCTTTGCCGCCCCGGGCGACCTGGAGAAGATCGGCATGTCCACCGAGGGCCGCGGTTGCCCCGTGGTGCTCATGAACCCGCTGGTAGCCGAGCAGACCGAGATGCGTCGTTCGCTGCTGCCGGGTCTTTTGCAGTCCGTGGCCTACAACGAGGCCCACGGCACGCCCAACGTGCACCTGTACGAGGTCGGTAGCCTGTTCCACGGCCGCGAGAACGCCAGCCTGCCCAAGGAGACCAAGTCCGTGGCGGGCGTGCTTTCGGGCCAGTGGAGCGAGCAGTCTTGGAACATGAAGTACCGCAAGCTGCGCTTCTTCTTTGGCAAGGGCATTGTCGAGGAGCTGCTCGCCCAGCTGCGCATCGAGAAGGTTCGCTTCCGTCCCGTCGAGGGCGAGGGCTACGCTTTCTTGCAGCCGGGCCGTGCCGCCGAGGTTCTGTCCGGCGGCACCGTGCTGGGCTGGGTCGGCGAGATCCATCCCGAGGCGCGCGAGGCGATGGGCATCGATGAGGTCGTCGTTGCCTTTGAGCTCGATCTGGACAAGCTGATCAAGGGCGCCCGCAATCAGGAGAACTACCGTGAGTTCTCGCAGTACCCGGCTGTTGAGCATGACCTTGCTATCGTGGTCGACAACGCTGTGACCTGCGAGGATCTTGAGCGCCGCATTACCAGCGCCGGTGGCAAGCTGCTCGAGGGCGTGCGCCTGTTCGACGTCTACCGCGATCCCATCCGCATCGGAGCGGGCAAAAAGTCCATGGCCTTTGCGCTTACGTATCGCTCCGACGACCACACGCTCACCAGCGAAGAGGTCGAGAAGGCGCACCAGAAGATTGTCACCAAGGTGTGCAAGGGCGTAAACGGCGAGGTCCGCTCGTAATCTTTGTCGTTCGGAACCCGCCCCCTGCGGGGTTTTCACGGCAACGTCCTCGCCGCTTCGCGGCTGCGGGATGTTGCCTTAGAAAACCCCTCTCGGGGGCGGGTTCCTGCGTTAACCTTGTTGTAAGCGGGCCGCACCTTCTTCCGGGTGACCGGAAAGATGGGAGTGCATGGACCCTTTATTGGGCGGTGCGTGGACCTGGGTTAATAACGTACGTATTGCAAGGGCGTGCTGCGTTGTGGGCGGTGCGCCTTTTTGTTAGTATGCAGAGTCGGTGTTACGGATTGTTGGAAACGTAACACGCAACGTTCTGATTGAGAGGGCTCATGCATATTCCCGATAATTATCTGTCCCCGCAGACCGATGCTGTCATGGCGGTCGCGATGGTGCCCGTTTGGGTCCACTGCATCAAGAAGGTGCGCGCCACGCTCGATCGCGAGCACATGGCTTTTCTGGGCATCTGCGCCGCATTCTCTTTCTTGCTCATGATGTTTAACGTTCCGCTGCCCGGCGGCACCACAGGCCACGCCGTCGGCGGCGCACTCATCGCGCTGCTGCTGGGCCCCGAGGCCGCGGCTATCGCTGTCTCGGTCGCGCTGGCGCTGCAGGCGCTGCTGTTTGGCGACGGCGGCGTTCTGTCGTTTGGCGCCAACTGCTTTAACATGGCCTTTGTGCTGCCGTTTGTCGCTGCTATCGTGTTCCGTGCGCTCAACAGCCGTCTGCGCGACAAGAGCTGGGGCACCTCGGTTTCTGCCATCGTGAGCGGTTGGGTCGGCCTGTGCCTGGCGGCCCTATGCGCGGCAATCGAGTTTGGCATTCAGCCGATGCTCTTTTCCAACGCCTCGGGCGCTCCGCTGTACTGCCCCTTCCCGCTGTCGGTTTCCATTCCCGCTATGCTGATTCCGCACATGCTGGTTGCCGGTGTGGTTGAGGGCGTCGCGACGGCCGCTATCTACGGCTTTATCAAGAAGACGGCGCCGGGCATTATCGTCGGCCCCGAGGCCGTCGATGGCCAGCTTGCCGCCGAGGGCGCTGCTGCCAAGAAGACCTCGCTGGTCCCCACGCTCATCTTGGTTGCCGTGCTTGTCGTGGCCACGCCGCTCGGCTTGCTCGCCACGGGTGACGCCTGGGGCGAGTGGGACGCCGAGGGCGCCGCGACCGCCGTTCAGGAGGCTGGCGACGACAGCCTGCAGGCTTCGGTCGGCCTCGATACCCCGACCTTTGCCGATGCCCTGCCCACGGGCGATTATCTGCAGGCCTATTCCGAGGAGCAGGGCCTTGGCTTTGCCGGCCAGGCCGCGATGTATATTCTTTCGGGCGTGATTGGCGTGGCGGTGCTCACCATCGCATTCCGCCTGGTCTCGCTGACGGTCAAGGAAAGCGGTGCTCATGGCAATAGCCGAGCTGCCTAGTTGGCTTGCGGCCGAGGAGCGTTACGAGCCCGCGGGGGCTCGGCATCGTGTGATGCAAAAGAATGTCCTGCACCTGGCAAGCCTGCTTGAGCGGGTTCGCCTGGGTGGAGGCGCGCACGAGGGCGGGTCGATGGTCGACCGCGCCCTTTCTTGCGTTTCGGCTCCGGTGCGCCTGGTGGGGATGTTCGCTTGCGTCCTGTGCGTGTGTCTGACGCAGAGCCCGCTGTACCTCATGTTGATGGCGTCGATCGCGTTGGTGCTGGTCGCGGTGCGCCCCGCACGCGGGTTGCGCGCGACTTTTGTACCGGCGCTTGGTGCCACGGGGCTTGCGGTGGTTCTGGCACTGCCTGCCCTGCTGCTGGGCGCGTCTGCCACGGGCGCCATGCTCAAGATTGCACTCAAGACGTTCATTAACGTGTCGCTGGTGCTGGGCGTTTCGTGGACCCTCACGTGGAGCCGCATGTCGGCGGCGCTCAAAATGCTGCACCTGCCCGACGAGGTCATCTTTACCTTTGATATGGCACTCAAGCACATCGAGGTGCTGGGTCGCACAGCGCACGATCTGTGCGAGTCGGTCATGCTGCGCAGCGTCGGGTCCGCGCCTGAGGGATTTTCGCGTACCGATTCGATCGCGGGTATCATGGGCATGACGTTTATCAAGGCGATGGAATGCAGCCGCGCGATGGACGAGGCTATGCTTTGCCGCGGCTTTGCCGGCGTGTATCCGGCGCCTGCACGCGCCGGGTTTGGCTGGCGCGATGCGATTTATGCGGCCGGCGTGGCGCTGCTGGCAGTGTTGTGCGCCGTGCTGTAGGCGCTGCTGGTTCCGGCTGGGGGATGCAAATAGGGAAGGGCGACGTTTTGACGATCGATATGAATAGTGCGGCGGGCACGAACGGTGCGGCCGGCGCCGAGGCCACGCCGCTCATCGAGCTGCGCGACGTGGTGTTCTCCTATGCGGGGCATACGGTGGTCGACGGCGTTTCGCTGCAGGTCGATCGTGGTGAACTCGTTGCCCTGCTCGGCCCCAACGGCTGCGGTAAGACGACGATCATGCGCCTTATTAACGGCCTTGAACTCGCGGACGCAGGGGCATACCTGTTTGACGGGCACGTGATCGATGCGGCGTTTCTAAAGGATTCTGCAGCCGCTCAGCGCTTCCACCAGCGCGTAGGTTTTGTGTTTCAAAATGCCGATGCTCAGCTGTTCTGTGCCACGGTGGGCGAGGAAGTCGCTTTTGGCCCGGCTCAAATGGGGCTGCCGGCAGACGAGCTCGAGCGCCGCATCCGCGATGCCATGGAGCTGTTCCAGGTTGCCGACCTTGCCGACGCCTCTCCCTATCAGCTCTCGGGCGGGCAAAAGAAGCGCGTTGCGCTTGCTGCGGTGGTGTCGATGAACCCCGATATCTTGGTCCTCGACGAGCCTACCAACGGACTTGACGAGGACTCGTGCGACATCGTGGTCAACTTTTTGCTGGCTTACGTTGCTGCGGGTAAGACGGTCTTGATGAGCACGCATCACCAGGATTTGGTGCGACGCCTGGGTGCCCGCGCCATCTATATCGATCGATATCACCATGTGGTCGAGGCGCCCTCGCCGTCGTATGGAACCGAAAGCGGTGCTACGGACTAGTTGCTGCGTAGAGCGTGCGTAGCCGCCCGCGCGGCTTTGCCGTGATGGTATAGTTATCCAGGTTTTTATGGGGGTGGCTATGCCAAGCTGGAACATTCATATTGCTCAGACGGAGCGTTTGCTGGAGCGCACCGGTGCGCTTGCCAGTAGCGTGCGCGACCGCAATGCCTTTTTGTTTGGCTGCGTGGTCCCGGATATCTTCGTGGGCTATATGGTCCCTGGCATCGCCGATCCCATTCCGTACCGCATTACGCACTTTGCCAAGCCTGAGCCCATCCCTAAGCCTCGTGAGCATGAGTTCTGGGATACCTATGTGGCACCGTTGCTTAAAAGTTCGCCCACCGGTGCGCCGGCCGCGGCGACCTCGATTATCGAGGAACGCGAGCGACTGAACCGTGTACACTATCCCCAGCGCTACAAGGATGCCGAGCCGGTTGCCGGTCCCGGCGCCTGTGAGTTCTCGCTTGCGTCCGAAGATGTGGCGCAGTCGCTGCTCGATTTAACGCTGGGCGTCTGGTCGCATCTGGTGGCCGACACGGTATGGAACACGCGTGTGAACCAGTATCTGGAAGCACACGGCGGCAAGCCGTGCGAGGAGTTCCGCATTAAAAAGCAAGGCGACTTTGACTGGTTTGGTAAGACGCTGGGCATTGTTTCCATCCCGCGTGCGACCGATCGCCTGTATACCGCTGCGACGCGTTTTGGGCAGTATCCCATTCATAAGGAGTATGTGCTCAAGACCATCGGCGTCATGCACGAGATTGTACGCGAAAACCCCGGCGAGCCCGATCATCCGCCGTATCGCCTGCTAACCGAGGAGTTCTTCGACGCAACGTTTACCGAGGTCATCGAGCTGACCGAGGCGGGATTTGCGGCCCGCGTTGCTGCTTCTGACGTTCCCGCAGTCCCCCTGATCGCTAGCTGCTAGCCGGCCGGCTTGACGGCGAACAGCTCATCCCAATCGACCAATAGCTCCCGTCGCAGGGCATCTTCGGTGGTGCGCTCGGCATCGGAAAGGCTCGCGACTGAACGCAAATCGATGAAGCGGCATATGAAGAAGGTCTTAAAAAAGGGCCCGGAAGGCTTTGCCTTCCGGGCCCTTTGCAATGCAAGTCTGCTTGCAAGTACGACTTAGCGCACCTGAGCGACGTAAGCGACGTTGGTCGAGGAGACCTTGTCCTCGAGCTGGACGCTCATGCGGGGATCGCCGGCGGTAGCGACGGTCAAATCGCCAGTCTTGACGTAGCCGAGCTCCTTAGCGGTCTCGATCGCCTTGACGATCGTGCCATTGACGGTGCCCTGGGTAATCTCGGCCTGGTGCGGGATAACACCCCAGTACATGATCATCTGCTGGACGGCCCACTCGTGGCGGGAGAACGCGCAGATCGGCATGTTGGGACGGAAGTGCGAGATCAGGCGAGCGGTACGACCGGTGGTCGTCGGCACGGTGATGCACTTGGCGCCAACGGTGGTAGCCATGTTCACAGCGGACATACCCACAACGTTGTTGACAACGCGGGTGCCGTGAGCATCGGCCGGAACCTCGAGCGGAGCGTGAGCCGGGAGGTACTTCTCGGTCTCGAGAGCAATGCTGGCCTGCATCTTGACGGCCTCGACCGGGTACTTACCGGCAGCGGACTCGCCAGAGAGCATGACGGCGTCGGTGCCGTCGTAGATGGCGTTAGCAACGTCGGCAACCTCGGCGCGCGTCGGGCGCGGGTTCTGCTGCATGGAGTCGAGCATCTGCGTAGCGGTGATAACGGGCTTGTAGGCCGCGTTACACTTGGCGATGATCTCCTTCTGGATGTGCGGAACGAGCTCGGGCTTGATCTCGATGCCCAGGTCGCCACGGGCGACCATGATGCCGTCGGAAGCCTCGAGGATCTCGTCGAAGTTCTCGACGCCCAGGGCGCACTCGATCTTCGGGAAGATCGTCACGTGCTCGCCGCCGTTCTCGCGGCAAAGCTCGCGGATGCCGCGGACGGACTCGCCGTCACGGATGAAGGAAGCGGCGATGTAGTCGATGTTCTCGGTCAGGCCAAAGAGGATGTCCTGACGATCGCGCTCGGTGATGGCGGGCAGCGAGATGTTGACGTTGGGCATGTTGACGCCCTTGCGCTCGCCGATCAGGCCGTCGTTCTTAACGACGCAGGTCATGTCCTGGCCGCTGACGGACTCGACCTCGAGAGCAACCAGGCCGTCATCGATCAGGATGAGGGAGCCCTTCTCGACCTCGGAGGGCAGAGCCAGGTAGTCGAGGGAGATGTGCTCAGCGGTGCCGTGGAAATCCTCGGTCGTGGGCTGAGCGGTGACGACGATCTTGTCGCCGGTCTTGACGGCAACCTTCTTGCCATCGACCAGAAGGCCGGTGCGGACCTCGGGGCCCTTGGTGTCGAGCAGGATGCCGACGGGCAGGCCGAGCTCCTTGGAAATACGACGGACGCGCTCGATGCGACCGTGGTGCTCGTCGTAGGATCCGTGCGAGAAGTTAAAACGGGCGACGTTCATGCCCGCCTTGATCATCTCGCGGATGGTCTCGTCGCTATCGCAGGCGGGACCCATGGTGCATACAATCTTGGTGCGCTTGTACATTCAGACCTCCATCTGACATCGTCTTGCGCTGATAGATAAACCATAAGAAATAAAACCGAAATGATTATAACGAAATGCCGACCGAATACCCCAAAAAATCGACCGTATGCCGAAATGGAAGTTCATTTTTTGCGGGAAAAACGGTATATGAAAAATCTTTACCAACCGCTCTAACCGCTGCTATCTGGGCGATATGTCAGTTTGACGATGTGCCGAAGAAAAAACGTTTTATCAATGTTGAGCATCACATGGTCTGCACTGTTGCGCATGGAGCATATTTCCAAATGGATTGTTTTGGCTAGACGCGTCGCTTTGGGGTACCATAGCTCCACTATCAACTGCCGCTCAGCACGGCAGCCTTGATGAGCCCTTGCCCTTCTCCTGGGAATTATGATCGGGCATCAATCTGCTGAGTGGCCCGAATCCCAGGAGGGGACTCTATATGCAAAAGGAATACCTGTCCGCCGCGGCGGAGGTGCTCAGCGACCAAGGTGTCGATGAGAACCTCGGCCTGAGCAACGGCGAGGCGTCGTCGCGCCTCGCCAAGACAGGCCCTAACAAGCTTGAGGAAGCCGAGAAGACGCCGCTGTGGAAGCGTTTCTTTGAACAGATGGCCGACCCCATGGTCATCATGCTGATCGTTGCCGCCGTCATCAGCGCGCTCACGGGTATGGTCAAGGGCGAGGCGGACTTTGCCGATGTCGCCATCATCATGTTCGTCGTTATCGTCAACTCGGTGCTGGGCGTGGTCCAGGAAGCCAAGAGCGAGGAGGCCCTCGAGGCCCTGCAGGAGATGAGCGCGGCGCAGTCCAAGGTGCTGCGCGACGGCAAGCTCGTACATCTGCCGAGCGCCGAGCTCGTGCCTGGCGACGTGATCATGCTCGAGGCGGGCGACTCCGTCCCGGCCGATTGCCGCGTGCTCGAGAGCGCCACGATGAAGATCGAAGAGGCCGCGCTGACCGGCGAGTCCGTGCCGGTCGAGAAGCACGCCAACGTGATCGAGCTCGCCGCGGGCACCGACGACGTGCCACTCGGCGACCGTAAGAACATGTGCTACATGGGCTCCACCGTGGTGTACGGTCGCGGTCGCGCCGTCGTGGTCGGCACCGGTATGAACACCGAGATGGGCAAGATTGCCGGCGCTCTTGCCGAGGCCAAGGAAGAGCTCACGCCGTTGCAGGTGAAGCTCGCCGAGCTCAGCCGCATCCTTACCATCATGGTTATCGTCATCTGCGTCGTGATCTTTGGCGTCGACATCCTGCGCCACGGCGTGGGCAACGTTCTCACCGACCCGACTGCCCTGCTCGACACCTTTATGGTCGCCGTTTCGCTCGCCGTCGCCGCCATCCCCGAGGGCCTGGTCGCCGTCGTGACCATCGTCCTTTCGCTCGGCGTGACCAAGATGGCCAAGCGCCAGGCGATTATCCGTAAGCTTTCCGCCGTCGAGACCCTTGGCTGTACGCAGACCATCTGCTCCGACAAGACCGGTACCCTTACTCAGAACAAGATGACCGTCGTCAAGCACGAGCTCGCTGCGCCCAAGGAGAAGTTCCTGGCCGGCATGGCGCTGTGCTCCGATGCCCAGTGGGACGAGGAACTGGGCGAGGCCGTGGGCGAGCCGACCGAGTGTGCGCTCGTCAATGATGCCGGCAAAGCTGGTCTTACTGGCCTGACTGCCGAGCACCCGCGCGTGGGCGAGGCCCCGTTCGACTCGGGCCGTAAGATGATGTCCGTGGTCGTCGAGACCCTGGACGGCGAGTACGAGCAGTACACCAAGGGCGCGCCCGACGTGGTGATCGGCCTGTGCACCCATATCTACGAGGGCGATAAGGTCGTCCCCCTGACCGAGGAGCGCCGTGCCGAGCTCGTGGCAGCTAACAAGGCCATGGCCGACGAGGCCCTGCGCGTGCTGGCGCTGGCGAGCCGCACCTACACCGAGGTTCCCGCCGACTGCAGCCCCGCTGCGCTCGAGTATGACCTGGTCTTCTGCGGCCTGTCCGGTATGATCGACCCGGTCCGTCCCGAGGTGGCCGACGCTATCCGCGAGGCGCACGACGCCGGTATCCGCACCGTCATGATCACGGGCGACCACATCGACACCGCCGTGGCCATCGCCAAGCAGCTGGGGATCGTCACCGATCGCAGCCATGCCATCACCGGTGCCGACCTCGATCGCATGAGCGACGAGGAGCTCGACGCGCACATCGAAGACTACGGCGTGTACGCCCGTGTCCAGCCCGAGCACAAGACCCGTATCGTCGAGGCTTGGAAGTCGCGCGACCAGATCGTGGCCATGACGGGCGACGGCGTCAACGACGCCCCGTCCATCAAGCGCGCCGACATCGGCGTGGGCATGGGCATTACCGGTACCGACGTCACCAAGAACGTCGCCGACATGGTGCTCGCCGACGACAATTTCGCCACCATCATCGGTGCCTGCGAAGAGGGCCGTCGTATCTACGACAACATCCGCAAGGTCATCCAGTTCCTGCTTTCGGCCAACCTTGCCGAGGTGTTCTCGGTGTTTATCGCCACGCTCATCGGCTTTACCATCTTCCAGCCGGTGCAGCTGCTGTGGGTGAACCTAGTTACCGACTGCTTCCCCGCGCTCGCGTTGGGCATGGAGGATGCCGAGGGCGACATCATGAAGCGCAAGCCGCGCAACGCCAAGGACGGCGTCTTTGCCGGCAATATGGGCCTGGACTGTGTGGTCCAGGGCCTAATCATCACCGTGCTGGTGCTGGCGAGCTTCTTTGTGGGCGTGTACTTTGACATGGGCTACATCCACATCGCCGATATGATCGCCGGCAATGCCGACGAGGAAGGCGTGATGATGGCGTTCATCACGCTCAACATGGTTGAGATTTTCCACTGCTTCAATATGCGCAGCCGTCGTGCGTCGCTGTTCACCATGAAAAAGCAGAACAAGTGGCTGTGGGCTTCCGCCGCGCTGGCACTGGTGCTGACGGTGATCGTAACCGTGCAGCCGACGCTTGCCGAGATGTTCTTTGGCCCCGTGACGCTTGAGCTCAAGGGCGTTGTCGCTGCCCTGGGCCTGGCCTTCTTGATCATCCCGCTGATGGAGATCTACAAGGCGATCATGCGCGCGGTCGAGAAGGAGTAAGTTAACCTGTCCGGGCCCGCCCCTGCGTGTTTTCTTCTTCGCTGGTCCTCGCGCTTCGCGCTGCGGGATCGCTCAGAAGAAACCCCTCCCGGCGGGCGGGCCTTCGGATAACCTCTCGGGACCATTGGCTGAGGGAAAGTATGTGAGTCAGTCG
>USBK01000002.1:0-102032 GCA_900552895.1 uncultured Collinsella sp.
GGACTTGCAGCGACGGACCTCGGGACGCTCTTACACCACGTCTGCGCGCGCCACCGCTCCGGGCTTCACAGAGGCACGAATAGCCCACTCCGACCTGCGAAATCTGTACTCGCGATGCGAATGACGCCCCTAACCTTAAACTTTAGCTTGAACTTAGCTATAATGCGCTACGTTCCTACCAGGCTGTGGTTGCGGACGGACGAAATGCCCGTCCTAGTCCAAGACAGACGCGGTCAAAGGGATCCACGTAAGCGACCGCGTGCGCGCGGCGCGATCATGGCGCGTCCTAGATGTAAGCCGCACCGTCCGTTCTACTTTCTTTGGGGCAATACCGCCTCGCGGGCGAGCGGGCCAGTCGTGAAGGTGGCTGCGGCCTCCCGAGCAAACACCCCGGTGCGCAAGTGTGGGGTCAAATACCAGGTCAGCTGGTGGGAACAATCTGATATTTCGTGCAACGCACGGATCGTATACGACACAGAAGGCAGGGTAGTGGACATGGTGAGGGGCAGCTTGATGCACGCGGCTCGGTTAGGTGCTGGGACCGCAGCGGTCATCGCCGTTTTGGGCCTGAGCGGATGCGCGTTCAACCCGCTGTCTACGTTCACGACTCCCACGATCGACCAGATCGAGTACGAGACCGTCACGCCCGCGGTGTCGGATGATGCCCTGGTCACTCCCGGAACCCTGACGGTCGCCCTCGATACTTCCGATGCGCCGCAGGCCATGCAGGGCGCTGACGGCGAGCTCACGGGGTATGCAGTCGACGCTGCCCGCGCCCTCGCAAGCCGCATGGGCCTTAAGGTCGCCTTTGTCGATGCGTCCTCGGCAGGTTCCGCGCTCGGTGACAAAAAGGCTGATATCTTTATCGGCGAGATCAACTCCACGGATGGGGACGTTAGCTCGCTCGGCACCTGCCTGTACGATGCCGCTTCCGTGTTCGGTAAAACCAGCGATGGTGGGTCGCTGAGCGTTTCCACCGATACCCTTAACACGTCTACTCTGGGTATCCAGATGTCCTCGGCCTCGCAGGAGGCGCTTGCTAAGCAGAGCATCACCGCCAACCAAAAGACTTACTCCAACATCAACGAGTGCTTTGAGGCGCTCGAGTCCGGCGAGGTCGACTATGTGATCTGCGACTCCACGGCTGGCGGTTACCTTGCGCGCCTGATGAGCGAGATCTCCTATGTCGGTGCGCTCGAGGCGCCCTCGACGCTTGGTGTTGCAGGCCTTTCGTCCAATGACGAACTGTGTCGTGCCGTGAGCGATGCCCTCGACGGTATTACGGCCGACGGCACGCTCGAGGCGGTCCACTGCGTCTGGTATGGCACGATGCCCTACGACCTCACCACTAAGACGGTTTCGGGCGCTAACGTGCAGCCGGGCGACTCTGAGTCCAGCGAGACCACATCCTCCGGCAGCGAATCCTCCGATTCCAACAATGAGACCGCATCCTCCGAAGACAAATCGTCCAGCCAGGAAGACACCATCACCGACGACGACATTAACAAGCTTAATAGCTAGTTATTGCTAGGGGTGGCGTCTCCTATGCGCTAGGAGAGATGCCTCTTCACGGTTTCAACACGCACTGCCGGGCTTCCCCAATAGGGGAGCCCGGCTTTTTCATCTCTATAAAACCAGCAGGTCAAAGCCAATTTTCGGGACCAAATACAAAGTCGCCGGCTCCCTCCTATAGCGCACTTTGCCACAGAAAAGTGCGAGACTTCGGTATGCGGTATCAAGCAATCGTTATTCGGGTCTTTGGGAATCCGCGTGATTAAATGCACGGCAATGGGTACATAGCCAGTACAGTAAGTCCCCGAGGCAGATTGGAGCCACGTATGGATATCAAGGTTTCTGGACGCAAGACGACGGTAACCGATGCTCTGCGTGCGCATGTGGATGAGAAGATCGGCGAGGCGCTCAAGGTTTTCGATATCGAGCCCATGACGGTCGACGTTGTACTTCGCTATGAGAAGAACCCCTCGAACCCCAACCCGGCAATCGTCGAGGTTACGGTTCGCGCCCGCGGTTCGGTGATTCGCGTTGCCGAGCACGGTGCAGATATGTACGCCGCCATCGACCTCTCCGCCGATAAGGTCACCCGCCAGCTGCGCAAGTTCAAGACCAAGGTCGTGGACAACCGCCAGGGCGGTGCCAGCGCCGCGGATGTCGCGCCGGTCGAGCGCGTCGAGGATCTGGCCGACCTGCTGCTGCCCGAGGAGGAGGACGACCTGCTCGTCCGCGAGAAGGTTATCGACGTCACCCCGATGACTGAGGAGCAGGCGCTGGTGCAGACCGATCTGCTGGGCCACGACTTCTACGTGTTCGAGAACGCGACGACCGGTCTCATCAATGTGGTGTATCACCGTAAGAATGGTGGATATGGCATCATCAAGCCCCGCATCGAAACACTTGACGAGTAAAATACGTTAACTTGCATGAGTTAACGGTTGGCGGCCATCCCATGCGGGTGGCCGCCTTTTTACGTAAGGAGTCGCTTTGATGGACAAGGCCGCATCCGCCGGTCATTCGGACCGTTGCCGCATCGTCGTCGATACCTGCTGCGACTTTAGCCCCGAGGTCGCCGCGAACCTCGATGTCGATATCTTGGGTTTCCCCTTCATTATCGATGGCGAGGAGCGCACGGATGACATCTGGTCGAGCATCACACCCAAGGAGTTCTACGACCGCATGCGCGCCGGTGCCCGCGTGTCCACCTCGGCTGTGTCGCTCGGTCGCTATATCGAGTTCTTTACCGAGTGCGCCAAAGAGGGCACGCCCACGGTCTACCTGTGCTTTACCTCGGCGCTGTCGTCGAGCTACAACTCCGCGTGCCAGGCGGCGGACACCGTGTGCGCCGAGTATCCCAACTTTGAGCTGTACGTGGTCGACAACGCCCTGCCCTGCGCGACCGGCGAGCTCTTGGCGCTCGAGGCCGTGCGCCAGCGCTCGGCGGGACTGACCGCTAAGCAGCTGGTCGACTGGGCAAACGAGGCCAAGACCTACGTGCACGGCTACTTTACGCTCGAGAGCTTCGACGCGCTGGCTGCCGGCGGCCGCATTCCGCCCGCGGCGGCACAGCTCACGGCAAAGCTCGACGTCAAACCCGAGCTGTCCTACGACCTGGCCGGCTCGCTGTCGCTGATCGGCGTCAACCGCGGTCGCAAGAAGGCGCTCAAGTCCATTCTCAAGTCGTTCCGCGAGAACTATGTGCCCGATCGCACCATGCCCATCGCCATTATGACGGCCGATGCCGAAAAGGACGGCGACTGGCTCGAGGCCGCCATCCGCAAGGAGGAAGGCTGCGCCGACGTGACCATCATCCGCAGCTCTGTGGGTCCCACCATTGGCTCGCACGTGGGCCCCGGCATGGTGGCCTGCGCGTTTTGGGGTAAGAACCGCGCCGACAAGGCGTCGCTTTCCGACCGCATCGCCCGCCGCGTGCGCGGTCAGTAGGCAAGTAACGCGGCCGTAATCGATCCCAACTCACAGCCCAAACGCTGGCACCGAGTATTCAACCTGGTAACAACACCCAACCCAAAAGGAAAGGTTTCATGGCAAACAAGCTCTCCGTCGCATTTATCGGCACCGGAATCATGGGTGCCCCCATTGCCGGCCACATCCTGGATGCCGGCTATCCCGTCACGGTCAACAACCGCACCAAGTCCAAGGCCGCCGCGCTCATCGAGCGCGGTGCCGTCTGGGCCGATACCCCGGCCGATGCCGTGGCTAACGCCGATGTCGTCTTTACCATGGTGGGCTATCCCTCCGAGGTCGAGGAGCTCTACCTGGCGGGCGACGGCCTGCTCGCGTGCACCAAGCCGGGCGCGGTTTTGATCGACCTCACCACGAGCTCGCCCGAGCTCGCCCGTGACATTGCCGAGGCCGCCCAGGTTTCTGGTCGCATGGCGTTTGACTGCCCCGTCACCGGCGGCGAGTCGGGCGCTATCGCCGGTACGCTCACGGCTATCGTGGGCGCTACCGAGAACGACATCGCGCCGGTCCGCGACATCCTTGCCACCTTTGCGGCAACCATCTGTTGCTTCGACGGTGCCGGCAAAGGCCAGGCTGCCAAGCTCGCCAACCAGGTGTCGCTGGGCGCCTGCATGGTCGGTATGGCAGACGCCATGGCATTTGCCGAGCTGAGCGGCCTTGACCTGGAGAAGACCCGCCAGATGATCTTGGGCGGTACCGGCAAGTCCGGCGCCATGGAGAGCCTGGCTCCCAAGGCGCTCGACGGCGACTACAAGCCCGGCTTTATGGTCGAGCACTTCATTAAGGACCTGCGCCTGGCCCTTGCTTACGCCGACGACCGCGAGCTCGCGCTGCCCGGCGCCGACGTGGCCTTTACGCTCTACGACATGCTCGACGCTATCGGTGGCGCCAAGCTGGGCACCCAGGCCATCACGGTCCTCTATAAGGAGGAGGCCGATGCCATCGCCGCCGGTCTGGACTGGTCGCAGTATCGTCCCGAGGAGCATGGCGCTCACGAGGAAGGTTGCGGTTGCGGCGAGCACGGCGAGGACCATGAGTGCGGTTGTGGCCATCACCACGGCGAGGACCACGAGTGCTGCGGCGGCCACGGCCATGACGACGGCCACGAGTGCTGCTGCGGCCACCATCACGGGGAGTAGCGCCCATGAGCTGGACGTTCGTGGTGCTTGCGCTGGTGCTCTTTCTCTTTGCGATCTACATCGGCTTTTTGTGCGGCCAGTGGGCGTGCGAAAAGCGCGTCATCACCAAGCGCGACTACTGGATTGCCAACTTTGCAGGAGCGGCGGCAGTCGTCCTGCTGACCTGGGTGTTTTCGCTGTTCCCGTTGGTGCAGTTTGCGCCGATCGGCTGGCTCGGCGGCTTTATCGCCGGTCTTAAGATGAGCTTTGGCGAGTCCGTTGGTCCATGGCGCAAGCACGACGAGGTTTTTAACGTCAACAAGGCTCATCGCGCCGCCGCCGACGCGGGCGACGCCGAGGAGCGCCGCCGTGCGCGTCGCAATGGCGCGGCCGACCGACAGCTCATCTCGGTCACCGATGAGAGCAAGGGTGCTGGCAAGCACGCTAAGAAATAGTAAGAAGAGGTAACTATGGCAGAAAACAAAGACGAACAGCTCACCGACGAGGAGCTGGCACAGCTCCAGCTGGCAGAGGAGAACGAGAACGCCGTCGACCGCCTGGTCCAGGAGCTCGGCTGCCCCACGCGCCGCATCCGCCAGTTTGCCGCCCGCGTGCTGCACCTGCTTGCCGAGCGCGATCCGCAGCGCGTCGTGCCCTGCGTGCCCGCGCTGATCGAGGCACTCGACCGCCCCGAGGCTCAGACCCGCTGGGAGGCCCTCGATGCCCTGACGGCGCTTGCCACCACCTGCCCCGAGCAGCTGGGCGATGCCTTTGAGGGCGCCGAGACTGCACTGTTCGACGAGATCTCCTCCACGCTGCGCTATGCCGCCTTCCGCCTGCTGTGCGTGTGGGGTGCCACGAGCGTCGAGCGTTCGCGCGAGGCTTGGCCCATCCTGGACGAGGCCATCCAGTGCTACCACGGCGACCTCGAGTATCGCGACATGCTCGGTTGCCTGTACGAGTTTTGCCAGGGCGAGATCGACGCCGAGGTTGCCGAGAAGCTTGCGCTGCGCCTTAAGTTCGATGCCGAGAACGGCAAGGGCAGCTATCTCAAGGCCCGTTCGAGCGAGATTTGCGAAATGCTTGTTAAACGTTTTGGCCTGGATCTCTCCAAAAAGAAGAAGCGTGCTAGCGTTAAAAAATCTGAGGCCGCCGAAGACGAGGAGTAACAGATTATGGCGCACGATGTAGTCCTGATTCCCGGTGACGGTATCGGTCCCGAGATTACGCAGGCCATGCGCCGCGTGGTCGAGGCCACCGGTGTCCAGATCAACTGGAACGTCCAGGAGGCCGGCGCCGGCGTCATGGACGAGTTTGGCACGCCGCTGCCCCAGCACGTGCTCGATGCGGTCGCCGAGACCAAGGTTGCCATCAAGGGCCCCATCACCACACCGGTCGGCACGGGCTTCCGCAGCGTCAACGTGGCCCTGCGCAAGCATTTCGACCTGTACGCCTGCGTGCGCCCTTGCCTGTCGCAGCCGGGCGACGGCTCGCGTTTCCGCGACGTCGACCTGGTTATCGTGCGCGAGAACACTGAGGACCTCTACGCCGGCATCGAGTTCGATGAGGGCGCTGCCGAGGTCGAGGAGCTCTCGCAGCTCGTCGAGCGTTCGGGCCAAAAGACCTTCGCCGCCGATTCCGCGATCTCGATCAAGCCGATCTCCATTGTCAAGAGCCGCCGCATTGTGGAGTATGCCTTTGAGTATGCCCGCCGATGCGGCCGCAAAAAGGTGACGGCCGTGCACAAGGCCAACATCATGAAGGCGACCGACGGCCTGTTCCTGCGTGTTGCGCGCGAGGTGGCCGCCAACTATCCCGATATCGAGTTCAACGACAGGATCGTCGACGCCACCTGCATGGGCCTGGTCCAGAACCCCAACGACTTCGATGTCTTGGTGCTGCCCAACCTGTACGGCGACATCGTGAGCGACCTGTGCGCCGGCCTGGTTGGTGGCTTGGGTATGGCTCCGGGTTCCAACATCGGTGCCGATTGCGCCATCTTTGAGGCAACGCACGGCTCCGCGCCCGATATCGCCGGTCAGGATATCGCCAACCCCACGGCCGAGATCCTCTCTGCTGCGATGATGCTCGATCACCTGGGCGAGAACGATGCTGCCAATCGCATTCGTGCCGCCGTCTCCGCCACGCTCGACGAGGGCGAGCAGGTTACCGGTGACGTGCGTCGTGCTCAGACCGGCTCCGTTGAGGGCGCCGTGGGCACGCAGGCCTTTGCCGATGCCGTTATCGCGCACCTGGTCTAAGGTATGCACGCTGCAAACGCCTAAATAGTACTTAAGTGTTTGCGTATAACCTAAGAATCAATACGCCCGGCGCCTCGTCGGGCGTATTCTATTGAGGACTATGTTTCCTAACAAGGAGTAACTGATATGGGTCTGATTCAAAAGAAGGACGAGAAGGACGAGATCGACGGCATCCAGATCATCGAGCGCGGCGAAGGCCCCGACGGTGATGAGGACGAGAAGATCGACCTGGTCGCCGGCACGTCTGCCGAACATATCGCCGCTGGCACGACCGCCGAGGAGGAGGACGCTCGCCTGGAGGCAAAGATCGCCGCGGACGCCGCCGACGAGAACCTCATGCCCGAGGAACAGGATGCGGACGACTCCGATGCGGACGACCATGCATCTAAGCACAAGAAGACGATGATCGCCGCCTTTGTGGTCGCCGTCGTGATCGCTGCGGTGGTCGGCTTCTTTATCGGCAACGGTGGTTTTGGCGGCAAGGGCGTCGGCTCGGCGACCCTCACCGAGGACCAGCTCGATTCGACCGTGGCAAGCTATAGCTACAACGGCAAGAAGAGCGATATCACCGCGCGCGAGGCCATCGAGAGCCAGTACAGTCTCGACACCGTCAAGGACGACGACGGCAACTACACCGCTCCGTCTGCCGACGTTATCCTGTCCTACGTGCGCAACCAGATTCTGCTGGACGCTGCCGAGGACGAGGGCATCACCGTTTCTTCCAAGGAAATGAAGCAGTACGCCGAGGAGTCCATCGGCACCTCCGACTACAAGACCATGGCCACGCAGTACGGTGTGTCCAAGGACCAGGCCAAGCAGATCGTCCGCCAGTCTGCGACGCTGCAGAAGCTCTACAAGAAGAAGGTGGGCGATAGCTCCGCAAGCATGCCGACCGCTCCGACCGAGCCTGCTGACGGCAACGAGGAGACCGCGAGCAAGGACTACGCCGACTACATCATCAACCTTGCCGGCGATGAGTGGGATAGCTCAAAGGGCACCTGGAAGGACGCCGACAGCACCTATGCTAAGGCGTTCGCCGACGATGCCTTTACGGCCGATAGCGCAACCTATAAGCAGGCCATGACCGCCTATTACACCGCCTATCAGCAGTACTCCTCGCAGGCTTCGAGCGCCAGCTCCAAGTGGACCGAGTATGCTAACGGCCTCTACGCCAAGGCCAACATCAGCATCTACGGCCTGTTTGCGTAAAGATTGCCTGAGCTTTCGAGCGCGAAGTCGAAATATCTGATTGAGCCCGCTAGAACGTCCGTTCTAGCGGGCTTTTTGCGTCGGAGTTACTGAAGGCTTAATAATTTCCATCAATCTTTAAGCCCAAAGAGGCTATCGGCTTCATCGTCAGGTATGTATTCCAGAACATCGCCCGGTTGGCAGTCGAGTGCCCGGCATATCGCGTCAAGAGTTGAAAAACGTATGGCAGAAACCTTGCCTGTCTTAATGCGTGACATATTGACCTGGGAGATGCCCACGCGTTCCGCAAGCTCTTTGGATGAGATCTTGCGTTCGGCGAGCATGCGGTCAAGCCGCAGAATAATCATGGATTCCCCCTAGAGCAACTCGTCATCTTGTTTTTGCAGGATACACCCGTACTGGAAGACGCTGGCAATCAGGCTAATAATCAGGCCTGCAAAGACCATAGAGAGGTCGAGGTGCTGGCCGCCAAGCGCATCCGTAAAGTTGCCGCCAAATCCTGAGAGTATCAGCCCCGTGACTATGGCACCAAGAAGCTTCACAGCAACGCCGCCAATAAGGAACAAATGTCCTATTTGACGTAGTATGCGGATGCATTCGAGGTCAAAGGGCCTGCCCGCCTTTTCAATGGCGGAGAAAAACCTGTATGCGCTTAGCACGATGGCAAACGCAAGGCATGTCATCATGGCGCTCCCTATGGCAGTATGACCGTCGTGCGCGACAAGCATAAGAGGGGTGTGTTCATCGGCGCCGACGAGAGCGAGAATTGGCCCTTCGCCAGCCTCAAGCTCTACGGATTGGAGACAGAACCCTTGGGAGAGGCTAGGCAATATGAGTAGATCGTAGATTGCAATGACTGCGAGGAGTCCCAGAGCGAGCGCCACGGCGGTGCAGATTGTGGCCCATTTGCAGTAGCGAGTGAGCTTCCTCAGTTTGGCTATTGCCTGTTCACGGTCGATGGCTTCATTCGATTTGGATACGTTCCAGCGGATCATAGCTCCTCCAACCAATGTCTTGGATGATACTTAAATCTTATAACATACTTAACGATAAACGATAAACAATTACAGAATAGAGTAAGTAATGTTTGTAAGACGAATAGCGAGAGCTTATGGCACATTCAGGGAGTGGGAGTTTGGCACGCGGGGGGATGGACGAGTATTGAAATATCCTGCAACCGCGCAAGTGCTTCATCGGGTCTCCCCAATTCATCTAGGAAAACGGCCGTAAACGAATGCAAATAACCGGTGAACGGTCGAAAACTACCGTTCACCGATAATTTCTAAACTGGTTCTAACTGGTATTAAGTCAAAAAGACCAATTCACAAATCTTCACAATGACCTGCAATTTTTCTTTACGCTATTTTTAGCCGCCCTGCGTTGTATTGACACGAAAAGAGTTCCGATCTTTTGCCAAAGCATTTCCAAACGGTTTCAAAACCGCAGGTAGAAGTGTTAACGAGCGGTGAACGGTCGATTTTTTACCGTGAGCGGTGCAAAAACGTTTTACTGTATGAATCAACGAAAGCAACCTCTTCTGTGGTGATATAGTGACAACACGTCACGTGGTTACTACCAGTTTAGAAACCACTGGTCTTCAAAGAACGCTTTCTAAGAAGCTTTAAGGGCGAGCGCCCGCTGGCTTTCGAAAATCATCGGACTCAGATCGTACACACCTTCGGAAGGGAAATTTGAATGGTTGGCTTTATTCTTACCGGTCATGGACAGTTCGCACCCGGCCTTGCAAGCGCTATCGCTATGGTTGCCGGCGACCAGCCTGCTTTTACCGTCGTTCCTTTTGAGGGCGACCAGGCCGCATCCTACGGTGAGGATCTCCGCGCCGCTATTACTGCCATGCGCGAGGAGTGCGATGGCGTGCTCGTCTTTACCGACCTGCTTGGCGGCACCCCGTTCAACCAGTCGATGATGATTGCCCAGGATGTCGACAACGTCGAGGTTCTGACTGGCACCAACCTTCCCATGGTTATTGAGCTTCTGTTCCTCCGCGGCAATGCCACGCTCGCCGAGCTTGGCGAGCAGGCAGTGACCGTTGGCCAGACGGGCATCACCGCCCAGACGGTCGCTTCTGTTGCCGGCTCCGAGGAAGAGGATATCTTCGGCGACGAGGACGGCATCTAATGGCCGATTTCGGAGCCAGCGTCTTGAGCTCCTCGGTCGCCCTTTTAGGCCTGCTTGTCATCATGGGCTTGATTTACACCATCTGGTCGCAAATCAACATGAAGAAGAAGCAGAAGTACTTCAAGGAGCTGCACACCGAGCTCAAGCCGGGTCAGGAGGTTCTTTTCGCCGGCGGTATCTACGGAACCGTAAAAGGCATCGAAGGCGAAAAGGTCCAGATCAAAGTCCGATCCGGAGCCGTCGTAGACGTTTCGCGTTACGCGATTCAGGAGATCAAGTAACTGTCGTCAGCAAATAACGAAAGGAAGCTGATCAACATGGCAGAACCCAACATTCTTCTTACCCGCATCGATAACCGACTGGTTCATGGTCAGGTTGCCACCCAGTGGAACTCCACTCTGGGCTCCAACCTCATCCTCGTCGCCAACGACGACGTGGCGACCAACACCATGCGCCAGAACCTCATGAAGATGGCCGCTCCCGCCGGCGTCGCTACGCGTTTCTTCTCTCTGCAGAAGACCATCGACGTCATTGGCAAGGCGAGCCCGCGCCAGAAGATCTTCATCGTGGCCGAAACACCGGAAGACGTGCTTACGCTCGTCAAGGGCGGTGTGCCTATAAAGAAGGTAAACATCGGCAACATGCACATGTCGGAAGGAAAGCGCCAAGTCGCCACCTCCGTCGCAGTTAACGACGAGGATGTCGCTGCGTTTAAAGAGCTGCAGGAATTGGGGGTGGAGTTGGAGATCAGGCGCGTTCCGAGCACGCCTGTTGAGGACACGAGCAAGCTCTTCTCGTAATCCTCGTGATCCACGTTGTCAGGAGTGAAACCCTGACGTTCTGTACGTGAAATCCAAAGTGCGTACATACATTTTGAAAGGAGGAGCAAGATGGAATACTCGATCATCCAGATCGCTCTGGTCTTCGTCGTCACGTTCATCGCGGCAATCGACCAGTTTGACTTCCTCGAGTCTCTCTATCAGCCCATCGTCACCGGCGCCGTCATCGGTCTTATCCTTGGCGACCTTAACACCGGTCTTCTCGTGGGTGGTACCTATCAGCTCATGACGATCGGCAACATGCCGATCGGAGGCGCTCAGCCGCCTAACGCCGTCATCGGCGGCATCATGGCAGCCATTCTCGCTATCGCCACGGGCCTCGAGCCCAACGCGGCAGTCGGCCTCGCCATTCCGTTCGCTCTGCTTGGCCAGCTTGGCGTTACCCTGGTCTTCACGCTTATGTCCCCGCTTATGTCCACGGCCGATAACATGGCTCACAACGCGGACACCAAGGGCATCGAGCGCCTGAACTACTTCGCCATGGCTCTGCTCGGCCTGATCTTCGCTGTCGTCGTCACCCTGTTCTTCATCGCTGGCGCTACCATCGGTCAGACCATCGCTTCTGCCATCCCGACTTGGCTGCAGACCGGTCTCTCCGCTGCAGGCGGCATGATGCGCTTCGTCGGCTTCGCCGTCCTGCTCAAGGTTATGATGAACCGCGATATGTGGGGCTTCTTCCTCATGGGCTTTGGCCTCGCGCTCATCACCGTTGCCAACGATTCGCTGGCAACCCCTGCTCTGCTCATCCTCGCTCTCATCGGCTTCGGCATCGCTTTCTGGGACTTCCAGCAGCAGACCGAGCTGAAGGGTGCAGCTGTTTCTGACGGAGGTGACTTCGAAGATGGCATCTAATGAGTATGTGATCCCGGAGCACTACGAGGATCTCACTCCTGCTCCGCAGCTCGACCAGAAGACCCTCAACAAGATGGCTTGGCGCTCCTGCTTCCTGCAGGCATCGTTCAACTACGAGCGCATGCAGGCCGCTGGCTGGCTTTACTCCATCATCCCCGGTCTGGAGAAGATCCACACCAACAAGAACGACCTCGCGGCTTCCATGAGCCACAACCTGGAGTTCTTCAACACCCACCCGTTCCTTGTCACCTTTGTTATGGGCATCGTGCTTTCGCTCGAGCAGAACAAGGTTGACATCCCCACGATCCGCGCCGTCCGCGTCGCCGCAATGGGCCCGCTCGGTGGTATCGGTGACGCCCTGTTCTGGCTGACGCTCGTGCCTATCACGGCCGGCATCACCTCCAACATGGCCATCAACGGCAACGCCGCTGCACCGATCATCTTCCTGGTGATCTTCAACGTCGTCCAGTTCGCTCTGCGCTTCTGGCTCATGAACTGGTCCTACAAGCTTGGCACCAGCGCTATTGACGCTCTGACCGCCAACATGCAGGCCTTCACGCGTGCCGCTTCCATCATGGGCGTCTTCGTCGTCGGTTGCCTGGTCGTCACCATGGGTGGCACCCAGATCAACCTCCAGATCCCCAACGGCACCACCCGTGGTCTCTCCGCTACTACCGTGATCGTCTCCGAGAAGGAGGCCGAGAACTTCACCGGTATGGAGGGCATCGATACCGAGACCGCTGAGGCCGGTACCATCGCCATGACCGATAAGGACGGCAACGCCCTTACCGCTTCCGATGCCGACGGCAACGCTGTCGAGTGCGGCGTCACCGATCTGGGTAACGGCATGGAGTCCGTGACCTACGGCACCGTTACCGAGGATCCGGTCAACTTCTCTGTTGCCGACACCCTCAACACCATCGTCCCGAAGCTCGTCCCGCTTATGCTTACGCTGCTGCTTTACTACATGTTCGCTAAGCACAGCTGGACCCCGACCAAGGGCATTCTCCTGCTCTTCGTCCTTGGCATCCTGGGCGCTGGCCCGCTTGGTCTCTGGCCGAGCATCTGGTAAGGCTCTAGCTTGAGGGGTGTGTCCCTACGCGGCTCACACCCCGACCCCTTAAGCCATGTGTATGTTAAAAGCCGCGTGCTCGAAAGAGCGCGCGGCTTTTGTTTTCTTAATGATTCGGGTGTGGCAGACAGATAATGCATAACACCCTAGGTAGTTAGCCGAATTCGAGCAAAAGGGAGGATAGGATGGCGATCGGAGCGCGTAAGCAACCGCTGTACGATCAGCTGGTCGATATTCTGACCGAAAAGATTGACCATGAATATCGCGCCGGTGACATGATTCCTTCCGAGCGCGAACTTTCGGAGCGCTATGGTCTCTCGCGCACTACGGTACGCCTGGCTCTGCAGGAACTGGAGCGTTTAGGACTGGTGGTTCGGCAGCACGGTCGCGGTACCTTTGTGACCGACCGTTCGGCAAAAGCAACCAATCTTATGCAGTCCTACAGCTTTACCGAGCAGATGCGCGCGATGGGTCGAGAACCCGAGACCACGATTCTCGAGTTTTGCGAGATGGAGGCCGATAAGAATCTGGCCGAGCATATGGGATTGCGCATCGGTGATCGCATTTTTAAGCTCAAGCGTCTTCGCTCTGCCGACAACATGCCCATGATGGTCGAACGCAGCTATCTACCGGTTCGTCAATTTCTGTCCCTAAAGCGACCGCTGCTGGAGCGTAAGCCGCTTTACGATGTGATTGAGCAGGACTTTCAGCAAAAGATTCGCGTGGCCGAAGAGGAGTTCTATGCGAGCATAGCCCGTCCCACCGATGCCCACCTTTTGGGAATTGTCGAGGGCTCGCCTGTGCTCGATTTGGTCAGGACTACGTATAACGAGTCAAACGAGGTAGTGGAGTACACACTCTCGGTTGCTCGTGCCGATCAGTTTAAATACAAGGTTTACCACCAGCGCAGTAACTAGTGCTCGCATCGTTTCCATATGGTGATTCTTTGCATTTAACTGGTTACTACCAGATAACCAACCGAAGTGTATAATTGCACGTCAGAGGATTACTTCTAGAGAGAGGTATTAGAAATGTTCGAGAAGAGTGTCGAGGAGCTCACCGAGCTCGGCGCCCAGATCACCACGGCCGAGATTGCTCAGCAGCCCGAGCTTTGGCGTGATACGCTCAACATCTATCGCGAGAACAAGGAGGCCATCGAGGCCTTCCTGGCCGAGGCTCGCGCTATGGGCGAGGGTCGTCTGTCCGTTGTCTTCACCGGTGCCGGTACGTCCGACTACGTTGGCGATACCTGCGCCCCGTACCTGCGTCACGCTGGCAACACTGATCTCTACGACTTTAAGCCCATCGCCACGACCGACATCGTGAGCGCCCCGCGCGACTTCCTGCGCGCCGAGGATCCCACGCTCGTGGTTTCCTTTGCCCGCTCTGGCAACAGCCCCGAGAGCCTTGCCGCCGTTGCCGTTGCCAAGGAGCTCGTCCACAACGTCAAGTTCCTCAACATCACCTGCGCTCCCGAGGGCAAGCTTGCCGTCGAGTCTGCCGATGATCCCAATGCGCTGACGCTGCTCATTCCGCGCGCCAACGACAAGGGCTTCGCCATGACCGGTTCTTATTCCTGCATGACCCTGCTCTCCACCCTTATTTTCGACACTGCCTCTGACGAGCAGAAGGCCGAGTGGGTCGAGACGATTGCCAAGATGGGCGAGGAGGTCATCTCCCGTGAGCCCGAGATCGCCGATTACCTGGCTGGCGATTTCAACCGCGTGACCTACTTGGGTTCTGGCTCCTTCGGTGGCCTTGCTCAGGAGAGCCAGCTCAAGATCCTCGAGCTCGCTCACGGTCTGGTCGCTACTTCCTACGACACCTCCATGGGCTATCGTCACGGACCTAAGTCCTTCGTCGACGATAAGACGCTCGTCTTCGTGTTCGTCAACAACGACGCCTACACCCGTCAGTACGACATCGACATCCTAAACGAGATCGGTGGCGACGAGATCGCTCAGCACACCATCGCCGTTCAGCAGGAAGGTGCCACCGTCTATGAGGGTGAGTCCTTCACCTTTAAGGGCTACGAGGCACTTCCCGAGGGTTACCTTGCTCTGCCGTTCGTGATGTTTGCCCAGGCTATCAGCCTGCTCAACTCCGTCCGCGTGGGCAACACGCCCGATACGCCGAGCCCCACCGGCACGGTCAACCGCGTGGTTAAGGGCGTGACGATTCACCCCTTCACCGCTTAATCGCGTCCCCCTGTAAGGGCGCCCGTCCGCTCATAACGGCGGGCGGGCGCTTTTTGTTTTACGTGAGCTGGGTATAAGCATTACCACAGTCAACTGCTTTAGAAGCGAGGAGTGCATATGAGCACGTACGCAATTAAGGCTGACAAGTTCTTCTTGCCGGCAGGCCCGCAACTGGGCGGCTATCTTATGGTCGAGGATGGCGTTTTTGGCGCCTGGCAGGCCGACGAGCCCTCTTGCGAGATTAAGGACTACACGGGATCGTGGATCGCACCGGGTATGGTCGATACTCACATCCATGGCTTCTACAACCACTCAACTACCGATAACGATCCCGAGGGCATCGATATCAGCTCAACCGAGCTCGCCCGTCGCGGTACCACCAGCTGGCTGCCCACGACGTTCACCGATGGCGTCGAACAGATCAAGGACGCCTGCGCTGCTATCGCCAAGGCGGACGAGGGCCGCGGCCCCGACTTCTGCGGTGCCCGCATTCAGGGCATCTACCTGGAGGGCCCCTTCTTTACCATGAAGCACGTGGGCGCGCAGAACCCCGCTTACCTGATTGACCCCTCCGAGGAGGTTTTCGACCAGTGGCAGGAGGCTGCGGGCGGTCGCATCGTTAAGAGCGCCATGGCCGCCGAGCGCGACGGTGCCGCTGCTTATGCGGCTGCTCTGAACGCCAAGGGCGTGGTGACCAGCATCGGTCACTCCGACGCCACCTACGATGAGTGCATCGCCGCTATCAATGCCGGTGCCAGCTGCTTTACGCATACCTATAACGGCCAGCGCGGTCTGCATCACCGTGAGCCCGGTGTCGTGGGTGCTGCCATGTCCACGCCCGAGACCTACGCCGAGATCATCTGTGACGGCAAGCACGTAAACCCTGCCGCCATCAAGGCACTGCTGCAGGCAAAGGGCTGGCAGCACACGGTGCTCATCACCGACTGCCTGGGCTGCGGCGGCATGCCCGAGGGCAGCTACACCAGTGGTGGCATGGACGTCATCATGAAGGACAACCTGTGCTGGCTCGCCGACGGCAAAAGCATTGCCGGCTCGGTGCTCACGCTTGCCCAGGGCGTCAAGAACATTGTCGATTGGGGCATCGCCAGCGCTGATATCGCCATTCGCATGGCAACCGAGGTGCCGGCTCGCTCTGCGCACATCGAGGATAAGTGCGGCAGCATCATGCCGGGTCGCGACGCCGACTTTGTCGTGTTCGACCATGAGCTCACCCTCGTCGAGACGTATGTTGGCGGCCAGAGCGTCGGCAACGCCTTTACCGATTAACGATAGAAAAAGACGGCGGGCCCGAATCTGCTCGGACCCGCCGTATGGGTTAAACGCTCAAAAGCACCTTAACAGTTACAGCTTGTTAACGATCTTCTTTGCCGTGCGCTTGACGCCGGCCACAAGACCCCCCGCGGGATGCTCCTTTTCGTATGCTAGACGCTTCTCGCGCTTGGCGTACTCTTCGACGATGATGTCGCCATACTCGTCTTCGATCTTGTCGAAGAAGTCGACGGCGCCCTTAATTTCCTCAGCGGTCGGGTGTCCCTTCTGGACGCCGCCGGTGAGTTTGAACGGCCCCCACGTATCAAAGCCGGGACAGCCGTAGACGCCCATAAAGATGGCCTGCCTCATGCGGCAGATGCCATCGATATCCTTGCCGTACCACTTGTTTTTGCCACCGTAGGTCATAAGGCCAAACACCTTGTCCTGCGGCTGCAGCACGTTCGTGAGCACGCGTGCCATGTCCTTGTCGATCTCGGAGTAATAGATGCCCGTGGCGACACCGATCAGATGGTATTCGTGCAGGTCGGGGTACTCGTTTTTACCGAGTGACTTCACGTCGAGGGTATCGATCTCGGGGTGCGCCTCGACGATGGCGTCCACGAGCTTTTTCGTATTGCCGTGGTGGTGTGAGGCATAAAGGATGATGGTTCGCATAAGAAGGCCTTTCAGCTGTAATTGCATCAATGTCTGTATGGTACCCCGTTGCATGGCTGGGAAACCGGACGCATCGATGAACGTGCGGGTTTGTCCTTTGGTCAGGGCCGAGACGGGTTCTTGCGAGCAAAAAGCAGTTGTTCGAAAGGATGGACAATGGAATACGCTCTCTCCAACGATTCGATTTCTATCAAGGTCTCCACGGCCGGTGGTTCGTTTACCTCGATTGAGGCTGGAGGTCGCGAGTACTTGTGGCAGGGCGATCCCGCCGTGTGGTCCGGCCAGGCACCGATTTGCTTCCCGATTTGCGGAGGTTTGCGCGATAACAGCGCCATGACGTTTGCCGGACATCATGTGAAGCTCGCCCGCCATGGGTTTGCGCGCAAACAGGAGTGGAAGCTGCTGAGCCAGAGCGAGAACGAGCTGGCGATGTGCCTGGCTTCGGAGGATAACGCCGCGCTGCTGAGCGATTATCCGTATCCGTTTAAGCTTGTCGCCCGCTATACGCTCGAGGACGCCGCCGTGCGCGTCTCCTATGAGGTTACCAACGAGGGCACCGAGGACATGCCTTTCTTTATCGGTGGACACCCCGGCTTTAGGTGCCCGCTCGATGAGGGCGAGGCCTATACGGACTACGAGTTGCGTTTTGAGAAAGACGAGGCTGCTGAGCTTTGCGCTGCCGTCCCCTCGACTGGCTTGATTGACGTGACCAACCGCTCCAAGAACCCCATGGTGGGAAAGACGCTGCCTCTGTCACATGAGCTCTTCGATTTTGCGGAGACCATCTTTGACGTGCTCGAGAGCCGTCAGGTCACGCTTTCCAAAAAGGGCGAGGACAAGGGTGTTCGCCTGAGCTTTGAGGGCTTCCCATATCTCATTGTGTGGAGCAAGCCTGAGGGCGATTTTGTGGCAGTTGAGCCTTGGGGCGGTCTTTCGACCTGTTCCGATGAGGACGACGTGCTTGAGCATAAGCGCGGCTGCCTTGTCGCCAAGCCTAAGGAGACCGTCGTTCGCTCGTTCACGATTGAGATTCTGTAATTCCGTTTTGTCGACTCGTATCGCGAGGCACAAGGAGCCTGCGAGATAAGGAGCTAAAAATGATCCTCACCGTTACGATGAACCCGTCTGTCGATACGCGCTATCAGCTCGATGAGCTCATTATCGACGACGTCAACCGCGTGACGCCCGAAAAGACCGCCGGCGGCAAGGGCCTTAACGTGGCCCGCGTCCTGGGTCAGCTGGGCGACGACGTTGTGGCAACCGGTCTGCTCGGCGGCCACATGGGCGCCTACATGGCCGAGCTCATGGATGCCAACGGCATTAAGAATGATTTTGTACCCATCAAGGGCGAGACTCGTATTTGCCTCAACATCCTTCACGCCGGCAACCAGACCGAGCTGCTCGAGAGTGGCCCGACGATTGCCCCCGAGGAACTCGATGCCTTTACCGCCAAGTTTACCGAGCTTGCGGGCAAGGCCGACGTCGTCACCATCTCGGGTTCGCTGCCCCGCAGCGTCGAGGCGGACTACTACGCCAAGATAACGGGCATTGCCGAGAACGCCGGCGCCAAGGTGCTGCTCGATACCTCGGGTGCCTCGCTCGAGGCCGCCCTTAAGTCCGAAGTTAAGCCCGAGCTGGTTAAGCCTAACCTGACCGAGATCAACGGCCTTCTGGGCACGAGCTTTACCACCGACGATGTGGACGAGCTCCGCGCCGCGCTCGCCTCTGATGCCCGCTTCTCCGATATCCCCTGGGTCGTCGTGTCCATGGGCGCTGCCGGCTCCGTAGGCTTCCACAACGGCCGTGCGTTCCGTGCCAAGACCCCCGATATTCCTGCCGTTAACGCTACGGGCTCGGGCGATTCGACCATTGCTGGCTTCGCACATGCGATTGCTGCTGGCGCGGATGATGAGACGGTGCTGCGTACCGCCAACACCTGCGGCAAGCTCAACGCCATGGATCCCATGACTGGCCACTTGGTCATGGACCGTTGGGACGAGGTCTACAACGGCGTTGTCGTGACCGAGCTGTAAGAGCTTGGGCGTCGGCCCCGGCATCGGTTGCTTTCTTGTGGTTAGAGCCGATAACAAGTGCGGTAGCATTATGCCGAGGCGCGACGCCGATGCCGTCGTGTTCAATCCCGACCTTAGCCTGGTCGAGACGTATGTGGGTGGCAACAGTGTCGGTAACGCGTTTACCGAGTAGCCGCCAAAGAAACGATTCGAGAGGGGATTTAGATGATTTACGGTGCATTAGGCGATATCGAGGAGTACCGCGGAATGCTCAAGGGCCTCGACGTGCTGATCGACTGGCTCGAGGAGAACGACCCGGCGGAGCTCGAGGTCGGCAGCCATCCGATTCTGGGCGACAAGGTCTTTGCGAACGTCATGGCTCCCACGACGCGTCCCGAGGCCGAGGCTCACTATGAGACGCATCAGCGCTATCACGACCTGCAGATTGATATTGAGGGTCGCGAGGCCTTTAAGGTCGCTACGGGCAGCCTGACGCTGGTCCAGGAGTTTGACGAGAAGGACGACTACGATCTGGTCGATTCCGACGCTTCGATCGCCGGCGATCTTGCTGACGACAAGTTTGCGCTGTTTGTTGCCGGCGAGCCTCACATGCCCACGCTCGAGTTCCCGGGCGATGGCGCACAGCCGGTCAAGAAGATCTGCTTTAAGCTGCTTGCAGATGCTTACTGGGAGGAGTAGCGAACTGCTCGGCTGGGCTGTTCGTCTGATGGTGTGATTTCCCTAAGGGAATCACGCTAGGACCCCGCCAAACGTGCTTTCCCTAGGGGAATCACGTTTGGCGGGGTTTTCGGTTTTTGAATAGGGAAGCCTCATTTATTTGCGAAGAACATCGGCTAGCCGCAGGATTGAAATCATCGACCGATAAGTGAGTTCCACTTTTTCGCCCGCAAGCAGTCGTTTCGAGCCAATCTCATCTAGCCCCACAAGCCGAGAAAACAGCGGGCCGCTCATCGTGCCCTCGTCAATTGATTCCCTTATGGTCTTCAAAACGTCCGTATCATGAAGCGATGCCGAGCTGTAGGGGGCAACACGAGCGGAACTCTCAATTAACGACGAGACAAAAGGATGGAGATGCTTTGGACATAGTCCATCAAACACCACATCCCCATTGTCGTTCGAGCCGACCAGGCGCCAAGTATAATGATCGACCCAGTCATCCCCGTCATATATGGCGTCCATGAGCAACTTCCCGTCTAGAGAGAGAAACCTATTTGGACATCGGGGCGCAAGACCGCAATCCATATCGGGCCTGCAGCAGCTCCAACCCAACGCACCACATAGGTTCCCTTTCGTACATGTGTATCAATCTGCCCCGAAATGCCGGTGAATGCAATTCCAGACCCGTTTGTCGGATAGCAATCGACGTATTTTTGTTTTCCGCTCACAACCTTGTATAGATATATCGTTCCAGCAAAAGAGAAGGGATCGTTCGCAATTTTGTCCGGAAGAACTTGCCACCTCAAAATCCCGCTACCAATATGGTCAAGCTTGACCGTTCCGCCGTCCCCCTCAAAAGTGGCAAGGGGATTTACCCCAGACTGAGAGTCGGCATCGCCCTCCTTAGCAGTTATCAGCAGGCTGCCCGTATAAGACTGCTGAGGCTCACCTTCAGGACAGGCAGCCTCGGCCCAAGAAGGGCAACTCAGGCAGAACAGTCCGAGCAGCATCATTACCAACAAAAGAAAACCCTTAGTTCTTTTCATCTATATCCCCCAACGTCTCTCGACATTTGTATATTGTGACTATTTTAGATCTATATGGCCAATTCGAGCCCTCACCATGGCAATTGTTGCAGCTGGGTTTCTTTTCATTAAAATTTCACTTTGGTAAATCCCCGCCCCTAAGCATTAAACCCGAAGTCCACCGAGTGGGCGAATCGGCAACAAAAAAGCCGCCCGAAGGCGGCTATCTTGTGCAATGGAGCCAGCGACCGGGCTCGAACCGGTGACCCCCGCTTTACGAGAGCGGTGCTCTACCAACTGAGCTACGCTGGCGGCAATGTGGTGACGCAGCTGAGGCGTCAACGGCTGTCTATGATACGGGACATCGCACATCCGCGCAAGGGTTCTGACGGCTTTTCTCACTTTAAATGCACTAATATTGGAGACGTGATGTCTGCAGTGCCCATTTGTTACTTGACCTGCTGTTGAGTTGGTGGTCGACGTCCCGCTCGTATGGGTCTCAAACAGAATGGGGCAGCCATGGCTCAACCCAAGATTCTTCTTACGCGTATCGATGACCGTTTCATTTACGGGCAAGACGTTGAGCTGTGGAACGAAGCCGTGGGTTCCAACCTTGTCCTAATCGTCAACGATGAGATCGCGGCGGATTCGCGCCAATGGGCACCAATGAGGGTGGCGGTGCCAGAAGGCGTTTGGACGCGGTTTTTCTCGGTGCAAAGGGCTATCGACATCATTCATACCGCAACGCCGCGTCAATGGATTCTGGTCATGGTAGCCTCACCTGCCGACGCGCTCGCGCTGGTTAAGGGTGGTGTGCCGATCACCAAGATTAGCATCGGCCATATGCAGGCAGGGGAGGGCAAGCGTCCTGTGACGCCCGCGGTTGCCATTGACGATGCAGACGTCGCCGCCCTCAAAGAACTCCAAGCGCTCGGCATAGAGCTGGAAATCCGTTATCTCCCCAGCTCCGACCCAGATCCTATCGAGAACCTGCTCGCGTGATTCCTTGGGGACGGAGGAAAACGGATCGTATTTTCCCGTGGAGGAGCGGCGAGATGCCCTCGGCCAGGAATTGGGGCCATCTACTACTTTTGGTCGCTTACCTCGAACAACGATGAAAATCTCAATATTAAAACCGCAGGTAGCGAACGTGCGATTTTTGAAAATAGGGGCGTATGGTCAGGGGTGCGGGAGTAAAAGTAGTAGATGGGCGCAATCTGTAGCGCGCCGATTTCAGGCATGTTGGCGCATGTGTCGGAGCTATGAAAAGAGTGTCCCTTTCGACTAGTCTTTTAGAACGTCAATGACTGCACCACAGCTTAAGCCGTTCGCAAAAACGGCTCCTAAATCTGTTTCGTTAATTGAATTGCGTAAATATGGTTAATCAGATAACCGAAATTTGGTTAAATGTAAACTGTAAATTTGGTTAAACGCGCTGATAAACAATGGTGAAAAATATGTCAAAAAAGTACTACACTCGAATTATCGAAAATGAGCTCGACCAGATGCTAGGGATATTCGGTGCCGTTCTCATCGAAGGACCGAAATGGTGTGGAAAGACAACCACAGCCGGGACCCGTGCGGCGTCCAGGCTCCTTCTCATGGATCCGTCGCGCAACTTCGAGAATCGCTTGCGTGCCGAGACGGACCCGGCGCTTGCCGTTGCAGGCGAGGTGCCGCGGCTGATCGATGAATGGCAGGAGGTTCCGAAACTTTGGGACGCGGCGCGGTTTGAGTGCGACAACCGCGGCGGCGAGCCTGGCCAGTTCATATTTACGGGGTCGGCGACGCCGCGAGACAATGAACGGCCGATGCACAGTGGCGCTGGAAGGTTCGCTAAATTGCGCATGGATACCATGACGCTTTTCGAGCTTGGGAAATCCAGCGGTGCGGTTAAGCTGTCGGGCATTATTTCTGGCGAAAAGTTCAATGGCGCTTTCGGATCGTTGGATTCTGCCTCGATTGCCGAGTGCGTTGTCCGTGGCGGATGGCCCGCGGCGGTCGGTCGCGATGCGCTGGCTGCGTCGGCGATGGCGAAACGTTACATCGGCATAGTCGCCGAAGAAGATTTGTCTCGTGTTGATGGCTCTCGCCGCGACCCTGAGAAGGTCAAAGCCGTCATCGAATCGCTTGCGCGAAATGAATCCACTTTGGCGACACTCAAGACGCTCGTAGCCGATCTTGGCGGAGAGGTGTCGAGACAGACGGCGGCATCATATATATCTCTTCTTGCTCGGGTTAGTTTCGTTCGCGATATTCCCGCGTGGAACCCTGCAATGAGATCTCCGGTGCATTTAAGAGACTCAAAGAAGCATCACCTCGCCGACCCGTCGCTGGCGGCCGCTGCGCTCGGGGCGACTCCGGAGACCTTGCTGCTAGATTTCAAGACGCTCGGACTACTTTTTGAATCGCTGGCACTCCATGATTTGTGGGTTTATGCGCGAGCAAACGGAATGAGCCTCTATCACTATCATGATTCTCGCGATCTAGAAGTCGATGCGGTCATTGCGGCTCCCGGCGGAACGTGGATTCCGGTCGAAGTTAAACTCAGCTCTGCTCAAATCGAAGAGGCGTCTGACAGCCTTGTTGCTGTCGAGAAGCGCATGGTTGCCGCCGGAAACAACCCGCCGGTTTCGAAAGTCGTGATCATCGGGTTTGGTTCGCAAGCCTATGTTACCGAGCGTGGCGTCCAAGTTGTTCCGCTGGATGTTCTCGCGCCGTAACGCGACGGTCGAAGCGGGACGGACGCCACCATTGCGCGCGAGGACACGGCATCATCGATGATGCGGCGGCCACATTCGGCAAAGAGTGTCCCCAACGACTAGTCGTTTAGGAACGCCCCCAATGACTAGGTAGAAAAACGCCCGTCGGCGGTGGTGCCGGCGGGCGCTGCTGTGCGATATGTCGCGTTGTGGGCTTAATGCCTCATAAAGTGGTACTCGATCACATTGCTGTAGGGGTGACCCGGGCCCACAATGCCCTGCGGGAACAGCGGCTGGTGCGGCGTGTCGGGGTACATCTCTGCCTCGAGGGCAAAGCCGGCGCCCCAGCCATAGTTGGCATCGTCCTTGGCGTGCTCGTCACCCAGCCAGTTGCCGGTGTAGAGCTGCACGCCCGGGGCGGTGGTGTAGTAGTCCAGCTCACGGCCGGTCCACATCTCCTCGACGTGCATCGCGCGGCGCAGATTACGGCCGTACTGATAGCCATCGATGCACAGACAGTGATCGTAGCCACGGGCGTGCTTAATCTGCGGATCGTCGGCCTCCATGCCAGGCGCGACGGGGCGCAGCTCGCGAAAGTCAAACGGCGTGCCCTCGACCGGAGCGATCTCGCCGGTGGGGATGCTCTGCTCGTTGATGGGCAGGTAGTGGGCAGCGTTGGCAACAAAGAAGTGCTCACAGTCCATGCCGGCGTTATGACCGGCAAGGTTAAAGTACGTGTGGTTGGTCATGGACACGTACGTGGCGCGGTCACTCTCGCAACCGTACTCGATGCGGAAGACGCCGGTGCGCGTAACGGTAAACACGGCCGTAAAGATGCGGTTGCCGGGCAGGCCCAGCTCGTCATCCTCAAGCGAGGTGGTCATGCGAACGGCGTTGTGAGTCTCGTCGAGTTCAACGTCCCACACGCGTTTATGCAGGCCGTGCTCAAGGTCGCTGTGCAGGTTGTTGGCGCCCTCGTTGGCGGGCATATGCCAGTCCGTGCCGTCGATGGTGATCGTGGCACTCGCAGTGCGGTTGGCCACGGGGCCGATGGTCGCGCCAAAGCAGGCGGGGTTGTCAAAGTAATCCTCGAGCTTATCGAAGCCCAGCACCACATCGCGCACGTTGCCGGGAATGTCGGGCACATCGATGCCCAACACGGTGGCGCCATAGTCCATAATGCGAACGCAGATCTCGGGCCCGTTGAGGGTGTAGCGATGAACGGGAGTACCGCACGGCGCGGTGCCGAAAAGCTCGGAAGTGATCATTTGGTTCCTAACATCGAGGTATTTCGCACAAACTGTAGCGCGAACAGGCGAGATTATCACTACATCCCACTAAAGCAGGGGGTATTTTTCTCAAAAAAGTGATGATTGGGGCTGTGTGGGCGCTCAGTTTTGGCGCGCGCGATTCTGATACAATTTGTTCGTTACTGTTTGAACGGTATGCGCGCATAGAACAGCGAGGATTCATCGTGATTAAGGCAGAGCGACAGGATAAGGTTCGTCAGCTGCTCGAGGAGCAGGGCACGGTCTCGGTTAAGGAGATTTCGGATGCGCTGGGCGTTTCGGACATGACGATTCGCCGCGACCTCGAAGAACTTGCGAGTCTGGGTGAGATCGAGCGCGTGCACGGCGGCGCCCGCAGTGCGCAGGGTCGTCCCCACGCTATGTTGCGCCATGAGTATTCGCACAGCGAAAAGCGCACCAAGCATGCCGAGGAAAAACTGCAGATCGCACGCCGTGCTGTGGAGCTTATCGAGGAGGGCTCTACTATCTTTTTGGGCACGGGTACCACGGTTGAGCAGATGGCCTCGTTGCTGCCGGTGTTTCGCCTGCGCATCGTGACTAATTCGCTTTCGGTGTTTAACCTGCTCGAGGCGCGCGAGGACTGCGACCTGTGCCTCGTGGGCGGCATGTACCGTCGCCGCACTGCCGCTTTTGTGGGGCCAACGGCCGAGGACACCCTGCGTGCGCTGGGCATCGATGCGGCGTTTATCGGCGCCAACGGTATCTTGGACGGTGACGTATCCACATCCAACATGGACGAGGGCCGTATCCAGCAGCTTGCCTTTAGCAAGGCGGACTCGCGCTATCTGATCGCCGACTCCAGCAAGATCGGCAAGCGCGACTTCTACACCTTCTGTCGTCTGGACAATTTGGACGCCGTGGTGTGCGAGCCGGGCATCGCCGCCGAAGATCGTGCCGCCATCGAGGAACATACGCAGGTCATTTGCTAGCTAGCGCTACGGGATTGCCAACGGGCGATGCGGGAGGACTTTTACCTCCTGTCATTGTGGAAACCAGCGCGTTAGCGCTACGCGATATGACGCGCAAATGAGGACTCCACTATCAAATTGTCTCAACCTGTGATATCTAGGCGGCCAAAAGCGAGTCAGATGTTACAGATCGAGATTTTTGGCTCGGCCTATTCCGTTTGTCTCGATCTGTAACAGCTAGGACCGAATAATTCGGCTAGTTGTTACAGATTTAGATTGGGGACATTGGCCTGTGCATTCATCTCAATCTGTAACATCTAGACGTCCAAAACCGGTCTTAGTGTTACAGATTGAGACAATTCGGCGGGGTCTACCTTGTTTGTCTCGATCTGTAACGGTTAGGACTTAAAAACTCGGCTACGTGTTACAGATCGAGACAAAAGAAAAAGAACATTAGGACTTGAAAATAAAGTTTTGATAAGGGATTCGCCCAGTTAAGACGGTGCGGCAGACAATTGAGATTAATTTGCCGCCGGAGTCGTAAGCATAACGAGTTAGTTCGATGACCGGAAGTTTTGCAACACCATAATTGCTGGCTTCGGAATCGCTAAGCTGACGTGCTCTATAGCTTTCTCGAGCAGATTGGATAGACATGGACAACTCGTCCATGATTTTGCTAAATGCCTGAAAATCTAACTGATTATTCGGAACGCGCGACTTTGAAATGAAGAACGTATCAGCGCCTATGAAGCTGCCTTCAAGTTCGTAGGTCAATTCAAGACGCTGAATCTCATCGCGACTTTGACATCCAAATTGTTGGAGCATCATTACGGAAATTGGACGACCTGATGTGAGGCCGCCGAAATGTTTGGTAATGGCATCTGGATCAACGCCATCGCAATGGCTTGCAAAGTCAAAGTCTAAAAGTGAATTGAGCTCGCTAACGCGTTTCGGTGCAACAAACGACCCCTTACCTTGGATTCGATAGATACTTCCACGACGCTCCAGCTCACTCATGGCAAGTCGGACGGTTGTTCTGCTTACGGCGTATTCGTCGCAGAGTTCCATTTCTGTTGGAAGTTTATCGTCTGCTTGATATTCATCGACGATCTGCTTGAGCAGCGCGTCGGTGAGCTGTAAATAGAGTGGCCGTTTTTCGTGTGTATCGAGCATTGGAGCCTCAGTTTGCATGTTGGTTATACCTGATGGTTGCCTCAGTCGGGATGTAACGTGGGCAAGGTAACCTTAACGTATCACAGAGCGGCTCAGCATGACGATCTGATGCCTGTATCCACGAAGGGCTTGTCCGAGCGTGAAGATATTCTGGGGCAGGCAAATACCGTTCATGGAGTCCCCGATATGTTGGAGGTCAGCGCCGGCTGCTTTTGCTGCAAGGCCTATTTTCTTAATGGTCTCGCTGTCGCAGGAGTCTTGACTCGTCCCGTTCGCCGCCATGACGAGAACCTTCTCTTCAATTGACTTGCCTACGTTGTGGGATCGTACAAAGTCTACGATGGCGCGCAGGTCTGCTTCTTGGAAGCAAGGGACGGTGTAGGGGGCTGGCACGAGAAGGATATCGACGCCGAGGTCAACAAACTTGCGCGCAATTTCGAGCGTCATGACAGGCTCCGCAACGCCCGCTCCATGCATTTTTCCGGCTATGACCAGGCCATTGAAATGCTCTTTGGAGAGTTTAATCGAATGGGCGATTGCATCGTTGGAGACGCCAGTTCCAGGGTTGCCCGTCAGGCAGATAAAATCAAATCCGAGTTCGTTAGCCCTTTCTAAGGTCTTGGGAGAGACGCGACGACCCATGGGGATTTCCGTACGGGATTCAGACATCTCTGCCTCGTTATCAACTGGCTCCAGATTGACGCCAATGGGCCTTCCACATGCTCGCTTCACCCAAGTGACCGGGTTTTCATTGAGATCATCTGGAATACCGGCAATAACTGGATCGAACACATCGAGCGCGTTAAACAGAAGCAGGTCGGCACCTGCGGCACGTTCGATTTCTGCATTAGTAACGCCGCCGAGAAATTGGGAAGAGGGTACGTTTTCCGCCATGATGGTGCGTCCCTCGGAAGCCAGAATTGCCTGCTTTAGATCCATGGGTGACGTGGCGGCAAAATCGGATGCGGACATGTTCAGCAATCGTTTGTGCATTGTTACTTCCTTTGACTAGAACGACAGGCTTGTGACATTGTCTCTAATATTGTTACAACAATATATTTAATATGTTATATCCAATCGGTAAACGGTTACAAGCTTATTGTAATGCTCCGAAAAAATAGCCTTTAGCTGGACAAATCTAGAATTACGCAACTACCGTTCACCGAATAAAGATATGAATTCTTGACATATCGACAAAGCGGAAAAAGAATTGGTTATGACAAATCGCGCAAATGATATTACATTTCGCACGAGAACGTATTCACTTACGATAAGCGGATACAAACTGGGACGACGACGGTTGAGTCCGGATAAATCGTTGTGTGCCCGGCAATCATGAAAGGATGCGTTATGGACGCTATCGTCAAATTCCTTGAAAAACACCAGGCTCTCTTCGACAAAATCTCAAAGAACATTTATCTGGTGGCGATTAAGGATGGCTTTCTCTCGAATATGCCAATTGTGCTGTTCTCGAGCCTGTTCCTTCTTCTTTCGACGCTCCCTGCCTATGTAGGCATCACGCTTCCGTCTGAGGTGCTGGATTTCTTTAATAAGATTTATGCATATACCATGGGGCTTCTTGGCATTATGGTGGCCGGTACCACGGCGAGCTCACTTGCCATGTCGATGAACCGCCGCATGCCTTCGGGCAAATCTCTCAACCCCACCTCGTGCATGGTTTGTGCCATGTGCGGCATGTTCTTGCTATCGGTGACGAACGATGTTGTCTCGATTGGCGGAGCAGATACATCTGTTTTTGAAACCGGCTATATGGGAACCAAGGGTTTTCTCGCTGCGTTCGTATCCGCGTTCTTGACCGTTAATATCTATAAGGTGTGCATTAGCCATAATGTGACGATCAAGCTCCCCAAAGAGGTCCCCGGCGCTATTGCACAGAGTTTTCGCGATATCTTTGCGTTTGGGTTTTCAATCCTTGCGTGCGCCGTTATCGATCTCGCGAGCCGTACGTTGCTTGCTGTGCCGTTCGCCAATTTGGTATCTGCTCTAATTTCGCCGCTGTTCTCCGCGGTCGACACCTATCCTGGCATGGCGCTTATCGAAGGCGCGGTCGCACTTTTCCAATTTATGGGTATTCACGGTGCTTCGGTTGTCATGAGCCCGATCAATGCTGCGCTCTACGGCAATACCGTTACCAATCTTGAGGTTTTCCAAGCAGGTGGACACCCGTCAATTGCTCTCACGCAGGACTTTACAAGCTTCATCGGCGGTCTGGGCGGTTCTGGCTGCACGTTCATCGTTCCTATTATCCTGATCATGTTTATGCGTTCCAAGCAGCTTAAAGCCATGGGCAAGGCATCGATTATCCCGGTGATTTTTGGAGTTAACGAGCCCGTTCTCTTCGGTATGCCGATCGTTCTCAATCCCTATATGTTCGTGCCCTTCCTAGCGGCTCCTATGGTCAACGCCATAATCGGTAAGTTTTTCATTGACGTAATTGGAATGAACGCCCCCATGTATACCATGCCGTGGGCGCTTCCCGGCCCAATCGGTGCATTTCTCACCACGGGTCTCGATCTACGTTCTCTCGTATTGATGGCAGTGCTGTTGGTCGTTGACTTTGTGATTTACTATCCGTTCTGCAAGGCGTATGACCATCAGCTTTGTTTGGAGGAGTCTGCAAAGGAAGCTGCAGGAACCTCGGATGCAGATGCTATTGCCGCACAAGAAAATGCCGCAAAAGCTCTGGAGGCGGTAAAGAGCAAGGCGGAGCAGATCCGCGTGCTTGTGCTTTGCCAGGGTGCCGGCACTTCAACTCTCTTGGCAAATGCTCTTCGCGAAGGTGCCGCTGCTAAGGGTATTGATCTGGTTTCTCAGTCCGGCGCGTACGGAAGCCACTATGAGACAATGGATCAGTACAACGTGATTGTTCTGGCGCCCCAGGCACGCATGTACTATGACGCTATGAAGGCCGATACCGATCGCCTTGGAATTAAACTGCTCACCACAAGGGGCAAGCAGTATATCGACCTTACCAACGATCCCGAAGGTGCAATTGACTGGATCGTTCAGGAGCTGGCCAAATAGCGGATGCACTTCGTCGTTGATCCGTCGGTGCGTAGTACGGCCTCGCAGCTTATTGAGCTGCGGGGCCGTATTTCGTTGAGTATCTAATTGAGACAATGAGCGCAACCGTCGTGAGATCGCATTGGCGCTATCCGAGTCACCGACAAACTGCCTTCCATCTATGTGACCCAAAGGTCATCTCCGCTAGGCCGACGATGCAAATGACTCTGCTTCCTTTGGGTCCGAACGGGACATTGGCTCGCCCTTGCCAAATCCCACGAAGATAGAACTCGATTTGCTCGTGGCGCATGCATCAAAGAGTTTTTGATCAAGGTGCGCCTTCTCAACGCATTGATTCAAAACAAATATTCAGTTTGTGGGCTAGACCAGGCGGGCGTAGTCCTGTGACTGATGAAAGATGTGGGCGATATAGATTGTTTCGTGCTCAAACTTGTATAGACACACGTAGTTGTTGACGGGAAACGATCGGTAATTACGTGCCGCCAGCTCTTGCATGTGCGAGAGGGGACGTAAAAGAGGCTGCTCGCGAAGCAGGTCAAGCTGATATTCAAACTCAGCGACAAAATTGCCTGCTGCACGCGGATTCTTGAGGATTTGAGCAAGGTATCCGACAATACTCTCGTACTCATACCGCGCGCTTTTGAGGATTACGACGTTATAGGTCATATTTGTCTCGTATCGAAGCCGCGAAGGATTCGTAGTCGCTGTAGTCGCCTTGCGATATTTCATCTTCTGCCATCATCATGCGAGACAGCAGTTTTGCCTTGGCGATTTCTTCTTGCATGAGGCGATACTGGTCGCTGCTGATGCAGTGCATGGCCTCGTAGCCGTTCTTAGTTACGGTGACGTCGCGCTCAGACTCAACAAGCGTGGTGAATGCAGCAGTGTCCTTCATATCTCGGACGGGCACACAAGCTGACATGGGTACCTCCTTTGCGTTGGGACACAATTGTACCACGGTATATTAAAACGTCGGCGTCGTCGAATTATCTCAATCTGTAACAGTTGGGAGTAGAAAACCGGGTTAGATGTTACAGATCGAGATATTCTGCTTCGGGCTACCCGTTTGTCTCGATCTGTAACAGGTAGGACCGAAAATCCCTGCTAGATGTTACAGATCGAGACAAACGGTCTGCTCGGGCCGAGCCAAAACAAAAAGGCCGCATACGAACCGGTTTGGGATTCGTATGCGGCCGACAGGGAGTATGCGGCGGAAACTAGGCCATGAGCAGGCCGGTCTCCGCGACGTTCTTGTACCAGTACGCGCTCGCCTTGGGATAGCGCTTCTGGGTCTCGAAGTCGATGTAGAACAGGCCGTAGCGCTTGTTGTAGCCGTTGGTCCAGGAGAACTGGTCCTGCAGCGACCACACAAAGTAACCGTCGACGTTTACGCCGCCGTCGATTGCCTTGAGGATCCATGCGAGATGCTGACGCATATAGTCGATGCGAGGGGCGTCATCGATAAAGCCGTCCTCGAAGTCGTCCTTATAGCCCATGCCGTTCTCGGTGATGTAGATCTTCTTGTAGTTGGGGTAATCGTTCTTAATGCGGAGTAACAGGTCGTACAGGCCCTCGGGATAGATGATCCAGTCCCAATCGGTCGTGGGAACGCCTTCGCGCACGCATGCCTCGCCCACGCCCTTGAGGAACCAGCGCGAGGAGCCCTTGTCGCCGGTGCCATTGTGGTTGATGTCGTTTTCGCCCTCGGCGGCACGCAGAAACTGGCACTTGTAGGTGTTGACGCCCAGGCAATCGTTGTAGGGGAGCGCGGCGGTCAACGCGGCGATGTCCTCGTCGCGAACGTCGAGCTCGCCGCCGGCGATATGGGCCAGCTTGGTCGCAGCCTCCATGGTGTCGGCTGCATAGTGGCCGCGGAAGGTGGCGTCGAGTACCCAGCGGTTGTTGATGACGTCGGCCATGCGGGCGGCCTCGCAGTCGGCAGCGCTGTTGGGGTCGAGAGGATACTTGGGCTCCAGGTTCTGGACAATGCCGATCTCGCCCTCAAAGCCGCCCTCATGGAAGGCGACGACAGCCTTGGCGTGGGCCACCATCATGTTGTGCATGAGCTGGAAGGCCTTGTCCAGGCGGTACTTCTCGCCGTGCGGCCAGTTGCCGACGATAAAGCTGCCCTCGGCGGTTGCGGGAATCTCGTTAAACGTGAACCAGTGCTTGACCTCGGTGAACTCGGCAAAGCAGGACTTGGCGTACTCGACAAAAGCGTCGATCGTCGTGCGCGTCAGGAAGCCCTCGCCGTCGTCCTGGTAGAAGGCCTCGGGCGTATCGAAGTGATCGAGCGTGACATAGGGGATAACGCCGGCATTGTTGCAGGTGGCGAAAAGCTCGTGATAGAAAGCGACGCCCTCGGGGTTAATCTCGCCGGTGCCGTTGGGGAAGATACGGCTCCAAGCGATGGAGACACGAATGCCGTTAATGCCGAAGCGCTGGCACAGGTCGATATCGACCGGGTACTTGTTGTAGAAATCGCTTGCGGGGTCGGGGGAGAAGCGACCCTGAGCTGCCAGGAAATCGTCCCAGGGCACTTTGCCCTTGCCGTGCGTGCGGGTCTCGCCCTCAACTTGGTAAGCGGCGGTGGCGCCGCCAAACACAAAACCGTCGGGGAACTGCATGGGGTTGGTCATGAGGCATCCTTTCTGTGGGATACGAATAGGGAGAGGTGCCCGAACTGGGGATCCGGGCACCAACAGAGGGAGGAACTAGTCAAGGTTCTCGCGGAGCCACTTGATGGCGCCAGCGGGGTCGCGAGTAAGGTCGATATATTCCTTGCCGCGCGGGGCGAGCAGCTTAATGCCCAGGCGATCAGTGTCGGCCTTCATGTCGTTGTAGTAGCTACGAACCTGCGGGGCAAGCACGATAACGTCGTACTGATCCATGATGGCAGTGTGCTGGCCATAGGCGCCGGCAGAGGAAGCGATGTTCTCTCCAGTCTGCGCGGCACCCTCCTTGATGGCATTGGCAAGCATGGCAGAGGTGCCAGCGCCGGCGCACAGGACGAGGACCTTCAGGCCATCGACATCCTTCTTGGCGGATGCTTCGGCGGCGGGCTCGGGCTGATCGGCGACAGGCTTGCTGTCGGTGGCGGCAACGGTTGCCTCGACGGAAGCGGCGGTCTGCTCGACAGCGGGCGCAGGGGCGTTGGCGGCGATGGTGGCGGCACCATTGGACTCAAGACCCAGCTCGGCGGCGCGCTCGGCCTCCTGGTCGCAGAGCAGTTTATCGTATGCCTTCAAGAACGGCAGGTAGATGATGGCGTCCAGCAAGATGATGATCGCGACAAACACCAGGGCGATAAGCTGGAAGTTCGTGGTGATGAAGATGCCGATGGGGGCAGGGGTGGCCCAAGGCACCACGAAGGAGAAGCCGTTCATGCCCACGTTATCGATAAAGAACTTGGCAACACTCACGTTGACGCAGCCGGCGGCAACAAAGGGGACGAGCATGTAGGGGTTAAGGATCATCGGCGCGCCAAAGAGCAGCGGTTCGTTGACGGCGAAGGCCACAGGAACAATCGAGGCCTTACCGACGGCTTTGAGCTGCTTGGACTTCATAAAGAGAATCAGCAGAAGCGGCACGATGAACGTGGCGCCGGTGCCGCCGAACTCACCCACGAGCGACATGTTAAAGGTGAGGGAGTGGGCGGGGTGGCCGCCTGCCAACAGAACCTGCAGATTCTCGGCCTGGTTGGCAAGACGGATGGGGTCGATGCCCGGCTGGACGATCGAGGGGCCGTGGACGCCGATGAACCAGAAGAACGCGGTGGCTGCCTGGATAAGGATAAGGCCAGGATAGGTTTCTGCGGCGGTAAAGAGCGGGGAAAGCAGTTTAATAAGCAGCTCAGAGAACGGAACGCCCATGAGGTTGCGCACGACGACATCGATGATGCCGCAGATGATGACGGCGCCGCCAAAGGGGATAATGTCGCGGAAGTTCTGAGCGATGGCGCCCGGGACCTCCTTGGGCAGCTTAATGGTCAGATCGCGCGAGACGCAGAATTTATAGACCCACACGGTAATGAACGCTGCGATATAGGCTGAGAACAGACCGCGCGTGCCCATGCTGGTGCAATCGAAGACCGAAAGTTCGGAGCCGTTGAACTTGGTGGTGAACTGCGTAACGGCGAGCAGCAGCATGCTGCACTGGGCGGCCACCATGGTGGAACCGTCGTTGAGCACTTTGCCGGCGGGCATACGACGGTTCATGGATGCCGTGAAGTTCTTGGCAGTGGTGCCGGCAACCATGATGCCCATAACGCCCATGGTGAAGTTGTACAGCTTGTTGCACCAGTCGATGAGCGGCTGGGGCAGCGTGATGCCAACTACGCCGGGAAGCGTGGCAATCAGCAGGAAAATCGAAGAGGTGAGGACGATGGGCATGCACCCAAGGAATCCGTCCTTGATGGCCTGGAGGTAGACGTTCCTCGAGATCTTCTCAAAGAACGGTTGATGCTTCTCGAGCATCTTTACGATGGCGTCCATAGAGCTCCTTTGCTACTTGATGCGCGATGCATGTGGATGGAACTGGTCGTCGATGGATGGTCAGGACTGCCCGGAAGCCTTCCTGTTTAAGGAAGGTATTGCGAAATGACAACGTTGTCATTTCGTTAATGACAACGTAAGACATTCTTGGAAGAGCAACAAGGATATACGGGCGAGCGGTCGATATTGTCCGGTGAATGGTTGATTTATCAGTCAGGCAGGTAGTGTATGCTAGAACGCAAAAAACAAGCGATAGAGAACCGAGTGGAGAAGCAGTGGCAACGATGGACAAGAAAAATGTCTCAATGAATGATGTGGCGATTGCCGCTGGTGTTTCTCTCAAGACGGTTTCGCGCGTGATTAACGAGCCCGATAGCGTGCGAGAGTCGACACGCGATAAGGTCCATGCGGCCATGGAGGCGCTCGGGTTTCGAGCCAACTTTGCCGCGCGTTCGCTCAAGTTGGGCCGTTACGGGTGCATCGGCGTCGTGCTGTTCCACTTGTCGGGCGGTGCCGTGGACATGATCGACGGTATCGCCGATGCCGCCGAAGAGCGAGGCTTTGCTCTTACGATGATCAAAAAGCGGGCGGGGGAGAAGATGACCCTTGCCGAAGCGGCGCGTAGGATGTCGCAGCTTCCCGTCGACGGCATGATTTTCAACCTGCGCCAGATGGTCGATGACTTTGATACCTTTGAGGCGCCGAAAGACCTCAAGACGGTGATTATCACACCGATGGAACATCCTACCTGCTCCACCGTCAGTGACGACCAAGAGGGCGGCGCGCGCATGGCGTGCGAGTACTTCTTGAACCACGGGCACAAGAACGTGTACTTCATCTCTGGTAAGAAAGAGTCACTGTCGAGCCAGTGCCGTATGAAAGGTTGGCGTGCGGCGCTCGAGACGCGTGGCATTGAGCCGCCCGAGCCTCTGCAAGGCGATTGGAATGCGGATAGCGGCTATGCCGCGGGCCTTGTGCTTGCCGATAAACCCGATTGCACGGCGGTCCTCGCTGCTAACGACTGCATGGCCAACGGCGTGATGATGGCTCTGCGTGACAGAGGGCTCAGGGTGCCCGACGACGTGTCCGTGATCGGCTTTGACGACGAACTCTACAAGACGATTCCCAACTCGATTCTGACGTCAGTGAAGTTTCGCCACCGCGAGCTGGGCATCCGTGCGCTTAACGAGGTCGTCGCAGGTCTGGAAGCCCCGAGCTCCAGAAGCCGCACGCTCGTCTCGGGTGTGCTGGTCGAGCGTTCCAGCGTAAAGGACCTGCGGGCGTAGACGTGCTCGGCTCGTTCATCTTAATCTGTAACAGCTAGGACCGAAAATCCCTGCTAGATGTTACAGATTGAGATCTTTCGGCTCGGCCTATTCCGTTTGTCTCGATCTGTAACAGGTAGGAGCGAAATAACCCGCTAGTTGTTACAGATTTAGATTGTGGGAACTGCCCCGTGCATTCATCTCGATCTGTAACAACTAGACGCCCAAAACCGGTTTTAGTGTTACAGATTTAGACAATTTGATCCGGCCCACCCTGTTTATCTCGATCTGTAACAGTTAGGATCCAAAGACTCGGCTAGATGTTACAGATCGAGACAAACGGCCCCAGGCCGAACAAAAACAAAAAGGCCGGGGGCGGCGCGTCGTGTGACGTGCCGCCCCCGGCTGAGAAATGGGGATAGGTTGTGTGAGCGGGGCATCCCGCTAGTCGCAAGTCGCTAGTCCAGACGACGGGTCTGCGCCACGTGCTTATACCAGTATGCGCTTGCCTTGGGTGTGCGCTTCTGGGTCTCAAAGTCAACGTAGAAAAAGCCGTAACGCTTGTTGTAGCCATTGGTCCAGGAGAACTGATCCTGCAAGCTCCACAGGAAGTAGCCGCCCACGTTGACGCCCACTTCCATGGCTTTAAGCAGCCAGCGCAGGTGTTGCTCGATGTAGTCGATGCGCGGCTGGTCGTCTACAAAACCGTCTTTGTAGGGGTCCTTGTAGCCCATGCCGTTTTCGGTGATAAAGATCTGCTTGTAGTTGGGGTAGCGCTGCTTAATGTAGACGAGCAGATCGAACAGACCCTCGGGATAGATGATCCAGTCCCAGTCGGTGGTGGGGATTCCGGGCTTGTTCACATGCTCGCCAATACCCTTAACGCGCCAGCGGCCGGTGCCCTTCTCGCCCGTACCGTTGTGGTGCAGGTCGTTCTCGCCATCGTAAGCCTTGAGGAAGCGGCACTGGTAATTGTTGACACCCAGGTAATCGTTGTAGAGCGCTGCCTCGCGCATAATCTCGAGGTCCTCGTTCAGGATCTCGATGGTGCCGCCCGAGATGGCAGCCAGGCGGTTGGCGCACTCGAGGGTATCGGGCGCGTAGTCGCCGCGGAAGGTAGCATCGAGCAAGAACTGGTTCTGCAGCACGTGCTCGTTGTTGGCGGCTTTGATGTCGGCGGGGTCGTTCTCGTTGAGCGGATACTTAAACTCCAGCGACTGGATGACGCCGATTTTGCCCTTAAAACCGCCGTTGTGGAAGGCCAGCACGGCCTTGGCGTGGGCGAGCATCATGTTGTGCTCGCACTGGAAGGCCTCGGCCAGATGCGCCTTGACGCCACCGGGGAAGGTGCCCTCGATGTAGGTGTTGGAGGCGTCGGCCCAGATCTCGTTAAAGGTGAACCAATAGGTTACCTGGTCGGCGTACTCCTTAAAGCAGAAGGTGGCAAAGTCCACAAAGGCGTCGATGGTCTCGCGGTTGAGGAAGTCGCCCTTCTCAAAGAGGGGCAGCGGCGTATCGAAGTGATGCAGCGTGACAAACGGCTCAACGTGGTGCTTGTGGCACTCGGCAAAGAGGTCGTGGTAGAACTGGACGCCCTCGGGGTTCACCTTGCCGGTGCCCTCGGGGAAGATGCGGCTCCAGGCGATGGAGAGGCGGATGCCGTTGATGCCGAACTCCTCGCACAGCTCCAGGTCGACGGGGTACTGGTTGTAGAAGTCGGAGGCGGGATCGGGGGAGAAGCGGCCCTGGGCCTCCAGGAAGTCGTCCCAGGCGACCTTGCCCTTACCGTGGGTGCGGGTCTCGCCCTCTACCTGGTAGGCAGCGGTGGCGCCGCCAAAGACAAAGTCCTCGGGAAACTGCGCGGGCGGGTTAGTGACGCTAGCAGGGTTAACGGACATGATGAAATATCCAATCGTCTAAATCGAAGGGCCAGCCGGCTGTTGATGGTCGGCTGGCCCTGGGCGTTACTTACTTCGAGAGTTGCTCGGAGACGAAGGCGAGAGACTTATCGCCGTTCTGGGAGAGCTCGATGTACTGCTTGCCACGGCAGGCGACGCACTTGTTGCCCACGCGCTCGCAGTCCTTTTGCAGGTCGGCCAGGTAGCTGGCGGCCTGCGGGGCCAGGACGACCAGGTCAAAGTCGGGGAGCATGTCGACATGGTTGCCATAGGCCTCGGCAGCGGTCTCAAGATTGATGCCGCGCTCCTTGGCGGCCTTGGCCAGCGCGTTAGCGAGCAGGCCCGAGGTACCGCCACCCTGGCAGAGCACGAGCACGCGCTTGCCGTTGAGGTCGCTGGTGGTCGTTGCCTCGGTAGTGGCAGCGGCGGGAGCGGCGTCGGTCTTCACGGCCTCGGCAGCGGCGCCGGCGGCAACACTCTTGGCGTCGGCCTTACCCTGGAAGGCGTCGTTGAGCTTGGCGGCCTTCTCGGCGTTCTTGGCGGCGAGCTCTTCCTGGGAAATCTCGGCCTCCTCGGCGCACTTCTGGGCGTCATAGGCACGGAAGAATGGGTAGTACAGGGCAAAGTCGACGACCAGGATGATGGCGAGCATCACAAAGGCGAGCGGCTGGAAGCCCAAGCCCATGATGGTGCCGATGGGGCCGGGGACGGTCCAGGGCAGGGTGTACATAAAGCCGTTCATGCCCAAGAAGTCGATAAAGATCTTGAGGATCCAGATGTTGGCGATCGGGGCAAAGACAAACGGGACAAAGAAGACGGGGTTGAGCACGATGGGTGCGGCGAACAGCAGCGGCTCGTTGACGGCAAAGCACACGGGGACGATGGCGGCCTTACCGACGGCGCGCATCTCCTGGGATTTGGCCAGGAAGCAGAACATAAAGACCAGGACGAGTGTGGCACCGGTGCCGCCCATGCAGACGACGAAGTACTGGGCACCCTGGGTCAGGACAGCGGAAGCGTGCTGGCCGGCCTGGAACGCAGCCAGGTTGTCGGTCATGTTGGCAACAAGGGCGGCGGCGATGGCGGGCTCGACGATCGAGGGGCCGTGGACGCCGACGAACCAGAACAGGCTCATGGCGCCGTAGATCACAGCGAGACCGATATAGCCGTCGGCAGCGGTGAACAGGGGCTGGAACACCTGGATGACGCCCTGGGCAAAGCAGAAGCCAAAGGCAGCGCGGAAGACGATGTCAAAGACCCAAAAGACGGTGATGCAGACGGAAAAGGGGATGATGTCCTTAAAGGTCTGCGAGATGTTGGGCGGAACCTGCTCGGGCATCTTGACGGTGATGTTGCGCTTGATAAAGAACTTGTAGATGATGCCGGTCACAAACGCAGCGATGAAGGCAGTCAGCAGGCCCTTGGAACCAAGGTAGGTGGTGTTGAAGCCGCTGGCGGCGTCCGTGGCGATGGTGTCGCTCGAAAGGAGCAAGAAGCCGATGATGGCCGCGCACATGCATGAGATAAAGTTGATCTGGTTGTTCTTGGGCAGGTCGCGGTTCTGAGCGTCGGCGAAGTGCTTGGCGGTGGTGGCGGCACAGGCGATTGCCAGGATGCCCATGGAGTAGTTGTAGCACTTCCACAGGGCGTTGTTGATGTCATCGGGCCAGTAGAAACCCCAGATGTTGGGGACCGAGGCTACCAGGCAGAAGATGGACGAGAAGATGATGATGGGGATGACGGAGATAAAGCCGTCGCGGATCGCCTTGAGGTACTTGTTGCGGGCGATCGCGTTGAAAAAGGGTTGGCCCTTTTCGATGATGGCGATGAGTTGCTCCATGCAATGCTCCTAAGAGTCGGTGGGTTAGCAACGATGGTAACTTTTGGCGTTCGGTTGCCAAAATGTTGACGTTGCCATTATGCGACACAAAAAAAGACGCGAACCGGTGGTTCCTGTGCCTGCGAACCGTCGATTCCTTATGCGTAAACGATTGAGCCGCCCGGTGGCTCTGTGTTTGCACAATGGCAACGTTAACATTTGGGCGACAAAAGCCGTTCGTGGAAGCGGGATTGTCGGTGAACGGTAGGTTTTGGGTGGTGAGCGTATGGCGGAGGAGGCGTTAGATATACTTGAAAGTGTTCAAAATAACTGCGTAGGATGCCATCAATGGCATCGTTGACATAGAAAGATCGACCTATGGCCGCTGTTAAAAAATCGGTTTCCGTTAAGGACGTAGCGCGTCTCGCGGGCGTCTCGGAGCAGACGGTCTCGCGCACCGTGCACGATTCGCCCAGCGTGCGCCCCGAGACCAAGGAGCGCGTGCGTGCCGCCATGCGCGAGCTGGGGTATCGTCCAAACTTTGCCGGCCGTTCGCTGCGTCGCGGCAAGTTCAAGACCGTCGGCGTCGCCATGTTCAACATTACCGGTACCGGCAACCTCGACCGTATGGAGGGCTTTGCCGCCGCGGCCGACAAACACGGCTATGCCATTACCCTCACTAAAGTAGATGGACACCCCTATACCCTCGAGAGCGCATCGTCGCGCATGAGCGCACTGCCAGTGGACGGCATGGTCGTGATCATGAACCGCATGCCGGCGGACTTTGGCACCTTTGAGCCGCTGCCCGGTATGCAGACGGTGCTCGTTACCATGCTGGAGCACCCGCTGTGCTCGACGGTTGATAACGATCAGTTCGATTGCTCGCGCCAGGTTGTCGAGTACTTGCTGGGGCAGGGGCACAAGACCGTGCACTTTATCTCGTGCCCCGAGCGCTCGCTTTCGGGCATGCAACGCGAGGAGGGCTGGCGCGAGACATTGCGCGTGCATGGTATTGAGCCGCCGCGGCTCGTCCGTGGCGATTGGACAGCGCAGAGCGGGTATGCTGCCGGTCAGGCTCTGGCGGACGATCCGACCTGTACGGCCATTTATGCTTCTAACGACGCCATGGCCTACGGCTGCATTCGCGGGCTCGAGTCGCGCGGAAAGCGCGTGCCCCAGGATGTGAGCGTGGTGGGTGTTGATGACAGCCTGGGCGATATCGTGCCCGACCGTCGCCTGACGACGGTACGCTTTGACAACAAGCGCGTCGGCATGTGGGCGGTCGACAAGATTGCCGGCGCCGAGGGAGGTGCGTCTGGCGTGGAGCACATGCTGATCCCCGGTGTGCTCGTAGAGGGCGATACGGTGCGCGATTTGCGTTAGGGTGCGGTCCTGTTTGGGTTGCCGCTAACTGTGTTCGATACTGTTCAGATTGGTTTAAAAACCGTTCACGGACGAAAATTGACCGTTCATAGCTCGAAATTACGTTTTGCGCTGTTCTTTTTTGTTTGAATGATAATGTTTCTGCCATACAGAACGCAGCGCGTATGCCCGGACGCGATGCTCTCCATTGGTTCATATGTGAAAGGAACGCAATATGGCAACCAAAGAAGAAATCTCGATGGTTGGATTCGAGATTGTCGCATACGCAGGTGACGCCCAGACCGATCTGCTTGCAGCACTCGATGCTGCTCGCGAGGGTGATTTTGAGAAGGCCGAACAGCTGCACAAGGATGCCAGCGATGCACTTATCGGCGCCCACGATACGCAGACCAAGCTGCTTTCGCAGGAGGCCGGCGGCGGCGAGATGGAGATGACCTTCATTATGGCTCACGCTCAGGATACTCTCATGACCACCATGATCCTGGAGAAGCAGACCCGCTTTACCATCGATGCCTACAAGCGCATCGCCGCACTCGAGGCTAAGCTCGCCTAACGAGCTCTCACAACCAAGTCCCCTTCCAAAAGCTCTGCCGCTACCCGCGGCAGGGCTTTTCTGTATCCCTTCTGTCTTGGTTGCGGTGAAATTGGGCTCGACAGGCTAAAATGACCCGCTTTCCTCCGTCTTCCGAGGGGCGGTTGGCAACGCTCGCCACGAAAACGGCCCATCTACTACGTTTAACCCGATACCCCCGACCACACCCGCGTTTCATGAAAAACTGCAGGCGTTCTACCTGCGGTTTTGTTTTTGCTCCATGTGGCATGGCCGGGGATGGGCAGTTAAACGTAGTAGATGGGCCCATTTCGTGGCAGGCAGATCATGCGCCGGCCCGTTGCGCCTCCTGTCGTTCGGTTTTTCGCTGGGTGGGTATACTTCCTTTCGCATTAAACGCCGGACTGAGGAGGTATCCAAATGCCGGATAACGGGTCAATACAAAAAAGAGGCGCGCACGAGATGGCTCATGGGCGTCCTGTCCAGATAACCGAGCACACGACGGTAACAGAGCTGCAACCCAGCCTATCCGATGTCGTGTGCGCAAACAAAAAGCTGCAGTTTGGCATTATTGTTGCGCTCGTGGTGCTGGCGCTGCTGTCGGGCTTTGTCGCGCGCCCGCATTTTGCCGATACCAAGACTTGGGACTCCACTATCGAGGTCATCGATCAAAAGAAAGGTAACGTACTGGCGCTCACGACCTCGTGCGTGGCGCTGTCTGCGGGCATTACCGCGCTGCCGGGTGATACGGGTACGCCGGTCGCTGAGCAGCTCGCACAGCTTTCGGGCAACTTGGGCATCGTGCTTGCTGTGCTCTACCTCGAGAAATATCTGCTGACTATTTTGTGGTCGGTTGGTTTGGGCATCTTAATCCCGTTTGCGTTGGTGCTCTTTGCGGTGTCGCTTGGCGTTCATGGGCGCTGGAGCACGAGCGCTGTCCTGCGCCGTGTGGCGACGCGCGTGCTGGTGGTTGCCGTGATCGGCATGGCGCTTGTGCCCGCGAGCGTATGGGTATCGCAAAAGGTCGACGAGACATATCGCGTCAGCATTGAACAGGCCGAGCAAAAGGCAGCCGACGCCGCGGAAAAGACCGATACCGCGGAGAAGTCAGGCGAGACCAGCTCAAAATCGAACAAGAAAAAGGCCGAGTCCACAGAGTCCAAGAACGTGCTCGAGCAGTTGACTGACGGGGCCTCGAGCCTGGTTACGTCGGTAACCAGCGGTGCCAAGCAGATGACCGACGAGATCGTGCAGCAGGTGACCGACCTCATCGAAGGCGTCATCGTGATGATCGTGACCTCGTGTGTGATTCCTCTACTGGTGCTCGTGGCGTTCCTATGGCTAGGACACGTGCTGCTGGGGATCGATGTCTCCGGTCCCGCGAACTATCTGACGGGTCGTTTCTTGAGCGCTCCGTCCAAACATGCCAAGAAGAGTGGGCAGTCTGAGTAGGCGGCAAAGCGATCTTTGGAAGATCAACCGTAAGAAGGGCGGCCGAGACACGTTCTCGGCCGCCCTTTTGTTTGTTGAACACATGGTCGCTACGTCTGCGCCGGGCTCAAACGGTCGGCAATCATCCGTGAACGGTATTTGTTCAAAAAAGAACAAAGTTAAACAAATAATGGTTGCACTCGATGTTTGAATGTGTTCAAATAAACATGAACAGTGAAGAACCGCACATTCAGATGCCCGGACCTGAGCGCGATTCAACACTTCCAAACAGAAACTACGCACCTGCGTATCTCTCAAGGAGGATGTCATGAGGGTTGTAATCGCTTCCGATGCCGACGGTATGTCGATGAAGGAGTCCATCAAGGAGATGCTCATCGCCGACGGTCACGAGGTCGTCGACTATTCCGAGACCCCTGCCGCGGACTTTGTCGATTCCGCGACCGCCGTTGCCAAGGATCTGCTGGAGCACAAGGATTCCCAGGGCTTCGCATTCGATAAGTACGGCGTCGGCTCCTATATGGCCGCCGTCAAGATCAAGGGCATGGTCGTCGCCAACATTTCCGACGAGCGTTCCGCCTACATGACCCGTGAGCACAACGGCTCGCGCATGGTCACCATGGGCCCGGGCGTTGTGGGCACCGAGGTCGCCAAGAAGATCGCCCGCGAGTTCCTGCGCGCCCAGTACGCCGGCGGCCGTCACCAGATCCGTGTCGACATGCTCAACAAGATGGCCTAACGAGAGCCACCGAGAACTCGAACTTCTACCTCAACTTGTGAATTCAGACGAAAGGACGTTCTGATGAAGAAGACCATCGCAATCGGTTGCGACCATATCGTTACGGACGAGAAGATCTATCTGGCCGACCGCCTGGAGCAGGCTGGCTACAAGGTGCTCGACTGCGGCACCTACAGCCACACCCGTACGCACTATCCCATCTACGGTAAGGCCGTGGGCGAGGCTGTTGCCAGCGGCAAGGCCGACTTTGGCGTGGCCCTGTGCGGCACCGGCATCGGCATCACCAACGCCGTCAACAAGGTTCCCGGCGCCCGTTGCGCCCTGGTTCGCGACATGACTTCTGCCCTGTATGCCCGTCGCGAGCTCAACGCCAACATCGTGGGCTTTGGCGGTAAGATCACCGGTGAGTTCCTGATGGCCGACATTATGCTTGCCTTCCTGGAGGAGCCCTACGAGAAGACTCCCGAGCACGACGCCCTGATCGCCAAGATTGACGCTTGCAATAAGGCTGACGCCGAGGCTCAGGCTGACCCGCATTTCTTTGACGAGTTCCTGGAGAAGTGGGACCGCGGCGAGTATCACGACTAGTGGGGTTACGCGGTTTTACCAAACCGCGTAACGGGTCGACGCTGCGAAGCCATCTGGCGGGCAATCTGCCGTTCAGCTTCGACGGCATGACCAGAAGGTCAATGCCGTCTCGCTTCACGGCACCTTGCCTCGCCAGCTGGCTTCTCGCTGACGTTGGGGCGATTTGTGGGGTTGCCTTTGTTGTTGCGAAGCCTTTTGGCAGGTGAGCTGCTCCGATAACATGTTTGCTTGACTGCTTGGCTTTGGTGTTTCGCCCTTGGCTGTATTCGGCTATTTGCAGCTTTTCAATTGACGGCTCGCGTTTCTGTGAGGGGGCGCGGGCCGGTTTTCTATCAGCCCTATTGACTTGGCGGGCTGTCGTAAGAAAGGGAAGGCTCCTATGGAGTTTGTTCTTGATAACGGTTCTATTCGTGTGGCGCTGAGCACGGCTGGCGGATCGTTCACTTCGATTAAAGCCAGCGGTCGCGAGTACCTGTGGCAGGGCGATCCTTCGGTCTGGTCGGGCCAGGCACCCATTTGCTTCCCGATCTGCGGTGGCCTTCGTGACGGCCGCGCGATGACCATGGGCGGCCGCGAGGTCAAGCTCGCTCGCCACGGCTTTGCGCGCAAACAGGAGTGGAAGCTCGAGGAGCAGGGCGACAACATGGTTGCGCTGAGCCTAAGCTCTGCCGACCATGCCGAGTTGCTCGAGCAGTACCCGTATCCGTTTAAGATCGTTGCTCGTTACACGATCGATTCGGAAAAGGTGGCCGTGTCGTACGAGGTGACCAATGAGGGCATCGAGGACATGCCGTTCTTTGTGGGTGGTCACCCCGGCTTTAAGTGCCCGCTCGACGAGGGCGAGTCCTATGACGACTATGAGCTTCGTTTTGAGCGGTGCGAGGCCACCGAGCTCTGTACCGCCGTTCCCTCGACGGGCCTGATTGATGTTGAGCATCGCAGCAAGAACCCCATGATCGGCCAGAACCTGCCGCTTACCCACGAACTCTTCGACTTCGCGGAGACCATCTTTGACGTGCTCGAGAGCCGCGTGGTTACGCTGACCAAGAAAACCGAGGACAAGGGCGTGCGCCTCACGTTCCCCGATATGCCGTACCTGATTGTGTGGAGCAAGCCCGAGGGCGACTTTGTGGCAGTTGAGCCGTGGGGTGGTCTGTCCACCTGCTCCGACGAGGACGATATTCTGGAGCACAAGCGTGGCTGCCTGGTGGCCAAGCCAGGGGAGACCGTCATCCGCGGCTTTGAGATCGAGATCCTTTAACGAGTTATCGTATGTTTGGGGCCGCGCGTGTCGTGCCCCGGAAACAGGAGTTGAACATGATTCTGACCGTTACCATGAACCCGTCGATCGATACGCGCTATCAACTCGACAAGCTGATCATCGACGACGTGAACCGCGTGACGCCTGAAAAGACCGCTGGCGGCAAGGGCCTCAACGTGAGCCGTGTGCTGCTGCAGTTGGGCGACGATGTGCTCGCGACCGGCCTGCTCGGCGGCCACATGGGTGCCTATATGGCCGAGCTTATGGATGCCGACGGCGTCAAGAACGACTTTGTGCCCATCGCCGGTGAGACGCGCATTTGCCTGAATATCCTGCACGAGGGCAATCAGACCGAGCTGCTGGAGAGCGGCCCGCAGATCGCTCCCGCCGAGCTCGAGGCCTTTACGGCTAAGTTCGCCGAGCTTGCAGCGAAGGCGGATGTTGTGACGCTTTCGGGCTCGCTGCCGCGCGGCGTCGATGCTGGCTACTATGCCGAGCTCGTCAAGATCGCCGAGGAGGCGGGCGCCAAGGTGCTGCTCGACACCTCGGGTGCATCGCTGGAGGCTGCGCTGGAATCTGACGCTAAGCCTGAGCTCGTGAAGCCCAACCTGACCGAGATTAACGGCCTGCTGGGTACGTCCTTTACGACCGATGATGTCGATGCCCTGCGCGAGGCGCTTGCCGCCGATGGCCGCTTTGCCGGTATTCCCTGGGTCGTCGTCTCGATGGGCGCTGCCGGTTCGGTGGGCTTCCATGAGGGCCGCGCGTTCCGCGCCAAGACGCCCGCGATTGCGGCTGTGAACGCGACGGGTTCCGGTGACTCGACCATCGCCGGCTTTGCGCATGCCATTGCTGCTGGTGCCGACGACGTCACGGTGCTCAAGACCGCCAATACCTGCGGCAAGCTCAACGCCATGGATCCCAAGACCGGCCACCTGGTCATGGACCGCTGGGACGAGATCTACAACAACGTTGAGGTCGTAGAGTTGTAGCGGTTGTGACTCCTAATAGAATGAGCGTGGATAATCTCCCGCTTTTGGTGCCCATACGAGCTCAAAGAGGGAGATTTTCCACGCTCGAGTCATTAGTCGTCGGGGACGTTCTTGTTTGACTAGTCGTTTAAGAACGTCCCCAATGACTAGCCAATAAAACGGCGCCCGTCGGCGATGTTGCCGGCGGGCGCCGTTGTCGTGTGGGCGGTTGTGTCGTGGCCGCTGATGAGGCTCGAACTCGTATGCTACAGCGAGTCGATAAAGCGCTGCTGGGCGGCGCGGCCGGCTTCGTCCCACTTAAAGACGCCGGCGTTGTCGAGCACGTGGCCAAACACCACGCCGACCTCCTCGTGCAGGATGTCGATGGCGTTGTCCGCCGTAAGCTCGTCGGCGCGGCGGGCATAGACGTCCTCGGCCCACGCGGCATGGCTGCGGCAAAGGTCGTCGCCCTCGAGCGCACCGGCAAGGTCGTAGCTGGTATCGGCTTTGGCTGCCAGCAGGTGCTCGCGGACAGCGCCGAGCTCGGGAACCAGGCGCGGCGGAAGAATAGCCAGGCCCATAACCTCGATCAGGCCGATGTTCTCCTTCTTAATGTGGTGATACTCGGCATGCGGGTGGAAAACGCCCAACGGATGCTCGTCGGTCGTGATGTTGCAGCGAAGCGCCAGGTAGGCCTCGTAAATCTCGCCGCCGGCGTTGCCGCGGGAGTCGACGCGGCGGATGACGGGCGTCACGGTGTTGTGCGCTACGCCGTCGGCCGTGTGCGCGATAACGCCCACAGACTCGTCGGTCCACTCGCGCCAGGCGAGGATAATCTTCTCGGCAGCGTCGAGCAGCTGAGCGCGGTCATGCGAGCGCAGGCGCAGCACCGAGAGCGGCCACTGCAGCACAGTGCCAGTGACCTGGTCAAAACCGGGCACGCTAAACTGCGAGACCTCGGCGGCATGCATCATGGGGAACTCGTGCGCGCCGCCCTGGAAGTGGTCGTGCGACAAGATCGAGCCGCCCACGATAGGCAGGTCGGCGTTGGAGCCGATGAAGTAATGCGGGAACAGGTCCACAAAGTCGAGCAGGCAGGTCAGGCCCTTGCGGTCGACGTGCATCGGACGATGCTCGGAGCTCATGGCAATGCAATGCTCGTTAAAGTACGCGTACGGGCTGTACTGGAAACCCCAGCGCTCGCCGTTGAGCTGGATGGGGATAATGCGCAGGTTCTGGCGAGCGGGGTGAGCGCCGCCGTCGGCTGCGGCGGAGCGTCCGGGATAGCCCTCGTTTTCGATGCAGAGCTGGCAGGCGGGATACTTCTCGCCCGTGTTCTTTGCGGCACCAGCCGCGGCGATATCGCGTGGGTCCTTCTCAGGCTTGGAGAGGTTGATGGTGATCTCAAGATCGCCCCAGTTGGTGGGGGTGCTCCATTTGATGTTGCGCGCGATGGCGGCACGGCGCACGTAGCCGGCGTCGCAGCACAGGCCGTAGAACCAGTCGGTCGCGGCGCGGGGCTCGTTGACGCCCATACGTCCGTTGAACTCCTCGTTTACAACCGAAGGCCTCGGCATGAGTACGCCCATGATGTGCATGGCGATGCGGTCGCGGCCCGACGCCGTGTCCTCGGCGGCACCGTTGGTAACGGCGGCCTCGGAAAGCGCGGCAAGCGTGCCCTCCAGGTCAAAGTCGGGGAGCGTATCGGGGTGCAAGAGCGAAATCCTCTCGGTCTTGAGCGCCCAAGCCATGTCGAGCGCGGGGCCCGTGGCGCCGATGCACTCCAAAATAGTGTTGTATGCCCAGATGCGATCGTCCTGTCCGATCATCGATCGGTGGATGGCATATTCGATGAGGCTCTGTGCAGCCTCGCGCACGTCGGTCATTACAGCCATGCCGCATAAGCCCCCTTGTCAGAGATGGCGTAGTGACGGGCAGAGCCCTCGCCCAGCCAGCTGTTCATCTTGGCAATGAAGGTGTCGACCAGATCGAGCGGCACGAAGGCCTGGATGGTGCCGCCGAAGCCGCCGCCGTGAATACGAACGGCGCCACGGCCGTCGAGCACATGCTCGGCCAGTGCCAAGGCATACATGGAAGGCTGCTCGGAACCCAGCTTGGCAACAACATTCTGCAGGTACATGGCGGAGCTGGCGCCGGATTCGCGCGTCAGGACCAGGAACTGGTCAATGTCGCCGGCGTTCAGAGCTGCCCAGCGCTTGTCGACCAGGCCGTTCTCGTACCAGTAGTGAACGGCGCGCAGGCAGGCGCGGTCGCCCAGCTTGGCGCGCAGCTCAGGGAGCTTGGCGTCAAAGTCGGCGACGTCGACCTCGCACAGGCGCGCCTTGCCAAACTCGGCGGCGACGTCCTGCATCTCGCGCGGAACGGCGGCGTAGTCGTCAGTGGCGGCTACGTGGTCGGCACCGACCTTAACGAGCACGAGCGCATAGCCGTGATCCTCAAAGTTGAGCTCGAGCTTCTGGGTCTTAGGCTGAGCCTGGTCCTCAAAGTCCATGTAGGCAAGGCCGCCCAGGCACACGGCTGCCTGGTCCATCAGACCGCAGGGCTTGCCGTAATAGTTGTTCTCGGTGCGCTGGCTCATCTGGGCGAGCGCGACGGGCTCAATGGCGGGCGCGCCCCAGAGCGTCTCCATGGCGCGGCCGTACGCGGCCTCGACGGCGGCGGAGCTGGAAAGGCCGCCGCCCGAGGGAACGGAGCAGGTGAAGACGAAGTCGAAGCCCTGGGGCTCAACGCCCAGAGCAGCGATTTCGTGGGCCATGCCGCGGACGAGGCTCGCGGACGTGCCCTTCTCGGACTCCTGAACGTCTAGCGTGTCGAGCGCGATCTCAAAGGTGGGATAGCCCTCGTCGGCAACGCGGACCTTGTTGGAGTCGGTTGCCACGGCGATGCCGTCAACGGCGACATCGAGCGAGCCGGCGATAACGTGGCCACCCTCGTGGTCGGTGTGGTTGCCGCTGATCTCGGAACGGCCGGGCGCGTGCACGTAGAGCACCTGGCGGTCGCCGATGGGGCCAAACTCCTCCTCAAACAGCTTGGTGAGCGTGGCGAGCATTTTATCGTCGGGGGCGGTCATGGTGTCTTCCTTTCTTGGTTATCCCGAGTTATCGGGCTTTGCTTATGAGTACGTAAACATATCAAGGTGCAAGGGAGTAAGCGGGAGTCATAACGCTGCTCCCTCGCACCTCGACGAGGGTGGGTTAACAAACGGTCGAGAATCGGTAGACGATCGTCGAGCTAAACGGGTGGTCAGGTGTGCAGACGGGATGCGCCCAATCTGTGTGATGGTTGTTGTCAGGCCAAAACTCGGGCTCAAATGCGACGCCGTCGCGAGGACCGTAGCTGCAGCCGTCTTTGGCGTCGATATCGCTGAGCCAGTTGCCGGTATACAGATGTGCGCCCGGTGCGGTTACGAAGATGTCGAGCGTGCGGCGCGAGTTTGGATCTTGCAAGTGCAGTGCGTGGCGCGGGTCGGCGTCGGGGGTGAAGCCATCCAGGCAGAAACAATGGTCAAAGCCCCGTGCAATCTTGAGCTGCTCGTCGTTCGCATCGATGTCACGGCCGAGCGCCTTGGGTGCGCGGAAATCGAATGGCGTGCCGGCCACGGGGCGAACCTCGCCAAAAGAGACGTTGTCCTGGCGCTGGGGGAGGAAAGCCTCGGCGTCGATAGTCACGACCTGGTCCAGAACCGTGCCGGCATCGTGCCCCGCAAGGTTGAAGTACGTGTGGTTGGTCATGTTGACGAAGGTGTCGGCATCGGTAACGCAGCTTTGCGTGCAGGTGAGCTCTGCGGCACCCGTTGGCCCCGCCTGCAGGACATAGGCAACGGTAAAGGTGCGGTTGCCCGGGAGGCCCAGTTCGCCGTCGGCCAACTTGCATGTAAAACTCACCGTGTTGGTAATCTCGTCGACTGTGGCGTTCCACACGCGCTTATGAAGGCCATGCTCAAGGTCGGTGTGCAGATTATTGGCTTTGTCAGGACCATCGTTGCGTGCCATCTGATAGACCGTGCCGGCAATCTCGATTTGGCCTTTATCCGTTCGGTTGGCCGAAGGGCCAATAGTTCCGCCGTAGCACGCCGGATTGTCGAAGTAGCCATCGAGGGCATCGAAGCCGAGCGCGATGTCGGCAACATCACCTGAGGCATCGGGAACCTCGATGCCAAGAATGGTCGCGCCATAGTCCATGACGCGCACGCGGGCACCTGCGCAAACAAGGCTATAGACCGTAACCGGCGAGCCGCTGGGGGCGGTGCCGAACGGAGTTGTGGTAATCATGAGCGTCCTTTCGAATACGACGCCATGGCCTGAGCGCCCGGAGCGCAGGCCGTCATGGTATCGGTGTGTTTGCGTCATATGTTAACGTACTCATAGCCTGGAACCACTGACTTCTTCGCTTTCCTGCAATCGGTCGAAAATAAGCCGTGAACGGTATTCAGGTGGTGTTGAGGGCGCTGCATAACTGCTGATAGGTATAGTAGAGTACGTTAACATTATCGATAGACAACAAAGCCTCCTGTGTGATCTGCAATTTCGCATGGGGTATTTAGGCTTCCTACAGGAGCGAAGGTGATCTTTATGGCAAGGCGCCCTTCCAACGACACGGGTTCGCGTCCGGTTTCCATGGCCGACGTTGCCCGCGCTGCCGGTGTTTCGCAGCAGACGGTTTCGCGCGTTGCCAACGGATTGCCCAACGTGAACGAGCAGACGCGTCAGCGCGTGCAGGCAGCCATGCAGGAGCTCGGTTTCCGTCCGAGCTATGCCGGCCGTTCGCTGCGTGACGGCCGTTACCATTCGGTCGGCCTTTGCATCAACGATGTCACCAAGTTTGGTAACCTTACGATGATCGACGGCATTGCCAGCGCGGCCCGCGAGCGCGGCTGCGCCATCACGCTGGTCGAGATGTCCAAGACCGAGGAGTTCTCGCTTGCCGAGGCAACGCGTCGCATGGCCGCGCTGCCCGTGGACGGCATCATTATCGGCATGAGCCGTATGGCGCCTGATTTTGAGACATTCGATCCGCTACCGGGTATTGGCACGGTCATCGTCACCATGTATGCTCACCCGCGGGTAACCACGGTCGACTCTGACCACTATGGCTGCTCTCTACTGCTTATGGATCATCTGTTTGAGCTGGGCCACGAGCAAATTCGCTTTATCGGCGGTCCGTCCTTCTCGGTCGACGAACAGTTCCGCCGGGCTGGTTGGAGAGATTCTCTCGAGCGCAGGCATATCAAAATGGCTGAACCGCTCGAGGGCGACTGGTCTGCCAACAGCGGTTACGAAGCCGGCAGGTACCTGGCCGAGCATGACCGCACCATGACGGCGATCTATGCGGCAAACGATCAGATGGCAAATGGCGCGATTGCCGCGCTGCGTGATAGCGGTCTGCGCGTGCCCGAGGACGTGAGCGTGGTGGGCGTCGACGATTCACTCGACGACTTTGTCGCGCACAACGAGCTCACGACCGTGCGATTCGATCTACATCAGCGCGGACGCGAGGTGTTCGAGCATGCGGTTCCCAAAGCGGGGACGTCGGGCAAAACCGTCGCCATTCGCATTCCCGGCCAGCTTATCGTCCGACATACCACAGCAAGGCCGCGCGCATAGTTTTCACAGGTCAACGGCTCAACGTTGCATATCAATAACAATCGGTAAGGATGCTGGCAGATAGCTGTTGGGATGCGGGCGAGTGCTATGATAGACGGGTTCTTTTGTCTATCAAGGAGGCTTTGCCTGATGGAAATCACCAAGGATATCCGCTACGTTGGCGTCGACGATCACGACATTGACCTGTTCGAGGGCCAGTACGACGTGTCCGAGAATGGTATGGCATACAACAGCTACGTCATCCTGGGCGAGAAGATCGCTGTCGCCGATTCGGTCGATGGCGGTTTTGTTGACGAGTGGCTCGGCAACATCGAGGCCGTGCTCGATGGCCGTACGCCCGACTACTTGGTCGTCCATCACATGGAGCCCGATCACTCTGCAGGCATCGTCGCCTTTATGGAGCGCTATCCCCAGGCGCAGATTGTGGCCAGTATGGGCGCTTTCCGCATGATGGTCAACTACTTTGGAACCGACTACCCCGAGCGCAAGACGGTCGTCAAAGAGGGCGACGTGCTCGATCTGGGCAGTCATAGCCTAACGTTTGTCGGCGCTCCCAACGTGCACTGGCCCGAGGTACTGTTCTCTTACGAGGTCACCGACAAGGTGCTCTTTAGTGCTGACGGTTTTGGCAAGTTTGGCGCTAACGACATCGAAGATCCGGAAGGGTGGGCCTGCGAGGCGCGCCGTTACTACTTTGGCATCGTCGGCAAGTTCGGCAAGTTCGTGCAGGCCGTGCTCAAGAAGGCCGCCGACCTGGACATCCAGATCATCTGCCCGCTTCACGGCCCCGTGCTGACCGAGAACCTGGGCTACTACCTCGACACCTACAACACCTGGTCGAGCTATCAGCCCGAGGACGAGGGCATCACCATTGCCTACGCGAGCGTCTACGGCCATCTGAAGGCTGCCGTTGAGGAGCTTGCATCTGCGCTCGAGGCTCGCGGCCAGAAGGTTTCCGTCTTTGACTTGGCTCGCGACGACATGGCCGAGGCCGTTGAGGACGCGTTCCGCTATGACCGTCTGGTACTCGCTTCCATTACCTATCAGGGCGAGATCTTCCCGTTCATGAGCACCTTCATCCACACGCTCGCCGAACATGCCTATCAGAACCGTACGGTGGCGCTCGTCGAGGGCGGCTCCTGGGCGCCCGCAGCTGCCAAGATTATGACCAAGGAGCTCGAGGGTATGAAGGACATCACCCTGACGCAGAACAAGGTGACCGTCCTGGGTTCGCTCAACGACGCCTCGCGCGCTCAGATCGAGGCCCTCGCTGACGAGCTCTCCAAGTAGCGATACGTTCACTTTTAACGCTCAAACCACCACAAAGGGGACAGGCACCTTTGTGGTGGTTTTTGTTTAGGGGCAAATGCCGATGATAAAACGCTTGACTCTGTCGTTACCTGCGGCGATGGCAGAGTGCTTATCTAAAAGCACCCCCATTTACCTCGCATTATTTTAAAAAGCGGCATACCGTTCGCGTGCTCATATCGACCGTTCGGCGTCTTCGATGAAACTCTGGACAGTCTTTATTCCTCAGGCTGTTAACGTACTCATTAACGACTCGTCTCTGCTGCTGCGCTGCGGCGGGGAGTTGGAGCCCGCCGAGGGGCAAGGATGTTAGCGCAAACATCCACGTTTCCCCGGCGCTCACTTTGGTAGTCAAAGCGCATTAAGGGATGCGCTAAGAAAGGGGAATTCCTCATGGCACTTTCTCGTCGTCAATTCCTTCAGGCTTGCGGCCTCGGCGTGATGAGCGTCGCTACTGCCGGCTCCCTCGTGGGCTGCGGTGGCTCTGGTAGCGAGGGCGGCTCTGCTGCCGCTAGCGGTACCGCCAACGCTCAGAAGCCGGTCGTTTTCTACAACCGCCAGCCTTCTAACTCTTCTACCGGCGAGCTGGATATGACCACGCTCAAGTGGAACGACGACACCTACTACGTCGGCTTCGACGCCAAGCAGGGCGGCGAGCTCGAGGGTCAGATGGTCGTCGAGTACATCAAGGCCCATGCAGCCGACATCGACCGCAACGGTGACGGCGTCATTGGTTACGTCCTCGCCATCGGTGACGTGGGACACAACGACTCCATCGCTCGTACCCGTGGCTGCCGCAAGGCCCTGGGCACCGCTGTCGAGAAGGACGGCCAGATTGTTTCTGACCCCGTCGGCACCAACACGGACGGCAAGTCCGACAAGGTCAAGGACGGCGAGATCGAGGTCGACGGCAAGAAGTTCAAGATCCGTGAGCTCGCCAGCCAGGAGATGAAGACCTCCGCCGGCGCCACTTGGGACGCTCCGACCGCCGGTAACGCGCTGTCCGGCACCTGGGCTTCCGCTTTCGGTGAGCAGATCGATATCGTTGTCTCCAACAACGACGGCATGGGCATGTCCATGTACTCCAACTGGGCCAAGGAGAACAAGGTCCCCGTCTTTGGTTACGACGCCAACTCCGACGCCGTTGCCGCCCTGGGCGACACCGACTTCCCCTATGGTGGCACCATTTCCCAGAACCCCGCTGTCCAGGCTTACCTCACCCTGCGTCTGCTCCGCAACTCTCTTGACGGCGTCGACGTTAACACCGGCGTGGGCAAGGCTGACGATGCCGGCAACGTCATCGCCGAGGATGACTTCAAGTTCAGCAAGGACGATCGCTCCTTCTACGCTATGAACCTCGAGGTCACGGCCGACAACTATAAGGACTTCACCGACCCGGCGAACACCCTGTACGAGACGGCTCAGGCCCAGCTCGACGAGAAGGACAGCCCCAAGAAGAAGGTCTGGCTGAGCATCTACAACTCCGCCGACAACTTCCTGGGCTCCACCTACAAGCCGCTGCTCGAGAAGTATGCTCCGCTGCTCAACCTCGATCTCGAAGTTGTCCAGGGCGACGGCCAGAACGAGTCCTCCATTACCAACAAGCTTGGCAACCCGGCTGACTTTGATGCCTTTGCCATCAACATGGTGAAGACCGACAACGGCGCTTCCTACACGTCGATTCTTGGCCAGTAGGCCAACGATTGCTCGCGAGAGCATGTAGGCATGTTGGCAAGGGGGATCAGGAGACTGCTCCCCCTTGCTTTTCAGAGACCATGAGTACGTAAACATTTCGTAATGGTCTCATATCAGGACGTTCTCCCTATCGTAGCTGCGCAAATAAGGTTGCACAGGGAGGACATCGAGGGAAACGAGGGGTGAATACATGTCAGACAAGCAAGACGACATCGTCCTGTCGATTCGAGGGATGAGCAAGACGTTCGGGCGTAACCGAGTGCTCGACCACATCGACCTCGACGTCCGCCGTGGCACCGTCATGGGCCTGATGGGTGAGAACGGCGCAGGCAAGTCCACGATGATGAAATGCCTGTTCGGCACTTATCAAAAGGACGAGGGTTCGATTTTCCTCGATGGCAAGGAGGTGAGTTTCTCCGGTCCTAAGGATGCTCTCGAAAACGGCATCGCCATGGTCCACCAGGAGCTCAACCAGTGCCTCGAGCGCAATGTGGTCGATAACTTGTTTTTGGGCCGCTATCCGGTTAAGGGCGGCGTGATCGACGAGGCGCGCATGCGCAAAGAAGCTTCGGATCTGTTCCGTCGCTTGGGCATGACCGTCAACCTGACCCAGCCCATGAAAAACATGAGCGTATCTCAGCGCCAGATGGTCGAGATCGCCAAGGCTATGTCCTATAACGCCAAGGTTATCGTTTTGGACGAGCCTACAAGTTCACTGATGGCGCAAGAGGTCGATAAGCTGTTCGAGATGATGCGTAAGCTCAAGGAGCAGGGCATCGCTCTGATCTACATCTCGCACAAAATGGACGAGATCTTCGAGATCTGCGACGACGTCTCGGTTCTGCGCGACGGTAATCTGGTTATGACCAAGCGCACGAGTGACACCAACATGAACGAGCTCGTGAGCGCCATGGTCGGCCGCTCGCTGGACAACCGTTTCCCGCCCGTGGATAACATTCCCGGCGACAACGTCCTTTCGGTGCAGCACCTGTCCACGAAGTTCGATCCGCACCTGGTGGACATTACCTTTGACGTGCGTAAGGGCGAAATCTTTGGTCTGTATGGACTGGTCGGCGCAGGCCGTACCGAGCTTCTCGAGACGATCTTTGGTATTCGCACCCGTGCTGCAGGTCGTGTGTACTTCCGCGACCGCCTGATGAACTTCTCCTCGGCGCGCGACGCTATGGAGCACGGTTTTGCTCTGATTACCGAGGAGCGCAAGGCAAACGGCCTGTTCCTGAAGGGCGATCTGACGTTTAACACCACCATCGCCAACCTTGATCAGTACAAGAGCGGTCCCGCGCTGTCCAACGACAAGATGGTTCGCGCGACGAACAAAGAGATTAAGACCATGCATACCAAGTGCATGGGCCCCGATGATCTGATTTCAAGCCTCTCTGGCGGCAACCAGCAAAAGGTCATTTTTGGTAAGTGGCTTGAGCGCTATCCGCAGGTGTTCCTGATGGACGAGCCCACCCGTGGTATCGATGTTGGCGCTAAGTACGAGATTTACCAGCTCATCATCGACATGGCTAAGAAGGGCACTACGGTCATCGTGGTTTCCTCCGAGATGCCCGAGATTCTCGGCATCACCAACCGCATCGGCGTCATGTCGAACGGGCACCTTTCGGGCATCGTCAACACCAAGGAGACGAACCAGGAAGAGCTGCTCCGTTTGAGCGCCAAGTATCTGTAGACGAAGGGGATGGAACACATGCCTACCGTATCCGGTAAGATTCTGTCGGTCGATGAGGAGACGAAGCTCCTCCAGCCGATCGACAGCTATGTAAACGAGATTCAGAAGAAGGTCGACGCCCTGCGCGCCGACGGTACCACGCGTGTCGTCGAGCTGCAGGGTAACATTGATGCCGCCAAGAGCGATCGCGTGCTTACCAAAGCGGAGCGCGATGAGGCTATCAATGGCTTTAAGGCTCAGATGGAGCAGGCTAAGAAGGTCGAGGCCCAGAACAAGGGCCAGATTGACAAGCTTATTGTCGACGCCGAGAACTATCTGAAGGCACACTATGAGGCTGAGTACCTCGCACCCGTTAAGGCCAGTTGCGCCGTCGAGCGCGAGGCCGCCAAGGCTGCCTATCAGAAGCATCTCGCCGAGCTCGAGAAGGAGCACCAGACTGGTATTGCCGGTGTCACCGACCAGGCCGAGATTAAAGAAGAAAAGTACGTCTACAAGAACAAGCAGTTCGACGCCAAGGTGACCTACCAGCAGGAGCTGCAGCAGATCAAGGATCGCGAGCACGAGGCCTTTGCCTACCAGTATCACCTGATCGATCTGCTCCGCATTGGCAAGTTTACCTTTGCCGAGAACATGGCCCAGCGCTGGGAGAACTACAAATACACGTTCAATACGCGTACGTTCCTGCTCAACAACGGCCTGTATATCGCCATCGCGCTGGTTTTCATTGCCCTGTGCGCCATTACGCCGGTCGTTAAGGGCACTCAGCTGCTCACGGCTCAGAACGTGCTGAATATCTTCCAGCAGGCTTCGCCTCGTATGTTCCTGGCACTCGGCGTTGCCGGCCTGATTCTCCAGACCGGTACCGACCTGTCGATTGGTCGTATGGTCGGCATGAGCATGGTGGCGTCTACCATCATCATGCACGCCGGTCCCAACACCGGCACAGTCTTTGGCATTGCCTTCGACTTCTCGACCATGCCTCTCGTGGCCCAGATTATCCTGGCGCTTGTCGTCTGCGTTGTTCTGTGCACCGCGTTCTCTGCCATCGCCGGCTTCTTTACCGCTAAGTTTAAGATGCACTGGTTCATCTCGACGATGGCCAACATGCTCATCATCTTTGGTCTTGTCACCTATGCCACTAAGGGTGTTTCCTTCGGCTCAATCAATCCTCTGATTCCCGCCATGGTCACCCCGCGCATCGGCGGCTTCCCGACGATTATCCTGTGGGCCGTCGCTGCCATCGTGGTCGTGTGGTTCATCTGGAACAAGACCACCTTCGGTAAGAACATGTTCGCCGTTGGCGGCAACCCCGAGGCTGCTTCCGTCTCCGGCATCAACGTCTTCGCCGTCTCTATCGGCGCTTTCATCCTCGCGGGCATCCTGTATGGCTTCGGCTCTTGGCTCGAGTGCATCCGCATGGTCGGTTCCGGCTCCGCTGCTTACGGCCAGGGCTGGGAGATGGACGCTATTGCCGCGTGCGTCGTCGGTGGTGTTTCCTTTACCGGCGGTATCGGCAAGATTTCCGGCGTCACCGTTGGTGTGCTGATCTTCACCGCTCTTACCTATGCACTGACCATTCTGGGTATTGATACCAACCTGCAGTTTGTGTTCTCCGGCCTGATCATTCTCGTCGCCGTTACGCTCGACTGCCTCAAGTACGTCCAGAAGAAATAGCGATCTTCTGATCTCCGCGTGGTACAAAAGGGGAGCCGGCTGCCATCCTCCGGCTCCCTTTTTTAAAGGCGTGGAGTGTAGTCTGTAGTTATTTTGAATTGACGAGCGAGGCGTATGACTCGGTCGCTATGCTCGTATTCCAAGTTGATAGCCGTTTTGTCTTGTGGACAAGATTAAAGAGGAAGGCAGGGTTTCCTTATGAAAAAGGTTCTCGTCTGCTGCAACACCGGTGTGACCACCAGCCTGCTGGTCGCAAAGATTAAGGCCGTCGCCGAGGCTCGTGGTCTCGAGATCGAGATTGAAGCATTGCCGATTTCCATTGCCGCCGATCATATCAGTGATGCCGATGCCGTTTTGCTGGGGCCGCAGGTCGGCTTTGCCAAAGAGGCTTTTGAGGAAGCCGGTGCCAAAAACGTTCGCGTTATCACCACCGAGGATTACGCCACGCAGAATGCCGAAAATATCCTAGACAGTATCAAGGGCGTTCTGTAGCCGTCGTCCAGCCATGGGGCGTGCGATACTTCGCACGCCCAAGCCGCCACGCAGGGAATCTCCTTCACCTACGCGGCGGTTTTTTGTTTCCACCACAAAGGAGACCGTTGTGGTGGTTTTTGTTTAAGCGCCGGCGATGAGGAGATTTGGGCGGGCGTTATCGACGATCTCGGCGATTGAGGTGGCGACGGCGTGATCGGGGTCGCTGTCCATCACGATGGTGTCGACGTCGGCGAGCTCGGCAAAGCGGTACATGCCACGTCCGTTGACCTTACTGGCGTCCATGAGGGCAACGCCTTGACGAGCTGCGGCGATCATGGCCGTTTTGGTCTCGGCCATCTGCGGAAAGTCGGTCGTAAAGCCGCAACTGGGAACAAAAGCGCCGGGGCACATGACGGCAAGATCGGCGTGGACCATTTGGAGCGCCTGCATAGTGAGTGGGCCGTACAGATAGCGATGACCTTTGCGCAGTGCTCCGCCCAGCATGACGACATCGACCGAGGGCATGCTCTCGTCGATGTAATCGGCAATGGTAATGTCGGCCGTGATGACGGTGATGCCGTCGCGCTGGTCGAGCAGGCGGACAAATTCGAGCGCGGTGGTGCCCGAGTCGACAAGCAAGGTGTCACCGTCGCTGACGAGTTCGATGGCGCTTTGCGCGATGGCCTGCTTGGCGGCGACATTGACGTTGATACGGCGATCCTGGGTGGATACGGTCAGTCGCTTCTGGAGCGACACAGCGCCACCATGCGTGCGGCGCAGCTTGCCGGACTCGGCGAGCGCATCTAGGTCGGCGCGGGCGGTAACGGAGGACACGCCAAAGGTCTGGGCGATTTCTGCTACCTGCACCGAGGCGCTATGCTCGAGCATCTCCATGATGGCGGAACGACGCTCATCGGCGAAAGCTCGGGTTGTTGCATGGGTCATATTCGCTCCATCATCGTCTGAAATTTGCAGGAATTGTGTTGAGTCTATTTTCGTTCATTTTCTTTTTAAGTAAGTAAACGCCTTTCGATTACTTACTTTTTTTATAAAAGAAAGATGATCAAGGCTCGAAACTCAATTTCGAACACGCGCGCTCGGGTTCGACCCCTTCCGTTTACTTTTCAAAAATGAAGGTTGGACCTCGCGCGATGACAATATCTCGCACATGCATACCCGCTGAATTTCATACAATGGGCGCAGCAAAACGCAAGGTAAAACGCCTTGTGAACAACTACGCCCGATGTCCAGATGCGGGCGAGGGAGAGGAGCAAACGCTCATGGCACTTGTTACCACCGAAAAGATGCTCAAGGACGCTCAGGCCGGCCACTACGCCGTAGGCGCGTTCAACGTCGAGAACCTCGAGTTTGTTATGGCCGTTCTGGCTGCTGCCGAGGAGACCAAGTCCCCCGTCATCATGCAGACCACCCCGGGCACCATCAAGACCGCTGGTCTGGACTACTTCTACGGTATGGTCAAGGCTGCCGCCGAGCGCGCTTCCGTGCCCGTCGCTCTGCACCTCGATCACGGCGATGGCTATGACCGCTGCATGCAGGCTTTCCGCACGGGCTACACCTCTGTCATGATCGACGGTTCGCACGAGTCCTTCGAGGACAACATCGCCCTGACCAAGTCCGTCGCCGACGCTGGCCGCGCCATGGGCGTGCCCGTCGAGGCCGAGCTCGGTAAGGTTGGCGGCAAGGAGGACGACGGTCCCGCGGTTGAGGGCGAGAGCCCCTACACCGATCCTGCCGAGGCTAAGGAGTTCGTCGAGCGCACTGGCTGCACCTCCCTCGCTATTGGCGTTGGCACCAGCCACGGTGTGTACACGAGCGATCCGCACATCGAGCAGTCCGTGGTCAAGGCCATCCGCGACGCCGTTGACGTACCGCTGGTTCTGCATGGCACCTCCGGTGTGCCCGATGAGCAGGTCGCCGAGGCCGTGAAGAACGGCATCTGCAAGGTCAACTACGCCACCGAGCTGCGTCAGGCCTACACCAAGGGCTTCATGGCCTACATGGCCGAGAACCCTGCCTGCTTCGATCCCAAGAAGCCGGCCAAGGAGGGTATGCGTGAGATCACCGAGCTGGTTAAGATCCGCATGACCAACCTCAACTCCGTGGGCAAAGCAGAGTAACAGCAAGGGTACTCCGACTCGCTACATATCCCGGGGAGGGACGAGGGCTTAGTTCCCCAATCGTCCTCGGGCATGCAAAAAGCCTCGCTGCGCACTTCGTGCGGCGAGGCTTTTTGCCCCCTGCGGAAAGATTGGGGAGCTAAGCCCTCGTCCCTCCCAGGTTGACCTACTCGAGGTCGTCGCCCTTGTGGCGTTGGGCGGAAAATAATAAGAAGCCTTCGCGCTGCGGAATGATTTTGGAAACTAAGTACGGGGACCCGCCCAAACCGTCCTGCTCAATCGCCCTTGTGGTGTTGGGGCTGAAAGGGTGGGACGCGTGGGTCATTTGGTTGTTAGGGTTAGTAGGTCGTTGGGGGTTTTGAGGTTGTAGGTGGCGTTTGGGATATCTTGGTGTGATCCCCATGCTGCTCGGGCAAAACTGACCCCTGCCGAAGTTGCGCATTGTTCGTCGTAGACGGTGTCGCCAACGTAGACGACGTTGCCAGGATTCGCGCCCGTACGCCGGAGATATTCGAGCATGGGAGCGGGTGCGGGTTTATGTTCGGTTGTGTCTTCGACAAGGATGATGTGCTCAAAATACTTATCGAAGCCAAGGGGTGCAATTTCTTCTGCGTATTCGTCGCGCGCACGTGAGGAGACGATGCCAAGTTTGCAGCCGCTATCGGCGAGTGTTGCGATGACTTCAAGCAAACCTGGAAACACGCTGATGGTGCTTTTAAAGCTGGCGGCAACTTGGCACCAGCGATCCAACGTTGCCTGCGAGTAGATCCCAAGTTTCTCAAGGGTATCCTTGCCGGGTATGCCGAGGGCAAATTCAAGCTCGTGTCGGGGGAGCGTTTTGCCGGTTTCTTCTTGGACAATCTGGTCAAGCGATGACAGCACGCTTTCTTCTGTATCTGCCAATGTCCCATCAACGTCAAACACGATATAGTCAAAGTACTTCATATAGTAGCTCCTATCCATTGTTTGCCTGCAAGTTTGATGCAGTGACAGAAGAAGGGCTAGCGGGATTTCTGCCTGGTACTATCGAGATTCTGCCTCGCTGCTCGATAGCTCGAAGGAGTGCATCCCATTTGTTCTTTAAATACCTGGCCAAGATGGCTTGCTGTCGCAAAGCCGCATTGGCGCGCGACTGTCTGGACCGTTCGCGTGGTGTGTGCCAAAAGTTCGCAAGCACGGTTTACGCGGTATGCGCGCAGATATGCCGCCGGGGTCATTCCTGCGCAAGCTTCGATAATGCGGTAACACTCTCTTTCGCTTACGCCGGCTGCAGATGCTATCTGGGGCACATCTATAGTGGCTGCATAGTTTGCGCGGATATAGTCCAGGATTGCCTTGAACTGTACGTCGCGGTTGGTCATCCAAGAGGCGTTGTCGGAGGAAAAGAGCGGTTCGGCCTTGGCGTAAATCTGAATCCAGAGCTCTGACAAGCTATTCCGAAGCGCCATCTCGTTCTGCGGCCGTTGAAGGTCGTGGTTAAAGGAACTCTTTAGCAAATCGATAAAGGGCATATCGTCGGGGTTGGTGGGCGACCATTTGAGCACATCGACGCCTCGACATTGAAGTAATGGATTGATGTAGCGCTTTTGGAGACGTCCCGCGGGATCGCCGAGCATCGACGGCTGAAAGATATGCAGCATTTGAATGGCTGGCGCCGAATTGGGTGATTGCAGCGTGCTGTGCAAAACGCCGCCGTTGATAAAGCCGGCGGACCCTTCCTCAAAGCGTACGTGCTCATGAGCCGCGCGCGTTCGATAGTCAATCGCTCCCTGCTCCATGTAGAAAAGCTCGACTTCGGAATGCCAGTGCCAGGGGACGGAATTGCCCGGATAGCGAGCGAATTCTGCGCGTTCGGCAATATAGGGCCAGTCTTCGGCGGTCTCGGGAAACGCTTCCTCGCGTCCTCCGCGGTGCAATTCTATGTGATCCATGTTTCGCATGGCATCAGTATAAAGCGCGATGGGCTTAGATTGCTCTTGCCTGTTCGGGGAACGCCTTGTCTAGGGATGCTTGGAGCCTTTCGAACGATGCTCGCAAGTTGTGGCTCTGGTCGGTTGAGCGTTTGGCTTTTGTGGTGGGGGAGTCGAGGAGGCCGTTTCTCTGTGTCGGGGGGAAGGAGAAAAGGTCTGCATGATTTAGGGATGGCTGCTGTGCTGCGCCGTTGGAAGAATGCATGCTTATGCGGCCTCCTCGATGTCCACCAAAAGATTGCGCACGGGGTGTGCTGCTAGGTCCCGTGCGCTGGCAGTATTATGCCGCGGTTGCTGCAAAGAAGCGCTAAAGAAAGGCTTAACCTGGTTTGGTGTTACGATGAAACCGCAGGTAAAAGCTATCGAGTAACACTCTTGAAAGGTTTTGGGCTTAAGGGCTTTCTAAGGTTTATGGCGCGGATGTGGCTCGCCTGTGCGGGGCGTGTGGATGGCTCGTTCCTAGCGCTGCGGCTCTGCGGCGCGCACCTGCTCGATGACCTTTTCCATCGTGGCGTCGATGCGGTCTTTTTTGAGCTCGCATTCCCAGATGGTTATGGGTGTCCAGCCCATTTGAGTGAGTGCTGTCACGGCAGCGCGGTCGCGCTCGACGTTGCGGCGAAACTTTGCTTCCCAAAACTCAACGTTGCGCTTGGGCTGGCTAGGGTTGCATTTGGGACAGCGGTGCCAAAAGCAACCGTTGACGAAGATGGCGATCTTGCGGCCAGGGAAGGCGATGTCGGGCTTGCCGGGAACCTTCCATTCCAAGCGATAGCCCGTAAGGCCCGCTGCGCGCAGTCGCTGGCGAACGAGCAGCTCGGGTTTGGTGTTGGCGCGCTTGTTGCCCTTCATGGACTTTTTGATGGCGGCGCGACGGCGTACGAGCTCTCGCTCGTCGGCGGAAAGGTCCGAGGTGTCGATGCCGTCCAGCAGGCCGGGCTTGGGACGCTTTTTGCTGCGGCGCTTAGGTTTACGTTTGGGCTTGGTAGCAGATTCGTCTGCCGCGGTGGCCTCGGTGCCGTTAGCCTCAAGCCGCTCTTCCTTTAATTCAATCAGAGCATCGATAAGCCCCTTGTCGGCGGGCATCCATTCCACCGTGGCAAGCGAGGTACGCGGAATCCAGCGGATATCGAGCTGGCGGTCGTGCTTCTGAGGCTCATCGGATCCATCGGCGAGCGAGCAGTAGTAGCACTCCATGGAGAGATGGAAATCGGGGTAGTCGTACTCAACGGTGTAGAAGTCACGCAGGTTGGTGACCTTCACCTGCAGCTCTTCCATGAGCTCGCGGCGCACGGCGTCCTCGGGCGTCTCGCCGCGCATGAGCTTGCCACCGGGGAACTCCCAAAGTCCCTGCATGTCGCCATAGCCGCGCTGCACGGCAAGCAGCTCGTCGGATCCTTCCTTGCGAATGATCCCAGCGGCAACATGAACAGTCTTCAACAGAAGTCCTCTCTCAACATCAACACGTGACAGGGTAGCTACCCCTACCTTACACAACGGTAAGGCAAGCGTAAGCCATATCGATGGTAGCCGACTCGTCTTCTTGCGACTATAGATGCCGTAGACTAATCGCAAGAAAGGACTCGGTATGCAAACCACGCACATGGCGACCCCGGTACTGGAGGTCGCGCATCTCGAAAAGGTATATGGAGCGCTGGGCAACGTGACCCGTGCGCTCAACGACGTCAGCTTTACCGTCAACCGCGGCGAATTCGTTGGCATCATGGGCGCTTCGGGCTCGGGCAAGTCGACGTTGCTCAACTGCGTGTCGACCATCGATAGCGCCACGAGCGGCACCATTCGCATCAACGGGCAGGACGTTACGCGCATGAAGCAGGCCAAGCTCTCGCAGTTCCGCCGCGAGGAGCTCGGCTTTATCTTCCAGGATTCCAACCTGCTCGATACGCTCACGGCGCGCGAGAACATCGCCCTGCCGCTCACCATCGCCCGCACAAACTCGGCAGAGATCTCGACCCGCGTGCAGGATGTGGCAGCGCGCCTGTCCATCAGTCAGGTGCTCGACAAGTATCCCTACCAGATGTCCGGCGGTCAGCAGCAGCGCGTTGCCGCGGCTCGCGCGCTCGTCACCGACCCCACCATGATCATGGCCGACGAGCCCACCGGCGCCCTCGATTCCAAGAGCGCCCGCCTGCTGCTCGAGAGCCTGGAGGCCCTTAACCGCCGCCTACGCGCCACGGTGCTCATGGTCACGCACGACAGCTTTGCCGCCAGCTACACGAGCCGTGTGCTGTTCATTCGCGACGGCAAGATCTTCACCGAGCTGCGCCGCGGCGACACCGACCGCCGAGAGTTTTTCGACCGCATTATGGAGGTCGTTGCCATGATGGGCGGTGAGGGCTCCGATGCTCTGTAAACTCGCTTGGGGCAACGTTCGCCGTGCCGGCCGCGACTACCTCGTCTACCTTTTGACGCTCACCCTGGGCGTCACGGTCTTCTATGCCTTTAACACCATCTCGATGCAGGTTGACATCGCCGGAATCGATGAAAAGGGCTTGGCGCAGGTTATGGGCAGCATGCTCGGCTACCTGACGTACTTTTTGGCCGGTGTCATGGCCTTTTTGATGGTGTATGCCAATAACTTCATCATGAAACGCCGCAAGAAGGAGTTTGGCCTGTACCAGGTGCTCGGCATGGGGCGCGGGCGCGTCGCCACGATCATGGCGCTCGAGACCGTGATAGTATCGGTCGTGGCCTTTGTCGCCGGCATTGTGCTGGGCGTGGGGCTCTCCCAGCTCATGACGTTCTTTACGGCCTCGCTCTTTAAGACGCAGATCGCCAATTTCCACTTCTTTTTCTCGGTGCATGCGTTCAACCTGACCCTTGCCTGCATGCTCGTAATGATTGTGCTCACGCTACTGCTGAACCTTCGCGCCGTGCGTCGCACCAGGCTCATTGAGCTCATGGGTGCCGAGCGTCGCAACGAGAGCATCAAGACGCGCAACCCCTGGATCGCGATTGCCATCTTTGCCGTGGGCGTGGCGCTTGTGGGCGTGGCCTATTACCGTCTGCTACGTGATGGGTTCCCGCTAACCGCGACGGACAGCAAGCCGCAAGAGGCCATGAGCCAGTTTGGCATTACGACCGCTATGGTTACAGTGGGTACCTTTGCGCTGTTCTGGGGACTCTCGGGCATGCTCATCAAGCTGCTGCAGAGCCTGCGCGGCGTGTACTGGCGCGGCCTCAACATGTTTACCGTGCGCCAGCTTGCGGCCAAGGTCAACACGGTGTGCTTTTCGATGGGCGTCATCGCGATGATTCTGTTTTTGGCCATTACCTCGGTGACCTGCGGTATGTCGATTGCCAACGTGATGAACGAAAACCTGGAGCGCTATAACCCTGTTGACGTGTCTCAGACGTATGTCTATTACACGCCCGAAACGCTCGACTACTACAAGGAGTATGTCAATCCGTCTGAGGCCGATCGCATGGTGCTGGCCGATGCAACGGTCGATTTGTACGCTGCATGGCATGGCGATCGTAAAGATCCCGATAACGTTGCAGACGGTATTAAGGGCAAGTCGGCGGACAACAACGACGAGACCGGCAAGAAGGTCAATATCGCCGATGTTGCCGGTGAGCATGTGCAGATCGATTCGTATCTGAGTTACCCGCTTGGCGGCTCGGGCCCCTCGGTGGTGGCGGGTGAGATGTGCAAGGCCATGGGCGAAAAGCTTCCCAAGGCGCTCGAGGGAAGCAACGCCGATGCGATGGGTCTGTATGTGACGCCGGCGAGCCAGTACAACAAACTGCGCCAGATGATGGGCGAGGAGCCGGTGAGCATTGGCCGCGACCAGTATCTGCTCACGTGTGATATGGGCGGTGAGCTGGGCGACCTGTACACCAAGTATATGGCTGGCGGCCATGCCCTTACCTTGGGCGGGCATACGCTCAAGCCCGCAACCGATAAGTCGGACGAGGACACGGCGGCCATCGCCAACTCGGCGATGGGCAGCAATCCCGGTACCGTGGTCGTAGCCGATGAGCTGCTGTCCCAGCTTAATCTGCAGCCGTATTCCAGTAATCTGCTCGTTAATTACAAACAGGGTATGGATACGACCGAGGCAGACGAGAGCATTAAATACACCTTGCTCGATAATCTGCTCGTTGACGGCAAGGAGCCGGGGTCGTGGGGAGTCTTCATCACGCGTTCCGAGATGTACACGCAAGCAGCGCAGATGAACGGCATGATTAGCTATCTGGCCATCTACATTGGCTTTGTACTGGTCGTTGCGTGCGCGGCAATCCTATCGATCCAGCAGCTCTCCAATGTGGCCGACGGCAGCCGCAGCTATCGTGTGCTGGCACAGATCGGCTGTGACGACCGCCAGATTCGTCATTCGGTGATGGCGCAGCAAGCGGTATTCTTCCTGTTCCCGCTGGCAGTGGGCTTGGCGCACTCCTTTGTGGCGCTCAAGGTGATCATCGAGCTGGTGAGCGTATTCGGCGATATGAGCATCGCCGGCACCGTGGGCCTCACCTGCGCGATTTTCCTGGCGGCCTATGGTGGCTACTTCCTGGTAACGTACCTCATGAGCGCCGGCATGGTACAAGCTGCCATCGCCACCCGCTACAGCGAGTAACAAGCGGGCAAAACCGTCGCAAAATCAGAGCGAATAACCGCCGCGAAGGGAGTTCAGCTCCCTTCGCGGCGTTTTTTGTCTGACTGATGAGTCTCAAGGCCAAGTGAGTAGACTTTTTTGGATCTGTCGAGCACATTGCGGGTAGCGCCCAACAAAACCGCAGGTCAGAACTGTGGCGCATTTGGTCGTGCTTCGCCTCCTGCAAAAAGCCTACTCACTCAGTTTTTTCTGTTAGAAGATCGCCGCGAGGGAAAGCAGCTCTCCTACGGCTGTTGACGTTTGCCCAGATAAAACCTGCCAAAATAAACCTGCCCCTTTTTGATAGGTTATCGTTTCCAAAAGTGGAGGATCAGGGTCGTGCGGTTTTGCTGCTCGGTTTTGACCAGGATGTTGTGGATGTGGGTCTTGACGGTGCCCACGGCAAGGAATAGCTCGTCAGCGATCTCTTGGTTCGATTTGCCCAGTACGACCAGACGCATAACTTCGGTCTCACGGTTGGAGAGCTTGTAGGCGTTGCGATAGAAGGGCATCTGCTCTTCGATGTGTCGATCAAGATCGCTGACGTTCTTTTCCTCGGGTGCCTCCTGCATGCGAATCGAAAGCACGTGGTAGGAGTAGATGATCAGCAGAATCGCAAAGTAGCAGGCAAAGACGTTTTCGCTAAAGTTGCGCTCGGACAGATATAGTTGCAGCCAAGAGGGCGCCAGACTCATGGGGACAATCAGAATGTTGTAGAAATCCTCGGCAACGATGCAACCGACCAGAATAGCGCCGATAATCAGGTGCTTTCGTTGGTTGTTAACGCGTGCCTTCAGTTCGACTTGTGTGCTCTTGCGTGCCGTCCAAAAGATATATAGCCCCACGAAAACAAGGAATACCTGACGCATCGTGTAGTAGAGCCATTGATGAATGGGGCCGTAGGGGACAGCGACGATAATCAGCAGCTCGCTCAGCAAGAACGTTGCGACGGGAATGACAAACTGCTTTTTTGAATGCTTGTCGAGCAAATCCATGGCAATGAGCCAAATAAAAGCCTGCGAAGCGGTCGCCACAAAGGTCCGCAACACAGGCATGGTAATTGAGTAATAGTCGCTGGCCGGAAAACTCTGGTTTTGCAGCGTGTATTCAAAAAAGAAAATCTCGGTCATCTCGATGGCATAGCAGATAAATGCGCCGCTGCCATAGATAAAGAAGCGTCGACGAGATGAGGCATAGGCGGCAAGCGAGAGCACAGCCGTCACAATACAGATCACGAGTATCGCTAGGGTATAGAAGAACATCAGGGTGTTCATCTGTCACCGTCCCATCTCATTTATTCTATGGCCGAGCCCTGTATACCTTGTGGGATATAGACGTCTCAACCCTTCGTTTCATTGCGGATTAGGCGCCGAGATACAGCATAGCCGTATACCGTTCGCGGTTCTAGATGGTAAACCCCCTGTAAACTCTTGACCTGCGGGTTTATATTGGTTTAGAGGGGGTGTAACTCCGTGAACGGTCTTTAATCCCGAATAAACTAGGTAAAAATTGCATACGGGTGAATGATGGTCTTGTCAACACGAGGCGTGATGTTCGAGCGCCTCATAGTAATAGTCGGCAAGACCGGCGGAAAGGAAATCGACATGGCACTGCCTAAGGATTTCATCGACACCAACGACTTCACCAAAGAGCAGATCCTGGCTATCGAGGATCTTGGCTTGGCAATGAAGAAGGCCATCAAGGTTGACGGTTATTATCCGCACCTGCTCCGCAACAAGAGCCTTGGCATGATCTTCCAGCAGGTCTCCACCCGCACTCGTCTTTCCTTCGAGACCGCTATGACCGACCTCGGCGGTCATGCTCAGTTCTATGGCCCTGGCACCATCCAGCTCGGCGGTCACGAGTCCCTGGGCGACACCGCTCGCGTTATGGGCTCGCTGCTCGACATCATGATGGCTCGCGTTGACCGTCACAAGGACGTCGTCGGCCTCGCCGAGGGTTCTGCTGTGCCCGTCATCAACGGCATGTCCGAGTTCAACCACCCCACGCAGGAGATGGGCGACCTCATGACCATGCTCGAGAACCTCCCCGAGGGCAAGAATATCGAGGACTGCACCCTGGCCTTCATCGGCGACGCCACCCAGGTCTGCGTCTCCCTCATGTTCATCGCCTCCAAGGTCGGCATGAAGTTCGTCCAGTTTGGACCTAAGGGCCACCAGATCCCCGACGGCGGCCTGCACGTTGGCACCGTCGAGGAGCGCGCCGAGTTCGGCAAGCAGATGATGGCCATCGCCGAGGAGAACTGCAAGGTCTCCGGCGGCTCTGTCGTCATCTCCGACGACATCGAGTGCATCAAGGGCGCCGACTTCATCTACACCGACGTGTGGTATGGCCTGTACGACGAGGAGGTCTCGGGCGAGAACTACATGGACGTGTTCTATCCCAAGTATCAGGTCACCATGGACATGATGAACTTCGCCGGCCCCAACTCCAAGTTTATGCACTGCCTGCCGGCCACCCGCAACGAGGAGGTCGTCGACGAGGTCATGGACGATCCCGAGCGCTCCCTGTGCTGGGTCGAGGCCGAGAACCGCAAGCACTCCATCCGTGCTCTCCTTGCCGCCCTGGGCAAGCGCACCCCGCTCAACGACGAGGGTGTCGAGTACTCCGCCAAGGCTGAGCTCCACGCCGCTCTCGAGGCTCTCGAGCAGCTCTAAGCCTCAAGGCTTCTAAAAGCACGTTTGCGGGTGGCGGATGCTCGTCTCCTGTCGCCCGCTCACCGAGGCCCAAGCAATTGCCTTAATACCTTAGGGCCTCGGATCTGTCCAAGACTGAGCGAAGGAGCTCATCATGAGCGACGGAAAGAAAAAGCTTTCCTTCTTGACGGTCATTTCGACCATCATCTGCGTCGTCTTCGTTTGCGAGGCCGCCGCTCCTGCTGCTGCCATTGGCAACCAGCAGTTCTTCTGGTGGATCTTCCTGATCCTGACCTTCCTGCTTCCCTACGGCATGGTTGTCGCCGAGCTCGGTACCACCTATGACGGCGAGGGCGGCATTTACGACTGGGTACGCGATGGCCTGGGCGACAAATGGGGCGCCCGCATCTCGTACTACTACTGGGTCAACTACCCGCTGTGGATCGCCTCGCTGGCTACGATGTTCCCCGACATTTTGGGCATGGTCTTTGGCGTCGAGTTCAACTTGATCGCCAAGATGGGTATCGATCTTGCCTTTGTGTGGATCGTCTACCTCATGGGCCGCTCCAAGGCGGCCGACTCCGAGTGGGTCCTTAACGGTGGCGCCATCATCAAGGTCGCCGTCGCCGTTATCGTTGGCGCTTTGGGCATTTGGTATGCCATGGAGAACGGTTTTGCGAACGACATGTCCGCTGCCACCTTCCTGCCCGAGCTCACCAACACCAACGCTCTCGGCTACCTGTCGATCATCATCTTTAACTTCATGGGCTTCGAGGTCATCTGCACCATGACCGACGACATGGCCGATCCCGCTCGCGATATCCCCAAGGCTATCATCGTCGGTGGCCTGTCCATCGCCGTGATCTACCTGTTCGCTGGCTTTGGCATCGGCGCTGCTGTGCCGGCCGATTCCATCGACCCCGACTATGGCATGATTGTCGCAGTCCAGACCATGGTGGGCGACTCCATGATCTTCAAGGTCATCTGCATCGCCTTCCTGATCACCCTGTTCGCCAACATGGCCGCCTGGTCCTTCGGCGTCAACTCCGTCGCCCGCTACGCTGCCGAGCACGGCAACATGCCCAAGGTCTTCGCCTCGATGATCTCGGATGACGACATGCCCAACGGCGCCAACCTGGTCAACGCCATCGTTGCCTCCCTGGTGCTGTGCCTGCAGCTCGTGCCCATCGACGCCATCTCCAACGGTGTCTTCTGGATGCTCTTCGGCACCTCCGTCGTCTTCCTGCTGCTGACCTACATCCCGATGTTCCCGGCGTTCCTCAACCTTCGCAAGAACGACCCCAACCGCGAGCGTATCTTCACGTTCCCGTTTAAGGGCGCCATGATGAAGGTCATGCTGGCCATCCCTTGCATCGAGCTGATCCTGGCCATCGTTGCAACGCTGGTGCCGCTCTCTGCCGCTGAAATTGGCGACAAGCTCCCGATGATCGTTATCTTCATCGTGCTTCTGCTCATCGGCGAGGTTGTCCGCGTCGTCAGCGCCAAGGGCCGCGAGACCGAGTACAAGGGCCTCACTCCCGAGCTGGCAGCTCAGCGTCTCGCTGAGGAGGCCGCCGAGGCCGAGGAGAACTAGAGCACCCGGTTCTGGGGCTCCAACCCTCCTCGCGTACCAACGTGCGCTTCGTCGGGCTTGTCGCTCCCGACTCCGGGCACTCTAGCCTCTTCGGAGACGTGCCCAAGCGACAGGTTTGCTAACCATTCCCCGGGGTGGGTGTGAGCGATAGCTCCGGTAACCACCGCCCACCCCAATCTCTCTTCCGTATCCTTCGTGCGTTTTGTCTCCGCGCACTTGGTTACGTCGTCGCTTGCCGGTGCGACTCCGTGAAAACCGGCGCCGGGCGCCCCGACCTTTGCCGGGGAACGGGCGCCTACCATCTCTTGGTTTTAGGCTGCGGGTAACCCGCCCGCAGCAAGCGATCGTTCGATTTGGAGGAAATCTTATGCGTACGATCACCGAGTCCGAGTCCACCCCCAAGGCCGACGGCTTCTTTATGCCCGCTGAGTTCGCCCCGCAGGATCGCGTGTGGATGGGTTGGCCCCACCGCACCGACACCTGGGCCCACGGCGCCAAGCCGGCTCAGAAGCAGTATGCCGCCATCGCCCGCGCCATCGCCGAGTTCACCCCGGTTACCATGTGCGCCAACCAGGTCGACTATGCCAACTGCAAGGCCGTCTTCGAGGAGGACGAGAACGTCACCGTCATCGAGATGACCACCGACGACGCCTGGTTCCGCGACACCGCCGCCACCTACGTCATCAACGGCAAGGGCGAGAAGCGCGCCAACCACTGGCACTTCAACGCTTACGGTGGCCTTGTGGATGGCCTCTATTTCCCGTGGGACAAGGACGAGCAGATCGCCCTTAAGATGGCTGAGCTCTCCGGCTGCCGTCGCTATCGTCCCGATGACATGATCCTCGAGGGCGGCTCCATCACCGTCGACGGCGAGGGCACCCTTGTCGTGACCGACCAGTGCCTGCTTTCCCCGGGCCGCACCTGCTCTGCGGTTCTGGAGGAGGAAGAGGATCCCGAGTCCATCTGGCCCAAGTTCCACAAGAAGTTTGAGCCCTGGAGCGAGGAGCTTCGCGCCTATATGGACGAGCACCTCAAGGATTACCTGGGTGTCGAGAAGGTCATCTGGGTCAAGGAGGGCATCGACCCCGAGGAGACCAACGGCCACATCGATGACGTCGCCACGTTCATCGCTCCGGGCGTCATGGCCTGCATCTGGACCGACGATCCCGAGTATCCGTTCTACGAGCAGTGCCACGCTGCCTACGAGACCCTCTCCAACGCCGTTGACGCTAAGGGCCGCAAGATGAAGGTCTACAAGCTCTGCATGCCCGTGAACCCGCTGTTCATGGACCAGGCCTCCTGCGACACCATCGACGCCGACGAGAACGCCGAGCCTCGCGTCCCCGACGAGCCGCTGATCGCCTCCTACATGAACTACCTCGTGACCAACCACGGCGTTATCGTCCCGCAGTACGGCGACGAGAACGACCAGCTGGCCGTCGACACGCTCCAGAAGATCTACGACGAGGTCTGGGGCGAGGGCGTCTACAAGTGCGTCGGCGTCCAGTCCGAGCAGGTCGTCTTCGGCGGCGGCAATATCCACTGCATTACGCAGCAGGAGCCGTCCGCTTAATCGTCTGACTTTCCGAGGCACCCCATCTCGCCGCTCAAACCGTCGCTCGCGTACCAAAGTACGCTTCGCTCCTCTTTCGCGGCGACCTGGGGCACCTCGAAAACCCAGCCGATCAATCGGACAGTCGGTGAATCGCACCGTGACCATCTCGGGGCATTGATGGTCGGTTTATTCGATGTCTTGGTCGGCTGGGTTTTTCTTTGGGCACTCCGTTGCCTCCACTTCGGAGTGCCCGCCTCTTTGATTGAGTACGCGTCTGATCTGGGATTTATTGCGGGTTAGGCCAATTGTTCGCTTGAATTTCCCAGGTCAGACGCGTCTTCAATTGCTGATAGTTTCCGGTTGCGAGCGCGACCGTTTTGATCGGAGTATCTATGTACCAGCGTATCGTTATCTACACGCGCCTGTTCCGCGAGCGTTGGTCCAACAATTGCATCCTCTCTTCTCTTTGGGATGGCACCTGCACCGGTGACGCGGCCTGCAACCCTACCTTGGGCTGCGCCTTCGGTACAGATGCCATCCTTTTTGCTGTAGGGGAAGCGTGCCATGGCAGGTAAAAAGTTCTCCCTGTTCGAGGTCATCCTCTCGGTTATCTGCGTTGTCTTTACCATCGAGGCGGCCGCTCCGGCATCTGCCATGGGTAACGTGCAGTTCTTCTGGTGGATCTTCCTCATCATTACGTTTTTGCTTCCCTATGGCCTGGTGGTGGCCGAGCTCGGCACGGCGTTCGATTCCGAGGGCGGCCTGTACGATTGGGTTCGCCTGGGCTTGGGCGACTGTTGGGGCGCCCGCTGCTCCTGGTGCTATTGGGTCAACTTTCCACTGTGGGTGGCAAGTATTGCCTGCATGTTTCCCAGTGTCATCAATGCGGTATGGGGCATCGAATTTTCGCTTGGGGTCCGAATTGCCATCGAGCTTGCCTTTGTGTGGGGTGTCACCGTCATGGCGATGCAGCCGGTTGCGGAGGCCGATTGGGTCATGGACGGCGGCGCCGTCATCAAGGTGGTCATTACCGCTGTGGTAGGAATCGTTGGCATCTGGTTTGCCTGCAATTACGGCTTTGCCAACGACATGTCGCTCAAGACTTTCATTCCAGATCTGGGCGACACCAATTCATTGACATACCTATCGATCATCCTGTTTAACTTTATGGGCTTCGAAGTGGTAGCGACCTTTGCCAGCACGATGAAGAACCCGTCGCGCGATATACCCAAGGCGGTTATCGCCGGTGGCGTTGCCATCGCGGCGATCTACATTATCTGTGGCATCGGTATTGGAGCCGCGGTTCCCACCGAGCAGCTTTCACTCGATTCGGGCATTGTGGACGCGGTTGCCGCCATGGTGGGGCGCAGCCACCCGCTGACAATGGTCGTGGGCGTGGCATTCTTGGTAACGCTGTTCGCCAACATGATCTGCTGGAGTTTTGGCGTCAACAACGTGGCGAGCTATGCCGCGCGCCACGGCAACATGCCGCGCCCCTTTGCGCTGGTGTCCAAGAAGACCGGCATGCCCAACGGCTCAGCACTCATTAACGGTTGTTTTGCCAGCTTGGTGCTGCTGCTTCAGATTCCGCTGGGCGAAGGTTCCGACGTCTTTTGGGTCTTCTTCTCGATGAACGTCGTCTTTCTGCTCATGAGCTATATCCCGATGTTCCCGGCGTTTTGGCGCCTGCGTAAATACGACGACCGCCTACGTGTATTCCGCGCGCCCTTCGAGGGCAAGGTGCTTGCGGTAGCGCTTGCGGTGCCGGTGGTAGAGCTCGTGCTTTCGATTGTTGCGACAACCGTGCCGCTTAACAGCTCGCCCGCCGAGATGTCAAAGTTGCCGATCCTCATGGGTGTGGTGATCGGCGTGTTGCTGGGCGAGGTTTCGCGCCTCATATCGCGCCGCGGCCGCAGTATCGACAATCCCGGCGTTGGTGCAAAGGGGTCAGATTACTTTGCACTAAAACAGTAGCGCCGCGAGTTGCGCGGCGCTTGATGCATCTTGGATTACTGCTCACGCTGCTCGGGAGCAGATGCGAGCTTGGGTGCAAAGTAGGGGACGTGGCCCAGGTAGGGGCAGCTGTCCGAACGCGCCTCAACGGCGCAGGGGACATCGTCGTAGGTCATGGAAGAACCGAGTCGGGTGATGGCCTTGGCGGCGGGCGCGACGAGCATCTTGAGCGGAGCGATCGGTGTCATGGCATCTCCTTTCATCGGTGAGACACAGCTTGTTTATCTAAACGATACAGTACGTTTAATCGGTGAGTCTAATCTTGCGGCAAAGAATCTGTCAACATCCTCACAGCATCTAGACAGGGGAGGCGGGCATGAGTTTCGCGTTCTATATCTACACCACGATTATCATGGGTGTGGCTCTGGTGACCAGTGCCGTGGCATTGGTGGTTTGGCTCATGACGCGCCGTCGCGACAGCCTGGTGGCCGCGGCGGGTTTTTTGCTCTATATGCTCGATATGTCGGTCATCTTTTTTGACGAGTACAATCGGCTCAAATACGACTACGCCGTTACCTTTAGCGAGCCGCTGCAGCACCCCTTGCTGCGCTGCGTGCTCGGTATTGCCATCTATGCCTGCGTGGTGCTATGGATGTTTGCGCGCTTGCGCAAAAGGCCGACGTCGCGCATGCTCGGACTTGCTATCGTGCCGTTTTTAATCTTGCAATTGCTGCTGGTGCCTCGCAGCGGTGCTGCCGGAGAGATGCAGCAGTATCTCTTTTGGCTCACGCGTGACCTGGGCAATGTGGGATGTCTTGCCTATGCCGCCTGGCATTACCGGTACAGAGCCACTCGTGTTGAGAAGCTGGACCTCGACCGCTCAAAGCTCTTTTGGAAGGGGGCACTCGTTCTTGCGTTTTGCGTAATCGCCGAGGACACCTACATGATCTTGTTCTGCCGCCCCGACTTTCAAAACCCCGTCATCAGTCTCTTTTTATGGTATCTGTCCGAGCGCAACATCTCCGAAAACGTGCTGCTCGTGGTATGCGCGGCCCAGCTTTTTTGCCAGTTTAGCCATATCCTGCGTGTGTATGCCCGTCATCCGCGTGCCGATGAGGACGTGGCGGCCCAGAGCGCAAGCTCTGAGGACGACTTGGCATCACGCGTGGTGATCTATGCCGACGCCCATAAGCTGTCACGGCGCGAGCAGGAGGTGCTCACGCTGGTGCTGAAGGGCAACGACGCCCAAAACATCGCCAGCGAGTTGGTCATCAGCCCTGGCACGGTCAAGGCACACCTGCATCGCATCTACGTTAAAAGCGGCGTCTCCAACCGAGATGACCTTATAGATACCTTTTGGCGTTCCTAGTCCTATTCTTCCTTGCATGCGGGTCTTGCCGTGTGGGCGGGCACTCCGTTGGGCGTAATGACGCGGTAATAATCTCAGACAATAAACCTGCAGGTAAAGCTTGTAAACCTGCTTAAACTGACCGTTTGCGGTCCCTGGCCTTGGCACGGATTTGCCCCTGTGTATCAATGGGTGTAGCGCGAAGCCGCGGACGTGGGACAGACGTCCGAGCACGGCTTGTAGGCACGCGCCGATGCGGGAGCGCTACGCTCCCAACCGAGTGCCCACGCGGGCGGTGCGTCCGCGTTGCAACCAAAGATGCCTGAGGAGGCTCACATGGACAAGGCTGATGTAGTTATCAAGAGCAACGCCGTCTTTACCGGCGATGGGCTCGAGCCGTTTAAGGGCGGCGTTGCCGTGCGGGGCGAAAGAATCGTTGCCTGCGGCGACGATGCGCATCTAGCTCCCTTTATCGGCCCCGATACCGAGGTCCGCGACTATGGCGACAAACTCGTCATGCCAGGCATCATCGACTCGCACACCCACTTTGCGCAGGGTGCGTTTATGACTGATCCTGATTTTGCCGTCAATTTGATCGACTGCACGAGCTTTAAGCAGGCGATAGAGCGCGTCAAGGCCTTTGCCGACACACATCCCGATAACGAGTGGATCGTTGGCTGTCAGATCATCCAGTTCCAATGGGATGTTCCCGAGATGCCCACAGCCGCGATGATCGATGAGTACATTTCGGACCGTCCGGTCTTTTTGCAGCAGGTTGACGTGCACACGTTTAGTGCCAACACCTGCGCAATCGAGAAAATCGACATTACTGCTGAAACGCCAGACCCATCAGGCGGCAAGATTCTTAGGGATGAAGCTGGCAACCCCACTGGGGTCTTCTCGAACAACGCGGGATCCCTTTTCTTGGATGAGGTATACAATCCTGCCCCCGAGGTGGCTAGTGCTTCCTTTGCCAAGACCGCGCATCGTGCCAACGCTCTCGGTATTACGACAGTCGGCATGGTAAACCCCACTTTTGTGAGCATGGATAACCCCTATAAATTCCTCGCGGAGCTTAACCGCAAGGGCGAACTTCCGTTGCGCGTGTTCATGTACACAGACCTTTTTGAGAACGAGGCCATGACGCTCGAGGAGATTCGGGCGAAATACGACTTCCCGGGCACGCAAGTCGAGTGGCATGGCTTTAAGCAGTTCATTGACGGTGTGTGTTCCGATCATACTGCTTGGATGCTCGAGCCCTATGCTAATGCTCCCGAGACCTGTGGCGAGCCGGCTGAGGAACCTGAGCGTGTGCGCAAAGCCATCCTTAAAGCGCTTGAGTGGGGTGTCGACACGCGCATCCATGCCATAGGCGATCGTTCCGTACGCTTTATCCTGGACTGCTTCGAGGAGGGCGAGAAGCGTTACGGTCTTATGGGCTGTCGTCACTCCATGGAGCACAACGAGACTGTTCAACCTGAGGATTTGCCGCGCTATGCGGAGCTCGGCGTCTGTCCGGCCATGCAGCCGTGGCATATGCTGCTTGATATGGCAGACTTGGCAAAGGACGACGCCGTTGGTCCCGAGCGCGCGGCGCTCTCGTGGCCAATTCATAGCCTGCTCGCGAGCGGTGCCTGCGTGCATCTGGGCTCCGACTTCCCGGTCGTGGGGCTTGAGCCTATGGAGGAAGTCTATGGAGCGGTCTACCGCATGCTCGAGGATGGATCTAATCCTGAGGGTTGGTTCCCCGAGGAGCGAATCACTATGGCCGAGGCCCTGCGCGCATACACCTACGGCAGCGCCTACGCTATGCATGCTGAGGACCGCATCGGCACACTCGCCTGCGGCAAGCAAGCCGACATTTGCGTACTCGACCGCAATCTCTTTACCTGCGAGCCGGCAGAGGTGCTCGAGGCTACCGCGGCCCTTACGATGATCGCCGGCAAGGTGGTCTTTGAGGCCTAGCGCCATCGTTTGGTTGGGCGGTTTGGCGCCAGTTGTCAGCCGCCTGACATCCATTCAGCACTACTCTCTCAAGGAAAGGGGAGAACAATGGCAGAAGAAGTAACCGCTGCCGTGGAGGAGGAGCGCGAGCTCGCCTCCCAACCGATTCCCGGTCTGGTGCGTAAGTACACCATCGTCACCGGCCAGGGCATGCTCGCCCAGATCATCATGGTGGTCCTCGAGGGCCTCGTGATGGGTTGGGGCCTGGGTGCCCACGGCCTGGCCTGCGTCTCGATCATCATGTCGGTCGAGTACATCAACCTGGCCTTTGGCAACCTGTTTGGCACCGGCGTGCCCGCCGTGGTGGGCAACCTTTTGGGTGCCGGCGACATTAAGGGCGCAAGCAAGGCTTTTAGCCAGGGCTTTTGGCTCACCACGATTGTGAGTGTGCTGCTTGCTGTGGTGATGGCCGTGTTTACCGAGCCCATCTGCGCATTCTTTGGCGCCACGCCCGACATCATGGCCGATACCGTTGCCGGCGTGCGCACCTTCGCCGTGCTGCTGCCGCTCACGGTCATTGGCCAGATGGTCACCGCTGTGATGCGTGTGGACGAGAAGGTTCAGGTCCAGGCCAACCTCATGACCGTTTCAGCCATCGTTGCCATCTGCTGGCTCGCGCTTTCTACGTTTGTGCTCAAGTTTGGCGTTATGGGCGCCGGCGTGTACTACGGGCTTTCCATCGGTATCTGGGCCATCGGTATCTTCTGGTTCATCGGGGGCAAAAAGTCCCAGCTCCAGATTAGCCTGGCCGACCTTAAGCTCGACCTCGCCGTCTGCGGCCAGATCCTCAAGATCGGCTTCCCGTTCTTCCTGGTCCAGGGCGCGACCTTTATCTTTAACACCGTTGCCAACTCGCTTTTGGGCTCGCTCGGCGGCGACATGGGCTCGCTCTACATCGCAGCCTTTGGCGTGATCAACGGCTACATCCTCTACATCACCATGATGGTTGCCCAGTGCTTCTCCTATGGCCTGCAGCCCATCGCTGCCTTCAACGCCGGCGCAAAGGCTTGGGCGCGCCTTAAGGAGACGCTCTCTTGCACGCTTAAGTACCAGGTTGTGACGCTGGCGCTGGTCACCGTCGCGCTCTGGCTTGCCGCCACTCCGGTGTGCGCCTTCTTTGCCGGCAGCGATCCTGCGCTCGTTGAGGTTGCCGCCAACGCCACGCGTACCGTCATCCTGGCTGTTGCCCTGGGCTATCTTGCCATGACCATGTCGATATATTTCCAGGCGGTCGAGAAGGTTGGTGTCGCCACGTTTACCGGCCTGCTTCGCTATGTGATCTGCTCAGTGCCGCTTATGTACCTCCTCGGCAACATGATGGGTGTTGAGGGCGTGTGGATCGCCCTGGTGGTGGCCGACGCCATTACCGGCATCATCTCCATTGCGCTCGCCGCGCACGAGTCCAAGCGCCTTGCCACGCTCTAGGCTCGGACATGGCTGGCGTACGATAGTCGAACAAGTTAACTCGCCTGCAAGCCACCACAATGGGGACAGCCCCCATTGTGGTGGCTTTTGTTATTTAGGGTCTGAGATTTCGGCTCTATAAATAATGCTTTTGAACTAGGCTACTATAAGATTGTGGTAAACGCTAATATAAGATTATGGCGAATGAAACTATCCGATTATGGTAACAGCGCAATAAGGGGCGTTGATATGGCTGAGTTCATTAACAGGGATTTGCATGAGTTGCTCATTCGCATGGCAGGCTGGTTTCCTGTTGTGTCGTTGACAGGGCCTAGGCAGAGCGGTAAGTCTACGCTGGTTCGGCATACCTTTCCCGACTATTCCTACGTCACGCTTGAGGACCCTCAAACGAGGCGCGCGGCCTTGGAGGATCCGGTGAGTTTTATCCGCAACCGAAAGGGCGGACTCATCATCGACGAGGCGCAATACGCCCCGGATTTGTTTTCAATGATCCAGGTTGTTTCGGATGAGCGGGGAGACGCCGGTCAATACATCCTTACAGGCTCGCAAAACTTTTTGATGATGAAAAGCATCGGGCAGTCTCTTGCCGGGCGAGTCGGGATCTTGAAATTGCTGCCATTATCGTTTCGAGAAGCGGAGAGGGGCCAGCAGGGGCAGCTGGAAGTGGATTTGTTCGCGCTCGAAGGGGGATACCCTCGCCTGCGTTCCGCCGGAATGCCGTCCTCGGTTTATTTTCCCAGCTATATCGATACCTATGTTGAGCGCGATGTTGTGGGCTTGCTTGATGTGCGCAATAAGGCGGAGTTTCATAAGTTTCTGTCCATAATTGCTCAGAGCGTCGGTGCCCTCATCAATATATCCTCGCTTTCTCGAGATACGGGCGTGAGCGTATCGACCATTAAAAGCTGGTTGTCCATCCTGGAGCAGAGCTACCTGACGTTTTCGCTGCAGCCCTATTATGCAAATGCCAAGAAGCGTCTAACTAAAACGCCCAAGCTCTATTTTTACGACACGGGGCTGCTCTGCTACTTGCTCAAAATTGGATCACTGGAGCAACTATTGGAGAGCCCTTATCTGGGGGCCGTTTTCGAAAACCTCATCGTTTCCGAAACGGCGAAGAGCCATCTCAACGTGGGCGAGAATCCCGAGCTGTATTTCTATAGGGACGACAGCAAGCGTGAAATCGATTTGCTCGACTGTACAAACTCAGGGAGTCCCAAGGCTATCGAAATAAAATCATCCAGAACGTATCACGATAAGTACGCCCGCCATCTACAGACTGTATGCGATGAGATCGACATTGCAAAAGATGCGCGCTATGTTGTAGCCCGCGTGGACTCAACGTATGAGTCGAAAGACTGTAGTGTGGTTTCGGCGCGTGATTGGCTTTTACGATAACAAGCTCGGCGTATTAACAACAGCCGCGAGGGGAACCGGCCCCTTTTTGCGGCGGTTTTTGCCTATCTGGTGCGTCTTAGATGCAAGTGAGTAGACTTATTTGGATATGCCGAGCACACCGCGGCAAATGCTCAATAAAACCGCAGGTCAGAGCTGTGGCGTTTTGGGGCGTGCTTGACCTCCTGCAAAAGGTCTACTCACTTGGTTTTTTCTGTTAGAAGACCGCCGCGAGGTGGAGTGGCTCCTCCGCGGCGGTCGGCGTTTGCCCAGATAAAACCTGCCAAAATAAACCTGTCCCTTTTTGGCATGTCCCTTTTGGCGTGGCTGATTGGTTTGGGCTGTTTTGGAGAAAGCCCATGAGGCGGCACTCAGGCTAATCCTGCGTGTCGCCTCCGTACATGTAGACGATAAAACCGTCGCCGGTGTCTTGACTGTGATCCTCCAGGATGCGCTTCATGTTGAGGTGCTCGTAGAACTGCCAGTCGGAGTTGCAGTCGCTCATCAGGAAGAACTTGGTGCAGCCTGCCTTGGCGAGCTCGGCGCGCGCAAGGTCGATAAGCGCGCGGCCGAGCCCCTTGCCCTGCCACTCGGGCACGATGATGATCAGGTTGAGCTGGCCCTGGGCATACTCGTTGCCTGTGGCGGCAAAGCGATCCGCCGTGGCCTTTTCGCGACTGTCGCCGAAGAGCGAGCCCTCGAGCTTGGCGTCGGCAGCCTTTGCCATTTCGGTTGCCTGGGCGAGCATCTCGTTGTAGCAGGACTCCCACGTGGGGTTGGTGCGCGGCTTGCCGTCCTCGAAGATGCCGATGCAGCAGGCGGCGATAATGCGGCCCTCGGCCTCGGCGACAAGCGCGATAGGTGAGCGTTGCAGCTGCATAGCGATGTTAAAGCGCGCGCAGAAATCGGCAGCTTCGACGTCGCCGCGGTTGCGCAGCGTGTTGCACCACAGCTGGTTGTAGATGGCGGCGATGCCGGTCAGGTCGTCGAGCGTGGCGGCGCGCAGGGTTACGTTGTCAAGGCTCATGAAGGCTCCTTCCAAGTTGGGTCAGGCCACCTCTGAGTGTGACATGGACGCAGGGCGGCCGCATCAATCATTCGGCAGGCGAGCCCCGATCCCTCGGGGACGGAGGAAAAGGGGTCACGAGTGAGGATTTTCGGACGCTTGCCCGACGAGAGTGGATAATCTCCCACTTTGAGCGCGAACATGGGCCAAAAACGGGAGATTATCCACTCTCGTGGTGAGCGGGCTCTTGTGTCGATTCATTCCCTTTTTAGTAGGCTGTGCTTGCACTTTAGCGTGCGACAGCGGATAATGCCGAGCACTCGACAATACGCTTATTGCTCTTTCTATAGATTGAGGAGGCCCCTATGGCCATGGAATTCAAACGCAAGTTGCCGATCCCCATGGAGATCCGCGAGGAAATGCCACTTTCTGCCGAGCTTACCGCCAAAAAGCAGGCATTTGACGCCGAGGTCGCCAAAGTCTTTACCGGCGAGGACGCACGCAAGGTGCTTATCATCGGCCCGTGCTCTGCCGACCGCGAGGACTCGGTGCTTGAGTACATGAACCGACTGGCCAAGACCGCCGAGGAGGTCAAGGACAAGCTCATCATCATTCCGCGCGTCTACACCAATAAGCCGCGTACCAAGGGCACCGGTTACAAGGGCCTGCTGCACAACCCCAACCCCGAGGCTCCCGATGACCTGCTCGAAGGCGTCAAGGCCATCCGCCGCATGCACCTGCGCGTCATCGAGGAGACGGGCTTCTTCACCGCCGACGAGATGCTCTACCCCTCCAACTACCAGTACCTCGTTGACCTGCTGAGCTATGTTGCCGTGGGCGCACGCTCGGTCGAAAACCAGGAGCATCGCCTGGTGTCGAGCGGCATTTCGGTACCCGTGGGCATGAAGAACCCCACCGCCGGTTCCACCACCGTCATGCTCAACTCTATTTACGCTGCCCAGGCTCACCAGAGCTTTATCTTCCGTAACTGGGAAGTTGAGTGCGATGGCAACCCGCTTGCGCACGCTGTCATGCGCGGCTACATCGGCCTCGATGGCCGCACCTACCCCAACTACCACTACGAGCACCTCGAGCGCCTGGCCGAGCGCTACACCGAGCACGCCGGCTACGCCAACCCGGCAGCGGTCATCGACTGCAACCACGACAACTCGGGCAAGCGTCCGCTGGAGCAGTATCGCATTTGCAAGGAGGTGCTCGACAGCTGCCGCCGCAACGAGTCCATCTCCAAGCTGGTCAAGGGCTTTATGATCGAGTCCTACCTGGAGGACGGCAACCAGCCGGTCGACGGCGGCGTCTTTGGCAAGTCGATCACCGACCCGTGCCTGGGCTGGGAAAAGACCGACTACCTCATCCACGAGATCGCGGAACGTATTTAGTTACGCGGGTTTACCAACCCGCGTAACGGATCGACGCTGCGCGCCGCCCTCTACCTGCGGCGTTGTCTTGCTCCAGGGGCACTCATTGGGGACGTACTTAAATGAGTAGTCGTTGGGGACGTTCTTGTTTGACTAGTCGTTTAAGAACGTCCCCAATGACTACCTTTCAAACCTGGCAGTTAGGGACGTTCCTTATCTGCCGGCACTTGGGGACACTCCTTGCATCGGCTGACGCGGTTTGCTCGCTGGCATTGCTAGATTTTTGGCGTTCCCTAAGTCCTGTGGACAAAAAATGGCAAATATGAGTACTGTTGCTAGCGTAGTATCATATCGATCTTACAAGATAATAGACACGACAGTAAATATGTTCATTAACGTTGGCACACAGAAGCATGCTACCGGACATTTTGATCAATTTGAAGGCATATCTAGGCCGCAAAGAGGTCGTTTGGGGCAGTTTTGGCTGTTACTAAAAAGGTGACAGTACTCATATTTGTCTTTTTTTGTCCACGGGGCCTTGAGGGAGGGCGTCAATCAGGTTCCAGGGGAGGCGTTTCGAGGCCCAAAGGACACAAAACGGGGGCGCAGTTCATTCTGCGCCCCCGTTCTCGGGCGTTATTCGTTCCCTGCGGCAGATTTTACGCCGCCTCGTCGAATTGCGAGTTGTACAGGTCGGCGTAGAAGCCGCCTTGGGCAAGCAGCTCGTCGTGTGTGCCCTTCTCGACGATGTCGCCGTCGCGAATCACCAAGATCACGTCGGCGTTGCGGATCGTGGACAGGCGATGCGCGATGACAAAGCTCGTGCGGCCCTGCATCAGCGCATCCATGGCGCGCTGGATGAGCTCCTCGGTGCGGGTATCGACGTTGGAGGTCGCCTCGTCCAAAATCAGCGCCGGGCGGTCGGCCAAAATGGCACGGGCGATGGTCACGAGCTGGCGCTGGCCCTGCGACAGGTTAGTGCCCTCCTCGTTGATCATAAAGTCGTAGCCGCCGGCGAGCGTATGGATAAAGTGGTCGCAGCGTGCGGCGCGCGCGGCGGCCTCGACCTCGGCGTCAGTCGCATCGGGGCGTCCGTAGCGGATGTTCTCGCGGATGGTGCCGTTAAACAGCCAGGTATCCTGCAGCACCATGGCAAACTCGCCGCGCAGTGCCGCGCGGTCCCAGTCGCGCACGTCGACGCCCTCGACGCGCAGCGAACCGCCGTCCACGTCGTAGAAGCGCTGCAGCAACTTAATGAGCGTGGTCTTGCCGGCGCCGGTGGGACCGACGATGGCGATGGTCTGGCCGGGCTGCGCCTCGCAGCTAAAGTCGTGGATGATGGTCTTGTCGGGCGTGTAGCCAAACTTCACATGGTCAAACTCCACGTGGCCGGGGCGCTTCTCGGGAATCTGCGCGTCGGCCTTCTGCTCCTCCTCGGGCGCGGCCAGGAACTCAAACACGCGCTCGGTGGCGGCGGCCATCGACTGCATCGTGTTGCTCACGTTGCCCAGCTGCTGCACGGGTTGCGTAAAGTTGCGAACGTACTGGATAAAGCTCTGGATGTCGCCGGGCGTGGCATTGCCGGTCAGTGCGAGCTGCGCGCCCACCACGACGACGCCCACGTAGCCCATGTTGCCCACCAAGCTCATAAGCGGCATCATCAGGCCCGACAGGAACTGCGAGCGCCAGCCACTAATAAAGAGGCGGTCGTTTTGACGGTCGAACTCCTCGATTGAGGCCTCGGCGCGGTCGAACACCTGAATGACGTTTTGGCCGGCAAAATCCTCCTCGATAATGCCGTTGACGGCACCCAGAACCTGCTGCTGCTCTCGGAAGTATGGCTGCGAGAAGTGAATCATTACGGTCAGGATAATCGCGGCGGCCGGCAGCGTGAGCACGGTGACGCCGGTGAGCGGCAGGCTGATCGACAGCATCATGACGAGCACGCCGATAATCTGCGTCACCGACGTGATGAGCTGGGTCACGCTCTGGTTGAGCGACTGGCCCAGCGTATCGACGTCGTTGGTGATGCGGCTGAGCACGTCGCCCTTGCTGTGGCCGTTGAAGTAGCTCATTGGAACGACAGCGATCTTGGCGGCGATCTCCTTGCGCATGCGATAGCAGATCTTTTGCGTGACGCCGGTCATGAGCCAGCCCTGGATGAGGCTGCAAACAGAGCTTGCCAGATACAGGCAGAGCAAAAAGCCGAGCGTCTTGGCGATCCAGTCAAAGTCGACGTCGCCGGTGCCGTTGACCTTGGCAACCAGGCCTTCGAACAGTTTGGTGGTAACCTGGCCGAGCACCTTGGGCCCCACAATGTTAAAGATGACCGAGCACACGGCAAAGGCGACGGCAGCAAACACGGCAATCTTGTGCTGGCCGATATAGCCGAGCAGCTGCCTCATGGTGCCTTTAAAGTCCTTGGCCTTTTCGCCGCGGCCCATGCCACCCATACGGCCCATAGGACCGCGCCGGCGGGTGGGCTTGGGAATCTGAGTCTTGGTCTCGTCTGCCATTAGCGCTCGCCTCCTTCCGTGACGGCTGCAATTTCTTCTTGGGTAAGCCCCAGCTCCTCGGCGGAAAGCTGCGACTGTGCGATCTCCAGGTACGCCGGGCAGCTGTGCAGCAGCTCCTCGTGTGTGCCAGTGCCCACCACGTGGCCGTCGTCGAGCACGATAATCTGGTCGGCGTGCATGATGGTCGCGATGCGCTGGGCCACGACCACGAGTGCGGCGTCGGTAACGTTTTTGGCCAGCTCCTCGCGCAGGCGCGCGTCGGTCTTGTAGTCGAGGGCACTAAACGAGTCATCGAACACCACGACCTCGGGCTTTTTGGCCAACGCGCGGGCGATGGCCAGGCGCTGGCGCTGGCCGCCCGAGACATTGGATCCGCCCTGGCTGATGGGGGAGTCGTAGCCGCCCTCGCGCTCGGCGATAAAGTCCTCCGCCTGGGCGACGCGTGCCGCCTGGCGCATATCCTCGTCACTCACCATATCGCCGGCAAACTTGAGGTTGCTCTCGACGGTGCCCGAGAACAGGCGACCCTGCTGCGGGATATAACCAATACGGCGGCGTAGCTCGGAAAGGGTCATGTCACGCACGTCGATGCCGTCGAGCGAAATGCTGCCGCCTGTGACGTCGTACAGGCGCGGAATCAGCTGCACGAGCGTGGACTTGCCCGAGCCCGTGGAGCCAATGATGCCGAGCATCTGACCGGCATGCGTGGTGAAGTTCACGCCGCTGATGACATCGGCGCGGGCATCGGGATACTGGAAGCTCACGTCGCGGAAGGTGAGCTCACCGCGTGACGCGCTGGTCGCGGGCAGTTTGGGCGAGGAGGGGTCGTTGATGCTCGTGGGGCAGGTGATGACCTCTTCCACGCGCTCGGCTGCGACCTCGGCGCGGGGCAGGATGACCGAAACCATGGTGAGGATCATAAACGCCATGACGATCTGCATGGTGTAGGAGATAAACGCCATCATGTTGCCGACCTGCATCACGCCGTCGGACACGCCCTGCGCGCCAAACCAGACGATAAGCACGGTGATGCAATTCATGACCAGCATCATGAGCGGCATCATAAAGCTCATGGCGCGGTTGGTGTAGAGCTGCGTGGTCATCAGGTCGAGCGAAGCCTTGTCAAAACGCTCGAGCTCATGTTCCTCGCGGTTGAACGAGCGGATGGGCATAAGGCCGTCGAGCAGCTCGCGGGCGGTAAGGTTCACACGGTCCACAAAGCTCTGCATCTTTTTGAACTTGGGCATGGTGAGGCCCATGAGCACGCCGACGACGGCCGAAACCGCGATGATGGCCACAGCGATGGTCCACTCCAGGCCGGTGTGGTTGGCCAGGACACGCATGACGGCGACGATGCCCATGACGGGGGCCATCAGGCACATGCGGATAAACAGGGTTGCGGCCATCTGAATCTGCTGAATGTCGTTGGTGCAGCGGGTGATGAGCGAGGCCTGGCTAAACTTGCCCACCTCGGCCGGCGAGAAGTGCATAACCTTGTTGAAGGTCTCGCGGCGCAGGTCGCGGGCGATGGAGCAGGCGGTGCGCGACGCCACGGCGCCGGTCAGGATGGTGGCGACGAGCGATACCAGGCACAGCCCAAACATCGTGGTCGCCATGCGGCTCAGGTAGGCGTTCTGCACGTCGGCGGGGTCGATGCCCTGTGCCTTGTACTCGTCCTGTACATAGCTCACGGCGCGCTGGGTGACGATGGAGCCTGACATGGAGCCCATTTTGTCTGCCATTTGGTTGGCGCCCTCGACGAGCTTGCTTTGGTCGATTAGGCCGCCTTCAACGCCCAGACGCAGGCTCTTTATGGTGATCTTACCGCCGTCGGCATCAATCTGCTTTTGCATGTTCTGCGCCGCTGCGGCCTTATGCTGTATCTCGGCGAGCTGCTCGGGCGTCATCGCCGCCATCTGCTCGGGGGTGGGCATGGCCTGGGCGCCGCTGTTGTCTTTCTCACCGGACGTGCCCATCATGTCGTCCATGGAGCTGGCGTCAATGCCCTGGTTGAGCGAAAGGACGACAGTTTCGGGCAGGCTCATAATGTCGGCGAGCTTGCTGCCGTCGGCGCGCTCGTCCTCGGTGCCCTTGTACGTGCGAATCCCGTTTTTGTCTGCCTTGCCAAACGCAGCCTCTACCGTCTTGGCGTCCTTGGCGCTCATAAAGAGTTCGAGGTCGTCGAGCGATTCGGCGCGGATGGTGTCGGGCACGGGCGAGGCGATGCCGCCTTGCTGCACGCCCACGTCGACGATGTCGCTCATATAGGTAGGCAGTGCCAGATCGGCGTTGCAGCTGATTACGATAAGTACGATAGCTGCGAACAGTGCCAGGACATGCTTTTTAAAGAGCTTGAGAATCCTCACTCGGCATCTCTCCTTTCTTGATTGCGGTCGATAATTTCGTTGGCACGTCTAAGAAGGCGCACCATCTCTTGGGTATCTGTTTCGCCGAGCTGCTCGAGGAAAGCCGCGGTGCGGTCCTCGAATTCCCGGCGTTTGATTTCGAGATCCTGGAATCCCTTGTCGGTCACCGTGACGTGCACGCGACGACGGTCGGTCTTTGAGTGCTCGCGCTCGACCCAGCCCTTGGCTTCGAGGGCGCGTAAGATATTGGCGATGCGGGCGCTCGAGACCCAGGCGCGATCAGCGAGTTCGCTCGGCGTGAGCGAACCGCCGGCGAGTATGAGGGCGCGCATGACGGCCATCTCGCCGCCGAGGGCTTTGTCCGCAAAACGCGAAATGCGCTGATGCATGCTGCCGAACTCGGTAAGGAGCTGACGCCCAAGTTCACGGAAATCGGTATCTTCCACCGAAAACCCCTAACACTAGAAACTATTTTCGGTGAAAGATGATACCCCTGCACGCGCGCCCTATACGGTAGATTTTGGGACATGCCAAGAAAACTACCTTTAGGCGACCTCCGTACACCGTCGGTGCCAGTAAAGTTTGGGGCAGATCGTTAGGCATGTCCCAAAGCCTACTCAGAGGCACTTTACCCTGCTAAAGCTGGCATAACAGCTAGAGTGATGGACGTATAAAGGCAAGGGGAAATATCAAACAAATCGGTGAACGGTAGTTGTTCGCGCTCGCATTTCCTGCGGATTTGCTAAAAACACCCTAATGGTATAAAAAAAGAAACATATAACAGCCCTGATGAAGGGGGTGGCTATGCTATCCTTCTCAAACGGGTGAAATCTTGGGTTTTGGGTTGCAGTTCCAAGGTGGACAAACGTTTTTCCCTGTACCAACGTGTGGTGAAGAACGGAAGAAGCCGGTAGTGCAAGCCGATAATTCAAGAATTCAATAAGCAGCGGTGTGAGAGAGCGCCGCATTACACGTAACTAGGAGCGTGGTTACACAATGCAGGAGGCATGGGAAGGCTTCAAGGAAGGCATTTGGACGGGAGAGGTTGACGTCCGAGACTTCATCCAGAAGAACTACACCCCCTACGAGGGCGACGAGTCGTTCCTCGCCGGTCCGACCGAGCGTACCAAGGAGCTGTGGGGCGAGGTTCTCGACCTGCTGCTCAAGGAGCGCGAGCAGGGCGGCGTCCTCGATATGGACACCAAGACCGTCACGGGTATCGTGAGCCACCCCGCTGGCTACATCGATAACGCCCACCGCGAGAAGGAGACCATCGTCGGCCTCCAGACCGACAAGCCGCTCAAGCGCGCGCTGCACGTCAACGGTGGTATTCGCATCGCTTGCCAGGCTGCCAGCCAGCACGGCTATAAGGTCGACGAGAACGTTGTCGAGCGCTACACCTTCGAGCGTAAGACCCACAACGCTGGCGTCTTCGATGTTTACACCCCCGAGATGCGTGCTTGCCGCTCGGCTCACATCATCACCGGTCTGCCCGATGGCTATGGCCGCGGCCGCATCATCGGCGACTACCGTCGTGTTGCCCTGTACGGCGTCGACTACCTGATCAAGGACAAGGAGGCCCAGAAGGCTTCCACCCCGACGGTCATGACCGCCGACAACATCCGCGATCGTGAGGAGCTGCAGGAGCAGATCCGCGCCCTCGGCGAGCTCAAGATGATGGCCGAGACCTATGGTTTCGATATTTCCAACCCTGCTACCAACACGCAGGAGGCCATCCAGTGGATGTACTTCGCCTACCTCGCTGCCGTCAAGGAGCAGAACGGCGCTGCCATGTCCATCGGCCGTACCTCTACGTTCATCGACATCTACGCTGAGCGCGACCTTGCCAACGGTACCTTCACCGAGGAGCAGATCCAGGAGTTCGTGGATCACTTCATCATGAAGCTCCGCATGGTCAAGTTTGCCCGTACCCCCGAGTACCAGGCCCTGTTCACCGGCGATCCGCAGTGGGTCACCGAGTCCATCGGCGGCATGGGTGTTGACGGCCGTACGCTCGTTACCAAGATGAGCTACCGCTACCTGCACACGCTCGAGAACATGGGCACCAGCCCCGAGCCCAACATGACCGTTCTGTGGTCGACCCGTCTGCCCGAGAACTTCAAGAAGTTCTGCGCCAAGACTTCTGTCGCCAGCTCCTCGATCCAGTACGAGAACGACGACCTCATGCGCGTTTACCACGGCGACGACTACGGCATCGCCTGCTGCGTGTCCTCCATGCGCATTGGCAAGGAGATGCAGTTCTTCGGCGCCCGTGCCAACCTGGCCAAGTGCCTGCTCTACGCGCTCAACGGTGGTGTTGACGAGGTCTCCAAGAAGCAGGTCGGCCCCAAGTATCGCGCCGTCGAGGGCGATACGCTCGATTACGACGACGTTGTGGCCAAGTACAACGACATGATGAAGTGGCTCGCTGGCGTGTACGTCAACTCGCTGAACATCATTCACTACATGCACGACAAGTATTGCTACGAGCGCATCCAGATGGCTCTGCACGACAAGCACGTGCACCGCTGGTTCGCTACGGGCATCGCTGGCCTTTCCGTCGTGGCTGATTCCCTGTCCGCCATCAAGTACGCCAAGGTCCACCCCGTCCGTGATGAGAACGGCATCATCGTCGACTTCGAGACCGAGGGCGAGTTCCCCAAGTACGGTAACGACGACGACCGCGTCGACCAGATCGCTCACGACGTTGTGCACCAGTTCATGGAGTACATCCGCATGAACGACACCTACCGCAACTCCGTGCCCACGACCTCGGTTCTGACCATTACTTCCAACGTCGTGTACGGCAAGAAGACCGGCTCCACCCCCGACGGCCGCAAGGCTGGTCAGCCGTTCGCCCCGGGTGCTAACCCCATGCACAAGCGCGATAGCCACGGCGCCATCGCTTCGCTGTCTTCGGTTTCCAAGCTCCCGTTCCGCGATGCTCAGGACGGCATCTCCAACACCTTCTCCATTATCCCGAGTGCGCTCGGCAAGGAGGACCAGGTGTTCTTTGGCGATATCGACCTTGATCAGCTGGGCGAGTAACTATTGTTAGTGCTATACTAACAATAACGATTACTGATTAGCGCGCCGGTTTCGGCCGGCGCCTATTAATCGAAGGAGACACATTATGAAGGTTTCTGAAGTTTCCGAGACCCAGGCCGATAACCTGGTCCACATGCTCGACGCTTACGCCGAGAAGGGTGGCCACCACCTGAACATCAACGTCTTCAACCGTGAGACGCTGCTTGACGCTCAGGCTCACCCCGAGAAGTACCCGCAGCTGACCATCCGCGTTTCCGGCTACGCCGTGAACTTCCACACGCTCACCAAGGAGCAGCAGGACGAGGTCATTTCGCGTACCTTCCACGACAAGTTCTAAAGGGGTTTAACTCCCGCAGGATCGCCGGGGCTGTTTGGGTTACCTCCCAAAACGTCCTCGGACATGCAAGAAGCCCTCGCTGCGCACTTCGTGCGGCGAGGGCTTCTTGCGTCCTGCGGAATATTTTGGGAGGTAGCCCAAACAGCCCCGGCGGGGTCCTGTGTAGTCACCCTTTAGGCGGAACTCTCCTAATTATTTGGATGAGTCGTTTACTTACTTGTACTGTTACCGTCTTCCCACTGTTGTTGGGGTATGCTTTGTTTGTATGTAAACGTATGACATGTTGATGAGGGGAGGGTGCTATGGCTCGCGAGGGCGCTCGTTCTAAGGATTCTGCCAAGCCTGGCATCAAGGAAGTTGCAGCGGTGGCGGGGGTTTCGCCTACTACGGTATCTCGCGTGCTTAATAATCGCGGCTATATTAGCCAAGAGACCCGCGATAAGGTCCATGCCGCGATGAAGCGCATCAACTATACGCCCAACGATATCGCCCGTGCCATGCTCAACGGTCGCCTGAATCTTATCGGTATGATCGTCCCCTATGTCAGCAGTCCGTTTCATGCCCAAGTGGTTCAAGTCATTGAGCATACCCTGGCCGAAAACGGTTTTAAGATGCTGCTGTGCAATAGCGCCAATCGACCCGAGCTTGAGCGCTCTTATATCGACATGCTTCGACGCAATATGGTTGATGGCGTCATCGTCAACTCGCTTAATATCGGTGCCGAGGCGTATGCCGAGATGGGCTTGAGTCTGGTTGGTATCGACTGCGACCTTGGCGAAGCCTCTGTTCAGATTGCGAGCGACAGCTATAGCATCGGCGAACTTGCCACGCGTCGCCTGATCGATGACGGATGTTCACGCATCCTGTGCCTGCGCAGCAATAGCCGCATGCGCATGCCTGCCAATAAGCGTACCGATGCCTACCTCGATGTTGTTGAGCAGGCCGGTTTGCCCGCGCTTGTCCGTGAGGTTGAGTTCGTTAAGCCCGACGACGAAAAGAGCGCGGTCGTTGCGAAGATCCTCGATGAGAACCCCGATATTGACGGCATCTTTGCGGGAGACGACACGATGGCGGCTATCTGTCTTAACGTGATGAAGCAGCGCGGCTTGAGCGCTCCAGACGACATTAAGGTCGTGGGTGCGGATGGTGCCCACCGTACCATGACGTTTATGCCTGACTTAACAACCGTGCGTCAAGATATCGATCGCATAGGAAAGCTCGCGGCCCAATCCATCATCGCTCTTGTTAACGGTGAAAAGCCCGAATCGAATACCAAGCTTCCCGTCGAACTTATCGAGGGCAAAACCGCGTAATTCGCCCCGTGCCAAAAGAATCCCTCAAACGCCACCGATAACCGTTCGCCGGCATATGTCAACCGTTTGCCGACGACTGGAACTGCGAAAAGACGTATGGATATGAAAACGTTTGACATATGAAAACGATTGACATATCTTGCAGATGTACCGAGTTAGTATCTCGACGGAAAGGAAGTCTCGGATGCATAAGGTGTATTACCAGCCTGAGGGAATTTGGGTAGGCGACATCATGCCGTACGGCGAGGACGGCACGTTCTATCTCTATCATCAGCGTGACACGCGAAACCCCGGACCTTTCGGAGAGCCGTTTGGCTGGGCACTCGCGACAACCAAGGACTTCGTCAATTACAAAGACTTTGGCGAGAGCCTTGAGCGTGGCGGCGACGAGGAAGTCGACCAGTATGTTTATGCCGGCACGGTGTTTAAGGTGGGCGACAAGTACCATGCGCTCTACACTGGTTGCAATCGCGATAAGGTCCGCGCACGTTTGATGAAGCAAGTTCTTCTTCACGCAACGAGTGACGACGCCGTCAAGTGGGAGAAGAACATCGCCGAGACGCTGCTTCCGCCCCAGGAGGGTTACGATGACCGCAACTGGCGCGATCCCTTTGTGCTTTGGGATGAGGAGAACGAAGAGTACATGCTCATCCTCGGCACGCGTGTGGGCGAGGACAAGCGTCTGATGACCGGTCGTCTGGTCAAGTTCACCTCCAAGGACCTGGATACCTGGGAGTTCCAGGGCGACTGGTGGAATCCGGGCCTGTACACCATGTTTGAGATGCCTGATCTTTTTAAGATGGGCGACTGGTGGTATCTGGTGTTCTCTGAGTACAGTGATGGCAACAAGACCCGTTACCGCATGTCTCGCTCTATCAACGGTCCCTGGATCACTCCTGCGGACGATTCCTTCGATGGCCGTGCGTACTATGCCGCGCGTACCGCATTTGATGGCGAGCGCCGCGTTCTCTTTGGTTGGGTTCCTACACGTGACGAGGGCGGTGACCCCAGCTCTTACCTGTGGGGCGGCACCTTTATGCCCCTCGAGATCGTTCAACGTGCCGACGGAACGCTTGGCACCAAACTCCCCGACAGCATGCTTGGCGCCTTTGGCGAGGCCAAAACAGTCGAGGCCTTTGAGCTTTCCTGCGAGTCGGGCAAGGTCGAGCAGGTGCTCGCCGCGGATGCCGGTTCCACCTATATGCTCGACGCTGACATCGAGCTCACCGGTGACGCTGCCGGCTTCTCGGTGAAGCTTGCCGAGGACGCCGAGTCCGGTCTTGCCTATGAGTTCCGCGCCAACCTGCGTGAGGGCAAGCTCGAGTTTACGGCTGCCCCCCAGTATCCATGGTTCCAGGTCAACAACATGGGCCTCGAGCGTCCGTTGTTCTTTAAGGGCGAGGGCACTCACCATGTGCGCCTGGTCGTTGACGACGATATCGCGACCATCTTTGTCGATGATGTTGCGCTCAACGCTCGCTTCTGCAATAAGCAGGGCCAGGGTGTGGCGCTGACGGTCACCGACGGTACGCTCAAGTGCGCAAACGCAACGATTGCGTCTCTGTAATGGTGGCAAAACGTCCTATGATTTCGTAAGGGAATGGAGAGGAACATGGACTACAAAGTAGTGTCTCAGCAAGTCGTCGATAACGTCGGCGGTCTGGAGAACATCGAGGGTGCCACGCATTGCGTTACGCGTCTGCGTTTGGTGCTCAAGGATACGAGCAAGTACAACAAGGCCGAGCTCGAAAACATCGATGGCGTCAAGGGCGTGCTGTACAACAGCGGCCAGCTCATGATCATCTTCGGTACCGGTACCGTCAACAAGGTCTACGATGAGTTTATGGCTCTGACGGGCGTTAAGGAGATCAGCGCTTCCGAGGTCAAGGGCGCCGAGGCGGACAAGAAAGGCAAGTTCTTCTCTGTCCTCAAGGTGTTCTCGGACATCTTTATCCCCATCATTCCCGCCTTCGTCGGTGCCGCTATCATCATCGGCCTTAAGTCGCTGATCGTTGCCAACGGCCTCTTTGGCATGGAGGGCAGCCTCGCCGACCACAGCGAGTTCCTCAAGAACCTCGCAAGCTTCTTTGCCATTATTGCCACCACCTTTGACTACCTGCCTGTCCTGGTTATGTATAGCGCGGTCAAGCGTTTTGGCGGCAACCCGATCCTGGGTATCCTCGTCGGTATCGTCATGGTTCATCCGAGCCTTATGAACCGTAACGCGTTCGTTATGGATCCGTCGGGTGCTGAGTACTGGAACTTTGGTCCGCTCTCCATCCCCATGGTTGCTTTCCAGGGCGGCGTGTTCCCTGCAATCCTGACTGCCTGGTTTATGGCCAAGGTCGAGAAGATTGCCCAGAAGTACATCCCCGAGGTCGTCTCGTTTGTCTTTGTCCCGACCGTTACCCTGATTCTTGCTAACGTTGCCCTGTTCACCGTGTTCGGCCCGCTCGGCAACCTGATCGGCGACGTCCTCGCTGGCGTAATCGATGTCCTGTACAACAGGATGGGCGTCTTTGGCGCCTTTGTCTTCGCTGCGTTCCTGCAGCCGCTCGTCGTTACCGGTACGCATCAGTTCATCCAGGGTATTGAGGCCAACCTCGTTGCCACGACCGGCTTCAACTACATCCAGGCCATCTGGTCGGTTTCCATCATCGCCCAGGGCGGCGGCGCCATCGGCATGTATCTCATTCACAAGAAGCACTCCAAAGAGCGCAACATCTGCATGTCGTCCTTTATCCCGACGCTAGTCGGTATCTCCGAGCCCGCAATCTTTGCTGCAAACATGCGCTACTCGATCATTCCGTTCGTCTGCGCTTGCATCGGTGCAGGCTGCGGCGGTGCCTTCGTGAAGCTCTTTGAGGTGCGCGCCATCGGTCAGGGTCTGACCGGAGTACTTGGCCTGCTCATCGTCACACCCGAGACGCTCGTGTGGTATGTGGCTGGCAATCTCATCGCCTTCATCGTGCCGATCGTCTTGATCTTTGCCTACAACAAGGCAAAGGGCGTGCCGACCACCGATGAAGAGGGCGCTGGCGCTGGCTTCGACGTTAGCTTCTAGTTGAGCCGTTCAGCGTAATCTGAGGGTAAGTCCATTTGGGGAAGGGCGTTCGGCTCGTGTGAGCCGAGCGTCCTTCCCCATAGACGAGAAAGTCAACGGCGATGTTTAATCAAAAAAATAAGGTGACACGCGCGGACTATGAGCAATGGCGTGCCGGACAGGATGAGACGGCGGGTCGCATCGCGTCCGACCCCGATAGGCTCCTGTTCCATGTGGAGCCTGAGCTTGGCTGGCTCAACGATCCCAACGGTTTGGTGCAGATCGGTGATACGTATCACATCTATCACCAATACGATCCATTCGATGCTGCGCATGGCGGTCCAGTGCTTTGGAACCATCTGACAACAAAGGATTTTGTGACGTACGAGAATTGCGGCCCTGTGCTGTTCCCCGATTCCGATTTGGATTCGAACGGAGCGTATTCTGGTTCTGCCTTTGTACACGACGGCAAGATTCACTACTTCTATACCGGCAACGTCAAGCATTTTGACCGCGATGATTACGACTACGTGTTGACGGGCCGTGAGCAAAACCAAATTCATATGGTTGCCGAGAATCCCGACGAATTGGGCGAGAAGCGCATAGCTGTTGGGCCGGTCGATTACCCCGACGATATCGGTACGCACGTACGCGACCCCAAGATCCTTGAACACGATGGTATCTACTACATGGTTCTGGGCGCTCGTACGAAAGACGACCGCGGCTGCGTGCTTGTCTATACCTCGAGCGATCTAGAGGACTGGAGCTATGCGACGCGCATTGAGTTGGGCGAGAAGTTTGGCTTTATGTGGGAGTGCCCCGATCTGTTTGAGCTCGATGGTGAGCTTATTCTCGTTTGCTGTCCGCAGGGTGTGTCCGCCGATGGTTGGCGTTACCGCAATCCGCACCAGTGCGTGTGGTTTCCCATCGAGGCCGATTGGGAGGCGCCGAGTTTTAAGATCACCGGGCAGGGCATGCCCCCGATGGTCGATGCCGGCTTTGATTTCTACGCACCGCAGTCCTTTGAGGATGCTGCGGGTCGGCGTTTGATGATCGGATGGTCGGGATGCCCCGATGCGACGGCAGAAAGCCCGACGGTGGCACGCGGGTGGCAGTGCGCGTTGACGGTGCCGAGAGAGCTGAACATGCGCGATGGTAAGCTCTGTCAGCAGCCGGCGCACGAGATTGAGGGGATGCGCGGCGACTGCGTTCGCGCGACAGGCGGTGAAACCGTTGAGGAGCCGGGCCGCCTGTTTGATCTTGTGGTTTCCTGTGAGGGCGCCCAGGTGATCGAGCTCGAAATCCGCAAGGGTGTCTTTGTGCGTTATACGGACGGGATGCTTACCCTCGATATGGGTGACGAAGGCTATGGGCGCGACCAGAGGTCGATTGAGCTCGGCGAGCTTCGCGACCTACGCGCGCTTTCGGACACTACGATGGTCGAGATTTTTGCAAATGGCGGCGAGGCGGCACTTACGAGCCGTACCTATTCGCCGGCGGTTCCGGCGATGGAGCTGCACGCCGAGGGTGCGGCATCGATGAATTTCTACCGCCTCGTGCATTAACCGTGCGTGGAGCACGATTGGATTTGCTGGACGGAATGTGTCGCAGTTGTCGCGGCCAACTACCGCTTACCGCATATAGTGACCGTTTGCGGAATAAGTAACACTCCTTAATAAACCGTGTAGAATCTCAGATAAGCACGGAGTTTTCCAGGGAGACGCTGTCCTTTGTTATGTGCAAAGGGCGGCGTCTCTTTGGCGCTTGGGGGTCGTTCTGTAGCAGGACGGCGGGCGTGTGTCACATATTAAAAAGCCAACGTCGAGATGGGTCGTGATAATAATGGGCAAGTACATAATCGTGGTTGAATCTGGTTCGGATGTGACGCCAGAGCTCTGCGAGCGCTACGGCATCGTGCGCGTGCCTATGCATGTCACGATTGGTGACGAGACCGTCGAGGACGGCTCGATCGATCCGCTCGAGATTTATTCGCGCTGCAACGAGTTTGGCGTGATGCCCAAGACCAGCGGCTGTGCGCCGGCAGATTTTGCGCATGTGTACGACCGCATCCATGCCGAGCAACCCGACGCGACCATTCTGCATCTTGCATATTCCGAGGCCACGACCTGCTCGCATCAATCATCGAAGATCGCCGCCAAGGGTCGCGACTACGTCTACTCCATGGACACGCGTTTTGTCTCGGTGGGCCAGTCGCTTGTTGTCGTCGAGACCGCCAAATACATCGAGGCTCACCCCGATGCCACCGTCGACGAGATCTTCGCCTTCGCGAACTCCGTCATGGACCGCGTGCTGCTGGGCTTTGTTCCTACCGATCTTGCCTTCCTTAAGGCGGGCGGTCGCTTGTCCAACGTCGCATTCCTTGGCGCACATCTGCTCAAGATTAAGCCCTGCATTGAGGTGACGGGCGGCAAGTTCGTGGCGACCAAGAAGTTCCGCGGCTCTATGCTCAAGTGCGCCCGCGCCTTTATTGACCACATGGTTGCGAAGGGCGAGATCGACTACTCGCACATTGGCCTGGCGTATTCGGTAGGCCTTTCCCAGGAGCTGCGCGACGACATGGAAGTCTATGCGCACGACCTGGGCTTTAAGGACATTACCTGGACTCAGGTCGGCGGCGTCATCTCGAGCCACTGCGGCCCGACCGCCTTCGGTGCGGTGCTCACGCTTAAAGCGTAAAGGCCGCAGGCGAGCGTTCTTCAGCCTGACATCTCGACGTAGACCCCAGCCATGGTGATGGGGGATAGATTAAAACGTGCCATTCTAGCCCGAGACGTTTAAACGCAAGCACATGGGCTAGAATGGCTCTGGCATTTTAATTGGTTGCATCCAAGGAGAGGCAAGGTAGCGCGAATGGCAGAAATGACGCTTGAGGGTGTGGACGCTCGTCCCGAGGACTCTGCGTTTGCCCTTGGCCGCGTGCATTCGATCGAGACGATGGGGACGGTCGACGGACCCGGCATCCGCTTCGTAGTGTTTGTCCAAGGCTGCCCCATGCGCTGTGCGTATTGCCACAACCCCGATACCTGGTCGGTTAACGGCGGCACGATGGTGACCGTCGAGCACCTTATGGACGAGTTCCAGAGTAACCATGAGTTTTACCGCAGCGGTGGTATTACGGTGTCCGGCGGCGAGCCGCTCCTGCAGCCTGAGTTTTTGGCCGACCTGTTCCACGCCATGCACAATAACCACGATGGTCGTGTGCACACCTGCTTGGATAGCTGCGGCTATGCGTTCGATCCCGCGCATCCCGAGAAGTTCGATGCCGTGCTCAACGAGACCGACATGGTACTGCTCGATATTAAGCATGCCGACCCGGTCGAGCATAAAAAGCTGACTGGGTGCGATCCCGCACGCATTCTGGCGTTTGGCGATGAGCTTGCACGTCGCAAGATCAAGGTCGTTATCCGCCACGTGGTGGTGCCGGGCATTACCGACACGGTGGAGGAGTGCGAGAAGCTCGGTCGCCTCATCGCTCCATGGCACAACGTGGTGGGCCTGGAAATGCTGCCGTATCACACGATGGGTGTCGTCAAGTACGAGCAACTGGGCATTCCCTATAAGCTCGAGGGCGTGCCCCAGATGGATACCGCGCGCATGCCCGAGCTGCGCAACGCCGTCATGGCCGGCATGAAAAAGCGCCGTGCGGAGCTCAGGTCGGCCATCGGCTAACAAGCCCGTCCCAAATTGACTACCCTTTAAGATGTGCAACAAGGCAGGCTGGATTAGCGAGGACGGTTACTATTCGACATGCGATGCGGGCCTTATCGACATCGATGGCCGTACCTATGTCATGAGCGTCATGACATCGATGCCGTGGAGCGACCGCTCGAGTGAGGTTACGGCCGCGATTGCAAAGGCGCTGTTTGATACGCGAGCTGCACTGGCTTAGCGTGTTCGTTTGGCGAGGTCAAACAAAATGCTGGTACCATACCGTGGTTGAGAATTTCGTATAGGTTTGGGGAATGGTATGGCTACCATCGCGATTATCGGTGCGCTCGAAAAAGAGATCATGCAGATTAAGGAAGAGTTGAGCGACGTTTGCGAGGCACGGGAGGCAGGCTTGACCGTTGTGAGCGGCGAGCTCGACGGCCTGACAGTTGTCGCCACAACGGCGGGCATGGGCACGGTGAACGCCGCCGCTGCAACACAGCACCTCATTAGCAAGTATGCTCCGCAGGCTGTTGTGTTTTCGGGCATTGCGGGCGGTTTGAACCCCAAGCTCCATATCGACGACGTGGTCATTGGCAAACGCCTACGCTATCTGGATACCGATACCGCGCTTATCGCCGAGTCCGCACCGGGGCTTGAGGAGTTTGGTTCGACGCCCGCGCTGGTCGATATTGCCGTCGACGTGCTTGCTGAGCGTGGGTTCGTTGACGCTTCGACAAATGCAGTCGCTTCGAACGGGGGCACCAAACAGTTCCTGGTCGGCACGATTGCCACGGGTAACCGCTTTGTGACGGGCGCCGCCATGCGTAACGACGCTATCGAAGCGACGCATGCCGATTGTGTCGGCATGGAGGGCGCGGCGATTGCTCATGTCGCAACCAAAAATGGTGTCGATTGCCTGGTGTTGCGCGCTATCAGCGATAATTGTGACGAGGCGTACGATGCAATTTGCGACCGAGAGTTCGATCTGTTCGAGTACGCGCGTGTCGCAAGTAACATCACGCTCGATATCGTCCGCCGCATTGCCGCTGCGCAATAGCGCGCTCTTTTGTAAGAACCTACGACCAAGGAGTGTCCATGGCCGATTCCATTAACTACCAGCTTGCCAAGTTCGTCGCCAGCTACGGCAAGGTTTCGCAGATTCCCGAGTCCACCTGTCCCGAGGTGAGCTTCGTTGGTCGCTCAAATGTGGGCAAGTCATCCATCATGAACAAGCTTTTTGGCCGCAAGAACCTGGTGAAGGTTTCGAGTACGCCGGGTAAGACGAGCAATATCAACTTCTTTGAGGCCGACGACGTGCACTTTGTGGACCTGCCGGGCTACGGTTTCGCCCGCCGTTCCAAGGCCGAGCGCGACCGTTGGGCCGAGCTCATCGGCGACTTCTTCGACTCCGAGCGCAGCTTTAACCTGGTTGTGTCGCTGGTGGACATTCGCCACGACCCCAGCAAGCTCGACCATGACATGATCGACTACCTGCAGGGCAACGAGTTCAACTTTATCGTCTGCCTCACCAAGGCCGACAAGCTCAGCCGCACCCAGCAGGCCCGCCAGGCAGCAGCCATCAAAAAGCAACTCAACGTCCCGGCCGAAAACGTAATCATCACAAGCTCCCAGACTGGCACCGGCATCGACGAACTCAAGCGCCGCATCGCCGAGGCCTGCCTCTAATAAGTGCCCCTATCAATAAAATGCAGAACATCAGCCCGGCGCCTTTCCAGAGCGTAGGTTCCTGTAGCCGCCGCCAGCGAAGTTAACGTAGGGGAGGCCAGGGGCTTTGCCCCCAAATCTTTCCGCAGGACGGAAGGACCCCGC
>USBK01000003.1:0-88615 GCA_900552895.1 uncultured Collinsella sp.
CGGCGAGCCTTTTTGCGTCCTGCGGAATGCGCTGGGAAGTTACCCCATGCGGCCAGCTGCGGGATCTTAGTCGTGTTGGAACAAGCAACCCAACATATATATCTGAATTTGGATGGGAGGGGCTTGTTGCTGATAGGGGCGCTGGGCTGTTGTTGACACTTTGGGATGCGTGGCGCCCTGGGTTGGGGTGATGCTTTGGGATGAGCTTCTTACTTAGTTGAAGAGGGGTTTTATGGCTGATAGGTAGTCTTTGGCTACATCCTCTTTTGGGGCTTGGAAGTTGTGCCAGGCCCACCATTGGACCATTCCTACGAAGCTTGAGGCTATGTGGTGTAGTAGGAAGCTTCGGTCCATGGTGGCGGCGGGGCCGTTTGGGTCGGTAGGGACGGTTTCGGCTGCTCGGGCCATGATGGTCTTGCGTAAGCAGTCGGCGAAGACGCGTGAGCCGGCGCCGGCTACGAGGGCGCGTACGCCCTGACGACGATCCCAGAGGTTGTTGAGGATATGTTCGACCTGTACGAGCGGGTCATCGAGCGGTGTGCCATCGTCGTCGAGGGCGTGGGTGCAAATGTCGCTCACGAGTTCGGACAGTAGGTCATCTTTGCTCTTGAAGAGGCCGTAGAACGTGGCCCGACCAACATGGGCGCGAGCGATGATGTCGCCGACGGTGATCTTGCCGTAGTCCTCCTCGCGCAGGAGCTCGGAGAATGCTGCGACGATGGCGGTGCGGCTTTTTGCCTTGCGGGCGTCCATGGCTATGCGTCCGCGTGAACGAGCAGGCAACGGAGCGTGCCGGAGCAGCCCTCGTAGGGGCGCTTACCGGCGCCGTAGCCGACGGCCTCGATGCGGTAGCGGACCGGCAGGTGCTCGGACGTGCGCAGTGCGGCGACGATGGCAGCGCCCGTGGGCGTCACGAGCTCGCCGGCGACCGGTGCGGGCGTGAGGGCGATATTGCCCGCCTGGCACAGGTTGACGACAGCGGGGACGGGGATGGGCATAAGGCCGTGGGCACAGTGTATGGTGCCGTGACCCTCGGAGAGCGACTCGACCACGATGTCCTCGATGCCCAGGTCATCGAGGCAGATGGCGACGGAGCAGACGTCGACGATGGAGTCGACGGCGCCCACCTCGTGGAACATGACGGTCTCGGGCGTTTTGCCGTGGGCCTTGGCCTCGGCGGCGGCGAGCGCGGTAAAGATGGCGAGCGCTCGACGCTTGGCGCCATCACTCAGCTGAGAGCCATCGATGATGGCGGTGACATCCGCCAAAGAACGGTGGTGATGGTGGTGGGCGTGATGGTGACCCTCGTGGCCATGACCGTGGGTCTCATGGTCATGCTCGTGGCAGTGCTCGTGTTCATGCTCGCCATGATCATGATGGTGGTGCTCATGCTCGTGCGTGTGCTCGGTGCCCGCTTCGTTGCCGTAGAGCCAGGCCATGTCGTGGTCGTGGTTCTCGAGCTCCTCTGCCAGCTGAACGTCAAAGTCGCAGGCGTCGATGCCATGCTTGTTTACGCGCGTCACGGCAATCTCAAAGCCGCTGACCGGAAGCGTGGCGAGCTGATCGCGCAGATGCTCCTCGCTGGCGCCCAGGTCGAGCAGGGCCGCGACGGTCATGTCGCCGCTGATGCCCGAGGTGCCGTCGATGATAAGCGTGTGCTGATGGTTTGACATGAAATGCTCCTTAGCGGGCGCAGGACGCGCCGGCGCTCAGATGATTGATAAGACTTGCCTGGTAGGCGGCACCAAAGCCATTGTCGATATTGACGACCGAAACGCCGCTGGCGCAGGAGTTGAGCATGGCGAGCAGCGCGGCTACGCCGCCAAAGCTCGCGCCGTACCCCACGCTGGTAGGAACGGCGATGACCGGACAGCTCACAAGGCCGCCGACAACGCTCGCCAGGGCGCCTTCCATGCCGGCGATGGCGATGACCACCTGCGCCTGGGCAAGTTCCTCAGCATGAGCGAGCAGGCGGTGCAGGCCGGCGACACCCACGTCGTAGAGGCGATCGACCTCGTTGCCGTAGAACTCGGCCGTCAACGCGGCTTCCTCGGCGACGGGCAAGTCGCTCGTGCCGGCGCAGGCGACGACGATGCGTCCGTTGCCGGTGGGGGAGGGCTTGCCACCTACCAGGGCGAGCTGGGCGTTCGGGACATATCCCAGGTCGATGTCGTTGCCGAGAAGCTCAGCGGTGCGCGCGGCTTTTTCGGCATCCAAGCGCGTGACCAGGATGCGCTCCTGGCCAGCATCGCGCAGTGCTTCGATAATGGCGGCAATCTGCTCGGCGGTTTTACCGGCCCCGTAGACAACCTCGCCGGCTCCCTGGCGCACTCCGCGCGAAAGATCGAGCTGCGCAAAGCCCAAATCGGCGGTCGGAGCCGTCTGGATGCGCGTGAGGGCGACTGCCGGGGTGACTGCTCCGCCGGCAACATCGCTCAACAATTGCTCAAGATCTCGCTTATCCATATATGTTCCCTTCGACGGCGCAAAGTCTAGCACTCAAAGGGTATGTTTCCGAACACTAAGACAAAATTGTTCGGAAACTATAGGACAGGCTGATTCAATTGTTAGACGGATCGGCTAGTCGCGTAGGATGATGTCCATGGCGAGCATCAGGTTGCGCTCGTCGATGGCAAACGGGGCGGCTTCGCGCGTCTTGGGCTTGGCGCAAAACGCGATGCCCGTGCCCGCGGCCTGGATCATGGGGATGTCGTTTGCCCCGTCGCCAATAGCGACCGTGTGGGCCATGTCGATGCCGCACTCAACTGCCCAGTCCAGCAGCTGGATGAGCTTGGACTCCTTGGTCACGATGTCTGCCGCCAGCTTACCGGTGAGCTTGCCGTCCACGACCTCCAGACGATTGGCCAGGCAAAAGTCGATACCCGCGGCAGCCACGATCTTATCGGCGACCTCGTGGAAGCCGCCGCTCACCACGCCGACCTTCCAGCCCTTGCTGTGTGCCGAGCGCACAAGCTCCAACGCGCCGGGGGTAAATGTCACGCGCTCAAAGGTGCGCTCGAACACGCTCTCGTCCAAGCCGGCAAGCAGCCCCACTCGCTCCCCGAGCGCCTGCTTAAAGTCGAGCTCGCCGCGCATGGCGCGTTCGGTGATCTGCGCTACCTGCTCGCCCACGCCGGCCTCCTCGCCCAACAGGTCGATGACCTCCTGGTTGATGAGCGTGGAGTCGATATCCATAACGATGAGGCGTGCAGTCATGGCGGGCCTTTCCGAGTGCAGTTGTATTAGGGCACATTGTCGCACGTGGCGCGCGTTGGCGACGGTCACGGTGCGTCAATTGTTTCGTCTCCGTCAAGTCTTTGGGCAAGAGCTACTTTTTCGCGGCACATCGACACAGGTGCGATAAGATAGAACGCCATGTCCGGCTGCGCGGTTTACGCAGGCTGGGCAAATCTGTACGACGCCGCCCGGAACGACACGGGGCGGCACAGATCCATAAAGGAGGATCACTGGTATGAGCCAGACCCGTCCCATTGACGAGCATTCCATGCACACCCGTACCTGCGGCGAGCTTCGCTTCGAGAACGTGGGCGAAGAGGTCACCCTCACCGGTTGGGTGAGCCGTCGCCGCGACCACGGCGGCCTAATCTTCTGCGACCTTCGCGACCGCGAGGGCATCACGCAGCTCACCTTCGACCCCGAACACTCCGACGGCGACGCCTTTAAGATCGCCGAGACCATGCGTCCCGAGTGGCCCATCAAGATTCACGGCGTCGTGCGCGCCCGTGGCGAGGAGACCACCAACACCAAGCTCGCGACCGGCGAGATCGAGGTCCTGACCGACCACGCCGAGGTGCTCAACACCTCCGTCACCCCGCCGTTCCAGATCGAGGACGGCATCGAGACCAGCGAGGACACCCGTCTGCGCTATCGCTATCTGGACCTCCGTCGTCCCGAGATGATGGCCAACCTCAAGCTGCGCTCCGACTTTACCTTTGCCATTCGCGAGGCGCTGCACAACCGTGAGTTCATGGAGGTCGAGACGCCCTCCCTGTTCAAGTCCACGCCCGAGGGCGCCCGCGACTTCATCGTCCCCAGCCGCATCCAGCCGGGCAACTTCTACGCTCTGCCGCAGTCCCCGCAGCTCCTGAAGCAGCTGCTTATGGTCGGTGGCGTCGAGCGCTACTATCAGGTTGCCAAGTGCTTCCGCGACGAGGACCTGCGTGCCGACCGTCAGCCCGAGTTCACCCAGGTCGATATCGAGATGTCCTTCGTGGACCAGAACGACGTTATGAGCGCGCTCGAAGAGGTCCTGGCCGACGCCTTCGGCCGCATGGGTGTCGAGATGCCCACGCCGCTGCGTCGCATGGACTATTGGGAGGCCATGGACACCTATGGCTCCGACAAGCCCGATACCCGCTACGGCATGCACCTGGTCGACCTGACCGACATCTTTGCCAACTCCAAGTTCAAGGTCTTCGCGACTGCTGCAAACGAGGAGGGCTCTGTCGTCAAGGCCATCAACGCCAAGGGCGCCGGTGCCTGGGCACGTGCCAAGATCGATAAGCTCGCCGGCGTGGCTTCCACGTTTGGCGCTAAGGGCCTGGCCTGGATCGCTTTCCGCGAGGATGGCTCCATCAACAGCCCCATCGTCAAGTTCTTCTCGGACGAGGAGATGGCGGCTCTGCGCGAGCGCATGAACGTCGAGCCCGGCGACCTTGTGATGTTCGCCGCCGGTCCGCGCCTGCTCTCTGACGAGATCCTGGGCGGCATGCGTTCCCACATGGCTAACGCGCTCGAGATCAAGCGCGAGGGCCACGACTTCCTGTGGGTCGTCAACTTCCCGCTGTTCCACTGGGACGAGGATCGCAAGGCCTATGCTGCCGAGCACCAGCCCTTTACCCTGCCGACCGAGACCGACATCGCCAAGATCGAGGCCGACCCGCTGGCAGCCGGTTCCTGCACCTACGACTTTGTCATGGACGGCTTTGAGGCCGGCGGCGGCGGTATGCGTATTCACAACGCCGAGATGCAGATGTCCATGCTCAAGCTCCTGGGCTTTACCGAGGAGCGCGCCGAGTCGCAGTTCGGCTTCCTCATGGAGGCTCTCAAGTTTGGTGCGCCCCCGATGGGCGGCTTCGCCCTGGGCCTGGACCGCGTATGCATGCTGCTCACCGGTTCCGATTCCATCCGCGACGTCATGGCGTTCCCCAAGACGGCCAGCGGCTCCGACCTCATGTCGGGCGCCCCGAGTGCTGTTTCTGGTGCCCAGCTCAAGGACGTCAGCCTGCGCCTGATGTAGGCGAGCGACTACCTATTGCCTGTAACGAGGGAAGGACGCGTGCCTTCCCTCGTTTTTTATGCGTCGATGTTTCGAGGGCTTGGGGAGGCCGGGCGTCGCGGAAACTGCATCCCAGAATTTACGTCCAGAACGGGATACGGTTTCCCGAACAGGGCCCTTTGGGAAAGTGCGACCCAGAATCCAACCAAATAACGGGACACAGTTTCCGGTTGAGCTTCTGGCGGGCCTCGGCAAGCATCTCACGCTACAATAACTACCACGTGGCTGGGTTTGCCGGCCGAATGTGCGATGCCGCGGGAGGGGACATGGTCGAGTTTACAAAGACGATTAAAGATCCGTTGGGACTGCATGCCCGCCCGGTTGCGCTGCTCTACGACATCATTGCCAAGCACCGTAGCGACGTGTCGGTCAGTATCGGCGAGCGCCATACCGACGGTCGCGATGTGATGGGACTCATGGCGCTCTACGGCGAATGCGGCGAGGACATCGTGTTCCGCGTTTCGGGCGTGGACGAGGCCTCGTGCGTCACGTCGATCAGAAACCTCTCGCTCTAAAGCGCAACAATGTGACGAAGGGACAGTCCCTTTGTCACATCTTTCTTTGTTGCATATAGGAAACTTTTCCGAAAACTGAATAGGGACCCTTTCCAAAAAGTTAGCCACGTGCTAGTTTACTGTAGCGAACATAGACGTGGTTAACTTTTGCTGCGTCGATGTTGAGGACGAACTGACGTTAGGAGCACACTCATGTCTTGCGGACCGCAGATGCCGGCCATGCCGCTTTCGATGGTGAAAGCGGGCGAAACCGTGCACGTGTCTCGTGTAAAGGGCAATGAGGACATGAAGCACCATCTTAAGGACCTCGGCTTTGTCGAGGGCAACGAGGTTCACGTGGTGAGCTCGAGTGGCGCCAATATCATCGTCACCGTGCTCGGCGCGCGCTTTGGCATCGATACCAAGGTCGCCATGCACATCATGACTGTCGGTTAGTTCGCAGCATTCCATAAAAGCTGAAAGGGGGAAAAGAATATGAAGACGTTGGGTGACGTTAAGGTGGGCGAGAGCTCTACCATCGTCAAACTTCACGGCGAGGGCGCACTTCGCCGTCACCTTATGGACCTGGGGCTCATCAAGGGCACTTCGTTCAAGGTCGTAAAGGTTGCACCGCTCGGAGATCCGGTCGAGATCAACGTGCGCGGCTACGAGCTCTCCATCCGCAAGGAGGAGGCTGCCGTCGTCGAGGTCCAGTAAGGGCCGACGACGAATATTTCTGCAGATAAAGTTAGGTTTTTCTAACTTAAACTTGCAACGTTGAAGCACATTATCCAGCCCGCGCGGAGAAAGCAGCGCGGGCACACAAGGAAGAAGGATTGAATGGCGGATTCTCAGATCCATGTCGCGCTGGCGGGTAACCCCAACTGCGGCAAGACCACGCTTTTCAACCTGATCACCGGCGCCAACGGCTACGTTGGCAACTGGCCCGGCGTCACGGTTGAGAAAAAGGAAGCCAAGCTCCTGAGTGACAAGAACGTTACCATCACGGACCTCCCCGGCATCTACTCGCTTTCCCCCTATAGCCCCGAGGAGCAGTGCTCGCGCGATTACCTCATGAGCGGCGAGCCCGATGTCGTCGTCCAGGTGGTCGACGCCACCAACTTGGAGCGCAACCTGTACCTGGCGCTTCAGGTTATCGAGACCGGCCTGCCCGTGGTCGTCGCCCTCAACATGGCCGACTTGGTCGAGAAGAACGGCGACAAGATCGACACGGACAAGCTCTCCAAGAAGCTCGGCTGCCCGGTCATGATGATCTCGGCCCTTAAGAACAAGGGCATCAACGAGCTGTTCGAGCAGGTCAAGAAGTCCGCTGCTTCCAAGGGCCAGGTGCCGGAGCACAAGTTCGATTCCTCCATCGAGGACGTTCTGGACCACATCGAGAACAATCTGCCGGCGAGCGTTCCCGCCAACAAGCGTCGCTACTACGCCGTCAAGCTGTTCGAGCGCGACGCGGACGCCTGCAAGCTCATCAACCTCACTAAGGAGAAGGCCGCTCGCGTCGAGCAGCTGGTCGCCCAGTGCGAGCAGGATTGCGACGACGACGCCGAGTCCATCATCACCGGCGAGCGCTACGGCGTGATCGCCCACATCATCGACGAGTGCCTCACCAAGGCTCCGGCCAAGATGAGCACCTCCGAGAAGATCGACCGTGTGGTTACCAACCGTATCTTGGGCCTGCCGATCTTTGTGGTCATCATGTTCTGCGTGTACTACATTGCCGTCTCTACCTTGGGCGGCACGGTGACCGACTTCACCAACGACCAGCTCTTTGGCACCGACGGTTGGTATGTGCTCGGCCAGGGCCGCGACGCCTACGACGCAGCTGTTGAGGCTGCGGGTGACGCCGCCGACTCGGTCGACCCGGCGCAGTACGGCCCCTATGTCCCGGGTATTACCACCGTGGTGCACGACGCCCTTGTGGCGGGTGGTACCGAGGACGGCGGCCTGGTTGATTCGCTGGTCTGCGACGGTATCGTCGGCGGCTTAGGCGCCATCTTCGGCTTCGTTCCGCAGATGTTCCTGCTCTTTGTGATGCTGTCCTTCCTGGAGGACTGCGGCTACATGGCCCGTGTCGCCTTCATCATGGACCGCGTGTTCCGCCGGTTTGGCCTGTCCGGTAAGTCCTTTATCCCCATGCTCGTGTCCTCGGGCTGCGGCGTCCCCGGCGTCATGGCCACCAAGACCATCGAGAACGAGAAGGACCGTCGCATGACGGTCATGACCACCACGTTCATTCCCTGTGGCGCTAAGCTGCCGATCATTGCCCTGCTCATGGGTTCCATCATCGGCGATTCCTCCACCACCGCCGCGTGGATCAGCCCGCTCTTCTACTTCCTGGGCGTCTTTGCCGTCATTGCTTCGGGCCTCATGCTCAAGAAGACCAAGCTCTTCGCCGGTCGCCCGACGCCGTTTGTTATGGAGCTTCCGGCCTATCACTTCCCGGCGATCCGTTCTTGGGCGCTGCACGTGTGGGAGCGCTGCTGGGCCTTTATCAAGAAGGCCGGTACGGTCATCTTCGCTTCCACCGTCGTGGTTTGGTTCCTCTCCAACTTTGGTAGCTACAACGGTGCCTTTGGCTTCCTGCCTGCGATGGACGGCATCCCCGAGGAGTTCATGGATTACTCCGTGCTTGCCATGCTCGGCAACCTGGTCGCTTGGATCTTCGCCCCGCTCGGCTTTAGCACCTGGCAGGCCACGGCGCTGACCGTCTCGGGTCTTGTCGCCAAGGAGAACGTTGTTGCCACCGCCGGCTCGCTGCTGTCCGTTGCCGACGCCGCCGAGACCGACCCGAGCCTGTGGACCGCGTTTGCCGCCATGTTCCCGACCATGGGCGCTTGCGTTGCCTTTGGCGCTTTCAACCTGCTGTGCGCTCCGTGCTTTGCCGCCATGGGCACCATCCGCAACCAGATGGACTCCGGCAAGTGGACCGCGATTGCCATCGGCTACGAGTGCGCCTTCGCTTGGGTCATCGGCCTGTTCATCAACCAGTTCTACAACCTGCTTGTCCTTGGCCAGTTTGGTATCTGGACGGTTGTGGCCATCGTGCTGCTGGTTGCGATGCTCTTCCAGATCTTCCGTCCCATGCCCAAGCACGCTTGGACCGACGAGGATGAGACCAACACCGCTTCCGCCGCAGTTTCCGCTTAAGTCCGAATAAGGATTAGCCCCTTTCCACGAGCCCGGGTGTCCCAGCGACACTCGGGCTTTTTGGTGGGGGAGATGTGGCGTTTCCGCAGATAAAACCGACCAAAATAAACCTGTCCCTTTTTGGTAGGTGGAGAATGGGGTAAAGTAAGTGGTGGTTAACTAGAGGAGGCTTGCTATGGCACCTATCGATATTGTTGTACTGGCTGTTATCGGCATTGCGTTTGCCGCCGTGTGCGTGCGCATCTACCGCAAGGGCACCTGCGCCGACTGCGCTCAGGGTGGCGTTTGCACGGGGCATTGTTCTAACAAAAAAACCTGCGCCGCGCTTAAGGGCGTAGACAAGATCGCCGAAGACTTGGGTCGCGGTATCAAATAAGGTCCAGGCATCCAGGCGCCTCGCGAGTATCCGTTCGCGGGGCGCTTTGTGCATTTGGACGCGAGCGCGGCGAGTTGAAGAGTATTTTTGGGGTATCGCTAACTATGTGGTCAACGGCCCGCTCACCGTGGTTCATGCCGTGGCAGGCGCTAAGCTCGCCGTCGAAGGCATGACCAACTACCTGGGCCTCTAACTCCATCCCACCCATCAGTTGCGGTGAAATACGGACTGTTTTGGCTGTCAAAGGCCTCATCTACTCCGTATTCCACCGCAACTTTTTTGTGGGGTGGGCTAGAGACGCTGCATGCGGTACCCGACACCCATGTGCGTCTGAATCATCTTGGGGTGAGAGGGGTCTGCCTCGATCTTCTTGCGCAGGGTGCGCATGAACACGCGCAGGCTCGCCAGATCGCTGTCCCAGCTCGTGCCCCATATCTCGCGGGTGATGAAGGTGTGGGTGAGCACCTTGTCGACGTTTTTCGCCAGAAGGACGAGCAATTTGTACTCGGTTGGGGTGAGCGAGAGCTCGCGTCCGTCTTTCGTCGCGTATCCCGCGGCGTAGTCGATATGCAGCGGACCGTTGTCGAACGTGCTCGCTTCTGTCGACTCGCTCGACGCCATCGAGGAGCGCCTCAAATTCGCACGGACGCGCGCGAGCAACTCATCCACAGAAAAGGGCTTGGTGAGGTAGTCGTCTGCCCCTGCGTCAAGTGCTGCAATCTTGTCGGAATCTTCGGAGCGCGCCGAAATGACGATAATGGGGACTGCCGACCAGCTTCTGATCTTCGTGATGACCTCGATACCGTCAATGTCGGGAAGGCCGAGGTCGAGCATGATGAGGCTGGGACCGTGCGACACCGCATCCATGATGGCAGCCTGGCCGTTGCAAACCTTGCTCACGACGTAGCCGTGGAGGTCAAGCGCGGTCGAAACGAGGTTTTGAACGGTCAGGTCATCTTCGACCAGGAGGATGCGTGGCTTAGCGGCATTATTCATGAATCTCGATCTCCTCGGCGGGCAGGGTAAAACGGAAGACGGCCCCATGGGGGTGGTTGTCGCGAACTTCGATGACGCCGCCATGTGCCTCCACGATGGAGCGGCAGAGCGACAGCCCAAGGCCGATGCTTCGACGCGAATCCACGGGCTGCGTATTGCTTGAGGTGAAGAAGCGCTCAAAGATATGAGGCTTGTCGCAGTCTGCCACACCCGGCCCATCGTCTGCGACGTCCACCACGACGAACGCACCCTCGCGACGTGCGCTGATGGTGACAGTCGAGTCCTCGGGCGTGTATTTGAAGGCGTTCATGATGAGATTCGTAAGCACCTGCATGATGAGATGGACGTCGATGCGTACCAGCAGGATGTCGTCAGTGTGCTCGATGGTGACGGCACGTCCATGCGATGCTTGGGCGACATGGCTGAGGGCGGCCTCGATGACCTCGTCGATGAGCTCGGATGTTAAGTTGAGGCGAATGGTGCCGTCCTCGACGCGTGTGATGGCGAGGAGGTTCTCCACGGTATCGATAAGCCAGAGGGAGTCATCGTAGATGGCATCGGCAAGATCGCAGCGTTGTTCGAGGCTAAGCCTCTCGTCGCTCTTCCGAAGGATTGCCGCAGATCCGGATATAGCCGTGAGGGGTGTCCTCAAATCGTGGCCGATGGAGCGCAAAAGGTTGGCGCGCAGCTGCTCGTTTTTCGCCAAGACCGCAGCCTCTTCGCGCTCTTGCGCCGCCCGGTCACTTTCGAGCGCCAAGGCGCATTCACCTACGATAGATAGGACGATCGAATGCTCGAAGGCTTCGATCTCGCGCCCCTCCAGGTCGATGCCGATGACACCGAATACCTTGTCGCCGGTGCGAACCGCGAGGTAGAGACAGCGCGCCTCAGGCAGGGTCCGCGTGCTTGCGCCCGCGCGCTTGTTGTTGGTGTAGGTCCAGGTTGCAACGGCGCGCTCGTAGTCGGTGAGCAGCGACGCGGATCGGTTTTCGGTGCCAGCTGACTCATAGAGCGCCTTGCCGAGCGTGCCGTGTTCGGCGGTGTAGAAGACCACGTCGAGTTTTAGCAGTTTGACGAGTTGGTTCATGGCGACGCGGGCACACTCCTCCGCGCTATGGGCTTGCTGCAAGAGCTGGTTCGTTTCGAGGAGTACGCGCGTTTTGAATGCGTTCTCGGCGGAGGTACGGGCGTTGTCGGCGATGCGCGCAGTTAACTCGCCGGCGACCATAGCGGTAGCGAACATGATGCCGAACGTGACCAGATAGCTTCGGTCGTAGCTGGCGAGCGAAAACAGAGGCGTGACGAAGCAGAAGTTGTAAAGCACTACAGAGAGTACGCTCGATACGATCGTGCAGATACGCCCCGTCGTGGTGACGGCGGTCAGCAGGGCCGTGAGGATATAGAGGGATATGATGCTGGAATCGGCAAATCCCAGATGGCGGAAAGCCGTGCCGATCGCCGTGGCGACAAGAGAGAGGGCCAGCGTGCGAAGCACGTCTCGGCTGCTGGGCGGCTGCAGGGCGACCGCGCGGCGGCGTCCTTTGGGCCGGGAGGGCGGAGTCGACTGGTCTGGAATGATGTAAATGTCGAGGTTCGGGGCGAATGTTATGAGCTGTTCTACGAGAGATTTGCGGCCGAAGAGGGCCTGACGGACGCTGCTGCGCTCGCCCGTGCGCCCCATGACGATCTTCGAAATACCCGACAGGCGCGCGAACTCGGAGATCTGAAACGCGATGTCGTCGCCATAGACGGTTTCCATATGTGCTCCGAGCTGCTCGGCTAGGGCGATATTGGCTGCAAGCTTGGCGCGCTCATCATCGCTCATGGCTTGCGTGCGCGGGCTCTCTACGAACAGGGCGACGAGCTCGCTGCGAAACGCTTTCGCCATGCGTGCGGCGGCACGGACGATGCGGGGATTGGTCGGCGCCGGGGAGACACAGACTAAGATACGCTCCCTGGTGTAGTAGTCACGGTTTCCCAGCACGCGTGCGGCATCTGTGAGGTGGCCGGTGCGATCGGCGCAGCGGCGCAGCGCGATTTCTCGGAGTGCGGTGAGGTTCTCGACGGTAAAAAAATGCTGTTGCGCTCGGTCGGCTTGTGCGGGACGGTAGACGAGGCCGGCGCGAAGGCGCTCAAGTAGGTCTTCGGGCTCTATGTCGACGAGCTCGACCTGGTCGGCATCATCGAAGATACGGTCGGGGATTCGTTCGCTCACGACAACGCCGGTGATGGATGCAACCATGTCGTTTAGGCTCTCGATGTGCTGAACGTTCACGGTCGTATAGACGTCGATGCCCGCATGTAGAAGTTCCTCGACGTCTTGATAGCGTTTGTCGTGGCGAGACCCCGGCGCATTCGTATGGGCAAGCTCGTCGACAAGGATGAGCTGAGGGGCGCGTTCGATAGCCGTATCTAGATCGAACTCGCTGAGCGCAATGCCGTTGTGCTCGATGAGTTTACAGGGCACGTTCTCAAGCCCTTGTGCAAGATGGGCAGTTGCTGGACGTTCGTGCGGCTCGATGTATCCCGCGACGACATCGACACCTCGCCGCTTGGCGGCGTGGGCGGCTTGAAGCATCGCATAGGTTTTACCTGTGCCAGCAGCGTAGCCAAAGAAAATCTTGAGGTGTCCCCGGCTGGTTCGAGCGTCGTCGGCGACCTCGTCTTTCTCAATTGCCTTGAGGATGAGGTCTGGATTGACGCGAGTGTCCGATGCGTCGCGCTGCATAGCGTAGCCTTTCTGAAGCGTTGTCCATGCGTGCATACGCGGTGAGGGCGCCGCTGTATGCACGCGAGGTCGAGTATAGGCGCACTGCAGCAGCAATAGTGCTTTCTACCTGCATCTTTACGGCATCTTAAGGTCGTGAGCCCCAGCCCTCACGCCTCTTTAATCCCTAGAAGCGTTTACTGTCCCCAGGCGCTTGCGAGAGCAGGCGTCCGAGGCATCGGACCGCGCGTGAAAGGGGCGGTGAATGGACATCCTCATTCCCATCATCGGAGTCGTCTGCATTGGACTCCTTATCTATTACATCTACATTCTGATGAGGAGTGATTCGTAAACTATGGACGCTGCGATTCAGTACATCTTGTACTTTGCCGTGCTCGTCGTCCTGGCCGTTCCGCTCGGTCGGTTCATGGCCCATATCATGGATGGTGAGCATACGTTCCTGTCGCCTGTGATTGCTCCTGTGGAGCGTGGCGTCTATCGTCTGCTTCGCATCGACGCGGCAGAGCAGATGGGGTGTAGGCGCTATCTGGCGAGCGTGCTGGTCTTTTCGGGGATCGGCCTCGTGGCTCTTGTGGCACTCCAGGTGCTTCAGTCCTTCTTGCCAGGCAATCCCCAGCACCTGCCGGGTGTGTCATGGAACCTGTCGTTCAATACGGCTGCTTCCTTCATAACCAACACTAACTGGCAGTCCTACTCCGGTGAGACCACCCTGTCCTACCTTGTGCAGTTCATGGGTCTCACCGTGCAGAACTTCGTTTCCGCCGGCACCGGTATCGCGGTCATGTTCGCGCTGATCCGCGGCTTCCGTCAGGTCAAGGAGCAGGGTCTGGGTTCCTTTTGGGTCGACCTCACCCGCACCGTCCTGTACGTGCTCATCCCGCTGAACCTCGTGTTCGGCATCTGCCTGGCTGCCGGTGGCGTCATCTCCAACTTCCAGCCGGCTCAGAAGGCTGAGCTCGTAGAGCCCGTCGCTGTCCAGCCTAATGCAGACGGCGGCTGGAGCGTCATCGACGGCGCCGAGATTGAGGGCGACACGGTCAAGGTCGACGGCAAGGTTGTCGAGGGCGCACGCGTGGTCACCGAGCAGTTCCTGCCCCAGGGTCCCGCGGCTCCTCAGGTCGCCATCAAGCAGTCCGGCACCAACGGCGGCGGCTTCTTCGGCGTGAACTCCGCTCATCCGTATGAGAACCCCAGTGCCTTCACCAACATCATCGAGATGACCAGCCTGCTGCTGATCCCGGCCGCCTGTTGCTTCACCTTCGGTATCGGCGTCAAAAACACCAAGCAGGGCAAGGCCATCTTTGCCGCCATGTTCATCCTGCTGGTGATCTTCACCGGCATCATCGCCCTCAACGAGCATGCGGGCACACCGCAGCTGGCCGATGGCGGAGCGGTCAACATCGAGATGACCGACGGTCAGGCCGGCGGCAACATGGAGGGCAAGGAGAGCCGCTTCGGTATCGCCTCCTCTTCCACCTGGTCCGCTTTCACGACGGCTGCTTCCAACGGCTCGGTTAACTCCATGCACGACTCCTACACCCCGCTGGGCGGTTTTGTCCAGATGCTCCAGATGGCTCTGGGCGAGGTCGTCTTCGGCGGCGTGGGCTGCGGCCTGTACGGCATGATCGGCTTCGCCATCCTCACGGTGTTCATCGCCGGCCTCATGGTCGGACGCACGCCTGAGTTCCTGGGCAAGAAGATCGAGCCGGGCGAGATGCGCTGGGCAGTTGTCCTGTGCCTGGCAACTCCGTTTGCCATTCTGGTGTGCTCGGCCATCGCCTGCATGGTGCCCGGTCTTGCCGACCAGCTCAACAATGGTGGCGCGCACGGCTTCTCCGAGGTGCTGTATGCCTTCACCTCATGCGGCGGCAACAACGGCTCGGCGTTTGCAGGCATGAACTGCAACATTCCCTGGATCAACGTCATGCTCGGCCTCGAGATGCTGTTCGCCCGCTTCATGCCCATCATCGGTACGCTGGCTATCGCCGGCTCGCTGGCCAAGAAAGGTAAGGTCGCCGAGAGCGCCGGTACCCTGTCTACCACCAACGGCATGTTCGTATTCCTGCTCGTGTTCATCGTTCTGCTGATCGGTGCTCTGAGCTTCTTCCCGGCCCTGGCGCTTGGCCCCGTTGCCGAGTTCTTCCAGATGATTGCGTAAAGGAGGGCGCAGATTTATGGCTATGCAAAAAGACATGATGGGCCGCGCGGTCCGCGACTCGTTTGCCAAGTTGGATCCTCGCGTCCAGATTCAAAACCCGGTCATGTTCCTGGTGTGGCTTTCCGCCGTCATGACCTCCGTCCTGGCCGTCGCTTCCATCTTCGGTGTGCAGGACGCGGGTGTGCCCACTTACTATGTGGTCGCCATCGCGGTCATCCTGTGGCTCACCGACCTGTTCTCGAACTTCGCTGAGGCGCTTGCCGAGGGCCGCGGTAAGGCCCAGGCCGATTCCCTGCGTGCGGCCAAGAAGGATGTCGAGGCCCATCGCATCGAGTCCGTTGAGGACAAGGAGCACTTCACCGTCGTTCCCGGCACCGAGCTCACGCGCGGCGACCTGGTGATCGTACGCGCCGGCGAGCAGATTCCGGGAGACGGCGATGTCATCGAGGGTGCCGCCTCGGTTGATGAGTCGGCCATCACCGGCGAGTCTGCACCCGTGGTTCGCGAGGCTGGCGGCGACCGCTCTGCCGTTACCGGTGGTACCACGGTGCTGTCCGACTGGATCATCGTCAAGATCTCCAGCGAGCCCGGCCAGAGCTTCCTGGACAAGATGATCGCGATGGTCGAGGGTGCCGCGCGTAAGAAGACCCCTAACGAGATTGCTCTGGAGATCTTCCTGGTGGCCCTCTCCATCGTCTTTATCCTGGTCACGTTGGCCCTGTATTGTTACTCCTGCTTCTCGTCCGGTCTTAACGACATGGTCAACCCCACGGCCGTGACCACGCTCGTGGCGCTGCTCGTGTGCCTGGCTCCCACTACCATCGGCGCCCTTCTGTCCGCCATCGGCATCGCCGGCATGAGCCGTCTGAACGAGGCCAACGTGCTGGCCATGTCCGGCCGCGCCATCGAGGCCGCCGGCGACGTCGACATCCTCATGCTCGACAAGACCGGCACCATCACCCTGGGTAACCGCCAAGCCGCCGAGTTCATCCCGGTCGACGGTGTCGATCCGGCAGAACTCGCCGATGCCGCCCAGCTTTCCTCGCTGGCCGACGAGACCCCCGAGGGCCGTTCCATCGTCGTGCTCGCCAAGGAGCAGTTTGGGCTGCGCGGCCGCACACTCGAGGATAAGGGCATGGAGTTCATCCCGTTCACCGCGGCAACGCGTATGTCCGGCGTGAACTACGAGGGCAATGAGATCCGCAAGGGCGCTGCCGATTCCGTGCGCACCTATGTGGAGGCAGCCGGCGGCGTGTTCTCCCAGGAGTGCGACGACGTCGTCGAGCGCATCGCCAAGGCCGGCGGCACCCCGCTGGTCGTGACCAAGAACTGCCGCGTGCTGGGCGTTGTGTACCTCAAGGACATCATCAAGTCCGGCGTTAAGGAGAAGTTCGCCGACCTGCGCAAGATGGGCATCAAGACCATCATGGTGACGGGCGACAACCCGCTCACCGCCGCGGCAATCGCCGCCGAGGCCGGCGTTGACGACTTTCTGGCCGAGGCCACCCCTGAAGGCAAGCTCGAGAAGATCCGCGAGTTCCAGCGTGAGGGCCACCTGGTCGCCATGACCGGCGACGGCACCAACGACGCGCCCGCTCTGGCCCAGGCCGACGTCGCCGTGGCCATGAACACGGGCACCCAGGCTGCCAAGGAGGCCGGCAACATGGTCGACCTCGACTCCAGCCCCACCAAGCTCATCGAGGTCGTGCGCATTGGCAAGCAACTGCTCATGACCCGCGGCTCGCTCACGACCTTCTCGGTCGCCAACGACGTCGCCAAGTATTTCGCCATCATCCCGGCGCTATTCTCGCCGATCTACCCCGGGTTGGACGCCCTCAACATCCTGGGGCTCACCAGCCCGTTGTCTGCCGTGCTGTCCGCCATTATCTATAACGCGCTGGTCATCGTCGCGCTGATTCCTGCCGCCCTGAAAGGCGTGAAGTACCGCGAGCTTTCGTCCGGCCAGCTGCTGACCCACAACCTGCTGGTGTGGGGTCTGGGCGGTATCGTGGCACCGTTCGTATTCATCAAAATTATCGACATGCTGCTGGCCTTGTTCGGCATTGGCATGATGTAGACGGAGGTTTGTATGTTCAGAGGTATCGCATCGCGCGCACTGGGCGTGTTCGCGCTGTTTACCGTTGTCTGCGGCCTGGGCTATACGCTCGTCGTGACCGGCATCGCCCAGGTTGCGTTCCCGTATCAGGCGAACGGTTCGCTCATTACGGTCGACGGCAAGGTTGTGGGTTCCGAACTCATCGGCCAGAACTTTGATGACGAAGCCCACATGTGGGGTCGTATCCAGAACGTGTCAATTGTCGAAGGCGAAGACGGCGAGCTCATGGCGTATGGTGTCCCGTCCAACCTGTCCCCGGCGAGTGAGGAGTATCGGCAGCTGATAGATGCGCGCGTGAAGAAGATCCGCGCCGCCAACCCCGATGCCGATATGGACGCCGTGCCCGTCGATCTGGTGACGTGTTCGGGGTCCGGTCTCGACCCGGAGATCTCTCCGGATGCCGCCGAGTACCAGGTTCCGCGCCTTGCCAAGGCCACGGGCAAAAGTGAGGACGAGGTGCGCGACATCATCGCCGCGTGCACCAAGGGCCGTTTCCTCGGCGTGTTCGGCGAGCCCACGGTCAACGTGCTCAAGGTGAACCTTATGCTGGACGGCGCGCTGTAGGTGAGGAAGTGGCGGATGAGGGCATGACTGACTATCTGAGCCCTCAATTCCACCCCGCCCATCAGTTGCGGTGAAATACGGACTGTTTTGCCTGTCAAAAGCTTCATCTACTCCGTATTCCACCGCAACTTTTTTATGAGGGTCGGGATTGAAGGTGGGGAGTGCGAGCGAGTGCGAATGCGGCGGTTACTGATACGATAGGTACGTTAGCAACTGCCGCCGAGCGGCTCAAACGAAAGGAACCCTGTATGGAGTCCTCCGCCTATCCAATGCTCTTTAGCCCGATCAAGGTCGGTACGACCGAGGTCAAGAACCGCGTCTTTATGCCGCCGGTGTCCACCAACCTGGCCGATCATGGCTATGTGACCGACGACTTGGTCGATCATTACCGTGCCCGCGCCAAGGGCGGCGTGGGCCTGATCATCACCGAGGTCGTGACGGTCGAGCCCACCTATACCTATCTGCCGGGTGACATGTGCTGCTACGACGACACATTTATCCCCGGCTGGGAAAAGCTCGCCGCGGCCGTCCACGAGTATGGCTGCAAGATCATGCCGCAGCTCTTCCACCCCGCCTACATGGCCTTTAACATTCCGGGCACGCCTCGCCTGATCGCTCCGTCCTTTGTGGGCCCGTCTTACGCCCGCGAGGCACCGCGCCCCATCACGGTCGACGAGATCCACGAGCTCACGCACCAGTTTGGCGACGCCGCCGTGCGTATGCAAAAGGCTGGCGTCGATGGCGTCGAGGTCCACGCGGCGCACGCCCACGGCATGCTCGGCGGCTTTTTGACCCCGCTCTACAACAAGCGTACCGACGAGTACGGCGGCTCGCTCGACGCCCGCATGCGCTTTTTGCTCGAGGTCATCGCCGAGATTCGCGAGCGCTGCGGCAAGGACTTTATCATCGACGTCCGCATCTCGGGTGACGAGTACACCGATGGTGGCCTGACCCTCAACGACATGATCTACGTCTCGCGTCGCCTGGAGAAGGCCGGCGTCGACATGATTCATGTGTCGGGCGGCACCACTATCAAGCGCGGCTCCGCGATTCCCGCCGCCGGTACGCAGCAGGCCTCGCATGCTGCTTGCTCGCGCGAGATCAAAAAGCACGTCAACATTCCCGTCGCCACCGTCGGACGTATCAACGAGGCCTGGATTGCCGAGGAGCTGATCGAGGACGGCGCTGCCGACATCTGCATGATGGGCCGCGCCAATCTGTGCGATGCCGAGTTCTGCAACAAGGCGGCCGCCGGCAACGCCGACGACATCCGCCCCTGCATTGGCTGCCTGCGCTGCCTGAACGGCATTATGTTCGGCAAGCGCATCTCCTGCACCGTCAACCCCGATGTTGAGCGCGACGAGGCCGGCTACGAGCCTGCCGACGAAGCCAAGAACGTGCTCGTTGTGGGCGCTGGTCCTGCGGGCATGGAGGCAGCCTACATTGCCACCAAGCGCGGCCACAACGTGGTGCTCGTGGACAAGCAGGATGAGCCGGGCGGCGAAATGCGCATCGCAGCCGTTCCGCCGGCAAAGCAGGAACTCACTCGCGTGATCAAGTATCAGTACCGTCGCCTGGCCGAGGCCGGCGTGAAGTGCGTATTTGGCACCGAGCTTTCGGCCGAGGACATTCAGCGTGACTATGCGGGTTACGAGGTTGTCCTGGCTTATGGCGCCGAGCCCATCGCTCCGGCCTTCATGCAGGGCTTTAAGCAGGTTATGACAGCTGACGACCTGCTGGGTGGCAAGGCTTTCCCGGGCAAGAAGATCGTCATCGTGGGCGGCGGCACCGTCGGCTGCGAGACGGCCGATTACCTGGCCCCGCTGGTCAACGACCTGTCGCCGGCCAATCGCGACGTCACTGTCATCGAGATGACCAAGACGCTCGCCGCCAATGAGGGCGGTGCCGGTCGCGCGGTGCTCATCACGCGCATGCTCTCCAAGGGCGTCCACGTGCTGACCGAGGCAAAGGTGACCGAGATCACCGAGGACACCATCAGCTACGAGAAGGACGGCGAGGTCCACACCATCGCCGATGCCGATACGCTGGTGCTTGCCATGGGCTATCGTCCCAATACCAAGTTGGCCGACGACCTTGCCGCTGCCGGCGTTACCACCCACGTGCTGGGTGACGCCAACAAGTGCGGCAACATTCGCGACGCCATCGGCGATGGCTACAAGGTTGCCTGCGAGCTCTAGTCAACCCTTTGGTGCGATGGGGACAGGTTACTTTGCACCAACTTGGTGCATGTAAACCTGGCCCCATCGCACCATTTGATAAAACGCAAGCGGCCGCCGCTTTTGCGTTTTATCAAAGAAAGATCATTGTCGAGCCTTAAATGCCTTTTGTCTGTGCGTCTTCTGCAATCATGTTGCGGTTGTAGACCAGGTACAGATACATCGCATCGTGAGCGGCGGTGGGGTTGCGCGCCTCGATGGCGTCGGCCACACCGTGGTGCGTGCGGATGGTCTCCTCGACGAGCTTTTTGCCTGTTATGTCGATAAAGAGGGGAACGGATGCCTTGAGCACACCTATCAGACGGGTAACGACGAGGTTTCCGCCATCCCAGGGCGGCTTCATGGAGTAGCGCCCGTACGCATCGAATATCCCTCTCATAGATGTGCGGCACAAAGAGCCCCGAGTTCATACGAGCTCGGGGCTTTTTTCGTTTGGATTGCAGACGTATTGACAGACGAAAACAGTCTGCGTCCGGTATTGAGCCATACGAAAGCGAAATTATGCGTCTTAATTCCGTACGCAAATCAAGACGAAAACCGTTTGCGTCTTGAATAAATCAGTACGCAAACGGTTTTCGTCTTATAATACGGTTATGAATGGTACGAAACGAGGGGGTTGTGCATATGGTTGTTAGAGAGAGCCCTACAGTCGAATACAAGGAAAGCGTTACGCCGACGTTTCTTAAAACGGTGAGCGCCTATGCAAACTACGGGACGGGCAAGATTGAGTTTGGCGTTGATGACGATGGCGTGGCTGTCGGCCTTGCGGATCCGGTTGCAGAATGCCTGCGCATCGAGAACATGATTAACGACAGTCTTGATCCCGCGCCCCGTTACTCGCTTGAGCCCGATGAGAAACACGGGACCGTAATCCTTACGGTTTATGAGGGGCAGGACAAACCCTATCGAAGCAAGGGAAAGGCCTACAGACGAAACGATTCGGCAACGGTGGAGGTCGACCGGTTTGAGTATGGCAGGCTGACGCTCGAAGGCAGCAACGTAACGTTCGACGCGCTCACGTCGGCTCGCCAGGACTTGAGTTTTCACACGCTCGAGCATAAGTGTGTTGAACATCTCGGCATTTCCGAGCTAACGCCGGATATCATGCGCACGCTTCGCTTGCTCGGCAAGGACGGCTATACCAACGCTGCGGCGATTTTGGCGGATAAGAATGATTTTCCGGGCATCGACTGCGTCCGTTTTGGCGATACCGAGGATGTGATCTTGGATCGCGAGGCGGCGACAAATGTATCCGCAATTGAGCAGGTGGACAGGGCGGTGGCTATGTTTGCACGCTACTACCGTTATGAGCGTATCGAAGGGATGGAGCGCGTCCAAACCGATCGAATTCCTCTTGAGGCATTCCGCGAAGCTGTTGCAAACGCTTTGGTGCATCGGACGTGGGACGTTCGAGCGAACGTTCAAATTGCCCTGTACGATGATCGTGTCGTTGTGACCTCCCCCGGATCGCTGCCCGCCGGTTTGACGACGGAACAATACCTGTATGGGCAGATATCCGTGCTCAGAAACCCCATCGTTGCAGAGGCCTTCTTAAAGCTGGATTACATCGAGAAATTTGGTACGGGAATCGCGCGCATTAGACGTGCCTATCGCGATTCGATCAATCAACCAATTTTTGATGTTCGCGGCGGCATGGTGGCCGTCACATTGCCCGTTACCGATGCCTTTGAAGGGTCCGAGGAAGAGGTCCAGGTTCTCAAGGCCTTGTCGGGCGGGCGAATTATGTCGCGAAGCGAGATTGAAAAACAGACGGGGCTGAGCCGCATGCGGACGTTGGCGGCACTCGAATCTCTGCTTGAACGGAATGCAATCGTAAGGCAGGGAACCGGGCGGGCCACGAAATACGAGCGCTCATAGTCAAAAAGAGCCCCGTCCCAAAAAGACTGATTGGGAGCTGGGGCGTGTCGATGCGATAGTATTACGTGATGAGATTCGACAAACCGTGGGCTTCATCCGAGGGCTTTATGGAACAGCACCAGCATTATCAGAGCCTGCAAGATCAGGCATACAACGCATTGCGCTCCAAGATCATCTATGCCGAGCTCAAGCCCGGCACGCGCCTTTCGGCGATTGGTCTGGAAAAGGAGACGGGAATCGGGCGCACGCCCATTCGCGAGTCCTTTGTGCGCCTGCGCGAGCAAGAGCTGGTGGAAACGCGTCCCAAAAGCGGCACCTATGTCTCAAAAATCAGCATGGAGCGCGCCGAGAATGCCTGTTTCTTGCGCGAGAAACTCGAGAGAAGTGTGCTCATTAAATGCTGTTCGGCCGCTACGCCCGAGCAAAAGCATCGGCTCGAGCAGATTCTTACCGAGTCCGAGTCGCTCGACCATAGCGAAACGCGTCGCTTTTTTGATCTGGACAACCTGTTCCACGAGACATGTTTTGAGATTGCCGGCCGCCACATGTTGTGGGATTGGATGAAGAGCATCAACACGCATTTTGAGCGATACAACTGGCTGCGTATGGTGTCGCAGGATTTGGATTGGGAGCCGATCCGTGGGCAGCATCGCCGGATTCTCGAGGCCATTAAGAAGGGCGATACCGACACGGCGAGCTATCTGGCAGAGACGCATTTGCATCTAATGCCCGAGGAACAGGGCCCGGTTATCGCCTTACATCCCGACTACTTTGAGCTGCCCAAAGACTCGGCCATCTAATCCGTTCCCCTAATTAGTTGCGGTGAAATAGGGACTGTTTTGCAGCTTTGACGACGTAAGCAGTCCGTATTTCACCGCAAGTGCGGGGATGCAATCGGGGCATGAAAAGGCTGCGGCGCCGCTTGGAGGAAAAGACTGGAAGCAAGGGTCCATTCCCCCAGACGGCGCCGCAGCTGTTTTGGTGGACTGGATTATGTTGAGTCGGTTGATTGACCGGGAAAGCAAAGCGGCTCGGGGGCGTGTCGCTTCCGTCACGTTCTATCAGCATACAAGACGGTTTTGGTTCTTGTTCGTGACGGAAACGGCGCGCTTCCGAGCCGCTTTAAAAGAAAGGGGGCGAGGTCTAGGACACGCCCCCTTTCACGATAGAGAGCTGAACCTAGCCGCGGACCTTCTTGACGACGTCCATGGCCTCGCGGGCGATCTGCTCGACCTTGGAAAAGTCGCCGTCGGCGAACAGGGCCGGCTTGACCATCCAGGTGCCACCGCAGGCGATGATGGCGCTGGAGCTCAGGTACTCCTCGACGTTGGCAGTGTTCACGCCGCCGGTGGGCATAAAGCGATGGCCGACAAACGGAGCAGCGAGGGCCTTGATGGTGTTGAGGCCACCATACTGAGCCGCGGGGAAGAACTTGGTGACCTTGAGGCCCAGGTTCTCGGCGGCGGTAACCTCGGAGGGGGTCACGGTGCCAGGAAGGACGGGCAGGTCGATGCCGATGCAGTGCTTTACAACGTCCTCGTTGTAACCCGGGGAGACGATGAACTTGGCACCGGCGGCGCGGGCCTGCTCAACCTGCTCGACAGTCAGGACGGTGCCAGCGCCGACGCACATCTCGGGCTCGGCCTCGGCCATAGCGGCGATGCACTCGGCGGCGCAAGCGGTGCGGAAGGTGACCTCGGCGGACTTCATGCCGGCAGACATCAGGGCGTGGGCGAGCGGTGCGGCGTCCTCGACCTTGTCGAGCACGACGACCGGCACGATGCCCAGGGACTCGAGCGTGGTATAGAACTGATCGAACATGATGTTCCTTTCGATGTACGGCGCGCACTGGCGCGTGATTGCCAAATGTGCTGGTCATGAGCCGGTTTTGGATTGGTTATCGGAGGCACTGCTTGGGTCACAAGCAATTCCAAAACCGGCTGCGCGACCAGTCGTGTAGGAAATGCCGGGCAAAACCGGAATGGGACTAGTGGTTTTGCCCGACCGGAGGAATCGGGGAGCGGGCCGCAGAGGTATGGGTATGGAAAGCTGCGGCCCGCGGAATGGGGACGGTTTAGCGCGCGACGCGAGTGCCACCGTCGGCGGCGGATGCCACGGCTGCGATCTCGTCTGCGGTCACCAGGTTGGAATCGCCCTTGATGGTGAGCTTGAGGATCGAGGCCGCAATCGCGTAGTTGACGGCGTCCTGCGGGTCAAAGTCGTTGATGAGGGCATGGACGAGGCCGGCGTTGAAAGCGTCGCCGGCGGCAACGCCCTCGAGCACGTGCACGTCGTGAGCAGGGGAGAACCAGTGCTCGCCGCTCTCGGCGTCAAAGAGCATGCCCATCCAAATGGAGCGCTCGACGCAGGAGATGTTGCGGACGACCGAGGCGACCTTCTTGCAACCGTACTCGGCGCAGATCTGACGGGCCATCTCGACGTAGGTGTCGCGCTCCTCGATGCCGTGGGCAAGGGAGCCGGAGACGCAGGTCATACCGAGACCGGCAGGAGCGTCCTCGTCGTTGGCGATGCAGATGTCGACGAGCGGCAGGAGCTCCTTCATGGTGGCCTGCGACTTCTCGGGCGACCACATCTTGCCGCGATAGTTCACGTCGCAAACGGTGGTGATGCCCTTGGCGCGGCAGGCGGTGAGGGCATCCTTGCAGGCGGCGGCCATCTCGTCGGAGACGGCGGGCGTCACGCCGGAGAAGTAGAAGACATCGACACCCTTGAGGATCTCGTCCCAGTCAAAGACGTCGCGCTTGGCCATGTTGATGGCAGAGTACTTGCGGTCGTAGACGCAGCCGTTGCCGCGCTGCGAGGCGCCGACCTCAAACACATAGGAACCAAGACGGTCGCCCTGGCGCACGACGCGCGAGGTATCGACGTCGTAGACCTTCAGCGAACGTAGGGCGCACTCGCCCAGACGGTTGACCGGGACAACGGAGACGTAAGCTGCCTTGTCACCCTGGTAGGCCAGGGAAAGCGCGGTGTTGGCTTCGGCGCCGCCGTAGCGAACATCAAACTCGGTCGCCTGCTCAATGCGCAGATGATCTTTGGGCGAGAGCCTCATCATGATCTCGCCGAAGGTAAGAACCGTTTTACCCATGGTCGCGCAGCTCCTTCTTGCTCGTGCGTACACCTTTGATATGGCGTTGGCACGGAGGTGCCAAGACGGTAGGGTGCATCTTTGCACCTCCGTGCCAACGCTTGCCGAAATCGGTTTACGAAATCGGTTTCGTTTCGACTTGTAGTATACTCACCTACAACGTTTTGCAAGCGAGATTTTTAAAAAAATGCCTAAAATGGCTCAGACTGCCGACAATTGGGAAACGGGGTGCGCTATGGCGCAGATGAGAATCAAGGACATTGCCGCCGAGGCGGGCGTGAGTCCGGCCACGGTCTCGCGCTATCTCAATAACCGCCCCGGGCAGATGACCGAGGAAACCCGCGCTCGCATCGCGGCGGTTATCGAGCGCACCGGCTATCGTCCACGTGCCGCCGCGCGCAATCTGCGCAGCTCGCGTACCAACCTCATCGGCGTGATCTTGGCCGATATCGCCAACCCGTTCTCGAGCGCCATGCTCGAAGGGCTTTCCGCCAGTGCCGCCGCGCGCGGCTGCTCGCTCATGACGGCCATTAGCGGCAACGACCCCGCTAAGGAAGCAGAGTCGCTCACCAGACTTATCGATGCCGGCGTGGACGGCCTGGTCGTCAACACCTGTGGCGGCAATGACGAGGCGATTGCCGCGGCTGCGGGGCGCCTGCCCGTCGTGCTGCTCGACCGCGATATTGCCGCCGGCGGTGTCGATCTGGTGACCTCCAACAACCGTGAGCTGGTCGCCGGCCTGGTAGACGCCTTGGCTGTCGCGGGCAGCGAGCGCCTGTGCCTGCTCACCGAGGCAAGCGATGACAGCCCCGTGCGTCGCGAGCGCGCCGAGGCCTTTGCCGACGAGCTCTCGCGCCGCGGCCTTGCGGGTGAGGTCGTCACCCTGGCCGACGGTGGTGCCACGGGTGTCAGCCGTCTGGACGGAGCTATCCGTGACTATGCGGGTAAAAAGCTCGGCCTCATTGCCGTCAACGGTCTGGTCTTCCTGCGCCTGACCGAGGCGCTGGCACAGTTGGGACCTTCGTTGCCGGCTGGCCTCAAGATTGCGACGTTTGACGATTACCCCTGGAACCACGTGCTCTTTGGCGGTGTGACCACGGCCGCGCAGGACACCCTCACCATTGCCGAGCGCGTGGTCGAGCGCCTGTCCGAGCGCATCGACGTCGTTACCACTACGGTGGGCGATGCCGCAAAGCTCGCCCCCAAGCGCATCGAGGTCCCCGGCCACATCGAACACCGCGCTTCGACCTCGCGCTAGCCGCTCGTTCGCAACGGCCTGCTCAAGCACGTTTTTTGAGCGCTTGATACGCTTTAACCCTGCGGAAACATTTTTCTGCGATAGTATCTGCGATATAGACCAGTCGAAACCCGCCCGAAAGAAAGGGGAGCGACATGAACCAGCAGAACATCGATTACGTACTCCGCTCCGTAGAGCAGCGTGACATCCGCTTTGTGCGTCTGTGGTTTGTCGACATTCTCGGCCGCCTCAAGAACTTTGCCATTAGCCCTGAGGACCTCGAGGTCGCTTTTGAGGAGGGTATTGGCTTTGACGGCTCGGCCATCGAGGGCTTTGCCACGCCCGAGGAAGCCGACATGCTGGCGTTTCCCGATGCTTCGACCTTCCAGATTTTGCCGTGGCGTCCGAGCCATAACGGCGTCGCCCGCGTGTTCTGCGATGTATGCACTCCCGATCGCAAGCCGTTTGCCGGCGACCCGCGCGATGCCCTGCGCCGCATGTTCCGCAAGGCCGAGAAGGCTGGCTATCTGCTCAACGTGGGTGCCGAGCTGGAGTATTACTACTTCCCCGACGAGCACACTCCCGAGCCGCTCGACAACGTGGGCTACTTCGATCTTTCGGTGAGCGATGCTGCCCGCGACCTGCGTCGCAACACGGTCCTCACGCTCGAGAAGATGTCCGTGCCCGTGGAGTACACCTTCCACGCCGCCGGTCGCTCGCAGCATGGCATGAGCCTGCGTCACGCCGAGGCCCTGAGCATGTCCGACGCTATCACCACGGCCAAACTCATCATTAAGCAGCAGGCCTACGAGAGCGGTTGCCACGCCTCCTTTATGCCCAAGCCGTTGGCGGGCGAGGACGGCAGCGCCATGTTTTTGCATCAGTCGCTGTTCGACCACGACGGCAACAACGTCTTTTGGGGCGAGGACGACGAGAAGTACCACCTCTCCGAAATCGCCAAGCACTACATGGCCGGCATCTTGGCGCACGCGCGCGAGATCAGCGCCATCACCAACCCCACGGTCAACTCGTACAAGCGCATCACCACGGGTGGCGACTCCGTGCCGCAGTACGCCACGTGGGGCCTGCGCAACCGCGCGAGTATGGTCCGCATCCCGGTCTACAAGCCCGGCAAGCAGCTGTCCACGCGCATCGAGCTTCGTAGCCCCGACCCCATGGCCAACCCGTACCTGGTCAACGCCGTCACGCTGGCGGCTGGTCTGGACGGCATCGAGCGCAAGCTGGAGCTCCCGCCCGAGGCCACGGCCGAGACGCTCAAGCTCACCGACCGTCAGATGGTCGAGGCCGGCTACACGCCGCTGCCGCGCTCGCTCAAAGAGGCGCTCGACGTCTTTGAGGACTCGCAGTTTATGAAGGATGCCCTCGGCGAGCACATCCACAGCTTCTTCCTCAAAAAGAAGCGCGACGAGTGGCATAAGTTTGAGTCCACGATCACCGAGTGGGAGATCAAGCACTACCTGGCGAACTCCTAATCGCGCTGGCTTGTTTCAGTACGATTGAGCTCATTTCTTTGGAGGCCGATATGTCCGATAAGAGTGCCCTGTTCATGGCGCGCACGACGCGCTTCCACGAGTTTGCCCGCAGCTTGACGACCACCCTGGGTGTCGAGGTGAGCCTGGCAACCCCCGATTCGCCGACTGCGGCGCACGACTTTGACCTGCTGATCCTCGATTCCGACGGCATCCGCAGCGACCGCATCGATCAGATTGCCAAGTGGCTTGACGATCGCGGCGGTGTCCCCATGCTGGTGATCGTCGACGATGAGGCGCTCGGTACCCTGCGCCTGCCGAATCACGCGCATGCCGACTTTGTGTGCCCCACGGCGACGCCCAACGAGCTCAAGGCTCGCGCGCAGCGCCTGATGGGCGAGGAGGAGACCGTCACCGCCGACGATGTGCTCAACATCGATAACCTCGAGATTAATCTGGCTACCTACCAGGTGACACTCGATAGCGAGCCCATTGACCTGACGCTGATGGAGTACTCGCTGCTGAGTTTTTTGGCGACGCATCCCAACCGCGCCTACAGCCGCGAGGTGCTGCTGCACCGCGTGTGGGGCTTTGAGTACTGCGGCGGCACGCGCACCGTCGACGTGCATATCCGACGCATCCGCTCCAAGGTGGGCCCGCAGATCGCGGCGCACATCACCACCGTCCGCGGCGTGGGCTATCTGTTTAAGGACTAGCAAGTAAATAGAGGGCAATGTGAGGGTACCGGAGATTTCACCAGTACCCTTTTCTCGTTTAGGGCGAAAAGAAGACCTTTCACCGATTAAAAGTGTGTCAGTAAAAACAATATCAAACGTATAACACTATCTAGCAAATATCATCTAGTTACCGTATCTCCCTACTACACGGATGGAGGAAGAAATGCGTTATTCGAGAAAGGTGATTGTCGGATTCATAGTGTTGCTTGCCGCCCTGATGTCTCCAAGGTTGGTTTTTGGAGACGACGACTTGGTCCGTGTCACACCGCAAATAGCTGTGGAGCAAGCGCAGGCTTTCTTTGATGATGTATCGGATGAGCCGGTGACCGCTTGTGACCCAGTAAAAATGGTGAATTCCGATGGGGAATCAATCGGGTATATCGTTCGTGCGAAGCGGGATGACGTTAACTATGGCTACGTCGTATTTGATTCAGAGCGATCTTGGTGGATTAGCGAATACTGCTTGGCTCCGAACGCTCTTTTACCTATCGAGAGTGCAAGCGAAGAAATTGCACTCCTCGCATCCTCGGATAACGTCGTTGCGTTAAAGATTGACGAGCTAACTGTTGGCGTTGCCGACTTAGATAAAAACATTGTTTTAGACGCAAGTGGAAAAAAAGTACCAAATAAATTGTCCTCGGGAGGCAATCGCAGCGGATCGCCGGAACATTTCGATGACGTTTTTGTATCTGCCAAGGATTTGTATAAACAGGGATATGTTGTTGATGCGAGCAAAACGGTTTCGGGAATAATAACGCCAACGCAAACAGAAGTTATCAAAGAAACGGGGACTTATGCTTGCGCTGTTTCGGCAATGTTTGCAGTTAGCAGTCACTATGTGACTTTGAACCGCCTTAAATTGTCCGATTTATACTCGGAGCTTTGGAGGCTGTCGGGGACATGGGAAGAAGAAAAGAAATATGATCAAGCGACTGGTCTGTACTTTACTCAAGGCAAGACTTCTCCTGACAAACCCGCTCCGGCCTTAAAGGAGTTTTGTGCAAGACGAGGCAAGGAGCTTGAGACGTCATTCGTTTGGTATCCGTCATGGGATTCCTTTAGGGTGAATACCGACTCGGGGAATCTGAGTATTTTCTCTGGAAGGCTCCGGTCAAATGGCAGCGGGCACGCAATGGCAGTTGTGGGCTACGTGGCAATGCATAACACATACTCGAATGCCAAGAAGTACCTGCTTGTTGTTTGGAATGGATGGACAAACCAGCTACAGTTTCTTCCATATGACGTATCAATTTACACGTCTCACGATGGCACATATTGCAAGGGTTGATTGTACTCGTGAACGGCGACAAGTTCATTCGAAGGGCAATGCTCCTATTGGTGCTTTCCTTTGCTTTGCTCACCGCAGCGAGCTTCTTTCTGTTAAGGGCGACTAATGGGGGAGAAAACGACACGGTTGTTGCAGTCGAGGTGCGCGCTCTATCGGATGTTCATAACGGGCAATTTGAGGCGCTTATGCCAAGTGGTTGCCGTAAGAGAATCGATATGCGCCGTAAGTCAAGTTCCGGATATGTCTCAGGGTTGAAAGCAGGTGATAAATGGATTCTAGTTTTTGTGGAAGATAAGGAACTTGACGGGACTGTTCTGTATCCCCATTCAGCTGAGAAAGTCAAATCAAGTAGACAAGGGGAATGAAGAATGATTGATAGAAAGCAGTTCTTAGGTCTGATGGCGGGGGCTCCTATTTTGATGCGAGCCGGGATGGCAGAAGCCGTGGAGTTGCCGGACGCTCAGAAGCGATTGACGCTCGTGGTCGACACGGTGGTCAGAGATGAAAATGGCAATGAAAAAACGCGAACAAGAAGCAGAGAGACTATTTTCACGCCAGAGAGCAAAACTGTGTCTGCCGACGCTATGGCCGGTGATGTCATAACAATCCAGAGGGAATCAGATGAAACGTTGCCGCTGCTTGCCAAGATTGAGCTCACAGCCGCTTATTATAACGATAAAACAGAAATTGAGATTCGTTCCGGAAAGTACTCGATAGTCCAAATCGATCCGCTTGTGATGTATGCAAACGCTTGGTATGCGCTCATGCAGAAAGATAAATATGTGATGAACTACTTCGCAGAAGGCGAAGCATCATATGAAACGGGGTGGGGGCCAACGCCATACGACGCGGAGAAGGATAAGTGGACGTGCGGATCAGGCATGGGCGCGACGATTACGGACTTCATTAACGATTCAACATATAGCTTTGCTATCGACTGTTATATCGAATAGACATGACGGCATAAAACGAATTGGCCATAAGCATGTCATTACTTAAGCAAAGCTGAAATCTTGGCATCTAGTGCTCGGGACTGCCCAGCTTGGGGTACAACTCAACGTGAACAATGATGGCCCGCCACATGTTTGGCGGGCCTTTGGTTATTTGACGAAAGGATCGCAGCTATGAGCGAGTACGATTCCCAGCGTCCCCAGGATGCGGGCAACGCCGGCGAGACCCAGCAGCCGCCGCGCGTGCAGGTGGAGTCGACGCCTGCCGACGGTAACAACATTCCCTACGTTCAGGCTTACGACACACAGACCGGCAAGCCGCTGGGCGGCCAACAGGTTGTAAACAAGCACACAGTGGTCAAGACCAAGACCAAAAAGCTGCCGATCTTTATTACGGCGCTCGCCGGCTGTGCCTGCGGCGCCCTGCTGGTCATTGCGCTCATTATGAGCGGCACGCTCAACATTGGCGGCGGAAAGAATGCCGTGACGGCGGGTGCTTCGGGTTCATCGACGCAAAAGATCACGATCGACTCCGAGGACACCACGCTGGCCGAGGCCGTCTCTGCCAAGGCCCTGCCCTCCGTTGTTTCCATCACCGCTACTTCGAGCGGTAGCCAGAATGGCTCGCTTTCGCAGTCTGCCGACGAGTCGGACGGCTCGGGCAGCGTCGGCTCGGGCGTAGTACTCGATACCGAGGGCCACATCCTCACCAACAACCACGTGGTCGATGGCTATGACCAGTACGTGGTTACCATGGACGACGGAACCACCTACGAGGCCGAGTTCGTGGGCAACGATGCCTCGAGCGACCTGGCGGTCATCAAACTCAAGGATGCTGACGCCTCCAAGCTCACGCCGATCGAGATTGGCGACTCCTCCAAGCTCAACGTGGGCGAGTGGGTCATGGCGATCGGCTCGCCGTTCGGCAACGAGCAGTCTGTCTCCACGGGCATTGTGTCGGCGCTGTATCGCTCCACGGCCATGAGCTCTACCAACGGTAACACCATCTACGCCAACATGATCCAGACCGACGCCGCCATCAACCCGGGCAACTCCGGTGGCGCGCTCGTTAACGACAATGGTGAGCTGGTGGGCATTAATTCGCTTATCGAGAGCTACTCGGGCTCCAGCTCGGGCGTGGGCTTTGCCATTCCGGTTAACTATGCCAAGAACATTGCCGACCAGATCATCGACGGTAAGACGCCGGTTCACCCGTATCTGGGCGCCACGCTTTCGAGCGTCAACGCGCTCAACGCCCGCACCAACAAGCTGAGCACCGATAGCGGCGCGTATGTGGCGAGCGTCGTTGAGGATGGTCCTGCCGCCAAGGCCGGCATTCAGGAGGGCGACGTCATCACCAAGCTGGGCGACGATGAGATTTCGAGCGCCGACGGCCTGATCATTGCGCTGCGCAGCCACGAGGTGGGCGAGAAGGTCGAGATCACGCTCATGCGCGGCAAGGAAGAGAAGAAGGTCACGGTTGAGCTGGGCTCCGACGAGGAGCTGCAGAACCAGCAGCAGAACGACAGCGCGACCGATACCGGCAACGGCGGTATTACCGACGAGCAGCTGCGCCAGTATCTGGAGGAGCTGCTTGGCCAGCAGGGCCAGGGTCAGGGCAACGGCCAGGGTTTCTAACGAGCTGTATCGCACATATCGAAGCCAGAGGGGCTGTTCCGCCAGCGCGGGACAGCCCCTCTTTTCGCGATGATCCCTTGGAGACGGAGGAAAACGGATCATTTAGAACTGGCAAGGGCATGGTTTAATCGCGCGATCCACCCCAGTCTGGCGGCTGCCGATTCGGTGCGGTTCGAAAGGGTTATTCGGCGCCATGGTGACCGGTGGTACTCTTGTATCCCCGTTTGAAATCGAGCGAAGGAGTACCGCTATGGAGCAATCGAGCCTGTTTGGTGACGGTGTGGACATCGATACCGAAACGCCCGCGAGCGTGGATGCCGCCGCACCGGCCGATGCCCGTGCCCAGGCGGCGGCGCGTGCGGCCGAGCTGCGCCACGAGCTCGATTACCACGCCTATCGCTACTACATGCTCGATGCGCCCGAGATCACGGACGCCGCCTTTGACAAAATGCTCGTTGAGCTGCAGGAAATCGAGGCGACCTACCCCGACCTGGTGACCCCCGACAGCTATACCCAGCGCGTGGGCGGCTACGTGAGCGAGCAGTTTACGCCGGTCACGCATATGGCACGCATGTACTCCATGGACGATGCCATGGACCTGGACGAACTCGACGCGTGGCTCCAGCGCGCCGAGGATGCGCTCGGTGCCGGCAGCGTCACCTATACCTGCGAGCTTAAGATCGACGGCCTGGGCGTGGCCCTTACCTACCAAAACGGAACCTTCGTGCGCGCGGCCACACGCGGCGACGGCACCACGGGCGAGGACGTGTCGCTCAACGTGCGTACCATCAAGGATGTGCCCATGCATCTGTCCGAGCCGGCGCTCGCCCACATGGGCGCCGACCGCGAGCGCGCCATCGAGGTGCGCGGCGAGGTTTACATGCCCAAGGGCAGCTTCGTGCGCCTAAACGACGAGGCCGATGCCGAGGGCCGCGACCCCTTTGCCAACCCGCGCAACGCCGCTGCAGGATCCCTGCGCCAGAAGGATCCCAAGATCACAGCACGTCGCGACCTGGCCACCTTTATCTACGCCATCGCCGATACCGATCCGCTGCACGTCCACAGCCAGCGCGAGTTTCTGGACTGGCTGCGCAGCGCCGGCTTTAGCGTCAACCCTAACGTGGCACGCTGCGTCACCCCCGCCGAGGTCCACGAGTTCTGTGCCCAGGCGCTCGAGCACCGCGGTGACCTGGATTACGACATCGATGGCGTGGTCGTAAAGGTCGACAGCTTCCAGCAGCAGCTCGACCTGGGCTTTACCGCCCGCGCACCGCGCTGGGCCATTGCCTTTAAGTTCCCGCCCGAGGAAAAGCAGACCGTCCTGCGCGAAATTCGCATCCAGGTGGGCCGCACCGGTGTGCTCACGCCGGTCGCCGAGTTCGATCCGGTGACGGTTGCCGGCTCCACCATCGCGCGCGCCACGCTGCACAACATCGACGAGATCCGTCGCAAAAACGTGCGCGAGGGCGACACTATCATTGTGCACAAGGCGGGCGACGTGATCCCCGAGGTCGTGGGTCCCGTGCTCGATAAGCGCCCGGCCGATTCGGTCGACTGGCGCATGCCCAAGGTCTGCCCCGTGTGCGGTAGCCCCGTGGTCCACGAGGATGGCGAGGTTGCCTACCGCTGCGTGTCCATCGACTGCCCCGCGCAGCTCAAGGAGCGCTTGCTCCACTGGGTGAGTCGCGGCTGCATGGACGTTGATGGCCTGGGCGACGAGATCGTCGACAAGATGATCGCCGCCGGCCTTATCCACGATGTCGCGGACTTCTATCAGCTCACGGTCGACGACATCGCCGGCCTGGACACGGGCCGCACCTATGCCAGCTCCAATAGCAAAAAGGGCGTCAAGAAGGGCGACCCCATCCCGGTGGGCCTCAAGACGGCCGAGAAAATCATCGCCGAGCTCAACAAGTCCAAGAGCCAGCCGCTCGGTCGCGTGCTGTTTGCCCTGGGCATCCGCCATGTGGGCAAGAGCGTGGGCGAGGTCGTCGCCGAGCGATTCCTGTCGATTGACAAGCTTATCTTGGCGAGCGAAGAGGATATCGCCGAGTGCGAGGGCATCGGTCCCAAGATTGCGGCGAGCGTCAAGCAGTTCCTGGCCGTGCCCGAGAATCTTGCCGTGCTGGAACGTCTGCGCCAAGCGGGCCTTTCGCTCGAGGTCGACTTGGGCGCCGCTCATGCGCAAGCCGCGGCCGAAGCTGGCGTGGCGGGCGAGCTCGCCGACGCACAGCCGCTTGCGGGTCTGACCTTCGTGCTCACCGGCACGCTCGTCAACCGCACGCGCGACGAGGCAGGTGCGGCGCTCAAGGTACTCGGCGCCAAGGTTTCGGGTAGCGTGTCAAAGAAGACGAGCTATCTGGTCGCCGGCCCCAAAGCGGGCTCCAAGCTTACCAAGGCCGAGCAGCTGGGTGTGCCCGTGCTGGACGAGGACGCACTCGAGCGGATCCTGGCGACTGGTGAGGTGCCGGAGGCGTAATGGATATCGAGAATCGCAATTGCTCGCAGGCGGAAGGGCGCGCGAGGCATTCCCAAGTGCAGGCAAAAGAGCGCTTAATGATGCGAATTTGCGTTGCCGAGCGCGAGCGCGCGGCGGGTGCATCTCGCGATGCCTTTGAGGCGTTGACCGAGTTAGAGGCGAGGCTCGGTCTAGCCTAGAGAGACCGGCACCGTGATCTGCGTCACGTAGGTTGCTGGGTCGTCGCTGATGATGTCGTCGATCAGGGCGATTTTGCGTCGCCCCGCTACGCTACCAGTTTGTCAAAAGCCCCACGGCGGTTGAGCACGGTAAATGCAATCACGCAGATGACCGCCGACAGAATCGATCCGCACGGCGAGGCGATGCCCATGGGAAACAGCGTGTCGGAATAGGCATTCGACAGCAGCCATGCGCCGGGCACGCGAATGAGCGCCACGGCCAGCACGTTGTGCGCAAAGCCGATGTAGCTCTTGCCGTATGCAGCGAAAAAGCCGCTAAAGCAAATGTGGATGCCGGCAAAGATTGCATCGAAAATATAACTGTGCATATAGCCGGTACCGGCCGCGACCACCGCGGGGTCCTTGGCAAAAAAGCCAATAAACGCCGGCGCCACCAGCCACATCAGCACCGTGATCAGGCAGCCGTACACCACCGAGATCGTCATGGCGTCCTTGAGTACCTGACGCGCGCGGTCGCCCTTGCCCGCGCCGGCGTTTTGCGCCGTGAGCGCGCTGACGGTGGCACCCATGGAACTCGGCACAATGAATAAAAAGCTGATCATCTTTTCGACCAAGCCTACGGCGGCGGCATCGACCAGACCGCGGTGGTTGGCGATGACGGTGATGAACATAAACGCCACCTGGATGCAGCCGTCCTGCACGGCCACGGGCACGCCGATCTTAAGAATGCTGCCGAGCACCTCGGGCTGAGGGCGCAGGTCGCTGCGCTTAACGTGGATGTTCGTGCGGCGGCTCTTGAGCCACACGAGCGCGAGGGCAACGCTGGCCGTCTGGGCGATTACCGTGCCGAGCGCCGCGCCCACGGGGCCGAGCCCCATGTGGCCGATAAACAGAAAGTCGAGCGCGATATTAATGATGCACGCCACGCCGATCACGTACATGGGCGAGCGCGAATCGCCCAGGCCGCGAAAGATGGCAGAGAGGATATTGTACGCGGCGATAAACGGAATGCCGGCAAAGCAGATGCGCAGGTAGGCGGCAGTGCCTTCGACGGCTTCGGCGGGAGTGCCAATGAGCGCCACAATCTGCGGACACAGTGCGAGCAGGACAGCGGCCAGCACCACCGAGACACCCATAAAGAGCGTGATGGTGTTGCCGATGGCGGTCTCGGCTCGGTCAAACCGGCGCGAGCCCACGGCGTGGCCGACGATAACCGTCGTTCCCATGGCCAGGCCCACGAGCGTCACGGTAATGATATAGAGCGTCTGCGCGCCATTGCCTACGGCGGTGATGCCGGCGGCGCCGCTGAACTGCCCCATCATGTACAGGTCGGCCATGCCGTAGAGCATCTGCAAAAAGTACGAGAGCATATAAGGCAGGGCAAAGACCGCGATGGTCTTAAGGACGTTGCCGCGTGTGAGGTCGTGTTCCATGGGCGGGGCTTTCTGGCTTGGTCTGTTTACGTACCAGTGTAGTGAAAACCCTACAACGATTGTAGAGTCAAGGTTTGTGTTGGTCGTAGGGCGAAAAAGTCACGCTCGCGTTCATTTCCAATTGAATACAGGGGCGCGTCCTGTGAGCATGGCGTCTGCACTAGCCTTGCAGAAATCGATTTCGCATCACTTGACACCGCCGCACGGCGCGCCATAATACGTGGGTTTGCGAACAACGTTTGATGGGGGATGAACCTGCGTGCGCAATCTCAAGATTCTGTTTTCCTATCTGGGGGCATACCGCCGCGATGCCATACTCGGCGTGCTCTTTGTGACGGCCGAAACGGCGCTCGAGCTGTTTATCCCGGTCATCATGGCAAATATCATCGATGTGGGCGTGCCCGCGGGCGACATCAACTATATGCTGTTGCAGGGCACGTATATGTTGATATGCGCCGCATGTTCGCTGGTACTTGGCTTGGGCTATGCGCGCACGTCTGCCCGCGTTGCCTCGGGGCTGGGCGCTAACCTGCGCGAGGCGGAGTATCGCAAGATTCAGACGCTCGCCTTTGGCAATCTGGACAACTACGATGCCAGCTCGCTCGTCACGCGCATGACCACCGATATCACCGTCATCCAAAACGCCATCGGCAACGGCTTTCGCCCCATGGTGCGCGGCCCCGTGACGCTCATCGTCGGCTTGGTCTATGCGCTGGTGCTGTCGCGTCCGCTCGCCACCGTTTTCGCGATCATCCTGCCGGTGCTGGCGATCGTGCTGGGCGTTATCACCTATCGCGTCAGTCCGCTCTACCGCCAGCTGCAGACCTCGATGGACCATCTCAACGGTGTGGTGCAGGAGGACCTCACCGCCGTGCGCGCCGTCAAGGCGTACGTGCGTGCCGAGCACGAGGAGGCCAAGTTCGACGCCGTCAATACCGAGCTCGCGCATACGGCGACGAAGACCTTCGGCAACGCCGTGCTCAACCTGCCGGTGTTCCAACTCTCGATGTACGTGGCTGCGCTCTCGATCCTGTGGATTGGCGGCCGCATGATCATCGAAGGTCGCTTGGGCGTGGGCTCGCTCACGGGCTTTATGAGCTACGTGCCGCTGATCATGAACTCGCTCATGATGATTTCCAACGTGTTTTTGCTGCTCACCCGCGCACTTGCCAGCGTGGAGCGCATCTCGCGGGTGCTCGACGAGCGTTCGCTTATTCAAGCGCCCGACGCTGCCGCTGCCGTGCACGAGGTGGCCGACGGAGGCATCGAGTTTCGCGACGTGTCGTTTAAGTACCGCGCGGATGCTGCCGAGGATGTGCTCGAGCATATTGACCTTTGCATTGAGGCGGGCTCCACGGTGGGCGTGCTCGGCGGCACGGGCTCGGGCAAGAGTTCGCTTGTGCAGCTGATCGCGCGCCTGTACGACGCCACCGAAGGCGCCGTACTCGTGGGCGGGCGCGATGTGCGCGATTACGACCTGGTTGCCCTGCGCGACGCCGTGGGTATCGTGCTGCAAAAGAACGTGCTGTTTACGGGTACCGTGCGCGAGAACCTGCAGTGGGGCGCGCCCGATGCCACCGACGAGGAGCTCCTGCGTGCCTGCCGGGCGGCGTGCGTGGACGAGTTCCTTGATCGCATCGGCGGGCTGGACGGCGAGTTGGGCCAAGGCGGTGCCGGTGTCTCGGGCGGACAAAAACAGCGTCTGTGCATCGCGCGTACGTTGCTCAAACATCCGCGTGTGCTCATCTTTGACGATTCGACCAGCGCGGTCGATATGGCGACCGACGCCAAGATCCGCGAGCATATAGCTCGGATTCCCAACACGACGGTGATTGTCATCGCCCAGCGCATCGCGAGTGTCATGGATGCCGATCGCATTGTGGTGTTGGACGACGGTCGTGTCCACGGCGTGGGCACGCACGAGGAACTGCTGGCGGGCGACAACATCTACCAGGAGATTTATGCCTCGCAGATGGAGTTTGCGGGGAACGCAGACACCGGCGACGGCTGCGACGATGGCTGCGCGAACGATCCGTTTTCCTCCGTCCCCAGCGAATCGCCCTTGGAAGGGGGTGAGCGCCATGCCTAAGACCGCAGCCCAAGCACGCCCGGCCGATCTCAAGCGCACTGTGCGCCGCTTGCTTTCCTACATGGGGCATGCCAAGTTCTCGTTGCTCGCGGTGGGCGTGCTCGCCTCCGTCGCCGCCATCGCGAGCCTCGCCGGCACCTACATGGTGCGCCCCATCGTTAACGGTTTGGCCACGGGCGGGGAGGAACTGCTTGCCAAGCAGGTCATCCTGACGGCGATCATCTACGCCGCGGGCGTGCTCTCGGCCCTGGGTTACTCGCAGATTATGGTGCGCGCGGCCCAGCGCGTGGTTTCCGATATCCGCCGCGACCTGTTCGCGCACATCCAGACGCTGCCGCTCAGCTATTTTGACAGCACGCGCTCGGGCGACATCATGAGCTTTTTCACCAACGACGTCGACACCGTCTCCGAGGCGCTCAACAACAGCTTTGCCAACGTGATCCAGGCCGCCATTCAGGTTGTGGGCACCACGGCCATGCTCATCATTCTTAACTGGCAGCTCACGATTATCACGCTCGTGTGCGATGCGGCCATTGTGCTGTATGCGCGCTACTCGGGCGCGCGCTCTAAGCGCTTCTTTGCTGCCCAGCAGGCATCGCTTGGCGACCTGGACGGATATATCGAAGAGATGGTCTCGGGCCAAAAGGTCATCAAGGTCTTTAATCACGAACAGGCCAACGTGGCTGGTTTTGACGCGCGCAACCAAGAGCTGCGCCGCACCGGTGGTGCCGCGCAGGCCTACGCCAACTCGATGGTGCCCATGACCGTGGTGATCGGATATGCCAACTACGCCATCGTTGCGGTGGCAGGCGGCATGCTCTGCATCAAGGGGCTCGCCGACGTGGGCGCGCTTGCAAGTTACCTGGTCTTTGTGCGTCAGGCCGCCATGCCCATCAACCAGTTCACGCAGCTGGGCAACTTTTTGCTCAACGCGCTGGCCGGTGCCGAGCGCCTATTTGCCGCCATGGACCTTAAGCCCGAGGTAGACGAGGGCTGCGTGGAGCTGGTGCAGACGGGCGACGCCGCGTGGGCATGGAAGATTCCCGAGGGCCAGGGCGTGGGCGCGTACGGGCACCTGCATGATGTGGCTGCCGTTGATGAGTCGGGCCGTGCGGTGGCTGCCGACGGCACCGAGCTCACGTGCGGCTTGGTCCCACTTGCCGGCGACGTGCGCTTCCATGCCGTGGACTTTTCCTACGTGCCAGGCACCCGTGTGCTCACGGATCTCAACCTGTTTGCCAAGCCGGGCCAAAAGATCGCCTTTGTGGGCTCCACAGGCGCAGGTAAGACGACCATCACCAACCTCATCAACCGCTTCTACGAGGTCGATGACGGCGAGATCACGTACGACGGCATTGACGTCAAGCACATTGCCAAGGCCAGCCTGCGCGGGTCGCTCGGCATTGTGCTGCAGGACACGCACCTGTTTAGCGGCACCATTGCGCAGAACATCCGCTTTGGCAAGCTCGATGCGACCGACGAGGAAGTGCGCGCCGCTGCCGAGGCAGCCTGCGCCGACTCGTTTATCCGTCGCCTGCCTAGAGGGTACGATACACCGGTCACGGCCGACGGCGCCAACCTGTCGCAGGGCCAGCGCCAGCTGCTCGCCATCGCGCGCGTGGCCGTCGCCGATCCGCCGGTGCTCATCCTGGACGAGGCCACGAGCTCCATCGACACGCGCACCGAAAAGCTCATCGAGCGCGGTATGGACCGCATCATGCGCGGGCGCACCACGTTTATGATTGCGCACCGCCTGTCCACCGTCCGCGACGCCGATGCCATCATGGTCCTCGAACACGGCCGCATCATCGAGCGCGGCACCCACGAAGAGCTGCTCGCCCAGCACGGCGAGTACTGGCAGCTGGCGCATGGCTTAAAAGAGTTGGATTAACCCGTTCGAGCACGATGCTTTGACCTCTCCGTGCTCTTCACCTCGCCTCAAACCATCACAACATTCGACGTTTTTTGCCAAAAACGGGAAAAGCATCGAATGTTGCGATGGTTTTTCTACCACTCGATCGGGCGGAATCGCTTTCTTGCGCACGAAGGTGTGCGGACCCGTGGGCAGGGGAATAAGGTTGGTTATCCGACTCCATTGGAGGGCTCATGGACCTGCCGATCGTCCTGTCCCATAAGACTGCCTGGCTGTACCACAACGTGGCGCGCCCGTCCGAGCCGCTCTCGCGAGCAAGCAGCCTATACGATGAGGACTCGCTTGCTAGCGAGGCGGAGCCGACTGCGGACCTGCCCAAATTGGGGCTCGATGCCAAGGGGCTGAGGGCTTCAACGGCAGCCGGGATTGTTACCGACCATCTGGTTTCGCTTGGTATTCCACGGGAAGAGCTCGATCATATCGACACGCTCGTCAACTTCGATTTTGAGCGCTCGACGCCGGCTGGATTTAGGTGCCACGTGTTTGGGGTGCCGGTACCTCCAGGCCATCTTATCGAGGTGGCAGAGGGCCTTCTAGTGGTTGATGAGGTCATGTGTTTTGTCCAAGCGGGTTCGTGGATGAGTGAGCCCGAGCAGCTGGAATATGGCTACGAAATCTGTGCCCGATACCATTTGAATCATCTGTCGACGGACGATTATGTCGAGATGGGGCAGAGGTATACCGTTGCCGACTTGATTGCTTATTGCAATGAGAACCGATCTCGTCAGGGGGCCATACGCGCGGCCGCCGTGCTCAAGCGCGTGCACGATGGCGCGCGGTCGCCCATGGAGACGGCCACCGCAATCATGGTCGTAGCAAAACGTTCCCAGGGAGGGCTGGGATACGCCAAGATCGAGCTCAACCATCGGGTCGATGTTCCCAACGAGTTCAAGTATCTCGCTAAGGCCGGGTATTTCGAGATCGACGTATATGCGCCTGCGAGCGGTACGGGGATTGAATACAACGGCTCGGACCATCTTGATAAACAACGCAGCGCGTCGGATGCGGAGCGTATGACCGTGCTGAGCGCGCTGGGCTTTAGGATGATCGTCCTCACCGGGACTCAGTTTGCCCACCAGCTGCAATTGCACCGGGCGATGAACGCCATCGCGCTCGCTATGGGCCTTAAGTGCGACCGAAGCGAAGCGTTCCAGAAACGTCAGAACGACCTGCGAGAATTCGTGATTCGGCACTGGGACGGCGGCCTTTAGGGGCGCTTTGGTCCTTCTGCGGGGCGCTGCGGGCAGGCAAACCATCACAACATTCGACGTTTTTTGCCAAAAACGGGAAAAACATCGAATGTTGTGATGGTCTGTGCTGAGGATGGGCTTGGAAAGTCCGTTTTGCTCGAAGCGACCTGTCCTGTCGTACGGGTGTCGGCATGATTCTCCCGTGGGGTATTATGTTTTCCGAAGAATAAAACGCCGCGTGAGGGGAGGGCTGCGTGGACGGGCGCGTGCAACATGACGGCTTTGGCCGCGATATCAACTACCTGCGCATTGCCGTTACCGACAAGTGCAATTTCCGCTGCATTTACTGCATGCCGGCCGATGGCGTGGCGCCCCGCGCGCACGACGAGCTGCTCAGCGCCGAGGAAATCGCCCGCTTTGTGCGCTTGGTGGCGGGGGAGGGCATTCGTCGCGTACGCCTGACGGGCGGCGAGCCGCTGGTCAGCCGCCGCATCATCCCGCTCATTCGCGACATCCGCGCGATTCCGCAGATCGAGGACATCTCGCTTACCACCAACGGCGCCTTGCTGCCCAAGCTGGCACCGCAGCTCAAAGATGCCGGCCTTAACCGCGTCAACATTTCGCTCGACACGCTCGACCCTACGCTCTTTCAAAAGATCACGCGTCTAGGTCGACTCGAACAGACCATGGCCGGCATCGACGCGGCGCTGGCTTGGGGCTTTGAGCCCGTTAAGGTCAACTGCGTTGTGGTGCGCCGGCTCAACCAGGATGTGGCGGCCCTTGCGCGGCTGACCGTCGACCGCCCCATCCACCTGCGCTTTATCGAATACATGCCCATCGGCGACGAGCGCACGAGTTCGCATTGTGCCGTAGACCCGCATGCGCCCGCGCTCAATCCGGCGCTGTGGGATGCGAGTGACACCGTGCCGAGCGACGAGCTGCGGGCGCGCATCAATGCCGGGGCCGCTGCGACGGGACTGGGCGAGCTCGAGCCGCTCGACATCAACGACGCTCCTGCCGGCGCGGGTCCTGCGCGCTATTGGCGCTTTCCGGGCGCGGCGGGAACGGTTGGCTTTATTAGCGCCATGTCCAACCATTTTTGTGCGAATTGCAACCGTCTGCGCCTGACGGCCGATGGCAACGTGCGTCCGTGCTTGTTTAGCGATGCCGAGTATTCGGTGCGTGAGGCGCTGCGTCGTGGTGATGATATGCAGGTACTTTCGATTTGGCGCGATGCCGTGGCCCACAAACCGCAGGAACACGCGATAATTGAGGGCACGCAACGATTTATGTCCCAAATCGGAGGATGATCATATGGCCAAGAGCAGGTACGCCGATGCCACCAAGGCCGCTCGAAGGGCCGCGATGTCTGCCCACAAAGCCACGGCTGCTGCCGGCGATGCCGCCGCGGCAGCGCAGCCGACTGCCAGCGCTGCCACCGAGCCCGCCCGCGACGCCCGTCGCGACGAGCTGACGCACGTGGACGCCAAGGGCGAGGTGCGCATGGCCGACGTGTCCGACAAGGCCGAGACCCATCGCATCGCCATCGCCGAGGGCACCATCCTCATGCATCCCGAGACGCAGGCCATGGTGCTGCAGGACCGCGCCAAAAAGGGCGATGTGCTTGCCTGCGCGCGCGTGGCGGGCATCATGGCCATCAAGCGCACGAGTGACATCATCCCCATGTGCCATCCGCTGCTCATTACCAAGAGCAAGTGCGACATTGCGCCCATCGCTCCGGCGGGGACGCCGGCCGAGGACATGCCCGAGGGCTGGGCGCCGGCGCGCGCAGACGGGCAGGTTGGCTTTCACGTACTGGTTACGGCCGGCGTGACGGGCAAGACGGGTATCGAGATGGAGGCGTTGACCGGCGCGAGTGCCGCGTGTCTGACCATCTACGACATGTGCAAGGCCGTCGATCGCGGCATGGAGATCGTCGACGTGCGCCTGCTGCACAAGGAGGGCGGCCGCTCGGGTGTGTGGGACCGCGCAGAGCGTCAGGCCACTGCCGTTGAGGCCGTGGCCGCTGACGGTGCCGCGCCCGCAAGCGCATCCGTCGCCGTCGCGCCCGCGGCTCCGACACCGGCCGTCCCCGCGATCGCGTTTATCGGCTACCAAAACTCGGGCAAGACCACGCTCGTCGAGAAGGTCATCGCCGAGCTCACCCGCCGCGGCCTGCGCGTGGGTTCGCTCAAGCATCATGGGCACCACGGCTTTGATATCGATGTACCCGCTAAGGACACCTGGCGCCATCACCAGGCCGGCTCCAAGCACGTGGGCCTCATCTGCGCCACGCGCTGGGCGGAGTACGCCGACACGCGCGAGGAGGACGAGATGCCCGCGCGCGAGCTGCTGTCGCGCTACAACGATGTCGACGTGGTGATCATCGAGGGCTACAAGACCGAGGGCTTCGACAACATCGTCGTCGCGCGCTCCGGTGTCGACCGTCTGCGCGGCAAGAGCTCGCTCGACCTGGTCGACGGTCACACGCTGGCCCTTGCCTGCAACGAGGCCCTGGCGCGCCAGGCATTCGACGCCGGCTTTGCGACCCGAGCCATCAACATCAACGACGCCCGAGCCATCTGCGACCTGATCCAAGACCATCTGGCCTAAAACCTGCCAAAAAGGGACAGGTTTGTTTTGGCAGGTTTTATCTGGGCAAACGCCATTTCCACCACAAAGGGGTCAGGCACCTTTGTGGTGGTTTTTGCCAAAGAGGCTTTGACTTAAACCTACCTCAAGGTGCAATAATCGCTGACAAACGATTGCGATTACGGAGGTCTCATGCCAAAACTGTACTTTATGCGTCACGGTCAAACGCTCTTTAACCTGCTTCGCCGCAAGCAGGGTTGGTGCGACTCGCCGCTTACCGAGCTGGGGATCGAGCAGGCTAAAACTGTCGGTGCGACCCTGCGAGGGCGTGGCCTTACGTTTGACCATGCGTACAGTTCGACGTCCGAGCGTGCGTGCGACACGCTTGAACTTGCGTTTCCCGGTCAGCCTTACGAGCGCGTCAAGGGCCTTAAGGAGTGGAACTTTGGCAAGTTTGAGGGCGCGAGCGAGGATTTGAATCCGCGCCTGCCGTACGGCGATTTTTACAAGCAGTATGACGGCGAGGGCGAAGACGAGTTTCGCGAGCGCATCATGGCGACCATCACCGAGCTCATGCAGCGCCCTGGGCATGAGAGCGTGCTATGCGTGAGCCATGGCGCCGCAGCGGCTCAGGTTATGCGCGGCGTGGGCGTGGAGCCGCTCAAGATGAAGAACCGCATCGGCAACTGCTGCGTGCTCGAACTCGACTTTAATCCTGCCACCAGCACATTCGCTCTCGCAGATCTGTACAACCCCTACGGCACCCCGCGCGAGTAGCATCGGGGCATCAGCCAAAACCACCGCAAAGGGGCCAGGCACCTTTGCGGTGGTTTTGCCGTTTACAGGCTATTTCCTACCGTTCGGCGGACTTTCGCGCCAATGGGGCTTACGCTGCATACAAGTTTCATCCTACAATCGCCCACGTGCTCACAAGTTTGTTACTCCTCGGGAGGCATCACTTGCGCATAATAGAAGACGAGGAATATCGCCCCGTCGTCTAGCGCCGATGTCCGAGGAGTTTTTTCATGCTCATTTTAAAGAAGATCAACAATAACGTTGCTCTTGCCGCCAGCGATGACGGCCGAGAGGTTGTTGTCTTTGGCAAGGGCATCGGTTTTCACGAGATGCCCTACGAGCTTGCCGATGAGTCCCTTATCCAGCGCAAATTCTATAACGTTCCCGAGAGCCTGCAGGATATGGTCGGCACCCTTCCCGACGATGTGCTGCTCGCGGCAAGCGACATTGCCTGTTTTGCGTCCCAGCAGCTTGGCTGCAAGCTATCCGGTGGCCTGCCCTTTATCCTGGCTGATCACCTGCAGTTTGCCGTCCAGCGCGACGACGACCAGCTCAGCGCTCCCAACCCGCTCGAGCACGAGGTGGCCTTCATCTACCCGCGCGAGCTCGAGATCGGCCAGGCCGCGCTCGCCATCGTGCAAAAGCGCACCGGCGCCAAGCTGGGCCAGAACGAGGCCACGAGCATCGCGCTCCATATCGTCAACGCCGAGGTCGACGGCATGGGCCGCGCCAAGGATATGGACTTCATCATGAAGAGCACCCGCGTGCTCGACGAGGTCACCCATTCCGTGGAAAAGCAGCTCGGCTGCTCGCTCGACACGGCATCGTATAATTACATCCGCTTTCTTGCGCACCTGCGCTTTTTGGTTCGCCGCCTCGTTAAGGGCAAGTGCACGCAGACCGAGAACTCCTCGCTGTTTATGCAGGCCGCCCGCGATTTTCCCGAGGCCTACCAGTGCGCATACGCCATCAACCGCGTGTTCGAGAAAGAGTTCAAGCAGAGCTGCTCGGACGAGGAACTCTTGTATCTGATGATGCATATCAATCGTCTGCGATCGGCTTCGCAGACCGAATGAGTAAAGCCGCCAGCCTGGCGGCAATCGCAACAATTCTTTTTGGTTTCTAACTGCGGGCAAGGTACCGGCTCGCGGTAGGGGATATTTTTGTCGAAATTTGGAAAAGAGAGGACAGATCATGGCAGGTAAATACGACGATCTTGCTGCCCAGATCGTAGAGCTAGTTGGCGGCAAGTCCAACGTCAAATGCGTCGCACACTGCATTACCCGCGTTCGTTTTAAGCTCAAGGACGAGTCGAAGGCCAACGACGAGGCAATCTCTCATCTGCCCAACGTCATCAAGGTCATGCGCGCCAACGGCCAGTACCAGGTTGTTGTGGGCAACATCGTCGAGGACGTCTACGATGCCGTCCTCAAGGCCGGCGGTTTTAGCGACGGCGGCGCCGTCGACGCCGATGACGACGAGGCCGCTCCCAAGAGCGCTACCGATGTGATTATCGACCTCATCTCGGGCATCTTCGCTCCCATGCTCGGCACCTTCGCCGCCGCCGGTATCATGAAGGGCCTGCTGGCGCTCGCTACCTTCCTGGTCCCGAGCTTTGCCAACGACGGCGCCTACACGCTGCTCTACACCGTCGCCGATGGCATGTTCTACTTCCTGCCCGTGGTGCTTGGCTACACCGCGGCCAAGAAGTTCAAGATGAGCGAGTTCAACGGCATGGCCATTGCCTTTGCGCTTGTGTACCCCACCATGGTTGCCCTGACCTCGGGTGAGGTCGTCGGCTCCGTCGAGCTCGGCTTTGCCGGTACCTTCTCTTGGTACACCACGTTCCTGGGCCTGCCGCTCATCATGCCTGCCTCGGGTTACACCAGCTCCGTTATCCCCATCCTTCTCATGGTCTGGTTCGGCTCTACCCTCGAGCACTGGGTTAAGAAGTGGATGCCCGCTTCTATGAAGATGTTCTTCACCCCGCTGATCGTCGTCACCGTTACCGTCACCCTTGGCTATCTGGTCATTGGCCCCATCGCCACGCTCATCACCAACCTGCTTGGTGAGTTCTTCGCGCTGCTGTTTGGCCTGCCCATGATCGGCTCCCTCCTGGGCTGCACCCTCGTCGGTGCCTTCTGGATGTGCCTGGTCATCTTTGGCTTCCACTGGTCGCTCGTGCCCATCGCGCTGGTCAACCTGTCCACTCTGGGCCACGACTACATCCTGGGCTCCGTTATCGCCCACTCCTTCTCGCTGGGCGCCGTGCTCTTTGCCATGTATCTCAAGAACAAGGACGAGAAGTTCCGCGGTATTGCGCTGCCGGCCATGATCTCCGCCTTCTTCTTTGGTGTCACCGAGCCCGCTATCTACGGTGTCGCCCTGCCCGATAAGAAGGCCTTCATCAACGCCAGCATCGGTTCTGCCGTGGGCGGCCTCATCATCGGTATCTCCGGCGCTGTGGTGTACATGTCCGGTGGTCTGGGCGTTTTCAACTGGCTGTCCTTCATCGATCCCTCCGGTGTTAACGGCATCAACCACATGATCTGGGCTATCGTTGCCTCGCTCGTGGGTGCCGCCGTGGGCTTCGCGATCGAGTTTGTCACCTACAAGCCCGAGGCTGCCAAGTAGCCCAAACGACAAAGATTCGGTACCAAGCCGGCGGGGGAGCGCCCCGCCGGCTTTTTTCAAATGGACGAGGGGTCCCGCACAGGCGTCGATAGAGGCCTCGCCACGAAACTGGCCTATCTACTACCTTTTAACGGTAGGGGCCAACCATACGGCGGTTTACCAAAAATCGCCAAGCCGTCTACCTGCGGTTTTATTTTTGGCAATTGCGGTGTGGTCAGGGGTTTGCGGTAAAAAGTAGTAGATAGGCCGGTTTCGTGGCGGCGGTTCCTGCGCGGGCCTCGCTCCGGACGCAAATTACCTTGTGGACGCCGCTTCGGCGTCCACGCAACATCCCAACACGTACGAAAGGAGCCAACATGGCTTTTCCCGATGGATTTCTGTGGGGCGGCGCCACTGCCGCCAATCAGTGCGAAGGCGGATACAACGAGGACGGCAAGGGCCTCGGTGTTCCCGACATCATGACGGGCGGCACGGTCTCCGAGCCGCGCCACATCACCGACGGCATTCTGCCCCAGTACCACTATCCCAGCCACGAGGCCGTGGACATGTATCATCACTACCTCGACGACATCAAGCTTTTTGGCGAGATGGGCTTTAAGTGCTACCGTATGTCCATCAACTGGAGCCGCATCTTCCCCAACGGCGACGAGGCCGAGCCCAACCAGGCCGGCATCGAGTTCTACCGCCGCGTGTTCCAGGCCTGTCAGGAGCAGGGCATCGAGCCCATGGTCACCCTCAGCCACTACGAGCTGCCCTATGGCCTGTCCAAAAACTACGGCGGCTGGAAGAACCCCAAGCTCATCGATTTCTATCTCAACTACGCCCGTACCGTCATGACCGAGTACAAGGGCCTGGTGCGCTACTGGCTCACCTTCAACGAGATCAATTGCCTGCTCATGGGCGGTTTTGGCGGCGTGATGGGCGGCGGTATGGTGCCCGAGGCAACTGACACGCCCATGGCCTTTGGCAACTGCGATTGGGACGATCCACAGGCGCGCTTCGATGCCCTGCACCACCAGTTCCTGGCGAGCGCCAAGTGTGTCACCATGGGCCATCAGATCGATCCCCAGAACAAGATCGGCTGCATGATCGCCGGCAACGCCTGCTACCCGCACACGTGCAATCCGGCAGACGTTCTGGCTGCACAAAAGCAGCAGCGCGAGATGAACTTCTACTGCGGCGACGTGCAGGTGCGCGGTGCGTATCCCTCGTGGGCGCCCAGCGTGTGGCTCCGCGAAGGCGTGCACGTGGAGGTTTCGCCCGAGGACGCCGCCACGCTGGCCGCCGGCAAGGTCGACTTCTACAGCTTTAGCTACTACATGAGCGCCACCGCCACGGCCGACCCGGTGCTGCTGGAGCAAGGCAACATTTTTGGTGGCGCCGGCAACGAGTATCTCAAGAAGAGCGATTGGGGTTGGGCGATCGACCCCGAGGGCCTGCGCTACTACCTGGAGGAGGTCTACGACCGCTACCAGGTGCCGCTGATGATTGTCGAGAACGGCCTGGGCGCGGTGGACGAGGTCGAGGCGGACGGTTCGATTCACGACAGCTACCGCATCGATTACCTGCGCGAGCATATCAAGCAGATGGAGATTGCCATCGAGGACGGCGTGGACCTGATGGGCTACACCATGTGGGGCTGCATCGATTTGGTGAGCGCCTCGACCGGCGAGATGAAGAAGCGCTACGGCTTCATTTACGTCGACAAGGACAACGACGGCAACGGCACGCTCGCCCGCAGCCGCAAGGACAGCTTCTACTGGTACAAGAAGGTCATCGAGTCCAACGGCGCCGACCTGGCCTAGCCAAGTCTCAACCAGCGTAAACGTCGCAACCACCACAAAGGGGCCAGGCACCTTTGTGGTGGTTTTTGCTTTGGTGGATGTGTGGGACATGCCTTACAATCTACCAAGTAGTTCATGACGGGCGAAAAACGGAGAGAAGGGGCTTGATGCGTCCTTAATGTTTCAAGCGGATAGATTGATTCGATAGACGGTGGCGAATGCCCGCCGTCCGCATTCGTACGATACAAGGAGTCTTCATGCTCGCCCCTCTTTTCTCAAAGCCTCAATCATCGCTGTCCGCGCAGGCCAAGCGCCTGGTGGCGATGCGCTTTCTCATCTACACCGGTTTTCAGGCCAGCTACTTTATCGGCGTCATCGGAACGCTCACCTATGCGGACGATGCCTCGGTCGTCGCGACATCGCTGGCCGTTCTGTTTATGAACGTTTTCGTGATCCTGGGATCCTTTGCGGGCGGCGCTGCGCTCGACGCATGGGGTCCGCGCCTCCATTTCTTGCTGAGCATCATCGGCGCTCTCGCAACTGGCACGGCAATCATCGCCTTTGGTAGCGCGACCGGCGTCGTCCTGCTCGGCGCGGTGTTTCTGGGCTTTGTGATGGGATTCGCCCAGCCCATCGCCACATCCTATCCGGCTTACCTCACCGACGATCCTGTCGAGCTCAAAGACATCAACTCCACCATCGCCATGTTTTCAAACGTGAGTATCATCGTTGGCCCCACGCTGGGCGGCTTTGTCGCGGCTGCTGCGTCGTCGCGCGCGGTGTTCGTGCTCATGATGCTCTTTACCGTGCTGGCGCTCGTCGCCGGCTGGGGCTTTAGGCCGCAGACCAGCCATGTCGCCGGGCATGCGGATGCCGATTCGGCAGAGGAAGGGGAGTGTGCGGGACAAAGCTCCAACCCCAGCACGTCCGCCCGTGCCACCTTCGCAGCCAGCATCAAGACAGTCTTCACCAACAGCGTCCTCGCGCTACTTTTCTGCATCATTTTTCTTTCGAACTTTGGCTACGGTGCCTTCGATCCGCTGGAGTCGTTCTTCTACCGCGATGTCCTGCACGTCGGCGTTGAGTGGATGGGCTGGCTTTCGTCTGCCTGCGGTGTGGGCGCGGTGCTGGGCGCCATGGTTGCGCTCCGTTTGCCGCCGCACTTGGTCAACCTCAAAACGCTGCTCGTGGCGCTTATGTCCGTGGGCTTGGGAAGTCTGCTCTATGTGGGGACGTCGTACGTGGGTGTGGCCCTTGTCGGCCAAATCGCCCTGGGCATAGCTTGGGGCATCGTCAACCCGCTCCACAACACCATTGTGCAAACGACGGCTCCGCTCGAGCAGCTTGGTCGCGTGAACTCGGTCATGGGCTTTGGCAATATGTTCGCCGGCGTGGCGCCGCTGGCGATTGCCCCGTGGCTGGCGGCGACGTTTGGTGTGCAGCAGACGCTCGTTGGTGCGGGCATGGTCGTGACGGCGGTTCCCGCGGCACTGCTGCTGTTTGGACGCCGACATTTTGATCGTGCCGCAAGGCAGTAAAAACCATCACAACATTCGATGAAAATTGCGATTTTGCCGAAAAACGTCGAATGTTGTGATGTTTTGCACCTCGGGCCAGGCCACCCTTCTGGTCCGGCCACCACAAAGGGGCTAGGCCCTTTGTGGTGGTTTTTGCTTTGGCAGGCCGCGCCTGCGCCTTGGTATACCATGTACGCCGCTCACGACCACACCCCACACCGCCGCACAACCCAGAAAGGCCCCCATGGACACTACCTTCAGCCACATCAAAGCCGTGTTCTGCGATATCGACGGCACACTGCTCACGAGCCAGCACACGGTGTCCCCGCGCACCGTGGCGGCGATCCGCGCCCTGCGCGAGCGCGGTGTGCTCTTTGGCCTGTGCACCGGGCGCGACGCCCACGCGACCGAGGCCATGTACGAGCTCTGGGGCATCGAAGGCCTGGTGGACGTGCTCGTGGGCTGCGGTGGCGCCGAGGTCATCGACCGCGCGCACGACATCAACGAGCTGAGCTATCCGCTGCCGGGCGAGACCATCGCGCGCATCTGCAAGCACATGGCGGACCTTCCGGCAACACCCGTCTGCCCCCGAGACGGCGTGTTCTACGTGCCCGAGAGCAACGCGTGCGTCGAGCACCTGTCACGCGTCGACGGCGTGCCCTACCAGGTGGTCGATTTTGCCGAGTTCTTGCGCGAGCCGCAGCCCAAGGTGATGTTTACCATGGCGCCCGAGGTAATGCCGCGGGTGATTGAGCGGGCGTCGACGTTTGCCGATGACACTGTTAAGGCGGCGGCTCTGCAAACCACGCAGCGGCTCTACGAGTTCATGGATCCGCACGTGTCCAAGACGCGCGGCCTTGTGCGTGTGGCGGAGCTCAACGGCATGGAGCTCCAGAACATCTGCGTGTTTGGCGATGCCGATAACGACACCTGCATGGTGGCTGACGCCGGCGTGGGCGTGGCCATGGCAAACGGCAGCGACGCCACCCGCGCCGCCGCCGATTTTGTAACCGCCAGCAACGACGAAGACGGCATCGCGATCTTTATCGAGGAGCATCTGCTGTAGCGCCGGGGGAGAGCCACCGCAAAGGGGGCAGGCGCCTTTGCGGTGGCCTCAGGCGATTTGGTCGAATTGATACCTAAAATCTGTGTGAAAATTCAAATATGGTTGTCTGAACAACATGCTTCTAACCACCGATGGGTTTTTAGATATTCTCATCAATTTGGTAGGATATTCATCCCGGTTAATGACCCCCGCTCACGGTCGATTTCCGACCGTTCACAGGATGTTTGCTCTTGAGCAAAATGTTGTGCAAATAAATCTAATGCCATTAAAAAATAATAGGCAACTAAATTACCAGCAGAAACAAAAAATAGATAGCGAATAAACGAAGGCAAATCCGAGCAATTGTCAAGAGAATTGAGAACTCACTACAAAACTATCGGTTTTTGTTGCTCAGATGTTTAAACAATCGTTATAATTGCATTACTAAACGAGCGCAATTACAGATTGCGCAGATACGTTTGATAGGGAAAGAGCAAGATCGCGGTCTCTTGGGGAGGAGACATCGATGAAAGCGAATTCAGACAAATCTAAGCAGAGTAATAAAGCGACGCGCCGTGTACTGGCAGGCGTTTTGTGCGGAGCCTCCGTGTTGAGCCTGGTGCTGTCGCTCGTCATGCCCCCGATCTCGCAGGCCATTGCCAACGATGTCCAGACGGTTTCTACTGAGGAAACTGTAATGGGGGGGGGTTCCTCAAGTGAGTCTACTGATGTAGAAAACACCAACAACGGGGATACCGAAAACCAGAATAGTGACGACGCCGAGGCCGATGAGACTGGCTCTTCAAATGACGTTGAGCAGAATCAGGCTGAGGATCAACCTGAGGGTACGCTGCAGGTCGAAGATAACGAGCCGGCAGATGGTAACGCTGTGATGGCGGCCACGGAAGGCGAGCAAACCGAAGCGGCGCCCGACGAGATAAAAAACGTTGACGATTTAAAAACCAAGTTGGCGAATGCAAGCGGTGTTGCTAGCTTCAAGCTTATGAATGATGTCGAGACCGGCGAGACAATCACGCTTAGCAAGGACGGCAGCAAAATCACGCTAGATCTAAACGGCCATAAGATTAAGCATACGAGTTCAAATCAGCCTCTGTTCAATATCACCGGCGGTGCGACGCTGACCGTCAAGGACGGCCAGCAAGCTGCCGCAAAAGAGATCCAGGCTAATCAAGAAAACAAATGTGGCAATCTCGCTTCAATGGAGTACGGCGATTCTAACATCCCGACCAAGCTTACCTATTACGTAACCGAATCGGTCGCAAGCGGAACCGTTACAAACGAAACTCTTAAAGCGTATGAGGCTGGTATCAAGGGTGCCATTGTGGCTTGCAGTGATACCAAAGCTCCTGGGTTAAGGCTCGTCAACCTTTTCAATGGCGGCCACTTTAATTTTGAAAGCGGAGTGCTCACGCAAAAGAAAGATGGCCAAATCGGCAACCTCATCTATGCCGAGAACGGCTCTACTGTCAACATGAGCGGCGGATACGTTTGCGGCGCTTCCGGTTCGGGTGACGGCGCGGGCATTATGGTATCCAACGAGAAGGGCGTCGCCTCGACCCTTAAACTGACTGGCGGCGTAATTGCCGGCAACAGCGCTTATAGTGGCGGTGGTGTGTATGCCCGTTATTCCGAGGTCACCATAACTAATGGCATAATCTCCGGTAATAGCACACTCAACGCGGGACTCGGTGGCGGCATTATGGCCAAGGGCGGCATCGTGACCGTTTCTGGTGGCTATATCACGAATAATAGAATGGTTCAGTTCTGCGGCCACGATGGCTGGGGTGACCATGGCGGCGCTGGGCTTGCTGCCAATAACGGCGCCCATGTCACCATTTCCGGTGGCCAGATTACTGGCAATTATTCTGAAGAAGCTGGTGGTGGCGTTTACGTTACCGATCTTGGTCGAGACGGTTCTCGCAAGGATATGGCATGGCTCAACATTACGGGAGGAATTATTGCCTCTAACGTGAGCTTCCGATCTGAGGGCGCTGGTATCCGCGTTGGCCAGATGGTCGATGCGATGATTAACGGCACTGAAGGCAATAAAGTCTATATCACTAACAATTACTGCATGTCTCGCTTTGACTGGGGCGGCGGCGGCATCTTTGTCCAGGGAAACTCGAATGCGGGTAAGGAATATACTGCTGGTAGATTATTTGTATACAACTCGTACATTAGCAGCAATACCGCCGGTGGCTATGGTGGTGGCGTTGCAGTCTGCCCGACGGGCAAGACGCTGGTGACGAACACTGACGGCACTGCAATCTTTGGCAATATATCTGCTGGCAATGAGCAAAATGCTGATGGCGATGAGCAGAATGCCAACGGTTACGATCCGGCAACTAACAGTGGTAATGAAGGCAAGCCCCATCTTTCAAGTGGCGGTAGCGAAAAGAATCAAGATCAAGATGCATACAACTCGGAGAAGTTCCGCAAGAACGGCCATGCCGATTTCTTCCTTGCGGCAAAGGATGGCCATAAGGAACCGCTTGCGGCAATAATCGGCAAGATGCTCGGCGGCGGAGACGCCAAGTATTCGGGAAGCAAAGAGCTCAATGAAGCTATAAAAATTCCTGCCGATGGCGGCGTGCAGATTTATCGGAGTATCGGATTGACTTCGGATGTTCATGTTGGCGACGCTGAAGCAAATAATGCACAGGCGGCTGCTACAACCTTCATCACGGGCAACTATTCCTGGGACCATGGCGGCGGCATCATGTCGAACGGCGACCTGTACCTAGGCGTGCCTGCGGATACGTACGTCTACCCAAGCCTTAAGCTAAAGGCGTCAAAGGCGCTGAAAAATAAGCAAACCGAAAAAGAAGAAATGCTCACAAAAGATCAGTTTTCTTTCGCGGTTTATCGCAAGGATTCGGATACTGCGACGGCGCCTTCTTGGAAAAATGACTCTTTCAGCGATGGTGACTGCACCTTAGTCGGGTCTGCCAAGAATGACGCTGAAGGTAACATTACGTTTGACCTTGGTGAACAGTTCGTAGATAAGACTGTTGTGGCTAACAAGATTACATACTACTTGGTCGAACAGACCGGTGGAGACTCTGACATTGAGTACGACCACACTGTGTACGAGATCGAGGTGCAGCTCACGGACAACGAAACTTTGCTCATGAATGTGCCGAAGAAGGATGATTCAAGTCAGAACGTTCCGCTTTACGTCCATAACTATACGATTACAAGCGTGAGTGCGACCGGGCGCTCCGGAGATACAACAAAAGCGCTGGGCACTATGGAAAGAGACAGCGAAGGCTATTATTCGATTATCGACTCCAACGCGGGAAAGACCTTCACCAACAAGTACACTCCGTACACCTCCAGCGGCTCCTGGACTCCCAGGGCGACTAAGGTCGTTAAGGGTGGCGAGATGAAGGAGTTTACGCTCGAGTTTGCGGATAATCTGGCCTTCGAGAAAGCCAAGACGGTAAAGACTCAGATTGATGGTGACAAGACTCAGACGCTACCGTTTGAAGCAGTCAACTATGAGTTGAAACAGCTCGAGGGCGGGGGCACCACCGGCCGTGGCGCTTCCAAGACCTTCACGTACTATGTGCGCGAGAAGGATGAGAGTTCGCTTTTCTCGCACTACAAGTTCGACAAGTCGGTCTACAAGCTTACGGTTGTTGCAACGGACAATACCAAAGGAACCATCAACTGTAAGGTGACCTACAGGAAGGGAACCGTTGGCTCCGATGGCAAGTGGAAAGATGCTGATGGCGCCGACCACGAGCTCACCGACACTGACACCCCCACCTTCACCAACACCTACTCCACTTCTTTGCCCCTTTCCGGTATGTCGGGCGTCACTCTGACGTACCTTGCCGGCGCGGCGGTGCTTTGCGCTGCTGCGGCCTGGATGCACGTTCGTCGCAAGGCGAGCGCGAAGGGAGGCGAGCGTCGTGAATAAGAAAGTTTGCTCCTTCCCGATCTTGTTTGCGCTGCTTGCCCTCCTGATTGGCACCTGCGCGGTTGTGTTCCCCGCATCCGCGCAGGCCGCGCCGACCTCGACCGGTTCCATTACGGTGAGCGGCACCGTGGCGCGCAGCTACGACGCCTACCAGATCTTTAGCGCCAACGTCGTCGACGGTGACAGCGACGCCAAGACCTTCACCGACCTTGCCTGGGCAAGCGACGCCGCGCGCGACGCCGTCCTGCCCGTGCTGCACAGCGCCGGCATGCCCAATTCCCAGACCACCGCGCAGGAAGCTGCCGAGTGGCTCAACGCCGATTCCCACCTTACGAGCGCGCTGAGCGCACAGCTCGCTCGTTCCCTCCAGAGCTCTGGCGTCGTGTTCGTGGCCCTTAACGCGGGCACGGAGGCCAAGCTGCCCTGCGGCTACTGGCTCATCGTCGCCGACGACGACGCCATCGCCCAGGGCGAGGCCGACACCGCGCCGATCATGGCCCTGGTCGGCGGCAGCGCCGTCACCGTCAAGCCCAAGGCGGCGACCCCCAAGGTGTCCAAGCACGTGCTGGAGGACAGCACCGCCGCCTGGCAGAAGGCCGCCGACGCCACGGTTGCCGACGACCTGTACTGGCGCCTCTCTGCCACGGTCCCGGCGGGTCTTACCGCCTACGACACCTATACGGTGCGGTTCGTCGACACCATGAGCGCGGGGCTCGACCCCTCCAAGGTGGCCGCGAGCATGCGCGTGTACGTGGCGGCGGGCGCGGACGGCGGCTTTGATGCGGCCCAGACCGACAAGGACGGCCACGCCGGCACCGAGCCCGCGAAGGGCTGGACCGATATCACGGCCCAGTGCGCCACCAAGGTAGCGGCGGACGGCAAGACCTTCACCGTGCGCACCGGCGACCTGATCGCCGCGCTCGGCGGGGCCGACGCCTTCGCCGCGGGCGCCCGCGTGGTCGCCGTGTACAACGCGCCGCTCAACAGCGCGTGCAACCACGGCATCGCGAAGGGCAACCCCAACGAGGTCTACCTGCGCTACCCGCGCTCTCCCTTGGCCGATCAGTCCGGCGGGGCCGGCTTCACCCGCACGCCGAGCGATGATGCGACTGCCTACACCTGGGACCTCGCGCTCACCAAGCGCAGCAGCAACGGCGACAAGCCGCTGCCCGGGGCGGTCCTGAGCATCACCGACGACCGCGGTCGCACGCTGGCGGCCAATGGCACCTGGGATGCGGAGGGCAAGGCCACCGTCACCACGGGCGAGGACGGCCGCGTGACCGTCTCGGGCGTGGACTCGGGCAAGCTGGAGGTCCGCGAGCTCAAGGCGCCCAAGGGCTACACCGCCTTTGAGGGCACGCGCTCCGTGACAGTCAAGGCCGAGGGCCTGGACGTCGACCAGGTGGCCGCCGCCAAGCCCAAACTCACCATCACGGCCGAGTCGCCCCTGCGCGCCGACAGCGCGGACGGGTCGACGGGCAGCCTGGAGGCGTCGCTCATCAACACGCCCACCGGCACACCCCCTAGCATTACCACCGGAGGCTTTATGCCCTCGACTGGCGATATGGCAATGTACGCCGCGGCCGCCGCAGCGGTCGCCGGAGCCGCGCTCATCGTGGTCGCGCTCCTGGTCAAGCGGGGAGGTGGCAGCCATAAAGAGTAGCTGGCAGCCCCACAGAGAGCGGGGCGAGACGTAACGAAGTAGATGCTAAGACACAGACAGACGATGACCAATCGAATGAGAACCAACCGGAAAATGGAGGAAAAGAAGATGAGCATGAGCAAGAACATCGCACGCCTGGCAGTAACCGCCGGCCTCACAGCAGCCCTGAGCTTCGGCGGCGTGATGGCCCCGGTTACGATGGCGTTTGCTGATGATGTGGCGGCTCCGGACAACAGCATCACGATCAAAAAGGTCGACGACGCCAACAAGGACAATACGTTCAAGGCTTATCAGATCTTCAGTGCCAAGGTTATTGACGCCCAGGACGGCAGCGGCAAGATTGCTTCTGACGTTAAGTGGGCAGTGGGCGGACAAGCTCAAAAGGACATTATTAAGGCTATTAGGGATAGCAAGGGCTATTCGGATTCTAAAAGCCAGTTGCCAACAGAGGATCCCATAACTGCCCAAGATGTGGCAGATTGGCTTTCCGCAAATGTTACGACTACTACTGCCAGCGCGAATGGTGCCAAGGGGACGCGAGTCGCTCCTGACGACGTACTGTACTCGATTGCTAAAGCTGTGATTAATAACGAGACCGCTGTCGGCAATTCTTTCAAGGCAGGCGATTCGTGGACGTGTTCGAACGATGGCTACTACCTTTTCGTATCTGACGGTCTTACGGATACGACCAAGCCGAACACTGGCACCTCCCCGATCTTTGCCATCGTTGGCGGTAATCCCGTGGTCGTTACCGAGAAGACCAGCATTCCTACCGTCAACAAGGAAGTTCGTGAGGGCACGAAATGGGGAAACGTGAGTGATTCGTATATTGGCGAGGAGGTTGAATATAAACTGACTGGCTCCGTTGCTGATAATATCGCCACGTTCAACAAGTATCAGTATGAATTTCATGACACATTGAGCAAGGGACTGGAGGCTGCGGAGGGATCTGGAAACACGCCGAAGGATCTTCACGTTTATATTGACAACAAAGGCAACCAGACCGAGATCGTGCAAGATGACAATGATGGATATAAGGTAGTTTTAGAGCGAGACAGCGCTACTAAGAAGGAAAATCTCACCATTGCCTTTACCGACCTTAAGACCGTGAAGGATAAAACCGGCAAGACGATTAAAGTTGATGCTGATTCCAAGGTGGTTGTGACCTATAAGGCAACGCTTACCAGCGATGCCGAATACACGGCCGCCGGTAACACCAACGAGGTCAAGCTTGTCTACTCCAACGATCCCATGTCTAACGGCACCGGCACTTCCGAATCGAAGAAGGTCGCTGATTACGTCTTCGGCTTCGATGTCACTAAGATCGACCCGGATAACTCGTCTGCGAAACTCGATGCTGGCTTTACGGTCAAAATGATTAAGGAAGGGTCCGATAAAAGCGTTGAAAAATGGTTGAAGCAAGACGGCAGCTTCAGTAATGAAGTAAATGACGCTTACACGTTTGAAACTACGGAGGCTGGCAACAAGGTCTCTATTCCCGGACTTGTTGCAGGCACATATCTGATTTCTGAGAGCAAGACACCTGCGGGCTACAACACCATTGCCGACTTCGAAATCACGGTGGCGCCTGAATACAATACAGACGGCACGCTTAAAGAGCTCAAAGTGACGTCCAATTCCAGCATGGCCACTCCTACGACTGGTGGAAATGTGACCACGACCAAAATCCCCGTCACCATCCAGAACAAGAAGGGCTCCGGCCTCCCGCTGACCGGCCTTAACGGTGTGACCTTCACTTGGATTGCTGGTGGCGCGGTGCTGTGCATCGGCGTGGCGCACCTCATCCGCAGCCGTAAGCAGGCTGAGGAGTCCGAGCAGGAGTAGCGCTCACTCACCCATCCCTTTGGCAGGTGGGATGTGATGGCCATGAGACTTGCGGACACTTTTCTCGTTCATCCACGTTCTTGCTTTGCCATTCTCTTTTCGGGGCAGACTCCGCACTGGAGTCTGCCCCGTTTTTTTGGGATAACGCAGCCAGCCTCCACCGTCCGATGCGGGTACGTTCGTCATCGCGTTTCTTGACTCGTATGAGGTTCGGATTAAGGTCCGTAGGCGCACGCGCGGTGCGGACGGTAGAAGGCATTTGCGCCGCAACAAGCGCAAATAAGAATGCCCGGGGGTAGGATCCCGGGCATTTAACAAAACCAGAAAACTAGGCCGCCCGCGCTTTCGATCACTTACGCGGGGTGCGTCGTTTCCTGTAGCTATTGTATCCCGAATCGCCCAGCCGATTCGGGACATTTTGAAAACGCAAATATGGGCTTAGGCACGAACGGTATCTCTTTAATTCCGAAAATTATGTATAATTCCAATACAAACTGGAACCGAACGAAAACAATGGAAATGAACGAAGCACTAATCTACTTACAAGAAGCACTAGGCCTTTCCGCCAAGACCAAAACTTGGCCTGGATCCGCATGCTTGCCGCTGCATCTGCGGGCGATTGAGGTCAGCGCTGTTGACGCAAACGGTTTTTTGTTTTTGCTTGCAAGCTTGCCTACTGGCGTCGGGCTTCCCGAGGCTAAGAGAGTCTATAGCCAGCTAGCCTTGCGCGCGGAGACTCCTGTTGTCGTTTCGCTTCCTGATGCCGATGCACGTCAGCGCAAAGCATTGGTCGCGCAAGGGATTCCGTTTGTTTGCCCCGGTAGACAGGCTTTTCTTCCATTTATGGGCACAGCTTGCACGGAGAGGGGCGGTGCCCGGTTTCGCAATCACGCGACCAAGATGTCACCCAACGCACAGGCTGCCGCAATCTGGGGTGCAGCCCAGGAGCCATATCGTCCCTATGACCTTTGTCGTGCGCTTGGGATCTCGGCAAGCCGCGCGAGTGAGGCCATAACCGAGCTTGTTGACAGGGGGCTCGCGAGGCGCGAGCGTCGCGAGCGACGTGTCGTCGTGTTCCCTGTTGCCGTTGATCTTCTGCTCAGCGAGCACATGGCAGAGCTCTCCTCGCCTGTCTCGAAGGTCTTTTTTGCAAGGAAGACGCAGCAGATCGACTATCTTGTTGACGCCGGGGAGACGGCGCTCGCTGCGCGTTCGATGCTCGCTGCGCCGGGCATGGAACAAAAGGCCGTCTTAAGAAGTGCATGGCGTCAACTGAGCGACCTCGAAGTCGCAGATGGGGAGTTGCCGGATAACGAAACGGCGATGATCCAAGTGTGGCGCTATGCGCCCGTGTTTGCCGGCTCCTCCCGTGTCGACGACATTTCGCTTGCGCTATCTTTGGCGGCAATCGACGATGAGCGAATTCAGCTCGAAGTCGATCGCATGTTTGGAAAGGAATATCCATGGCAAGAAGCGCTGTAGAAGGTCTCCAAGAATTTCAGCAGCATATGCAAGAAGCTGCAGGATCGTATGCTCTTATCGGCGGCACGGCATGCGACATTTTGCTCGCGGAGGCGGGACTTCCGTTTAGGATGACTCACGATTTTGATGTGGTAATTGTCGCCGATGACCGGTTGCCTCAGACGGCAGAAGCTATATGGACTTTGGTGCGTGATGGCGGCTACCGCTGCGGCTGGGGCGAAGGCAAAGGCTCATGTTTTTATCGGTTTACAGAGCCTAAGAGGCCGGGTTACCCCCATATGATCGAACTCTTCGCGAAGTGCCCCGACTTTCTAAAGGGTCGTGAGGGGATTGATGTGGCGCCAATTCACGTTGATGAAAACATAAGCAGTCTTTCGGCAATTTTGTTGGACGATGCTTACTACAGCTTGTTCCTTCAGGGAATTCGGACCGTAGACGGCGTTTCGGTCCTGGGTACGGAATACATTGTCCCGTTCAAAGCGAAGGCGTATCTCGACCTAAAAGCTAGAAGGGAGGCGGGGGAGAACGTTGATTCGAAGAAGGTAAAAAAGCATAAACGCGATGCGCTGAGGCTTGCTCAGCTGCTTGGCGAGTCGGAAGGTGTCGACCTGGGCGAAGAACTGAAGGACGATATGCTTGCGTTTGTTAAAGATTGCGAGGTGGGCGACGTCAATCTGAAACAGATCGGGGTTGCGGGCGTAACGATGGCGCAGTTGCTCGAGACGATGAAAGCAACATATGGCTTGATTGGTTGAGTGGGGTTACGTGGCCCGAACGGTGCAGCCTAGCTGCGTTGTCCGGGGCATGAGCTCGCGAATCGGCTATTATTTGTTTAGACAACCTGAGCTGTAGAGGAGTGACCGGCGATGGTGCAGGGCGCCAAACATATGAAGAGCAATAACGCCGCGGCCAACGGTGGCTCAAGCCCTCAGCCCAAACCTCAACAAAAGCCCAAGCGCCGCCGCAAGCGACTGCCGCGTTGGGCCGATCGACTCATCACCATCGTCATCATCCTTATTGGCGTGGGCCTTATGACCTGGCCGTGGATCTTGGACCGGCTCGAGGCCTCGGGCGTGTTCAACCAGATCAGCACCGTGTCCAGCACCGTGGACGCGCTGTCTGCCGAGGAGCGCGAGCGCATCCTGCTCCAGGCGCGCTCCTTTAACGAGCAGCTGGCGGGCGAGGCCACCGAGCTCCCCGCCGACCAGATCGAGCCCTACGCTCAGCAGCTCATCTTTGACCGCGACCCCATGATGAGCTGGGTCGAGATCCCCTCCATCGACGTGAGCATGCCCATCTACCACGGCACGAGCGAAGAAGTCCTTATGGCGGGCGTCGGCCACCTGGAGGGCACGAGCCTGCCGGTGGGCGGCACCTCGACGCATTGCGTGCTCACCGCGCACTCGGGCATGCGCAACCTGAGCATGTTCGACGACATCCATTCGTTGGAGCCCGGCGACCTGGTGCTGCTGCACACCATGAACAAGACGCTCGCCTACAAGATGGTGGATTCCGAGGTGGTGCTGCCCGAGGAGATGGAGTCGCTAACCATCGAGCCCGGCGCCGACAAGGTGACGCTCGTCACCTGCACGCCCTACGGCGTGAACGACCATCGCCTGCTGGTGCATTGCGTGCGCACCAAGTACAACAAGAAGGACGTCGACAAGCAAAAGTCGCTGGCCGGCCGCCACTGGGGAAAACGCGAGTTTGCCGTGCTCATCGTGGTCGTAGCCATTGTGCTGTTGCTGCTGGACGTCGTGATCCACGCGGTCCGCAAGCGCCGCAAGGCCAAGGCCTCGGCATAGGACATCGTTCAGAACCACCACGATGGGGACAGGTACCTTTGTGGTGGTCGGGGGCTTCCAAACCATCACAACATTCGATGAAAATCGCGATTTTGGCGAAAAGCGTCGAATGTTGTGATGGTTTTCGTTGTAGGCGGGACGGTTTTGCATTGTGGCGATGCGGTTTTTGCTGCAGGGCCGCCACACCGTGCTTGCCCCTCTCGTTACGTTTTCGCTGCATTTGGGTAAAGCACCTGCTCCAAGTGGCGTTGCCTTGTATACTAGAGCGGTTTATCTGTTATGCGGAAGGGAGCGCCTATGGCACTCAGCGAGAAAGACGTGCGCGGCATCGCCGAGTACGCAAAGATCGCACTGACCGATGACGAGCTCGCCCAGATGACGTCCTACATGAACGACGCCGTCCAGATGCTCGAGCCCGTCTTGCAATATGACTTGCCCGACGTGGAGCCCACGTTCCATCCCATCGGAAGCCTGTCCAACGTGATGGGCGACGACCTGCGCGAGCCCGAGCGCGATCTGCCGCTCGACGTCGCGCTCGAAAACGCCGGCAGCGCGCGCGACCGCTACTTCCGCGTGCCGTCCATTTTGGGAGAGGGGGAGAGCGAGTAATGGCGCAGAGCTTCGATTCCCTTACCGCTGCCCAGATCGCCGCGGGCGTTGCCGCTGGCGACTTTACCGCTACCGAGGTGGCTCAGGCCTCCCTTGCCGCCATCGAGGCGCGCGAGGGCGGGGTCCAGGCATTCCTGCAGGTGGCGCCCGAGCTTGCCCTTGAGGCCGCTGCCAAAATCGATGCCCGCCGTGCCGCAGGCAAGCCGCTGCCCCCGCTTGCGGGCGTGCCGCTGGCCATCAAGGACAACATGAACCTCGTGGGCACGCGTACCACCTGCGCTTCCCGCATGCTCGGGGACTACCAGAGCGTCTACACCGCCACCTGCGTCCAGCGCATGCTCGATGCCGGCTGCCTGCCCATGGGCAAGGCCAACATGGACGAGTTTGCCTTTGGCAGCTCCACCGAGAGCTCGGCGTTCCACCGCACCAACAACCCTTGGGATACCGAGCGCGTGCCCGGCGGCTCCTCGGGCGGCTCCGCTGCCGCCGTTGCCGCGGGCGAGGTCGCGCTCTCGCTGGGTTCGGACACCGGCGGCTCCATTCGCCAGCCGGCGTCGCTGTGCGGCGTGGTGGGCTTTAAGCCCACATATGGCGCCGTGAGCCGTTACGGCGTGGTTGCCTTTGGCTCATCGCTCGACCAGGTGGGGCCCTTTGGCCGCACGGTCGAGGATGTCGCGCTGGCCATGAACGCGCTTACCGGCGCGGGCCACGATCCGTACGACTGCACCAGCCAGGATTGCGCCGTCGACTTTACCGAGCATCTCAACGACAGCATCGAGGGCAAGCGCGTGGGCATCATCCCCGCGTTTATGGAGGCCGAGGGTCTGACGCCCGAGGTCAAGGCCGCTGTTCAGCGCGCCGCCCAGGAGCTGCAGAACCAAGGCGCCGAGCTGGTCGAGGTCGACCTGCCGCACCTGGACGCCGCTATCGCCGCCTACTACGTCATCGGCCCGGCCGAGGCGTTCTCCAACCTGGCCCGCTTCGATGGCATTCGCTACGGCTATCAGGAGGAGGGCTGCGCCAACCTGTCCGACCAGAGCTCGCTTTCGCGCGCCCATGGCTTTGGCGCCGAGGCAAAGCGCCGTCAGATGCTCGGCGCCTACCTGCTGAGCTCGGGCGTGTACGACAAGTACTACTACGCTGCGCAAAAGGCCCGCACGCTCATCACGCAGGACTACGACGCCGCGTATGCCAAGGTGGACACCATCCTCATGCCCGCCTCGCCGCGCACGGCCTTTAAGTTTGGCGAGATCAGCGACCCCACGCAGATGTACCTCTCCGACCTGTACACCATCTCGCTCAACATTTGCGGCAACGGCGGTATCTCGGTGCCGCTGGGCCTGGGCGAGGATACTCAGCTGCCCGTTTCTGCCCAGCTGGTTGGTCCGGCCTTTAAGGACCGTCAACTGCTCACGTTTGCCCGCGCTCTGGAGCGCGGCTTTGCCGATGCCGCCACGGGTGCGCCCGCGCTTTCCGTTGCGCCCGATTTTGCCGGGAAGGGAGGCGAGCTGTAATGAAGGAGCTTTCCGAGGTCCTGCAGGATTGGGAGGCCGTGATCGGCCTGGAGATCCATACCGAGCTCACCGCACTCGATACCAAGATGTTCTGCAACTGCAAGCTCAGCCACGATGACGAGCCCAACGCCAACGTGTGCCCGGTGTGCCTGGGCCTGCCCGGCGCCCTGCCGGTGCCCAACAAGCGCGCCATCGAGAGCATCGTCAAGGCCGGTCTCGCCACCAACTGCGAGATCCAGCGCCACTCGATGTTCTACCGCAAACACTACTTCTATCCCGATATGGCCAAGAACTTCCAGACCACGCAGGGTCCGGTCGCCTTTGCCATGTACGGTCACCTGGATCTGGACGTGACCGGTCGCGGTGCCGCCGAGCGCCCCGACTGCGCGTTTGGCGAGGCCGAGGCCCAGAGCCTGGCGAGCGCCTCGGCCAACGCCGAGGGCCTGTCCACGTCCATGACGTCGACCATGCGCGAGGGCAACCAGCGTGCCGGCCACCTGGCCAGCTACGATGCGTCCAACCTGCAGATGCCCGAGCGCCGCGAGGACGGTTCCTACACGGTGCCCATCCGCATCCTGCGCATCCACATGGAGGAGGATGCCGCCAAGATGGTGCACGTGGGCGGTGCCGAGGGCCGCATTACCGCCGCGGCCGAGTCGCTCGTCGACTACAACCGCTGCGGCACGCCTTTGATTGAGCTCGTGACTGAGCCCGATCTGCGCACGCCCGAGGAAGCGCGCCTGTTTATGGAGAAGCTCCGTCGCATCTTTGTGACGCTGGGCATCTCGGACTGCTCCATGGAGAAGGGCTCCATGCGCTGCGACGGCAACGTGTCGCTGCGCCGCCGCGGCGAGACCAAGCTGGGCACCAAGACCGAGCTCAAGAACCTCAACTCGTTTAAGAGCCTGCACGATGGCCTTGCCTACGAGATCTGCCGCCAGGCCGAGGTGCTCGAGGAGGGCGGCATCATCTACCAGGAGACCCGCCACTGGGAGCCCAGCCGCAAGCGCACCGTGGTCATGCGTGTGAAGGAGACGGCCGACGACTATCGTCTGTTCCCCGATCCCGATCTGGCACCGTTCGATCTGGATGACGAGTTCATCGACCGCTGCCGTGGCGAGATCCCCGAGCTGCCCGATGCCAAGCGCGCCCGCTTTGAGGCCGATTTTGGCATTAAGGCGGCCGACGCCGAGCAGATTGCCGGCGACCCGGAGTTTGCCGAGTTCTTTGAGGCCGCTGCTGCCGGCATGGCTGGCAAGGAGGCCCAGACGGTCGCGAACCTTCTGGTCAACGAGACGATCGCCTACCTTAAGAGCGCGGGCGTCTCGCTGAGTGAGTCCGGCATTGTGCCGGCTCAGGTGGCAGCACTCGCCAAGCTGCTGGCGACCGATGCCATCAGCTCCAACCAGGCGCACGAGGTCTTTGAGGCCATGGCCCAGACCGGCGGCGACCCCAACAAGATCGTCGACGAGCGCGGCATGCGTCAGGTGAGCGATGCCGGCGCGCTGCAGCCGATCGTGGACGAGGTGCTGGCAAACTGTGCCGAGCAGGCGCAGCAGTACCGTGACGGCAACCAGAAGGTCATCGGCTTTTTGGTGGGCCAGTGCATGAAGGCAAGCCGCGGCAAGGGCAACCCGAAGCTCTTCAACGAGTTGCTGAGAACGTCGCTCTCGTAAACGGGAACCGAGGGGCCGGGCGCAGGGCCTTGCCTCTCAATTTCGGACAGTCCTGACTCACGACGGAGGCGCCACTGGCGCCTCCTGTTCGTGCGGAACTCATATCGAGCAAAGGTCCGGGGCCTCGCTACGGGGCGGCCAAGTTGATGTAGCTGAGATGCAGCATGTGGTCTGCTCACTCCTCGAAGTTCTTAGCGGAAATGAGTCGACCTGCAACAACGGTTTGCTTGGAACGACGGTTGAGCTGCAACAGAGTTTTTATTGGACCTCGAACCCTATGCTCGATGTTCGCTTCGTTCATTGAGTGTCGCTCGCGAGGGGTCTGGAGTATATCGTCCCGCCCGCAGTTTCGCAGGCCGCAGGCCGAGAATGTTTGAGGACGGGATGATATGCTCCAGACCCCCAGGAAGGTTACTTATGAACTACGCGAACATTAAGTATTTCGACATTGCCGATGGGGAAGGTGTTCGTACTTCTCTGTTTGTGAGCGGGTGCCGTCGTGGGTGCAAGAATTGCTTTAACTCTGTTGCGTGGGACTTTGCTGCGGGTGAGCCGTTCAATCGTGCCGTCGAGGACAAGATTATCAAGAGTCTCGATCATCCCTTTATCGATGGTCTGACGATTCTGGGTGGCGAGCCCATGGAGCCCGAGAATCAGGCGGGGCTCGTTGAGTTTGTCGAGCGTGTTCGCGCGGCCTATCCAGTGGGGTCGGGGAAGACCATTTGGTGCTTTACCGGTGACGTGCTCGAGGAGCTTATGCCGGGTGGTCGTCATCATACCGAGGTGACGGACCGCATCCTTGCCTGCCTTGACATGCTGGTGGACGGCCCGTTTGTTCAGGACCTGTACGATATCTCGCTGCGCTTTAGGGGTTCGAGCAACCAGCGCGTGATCGATATGAACGCTACGCGCGCCCGTGCTGAGCGCGAGGGCGTTGCGCTTTGTGATGCGGTTGAACTTTGGCGTGATGATCCGGTCTATTCGACCCATACTATGTAGCTTGTGGTCGATGCCGGAGGGCGTGGTACCATAGTGCGAACGTGAAATCGGAAAAGTGAGGCCCAGATGGTCGATCAGGAAAAAGTCGAGGCCGCCATTAAGCTGTTGCTTGAGGGCATAGGCGAGGACCCAACTCGTGAGGGCCTGCTGGAGACCCCGGCGCGCGTTGCCCGTATGTATGGTGAGATCGCCGGCGGTATGGACCAGAGTGCCGAGGAACACCTGTCCAAAACCTTTGCCGTCGCTTCGAACGATTTGGTTATCGAGCGCGACATCACGTTCTACTCGCTGTGCGAACATCATCTGCTGCCGTTTTATGGCAAGGCCGCCATTGGTTATATCCCTAACGGTCGGGTGGCTGGGCTTTCCAAGCTCGCCCGCACGGTTGAGGTTTATGCCCGCCGTCTTCAGCTGCAGGAGCAACTGTGCGCACAGGTTGCCGATGCCCTCATGGATTATCTCGCTCCCCAGGGAGCGATTGTGTTGATGGAGGCCGAGCATATGTGCATGACGATGCGTGGCGTGCAAAAGCCCGGCACCAAGACCGTGACGCTTGCTCGCCGCGGCGTCTTTGAGACCGATCCCGCGCTCGAGGAGCGTTTCTTTAGGATGCTGGGCCGCTAACCATGAGAGTCGTCAACGACTTTACATCGAAGACCGATGAGGGGACGTCGCGTCGCGGCTTTATGGCTTCGGGCCTGGCCCCCTTTGGTGCCATGCCTCGCATTGATTACATTTGTGCCAACGGGCTGTTCCGGCGGCACCTGGGCAACATCGTACAGTTGGAATCGGGGCGCATCTTCTGCCGCCACGGTATTGACCATCTGCTCGATGTCGCGCGCATTATGTGGATCAAGAATCTCGAGGAGCAGCTCGAATTTGACCGCGAGGTCATCTACGCCACAGCACTTCTTCACGATATCGGCAAAGATGAACAGTATGAATCGGGTATATCCCATGATGTTGCAAGCGAACGCGTCGCTGATGCGATTCTCGGCGGCATGCCCGATGACGTGGCGTTTGAGCCGGCCGATGCCGCAGCCATTAAGACGGCCATTCTGGGCCATCGAAAGCTGCGCGTGAACAGCCAACCGCTTGAGCGTCTGCTCTATGCAGCCGACAAAGCGTCGCGTGCCTGCTTTGCATGCCCCGCGCGCAACGCTTGCAACTGGAGCGATGATAAAAAGAACCTGTCGATTCGCGTGTAGTTAGTTTGCGCGGTCGGGGTTCTAAACGAAGGAGACGATCGCGTTGAGTAACAAGAAACTGCCCGAGAATGCAACCAAGACCGAAGGCGCCGAGCTCGCCCGCCGTGGAAGGGGCGAAATATCCACCGCAACGGCGGTGCCTCACGTGAGCTATGACGATCTGCGCCATGCCGATCGTATTGTCATTGACGGCCTGGAGGTTTTTGCCAACCATGGCGTGTATCCCGAGGAGAACGCGCTGGGTCAGAAGTTCATCGTTTCTCTGGTGCTCTATGCCGACCTGCGCGCGGCGGGGGAGCACGATAACCTGGACGCCTCGATTGACTACGGCTCGGTGTGCCACGATGTCGATGGCTATCTGCGCGAGCATACGTTTAAGCTCATCGAGGCGGCAGCCGAGGGGACAGCCCAGATGCTGCTGCGCCGTTATCCCTCGCTGCTTGGTGTGCGCATAAAGCTCGATAAGCCGTGGGCTCCTGTTGGCCTGCCCCTGGCAAGCTGCGGCGTCGAGATCGAGCGCGTGCGCTAGTCGACGCTAGAGCTTGTTGAGGGGTGGCTGCTTGAGCCGCTGAGACAGTGCTCTATTGTTGGGACAGTACGTGTCGAGCAGGGCGTGAAAGCGCTGATTGTGGCTCGGCTCGAGCAGATGGACGAGCTCGTGGGCGACAACCATGTCGAGGCATTCGACAGGGTAGGCGGCGAGCTCGCGCGCGATGCGAATGGCGCCGGTTTTGGGTGTGCAGGAGCCCCAACGCGTTTTCATGCTGCGCACGGAGACGCGGGCCACGGTGACGCCCATTGCGATTTCGTACGCGTGCACGATGTCGCGTAGCGCTGCGGTGACCTCGGACGCGTAGAGCTGGTCGATGTGGGCTTGGAGCTCGTCGGACGTTAGGCCGTCGAGGATTGCGCGCCGCTTGGCCTGTGGGCTTTCGTCCGATTCGTCGGTACCCATAAAACTTGCGAAGGTGGCCTGCTTGGGTCGCGGTGCGGGCGATGCAAAGTTGTGATCGAGTGCGTCCTGTACCGTGATGGGCTTGCCCCAAAGTGCAATGATGGACGAGGGGCTGAGCGGCTCTCGCGCCGTCGCCTGACGTTGCTCACGTTGGGCAAGTCGGCTGATAATCCAGGCGCTGTTGCGCTTCACAAACGCTTCGATGCGCTCGTGGCTGGCGCCGAGCGGTGCGCTGGCGTGGACCTCGCCGCTCGATGTGACGCGTAGGTTAAAGTTCTTGACGCGCTTTTTGGTAACGACGACGGGGATGAGCGTTCCATCCGGTCGGGGTACGGAAATCGTAAATTGCTGCGTCAAATGTGATCCTTCAGATTGGGGACGGGCCGGCATGTCGACCGCTCGGCATGCCGGCCCGCTCAAGGGATGCGAAATTAATTGCGCTCTTAATAGCGCTCGAAGAAGGCGAGCGCGTTGTCGCTGCAGAGCTTCTGCATCACGGTCTTGCCAAAGTGCTTGGAGAGCATGTTCTGGAATTCGGGCATCTTGCTGGCATCAGAGAGGAAGTCGGGTACCTTGGCGCCGTCCCAGTCGCCGCCGAGTGCGATGACATCTTCGCCGCCCAGGTCGAGCCAGTGCTCGATATGTGCCGCCAGCTGGTCGAAGGTGACGTCTGCGGCGGTTTCGTCGGTTGCGTCGTTGGAAAGGAACTCGCTGCAGTAGTTGAGGCCGACGATGCCACCCATGTCGCGAATGGTGCGGAACTGGTCGTCGGTAAGGTTGCGTTTGACGCCGCAAACCGCACGGGAGTTGGAGTGGCTGGCGACGAAGGGACGCGTGGCGTGGGCGACAACCTCGTCAAAGCACTCATCGTTGAGGTGGGAGACATCAAGTACCATGCCGGCGTGCTCCATCTGCGTAAGTGCCTCGATGCCGGCGGCGGTGAGACCGGCGTGGGTGTCGTGGCCGCTCGCGAGCGGTCCCTGCGCGTTCCAGCTGAGTGATGACATGAGTACGCCCAGGCTCTTGAGCACCTCGATCAGCGCGGGGTCCTCGGCAAAGAACGTGGCGTTTTCGATGGTGTGGATGCAGGCGACCTTGCCGTCTTTGAGCGCGGGGCGAATGTCTGCGGCGTTGCGTACGTTGACCATGCGGTCGTGGTTGAGCATTGCTTGGCCGCTCATGTGTGCCATGATCTGCGCCTGGAAGCGCGCGGCGTGGGCGGTGGGAATCTCGTCGGGGACAAATGTGGCGAAGCACTGTGCCCACGGCGTGTTGCCGATCTTTGCGAGCGAGATGGCGCAGGCATTGCCCTCGATGAGGTCGAAATCTTGCGGATGCGTTTCGTCGCCGGGGAAATAACCGTCGGTGCCGGCGGTAAAGCGCAGGTCGAGATCGAGCGTGGCCCAGCCGATGCGGTCGGCGGTGTCGCAGTGTAGGTCAAATACGGGATATGCCATGGTTCCTCCGGTTGCAGCGTTTCTTTGCAAACTGTCTTTGAATTGTATGACTAGGGTATAGTTAGCGCCATATGTACACGGCGGCCCGCGTTGTGCGCCGCCCTTATCACGGAGGTTACCATGTCCAACCAGGGCAAGAAGGTCAAGACCCATTATCGCGGCACGCTCGACGACGGCACGCAGTTCGATAGCTCCTACGATCGCGGCGAGCCGCTGGAGTTCACCTGCGGCGCCGGCCAGATGATCAAGGGCTTCGACGCCGCTGTTGTCGACATGCAGGTGGGCGAGAAGAAGACCGTGCACATTCCTGCTGCCGATGCCTACGGCGAGCACAATCCCGAGATGGTTCTGACCTTCCCGGCCGAACAGGTTCCCAACATCGAGCAGATCGAGAAGGGCATGAAGCTTTTCCTGTCCACGCCGAGCGGTATGCCCGTTCCCGCCGTGGTCATCGACGTAACGCCCGAGGCTGTGACGCTCGACGCCAACCACGAGCTGGCCGGCAAGGACCTCAACTTTGATATCGAGCTCGTTGAGGTCGAGGGTTAGAGTATGCCTGAACGCTTGGTTTCGACGACATGCTTGGGAAATCTCAACGATCCGTCCTATGAACTCCTGCTTCGCCGGAAGTTGGGCGGCGTCTTTGAAGTTGACGAGCTACTGTTCGATTGGGACCGGGCTGATGTATGCGCGTTTGCGGGCGTGACGGAGCTGGGGCGCACGATCGATGTTCGGCTGGATGCTGCCGACGGCGGTCGTCTTGCCGATGGCGACGTGCTCGCCATCGACCGTTCGGGCATGGTGCCCGTGGCGGTTGTCGTGCGCCTGCGCAGCGCCGAGGTTTATTTGGTCGAAGTCGACCGCATGGATCCGATTGCGCTCGCGCATGCGTGCTGGGAGATCGGCAATATGCACGCGCCGCTTTTCCGAGGCGATTCGGACGAGCATACCGTGCGCATGTATACGCCGGTGCAGCCTGTTTTGGGCCGCATGCTCCGGGGCGTCGAGGGTGTTCGGCTCTCGGTGGTTACCCGTGAACTCGATGCGGACCGGCGCTTTGCATCGAGTGCGGCGGAGGCCGTCGTGAGCATGGCTCCCGACTTTACCATCGTAAAAAAGACGCGCGGCTAAGCGCGTATATACGCAAGGCGGGCTTTGAGGGGCGACCAATCAAGGTCCGTCTTGCTGTTGATAGGAGGCTTTGGGGAAGCATATGGGTCTTGAGGGAATCAAGCTGATTGCATGCGATTTGGACGGCACGTTGCTGCATCCGGGGGAGCGCGAGCCGCGTTCCGAGGCCTTTGAGCTTATCGATGAGCTACATCGTCGCGGTATCGTGTTTATGCCGGCGAGTGGCCGTCAATATGCGAGCTTGCGCTACCTGTTTGCCCCGGTGGCCGATGAGCTCGCCTATGTATGCGAAAACGGAGCCCTGGTGATGAGCGAGGGGCGTGCCGTTGTCAAGCGTTCCATGGAGCGTAGCCTTGCTATGGATATCGCGAACGCCGTGGTTGCGTATCCCCATGCCGACGTGACCCTTTCGTGTGAGGGGCACCTCTACAGCATGAGCGGCAACGATGCGTTTGTTGATCACCTGCGTTATGAGGTCCATTGTGATGTGGCGGTAGTCGACCGTCCCGAAGACATTGACGAGGATGTCATTAAGATTGCCTTCCAGACGCCCGAGGCAGAGCAGCCGGCGGCGCTGGAGTATTTCGAGCGCCACTTTAGCGACCGAGTCGATGTCATGACATCGGGAACCGAATGGACGGACTTTATCGGTTTCGATTCGGGCAAGGGCTCCGCGCTTGCCGATTACGGTCGCGCCCTGGGGATTTCGCCCGATGAGATGATGGCATTTGGCGACAATGAGAACGATCGTGACATGCTCAACGTGGTGGGCCATCCCTATCTGATGGAGAGCTGCAACCCCAGCATGCGCGGCATCAACGACCGCGTCCGCTACGCGCGCACGGTCGAAGAAGAACTGCGTCGTCTACTTGCTGTGTAGGCATGTCCCAAACATCTACCGGCAGTCGGGGCAGAGACCCTCGAAGATGGTGTAGTGCGATGTGACGTGCCAGCCGATTTGCTCGGATGCCTTGGCGTCGAGCTGGGCATCGAAGGGGAGCGGTACGTCGATGACGCGGCTGCACGAGGTGCAGATGATATGTGCGTGCGGCTCGATCGTGCGATCGAAGCGGCTGCCGCCCGGCGTCTTGATGGAGAGGATCTCGCCGGCGTCGGCCAAGAGATTGAGATTGCGGTAGACCGTACCACGGCTGATTTTGTCATCCTGCGCGCGCACGACGTTGTAAATTTCGTCGGCGGTGGGATGGTTATAGCTTTGGCGCACGGCGTCGAGAACCAGCTTTCGCTGCTTGGTATTCCTTCTTTGCACCGCCATGCGCCTCGCCTCTTTTCTATCAACGGTCGTAGGTAAATGATACCGTATTTAGCACACAATACTAATAACGAGGAATGAAACCGTCTTCATTGGCAAGTGGGGCTCGGGTCTGGGCGTCTACGAGGCGAAAACGCGTTCCCATGCGCTCGTAGGAGGCATGAAGCGCCTCGAGATGAGATAGGATGTTTGCCGGAGCCCCCTGTATCTCCATCTCGACTGAGCCGTCTTCCATGTTGCGCACCCAGCCGGTGAGTGCGCGTGCCTGCGCGAGGTTGGTGTTGGTAAAGCGAAAACCGACGCCCTGGACTTGCCCCTCCCAGCGCAGGAAATAGCGCAGGGGAGCGTCTTGAGTGGCCTCGTCGCTTGCGAGCACAGTAAGCCTGCGGCGCAGCTCGAGCTCGACGTTTGATGGTTTTTGAGGCTCTCGACTGCCGCCGGTGACGCTGGAGAAGAACGTATCGAAGAGACCCATCGCTATGCCTGCTTGCCTGCATCGGCCGGGAAGGTTATGCCGGCCTGCTGGCGCACGGCATCCATGATGCGCAGTGAGACGAGCGTGACATCGCGGTAGTGGCCAAGCTCGTGGCGTCCCGCCGGGGTCTCCCAAATCTCTTCCTTAACGTTATCGATGCCGTCGATGGCGGTGATAAAGTCCGCGAGCTCGTATTCCATGGTGTTGCTTGACTTGGGAAGGTCGAGCGCGCGTCCGTTGCCGCCTTGCTCGCGCGGCGCCTCGGTCGCCGATCCGCGTACGACATCGCCGCGATAGTCGATACGGACGTTGCGGGGCGTGGACAGATGGTCAATCTGGATAGTGCCACGCTCGCCTTCGATCTGCGAGGGCAGCAGGTCATTCGTAATTTTGGAGTGCGCGAGCTCGACGGAGATACGGCCACCGCCGTAGCTGGCAAGGATGGAACCGCAGCCATCGATGGGGCCGTGCGTGAGCTGTCGCGTGGTGGGGTCGAGCAGAGTAGTCATGCTCGTAAGGCCGGAGGGCATGCCGAAAATCTCGACCATGGGCTCGACGGTGTAGACGCCAATGTCCATGAGGGAACCCGATGCCATATTGCAGTCGAAGATATTGGTGGCGCGTCCCGCGAGAATCTCGTTGTAGCGCGAGGAATATTTGCCAAAGCGCAATGAGGCGCGGCGGATGGGGGCGATCTCGCCCAGGGCGTCCTCGATGGCGTGGAAGGCGGGATCGTGGAGGGGACGCATGGCCTCGAGGGCCACGACACCTGCTGCCTCGGCAGCGCGGAAGACTTCCAGCGCCTGCGCTTCGGTGGCGCAGAAGGGCTTCTCGACGATGACGTGCTTGCCACCGGCGATGCAGGCAAGGGCCTGCTCGTAGTGAAGTGCGTTGGGGCTGCCGATATAGACGGCGTCAACGTCGGCGGCTGCCGCAAGCTCATCGAGTGAGATAAAGTTTCGCTCGCCATCGCGCTCGGCGGTAAAGGCAGCACCGCGATTGGCATCGCGTGAAAGCGTGCCCACAAACGCGGCTTGGTCGTTGGCGTTGACGACTTGGATAAAGTCGTCGGTGATCATGGATGTGCCGATGGTCGCGATGCGCAGCATACGTCCCCCTTGCGTTGTTTGGTCTACAGGATGAGTGTAGCGCGTGGGGATATAAAGCTGTGCGAAAACGCTATTACAGGTCGCTCTCGTTAAAGCCGGTGTCGATATCGAGGTTGCTGCCGTCGGCCGCCGTGGTGGCGAGCTCATCGCAGCGCTCGTTGAGCTCATGGCCGGCATGCCCCTTCACCCAGATGAACTCCACCTTATGCTGGCTCTTTGCGGCAAGCAGACGCTCCCACAGGTCGCGGTTCTTAACGGGCTGCTTGTTGGAGGTTTTCCACCCGCGCTTTTTCCAGCCGTCGATCCAGTGCTTGTTAAAGGCGTTGACGACGTACTGCGAATCGGAATGGACTTCGACCTCGCAGGGGCGGTTGAGTGCCTCGAGCGCTACGATGACGGCCATGAGCTCCATGCGGTTGTTGGTGGTCTTAGCGTAGCCGCGCGAGAGCTCGGAGGTGAAGGTCTTGCCGGCGGGGTTGGTATATTTGAGCACGGCGCCGTAGCCGCCGCGTCCCGGATTTGATCGGGCCGAGCCGTCGGTATAGATGATGACCTTCACGGGCTTCCTTTCGTTGAGTGCGTTTCATGTGAGTGACCATTGTAGCGCCATGCCCGCCGGGGGCTAGCAATCTATGATTTCTACCCTGTCTTCCGACGGCTAGTTGGCATGGATGATGCGGTTGAGCTCGTCGAGGTATTGCTGCAAGAGGGGAGAGGGCTTGCGCTCGTCGTGCATGATATAGCCTACGTGCATCGTTGGGGCGTCTGCTAACGGGATCGATGCCATACCCCATTGCATTTCATTGGAGAGGACACCTGTCGACAGAGTGTAGCCGTTCGACGTGATAAGTAAGTTAGTAAGTGTTCCGCGGTCCGAGATTCGTATGTTGCGGTCGCAAGGGATATAGCTAAAAGGTTCCTCGGCGTAATAGAAGGAGTTTGAGGTTCCCTGCTCAAAGCTGTAGCGCGTATAGGGCGTGAGGTCGGCAAGGGACAGCTGCGGGCGGCGTGCGAGCGGGTGGCGCTCGCTAACGAAGACGTGGACCGTCGCGTCGAATAGGGGATGGAAGCTTGCGCGGGCATCGGCGAAGGCCTTCTGCAGAACGCGGGCGTTAAAGTCATCCAGATACAGAATGCCGATATCGCTGCGAAACGCACGGACGTCATCGATGATCTGCGATGTGGTGGTCTCGCGCATGATGAACTCGAACTTGCTGTCGCGGCAGCGCTCGACTACGTTGACAAAGGCCTCGACCGAAAAGGCGTAGTGCTGGGCGGAAATGGCGAGGCGGGCTTGCGGGGTGCCACCGTCCTCGTAGCGTGCCTCGAGCATGTCGGCCTGCTCTACGACCTGGCGCGCATAGCCCAAAAGCTCGGTGCCGTCGTTGGTGAGCGTGACGCCGCGGCTGGAGCGCGTAAAGATTTCCAGATGGAGTTCCTGTTCCAGACTTTTGACGGCGTTTGAGATGTTGGACTGAGCGGTATAGAGGCGTTGAGCTGCGGCGTTAATTGAGCCAGACTCCGCCACGGCGATAAGAAAACGAAGCTGCTGGAGGGTCATCGGCGCCCGTCCTTTCGATAGCTATCTAAAAAACCGATAACAGGTTAGCGCTTTTAAGTGATTGACCGAGCGATGCAACGCTCGTACTATTCAAAACACACAAAGGCGGTAGGTAATTAAGCCAACCACGGAACCGGGATGCGAAAGGAGGCCCGCATATGAATTGCTTACCAAGACGAATGCCGGGCTCCTGTTTGCGCCCGTCGGCGTGATCAGGAGACAGCGACTTACTTCTCTCTTTTTATTTACTTTTGTTCGATCAAGGAGATCATCATGAGCCAGTTCATCAACAACCCCGAGCACACCTTTGGTTTCGATACCCTGCAGCTTCACGTTGGCCAGGAGAGCGCCGATCCCGCATCCGACTCCCGCGCCGTGCCTATCTACCAGACCACGAGCTATGTGTTCCGCAACTCCCAGCACGCCGCCGACCGCTTTGGTCTTGCCGATGCTGGTAACATCTACGGCCGTCTGACCAACTCCACCCAGGGCGTCTTCGAGGACCGTATCGCCGCACTCGAGGGTGGCGTGGCGGGTCTCGCCGTCGCCTCCGGTGCTGCTGCCATCACCTATACCCTGCAGGCTCTTGCCCAGGTCGGTGACCACGTGGTGGCTCAGAAGACCATCTACGGTGGCTCCTACAACCTGCTGGAGCATACGCTCTCCCAGTTTGGCGTCGAGACCACCTTCGTCGATGCCCATAACCTGGAAGAGGTCGAGGGGGCCATCAAGGACAACACCACGGTCATCTACCTCGAGACGCTCGGCAACCCCAACTCCGACATCCCCAACATCGACGCCATCTCCGAGATCGCCAAGAAGCACGGTCTGCCGGTTGTCGTCGACAACACCTTCGGCACCCCGTATCTGTTCCGTCCGCTGGAGCATGGTGCCAACATCGTCGTCCACTCCGCAACCAAGTTCATCGGCGGCCACGGCACCTCGCTGGGCGGTGTGATCGTCGACGGCGGTAACTTCGATTGGAAGGCGAGCGGAAAGTACGCCCAGATCGCCGAGCCCAACCCCTCCTATCACGGCGTTTCGTTTGCCGAGGCTGCCGGTCCCGCCGCCTTCGCAACCTATGTCCGCGCTATTCTGCTGCGTGACGAGGGCGCCTGCATCAGCCCGTTCAACGCCTGGGTCCTGCTCCAGGGCACCGAGACCCTGTCGCTGCGCGTTGACCGTCATGTCGAGAACACCAAGAAGGTCGTTGAGTTCCTTGCCGGCGACAGCCACGTTGCCAAGGTGAACCACCCGAGCCTGCCTGAGCACCCCGATCACGAGCTCTATCAGAAGTACTTCCCCAACGGCGGCGCTTCGATCTTCACCTTTGAGATTAAGGGTGGCCAGGAGGCTGCCTGGAAGTTCATCGATCATCTGCAGGTGTTCTCGCTGCTCGCCAACGTGGCCGACGTCAAGTCGCTCGTCGTGCACCCGGCTACCACCACGCACTCCCAGCTCTCTGCCGAGGAGCTCGCCGAGCAGAACATCACGCCCTCCACGATCCGTCTTTCCATCGGTACCGAGAACGCCGAGGACATCATTTGGGATCTGAAGCAGGCCTTCGCCGTGCTGGACGAGTAAGGCGACTTGTGCAAGGACCCCTTGCGACTCGATAGGTATAACTGCATAAATGCCTGCTCAAGGCGCCTGCGCAAGCAATGGTTGCGCAGGCGTCTTTTTTGCATAGGAAGGGCGCTATTACAGGGTTTTTGGCATGCTTTATGCATTTGAGTTGTGGAAAACTCCTGTTGAGAGGATGTGAGTTTTACGCAATTGACGTGCGCCTTTTGAGTAAAACTGCAGGTCGCGATTTGCTCGAGGTACTATGCAGCGCGATCGAATCACACGCAGCTCAAACGCAGCAAAAACGCACTACGGAGGTTTCCAGCTACATGAGGATCGATTCACGAAAACCGAAAGCCGCTGCCCTTTCTGCCGCTCTGACCGTGGCACTTTTGGCAGGCGCCGGCGCAACTGATGCCCACGCGGCAACACTGTCCGATACGGCTGGATCTACGCCGTCCGAGGCGACGCTGGTACAGCCCGTTGATTATCGCGGCGATGGTTATGGTTCCATGCAGGAGTGGAACGCCTCGATGGAGGCCAAGCGCGATTCCCTTGAGATGCGCGCTCAGATCATTATGAATATGTATGGCGACTATGCTACCGATGACGAGCGCGCTGTGCTGCAGGGTTGTATCGACGGTGCGGGTAGTCTGTTGACGATGGGGGAGGTCGACACGAAGTCGACCGAGCTCGATGAGCTGCGCACTGCGCTTGAGAATGCCAAGCGCGAAGCGCTCGAGGCCGCCGCAGCCGAGGCCGAGGCCGCCGAGGCCGTTCAGGCTTCGTATTACAACGCCGGCTCCGGCTTGTCTTACACGTCTGCTGCGTATTACGCGAACGGCTCGGGTCTGACGCGCTCGAGCGGCGTCAATAACTATAACGGCCGCCGCGAGACTTATTACAGCAGCAACGTGTTGTATCACCACCGCACGGGCGAATGGACGCAGGATTCCGAGGGCTTTTGGCGCGATTCCGATGGCTACTACGTCGTTGCCGCGGGCGATAAGGCCCAAGGCTCCACGTTTACCGGTTCCAAGGGCGAGTGCAAGGTCTATGACTCCGGCTGTGCTGCCGGAACCACCGACTACTATACCGGTTGGTAATCTGCCATCAGAGCAAAATAGGCACATGATGGGCGGGCGTCTTTACTGAGCTTTTAGGCAACGTAAAGCCGCCCTTTCTTTATGTGCGTTTGAGTTAACAGAGCCCTTACCGTGGCGGTACGCTGGGCGTATGCATGCGGGGCACACTGGTTCATGAGAAATAAGGTCTTTCTCGTGGAGGAAGTGGTCTCATGAACGCTCGAGATATCGCTATCGCCGCCGTCGCATTGGTACTTGGCTGTCTTGGCCCTACAGCTGCGTTTGTCGCAGGCATGCAGGGCTCGTGCGGGGCTGCTCCTATTGTGGTCGGCGCGCTGATCGTAGCCGCACTGCTGGGAAGCGCGGGTGTAGTCCTTTGTCGCGACGATGAGGGCCAGGCCTCGGAGTCGCAGCTCTAACCGTCGGGACATCGACTACTGGTTATAGATGAAGATGAAAGCCGCCGTAAGGGGAGTGCCCTTGCGGCGGCTTTGCTGTTGAGTCTGTTGACGTGGTGAGTCGGGCGCTACCAGCTTGCCTCGATATCGCGAATGCGCTGATAGAGCCATTCGTTCTGCGGTGCCTGGATATCGTGCTTGGCCGCCAGACGGCAGATGGTGCCGGCGAACTCCTCGACCTCGGTTTTGCGCCGCGCGACGCGGTCTTGCGCCATCGAGGGCATACCGGCGGGGTCGATTCCCTCGATGAGATGCACCATCTGCGTCAGGTCTGCCTCGGTCAGCTCAATGCCCTCGGCGTTGGCGACCGCAAGCGTTTCGCGCATGGCGGAAACAAAGCAGCGACGCTGCTCGGAGCCCGGCTCCGTGGCGCTTCCGTAGGTCCCGCCATAGGCCATGCAGGTCTGGTTGATGCCGTCGTTGAGCATGAGTTTGGCCCACATGCGGTGCGCAATGTCGCTCTCGACGGTATGGGCGATGCCGCAGCTCGTGTAGAGCTCGTCGATTGCGGTGATGGTTGCGGGATCCGTACCGGCCGCCGCGCCAAAGCGGATTTCGCCCGTGTTGGTAAAGGTGAGCTCTCCGTTGAGGAACACGGCGTCCATACCCTGGCAAATACCAAGAACGGTATGCTCCCAGCCAAAGCGCTCGGCAATCTTTTGCTCGCTCGTGATGCCGTTGCACAGCGAGGCGATGAGCGTGTTGGGTCCCACGACGCGCTCCATGGTCTTGAGTGCTTGGTCGAGACCCGTCGTCTTGACCGTCAGGATGACCAGATCGGCAGGCGTTGCCTTGCTGGCGCGGACGGACGTGAGGTCGCAGGGCTCGCCGTTGACCGTAAGGGCGTCGCCTGCGTGACGCTCGAAACGGGCGTCGTCCATAATGTATTCGACGGCATCGTTGCCGAGCGTCTTGGCAATCATGCTGCCGTAGAGCAGGCCCACGCCGCCCTTGCCGATAAAGGCGACCTTGTTGATCTGCATGTGAATCATCTCCCCATATAAAAGGCGCCCGCGTAAGGGGCGCCTGATGGATTGTATGCTGCCAGGGTGATTGGTGGGTGCGCGGAGTGGCTGTTATGAAAAAGAAACGTTTGCCTGGACGCTACGCTGCAGGGCAGACCGCGAAAACGCGTGCGGGATATCCAACGCCATCGCGCACCTTGGGGAAGGTGCAGAAGATGACGGCGCCTGTGGCGGGAAGCTCGTCCAGATGGTCCATGACCTCGATCTGGTAACGGTCGACCGAGAGGATGTATTGTTCGCCGGGATAGGGGTAGGCGTCCTCACGTGTGGTCACGCTCGCCGGGTCGGTGTCAGCCGGCTCGTGGCCGATGGCGCCGATGTTGCGCTCCTCTACGAGCCACTTGATGGCGTCGAGGTCCCAGCCGGGGTAGTGGGGCTGGCCGTCCTCGTCCTTGTTCTCGAGGTCGGCGAGCTTGGACCAGTCGGAGCGGAAGGCGACGAAAGCGTCCTCGGGAATACGACCGTACTCGTCCTCCCAGGTTTTGAGGTCATCGACGGTCAGGATAAAGTCGGGATCTGCGGCGCACTCCTCGTGCTTGTCGATCACACAGAGCGGATGCATAAACTCGATGGGTTCAATCTCTCCAAGGGAACGACCCTCAACATGGAAATGCCGCGGTGCGTCGACATGCGTGCCGTACTGTGAGGCGACCGAATACTGGAAGCAGCGCATGGGCGCGAGCATGTCCTCGGGCGTGCCAGGCAGGTAGTCGAAGAGCTTGGTTGACTCAAATGGCTTAAAGCCAAACCAGTGCGGGGTGTCGCACGAGAGCGTGTGAGTGAGGTCGACCCAGCGATAATCGGTGCTTTTGAGCTGGGTTGCGAGGTTCCAAAGGTCGAGCGCGGGCATGGACGACTCCTTTCATCGGGCTTTTTGCTGATGTTAAAACGGTGTCGTGACAGCTCGATTTCTGCTGCGTTACGATACGTTCTCGATTGCGATTCCACGATGTTTCGGCCGCGTGACCATTGTGTTTCGCCTTGCCGGGGCGCTGATGGCGAAGGGAGGGGCCGTGCAATACCGCGTTGACCCCAAAAGTGGTAACCGAATATCCGCTCTGGGCCTAGGCTGCATGAGATTTCCTGGTGCGCCGGGACACCCCGATGCGAAAACGGCCGATGCTATCATTTCCCGTGCGGTGGAACAGGGGATTAATTATCTGGATACCGCCTACCTTTATCCCGGTAACGAGGCGTGCGTGGGCGCCTCACTTGAGCGCTTGGGGCTGCGTGACCGGGTGTTGCTGGCGACTAAGTTGCCGCACGCTTCGTGCAAATGTGCGGAGGATTTCGACTGCTTTTTTGACGAGCAGCTGCACCGTTTGCGGACCGACCATATCGACTACTACCTCATGCACAACATCACCTCGCCCGCCCAGTGGGAGCGCGTGGTGGCGTTGGGCATCGAGGACTGGATTGCGCACCAAAAGGCTGCGGGGCGTATTCGCCAGATAGGTTTTTCGTACCACGGCAGTGCGGCGGACTTCCTCACGATGCTTGACGCGTATGACTGGGATTTTTGCCAGATACAGTACAACTATGCCGGCGAGCGTTACCAAGCGGGAACGGCGGGACTCATGGCGGCTGCGGAGCGCGGGCTCGCGGTGTTTGTGATGGAGCCGCTGCTGGGCGGGCGTTTAGCGGGCAAGCTGCCGCCGCGGGCCCGCACTGTGCTCGAGAGCGCCCGTGACCCGCATTTGCGCACTCCTGCCGCCTGGGGGCTTTCGTGGGTGTGGAATCATCCTCAGGTGACGATGCTGCTTTCGGGTATGACCGATACCGCGCAGGTGGATGAGAACGCGGCGTTGGCCGATCGGGCTCTGCCGGATTCGATGACAGCTACTCAGCTCGATGCCATCGCACGCGTGCTGACGGAGTTTGAAAAATCGAACCGTGTGCCCTGCACGGGATGCGGCTATTGCATGCCGTGCCCTAAAGGCATCAATATCCCTGGATGTTTTGCCGCCTACAACGCAAGCTATGCGCACAGCTGGTTTACGGGGCTGTCTCAATACTTTACGGCGAGCGCGGTGCGCACAAGCGAGCCCAAGTTGGTGAGCAATTGCGTCAAATGCGGCAAATGCGCGCGGCACTGCCCGCAGCACATCGATATTCCCGAGCGTCTCGACGATGTGCGCCGACGTTTCCAGCCTGGTCCCGTGACGGCGGTGCTTAAGGCCTTCGGCAAAACGCGCTCCTCATGACCCTTTTATAACTTGCGGTGGAATAGTTCCTGTTTGCGGCAGAATAGGGGCCAAACAGGAACTATTTCACCGCAACTGAAGGGGGCTGTCGTGGGTGACCGAGGTTTACGTAATGATTCGCGTGAGGTTCGTTGGGGCATTTTGGGTGCCGGACACATTTCTCATCGATTTGCATCGTCGCTCAAGGAGGTGGACGGGGCACGGCTTGTGGCTGCGGCCGGCCGCACTCCTGCACATGTCGAGGAATTTTGCCGAGCGTTTTCGATCGATGCTGCGCATGGCCATGCCTCGGTCGACAATAACGGCGACGCGGCTTATGGCGCGCTGATTGCCGACCCCGATGTCGACGCAATCTACTTGGCTCTTCCGCATGGCATGCATACGCGTTGGGCCTGTCGCGCGCTGCGCGCCGGAAAGGCCGTGCTGTGCGAAAAGCCGGCCGTTTTGAGTGAGGAAGAGGCTCTCTCGATTGCCTCCATCTCTCGCGAGCGCGGCGTGCTGTTTATGGAGGCGATGAAGAATCGGTTTTGCCCGATGCGCACTCGCGTGAAGGACTTGCTTGCGTCGGGTGAGCTTGGCCGTATTGTCTCGATTGAAAGCGTGCAAAAGCTCGATTACGGCGAGCCTCCTTCGGGCTATCTGCTTGATCCGTTGCAGGGCGGCTGTCTATATGACATGGGCTGCTATGCGGTTGGTTGGTTTGAGGATTTGCTCGCGGGCGCGTGCGAGGTTTCGTCCCGTGAAGTTCGCTGGCGTGACGTATCGGGCGGTCGCGTCGATTTGGCCGATGAGATCCATATGAGCGTCGGCGGTATACCCATTCATATGGTGTGCGACGGCAAAGCAACATATGAAAGCCGCTTAACGATTGCCTGTGAGCGGGGTTCGTTGGAAATCGAGCGTCTCCATCGCCCCGAGCTCGCCCATGTGAAGTACTCCGACGGGCGAACGCTCGAAATAAATGCCCCGTTTGAGGTCGATGATTTCTACGGCGAAATCCAGCATGCGACGCAGCTCATTCAGGCGGGGAAACTCGAAAGCCCCATCATGTCCCTAGCCGCCACGCAGCGCTGCGCGCACATCATCGATGCAATCCGTCTAGCCCTCTAGGACTTGGCGCTGACGCGTAGGGGATCATGACGCCGGCGCCCGTGGTGCCTGGCGGCCCACATCTCTGATGCCCCTTTTATAACTTGCGGTGGAATACGGTCTGTTTGCGCCAAAATAAGGCACCAATAGACCGTATTTCACCGCAACTGATGAGGGGGAGTTGGAGATGCTAACGATTGGGTGCCATCTTTCGACGACGAAGGGCTATCGGGCAATGGGGGAGACGGCGTTGTCCATTGGTGCCAATACCTTTGCGTTCTTTACGCGCAACCCGCGCGGTGGCAAGGCAAAAGACCTTGACATGGATGACGTGGCGGCTCTGCGCGAGCTTATGGCGCAAAACGACTTTGGACCGCTAGTGGCGCATGCCCCGTATACCTATAACCCCTGCTCCGCTAAGGAGCGGGCGCGGGAGTTTGCCTTGGAGGCTATGGCGGAAGATTTGCAGCGTCTGGAAGCACTGCCCGGCAACTACTACAACTTCCATCCCGGTGCGCATGTGGGACAGGGGGCAGACGCCGGCATTCAGATGATTGTCGACACGCTGTGCCAGGTGATGTTTGAGGGACAGCAGACGACGGTATTGCTTGAGACCATGGCGGGCAAGGGCACCGAGGTGGGCCGTAGCTTTGAAGAGCTGGCGCGCATTATCGAGGTCGTTGCCGCCAAGTGCCCGGAGCTGTCCGATAAGCTGGGCGTTTGTTTGGACACCTGCCATGTGAGCGATGCTGGCTACGACATCATCCATGACCTGGACGGCGTACTCGACGAGTTCGACCGCGTGGTGGGTATCGAGCGCTTGCGCGCCGTGCATATCAATGACTCCAAGAACCCCTGCGGCGCCCATAAGGATCGCCACGAGTGCATCGGCAAGGGCTACCTGGGTAGTGAAGAGTTTGGCGGCGGTATGCAGGTTATGCAGAATATTGTATCGAATAGCCGCTTGCGTGCACTTCCATTTATTTTGGAGACGCCGAACGAACTTGCAGGTTATGCAGCTGAAATCAAACTGTTAAGGTCATTGCAGCAGTAATGACTGTTGCTAAGTGGAGTATTCCATTCACGTTATGGGTTTGTTTCAATCAGTTTTCTCATTGCAGATTCGTAATTCCGGGTGCATAATAGCCAACAGTTTTTGCAGACCTCTGAATCAAACGGGGTCACTGGAAGGAGACTGATTATGAAGCTCAAGAAGCTTGGCGCGTTTGCAGCCACGGGCGCCATGGCGCTCGCTCTTGCACTGACGGGCTGTGGTTCGTCCAACGCCACCTCTGGTTCCGATGCCGGTTCCAGCAGCTCTGACAACGCGAAGGTCGAGAAGGTCGACGGCTCCAAGGAGTATGCACTCGTCAAGGACGGTACGCTCACCGTCGGCACCTCTGCCGAGTACGCTCCGTTTGAGTACAAGGATGACAACGGCGATTATCAGGGCTTTGACCTTGAGCTCATCAAGGCTATCGGCGACAAGCTGGGCTTGGATGTCGAGTATGTCAACAATGACTTTGACACGCTGGTTCCGGGCGTCGCTTCGGGCGCCAAGTATGACGTTTCCATCGCGGCTATCACCGACACGCCCGAGCGTGAGAAGGAAGTCACTTTCTCTGATTCCTACTACATGGACGATCAGGCTATCGTGACCAAGGTCGATAACACCGACATCACGGCCGACAACTACAGCGAGAAGCTCAACAACGCCGATGCTACCATCATCGTCCAGTCTGGCTCGACCGCCGAGGCCTTTGCCCAGGAGAACTTCCCCAAGGCCAAGATTGTTCCCTACAAGGACGCCACCGAGTGCTTCAGCGCCCTGCAGTCCGATAAGGGTGACGCCGTGGTGACCAACCGCTCCGTCGCCAGCCAGCTGACCGCCGAGCAGTTCAACACCTGCCAGACCATCAAGCAGATCAGCACCGGCGAGGAGTACGCCATCGCCATCAACCAGGGCAACACTAAGCTCAAGGACGACGTCAACCAGGCCATCAAGGACCTGATCGATGACGGTACCGTTGACGCCCTTATGGCTAAGTACAACATCAAGTAAAATAGCTACTTGATTGCACGCGGGCCCTTTCCGTTTTGGCGGAGAGGGCCTTTGCGTTTCTTGAATGGGCGTCATCCCGCCCCGTTATGTCGGCAACTTAAACGTTAGGAGCCACCTTGTCTCGATTGAACCAAGGAGCTATGGGCAAGAGCCATCCACTGCCCTCGATGCTCCAAAAGCTGGCCTGTGCCCTGGCTGTGGCGCTCGCCCTGGTATGCGCGGGGGCCTGCGTGCCCACGACCGCCCAGGCGCTTGAGACCGCAAAGATTACCGCCCGACCCAATACCGGTTCGGGCAGCGCTGTGGTCGGCGGCACCGAGACGCGCATTACCTGGGAAGTTCAGGCCGATGCCGACGAGGAGCTGAGCGGTCTTTCGCTGACGTTTGTCGACGGCACGACGTTTGGTACCGATGACACGCGATTGACGATGCTCTCGGGCGAGGACCTCATGGATCGTACGCCCATGAAGCCCACGTGCAAGGCTGACGGCCAGACGCTCAAGATCGACTTTGGCGAGACGGCGCCTGCCGGCGGTTTTTTCCGTGTCGAGGTTTACGGTGTGACGTTTCCCGTCGAGGGCGGCGAAGAGGCCTTTAGCGGCACCTATACGCTCGCCGACGGTTCGACCAAGAAGATTTCCAAGATTCCTTCCGTCGAGATCAAGGGCGTGACGGCATTCGATAACTTCCTGGCCGACCTTAAGGAGCAGCCGTGGGTCGAGGCCTGGAACTCCAATATGTTCCTGCGCCTGTTCTTAAACCCGGTCATTTTGGTCCAAAGCCTGCCGATCGTCTTTAAGGGCTTCCTTATGTCGCTCTCGATCGTGCTCGTGGCATTTCCGTTGGCCATTCCCTTTGGCTTTGCGCTGTCGCTCATGCGCATTTCCAAGTCGCGTATCCTTCGTTGTCTTGCCGGCATCTATGTGAATATCATCCGCGGTACGCCGGCGTTCCTGCAGATCTACATCGCGTTCTTTGGCCTGCCGCTGGCCGGCGTCAAGGTTGACGACTATGTGCTGGGCGTTATCGTCATGGCCATGAACTCGTCTGCGTACCTGTGCGAGATTTTCCGTGCCGGTATTCAGTCGATCCCCAAGGGCCAGAACGAGGCTGCTCGCTCGCTGGGCATGAATGCCTTCCAGACACTGCTCTACGTTATGATTCCGCAGACGTTCCGCAATGTCCTGCCTACGCTGACCAGTGAGTTCATCCTGCTTTACAAGGATACGTCGCTGCTCGCGGCCGTGGGCGTGGTCGAGATCGTCATGAACGCCCGCACCATCGTGGCCACGACGGGCTCCATTACGCCGTACGTGGTTGCCGCCCTGTTCTACCTGGTCATTACCCTGCCGCTTGCGCGCTTGGTGAGCGGTCTCGAGGCGAGGCTGCTGGGTACGGCCGAAACCAAAAAGAAGCGTCCCACCAAGAGCGCCGGACAGGTTGTCGCGACGCCCGCCGACCATATCGCTGGTCTGTAAGGAGGTTCTATTATGAGCGAAACCAATAACTCGAACGAGGTCGTCGTCAGCATCAAGAATCTCCAGAAGGCCTTTGGCGATAACGTGGTCCTGCGCGACATCGACCTTGATGTGCACAAGGGCGAGGTCGTTGTCGTTCTGGGCCCTTCGGGTTCGGGCAAGTCGACGATGCTTCGCTGCATCAATCGTCTAGAGCATCCCACGAGTGGTTCGATTGTCGTCGAGGGCGTGGATGTGTGCGCCAAGGGCGTTGACCTCAATAAGGTGCGTACGCACTTGGGCATGGTGTTTCAGCAGTTCAACCTGTTCCCGCACCTGTCGGTCAAAAAGAACGTCATGCTTGCGCAGCAAAAGGTGCTCAAGCGCAGCAAGGAAGAGGCCGAGAAGATCGCCGTCGAGGAGCTGACCAAGGTCGGCCTTGCCGAGCGTATCGACTTTATGCCGAGCCAGCTGTCGGGCGGTCAGCAGCAGCGCGTGGCGATCGCCCGCGCCCTGTCGATGAACCCGCACGTGATGCTCTTTGATGAGGCCACGTCGGCACTCGATCCCGAGCTTGTCCGCGACGTTCTGGGTGTCATGCGCGACCTGGCACGTGACGGCATGACCATGATCGTGGTGACGCACGAGATGGGCTTCGCCCGCGAGGTCGCCGACCGCGTCGTCTTTATGGACGGTGGCGTCATTGTGGAAGAGGGTACGCCGAGCGAGGTCTTCGACCACCCCAAGAGCGAGCGCACCAAGGCGTTCTTGGGCAATATCTCATAGCGGCGCGTCGAGGTTATCGATATAACAAACGGGGACCGGATG
>USBK01000004.1:0-84919 GCA_900552895.1 uncultured Collinsella sp.
GCCCTTTTTATTCCGGTAGATTTTTGGTAACTGCTTAGAAATCTACTAAAGAGCCCCGCCCAGATGTTTCTTCCGGGCGGGGGCTGGCGTTAGCGTATGGCTTTGTAGGTCTTTAAGCCTCGTCGACGACCTTGAGTCCACGGGTCTGGTCGATCTCGTTGAGGAGATTGACGCGACGCTCGTGGCGGCCGCCCTCAAACTCGGCGTCGAGCCACTCGTCGACGATCATCTTGGCGAGCTCGGAGCCCACGACGCGGGCACCAAAGGCGAGTACGTTGGTGTTGTTGTGCATGCGCGAGAGCTTAGCGCTGAAGGGTTCGGAGCACACGACGGCGCGTACGCCCTCGACCTTGTTGGCAGCCAGGCTAATTCCGACACCGGTGCCACAGATGAGGATGCCCAGGTCGACGTCGCCGTTGGCAACGGCCTTACCCACCTTGTAGCCGGCGATGGGGTAGTCAAAGCTCTCGGAGGTGTCGGTGCCAAAGTTCACGACCTCGCAGCCGCGCTCCTTCAGGTGCTCGGAGATGATGTTCTTGAGCTCGACGGCGGCGTGGTCGTTACCGATACCGATCTTCATGGATGGTTCCTCTCTGGTCTGTGCGGCGCAAATGCTAAAGGTGTTTACCGCGTTCGACTGCATGATAGCGCGACTTTTGCGTAAACGCTCGGGCGTTTTTTGGTCAAACGCTTTAGCATGCAACAAGACCGGCTTCTCATGAATGAATGCTGTCAGTTTGTGCTTGAGCGCCGTCCGCCGGAACCATGGTTGCGGTTTTTGATGCATTGTTATCAAATAAAGGAGCTAACTATTTTTGAGAGCCAAGCCCGTTATGCAAGCAGGAGATACCTATGCCTACCGATTCCGTCCGTGATGCCGCGTTTTGCGATGTTTTGAACCGCGAGCTTGTCTGCGCGCTCGGCTGTACCGAGCCCATTGCCGTTGCCTATGCAGCAGCGCTGGCGAGCCAGACGCTCGGTTGCGAACCAGATCATATGGATGTTGCCTGCTCGGGCAACATCATCAAGAACGTTAAGAGCGTGACCGTGCCCAACTCGGGCGGTATGCACGGTATTGAGGCCGCGGCCGTGCTGGGTGCCGTGGGCGGCGACGCCAAGAGCGCGCTCGAGGTGCTCGAGAGCGTTAACGATGAAGACCGTGCTCGCGTGGCCGAGCTTCTCGCCGACGCCGACTACTGCGATGTGTCGCTTGTCGAGGGTGTGCCCAACCTCTACATCAAGGTGACTGCGACGGCCGGGGGCCATACCGCGATCGTCGAGATTACCGACCACCACACCAATGTCACGTGCCATACGCTCGATGGTATTCCGGTATGCGGCAAGTCGGCGGGGGAGTGCGCCGCCTGCGCCGAGCGCGTTGTGGCTGAGCGGGCGGCAGATAACGCCGACACGCCCATGTCGATTGAGACCATCATCGACTTTATCGAGTACGGTGACATTGAGGACGCCCGCGCTGCCGTTGAGCGTCAGATTGAGCTGAATGGCGCAATCAGTGCCGAGGGCCTTGCGCACACTTGGGGCGCCGAGGTGGGTCGTACGCTGCTGGGTGCTCGTGCCGATGACGTCGCCTGCCGTGCCCGTGCCCGTGCGGCCGCCGGATCCGACGCTCGCATGAACGGCTGCGCGCTGCCGGTCGCCATTGTGTGCGGCTCGGGCAATCAGGGAATTACCTGCGCATTGCCCGTCATGGAGTATGCCGAGTACCTGCGTTGCGACCACGAGCGCCTGGTGCGCGCCGTGATGCTGTCCGATCTTATCGCCGTGCATATCAAGAGCTATATTGGTGCGCTCTCGGCGTTTTGCGGTGCTATTTGCGCCGCGTGCGGCGCCGGCGCCGCGATTACCTGGCTGTGCGGTGGCACGCGCGAGCAGATTGGCGCGACGGTCTCGAATACGCTCGGTAACGTGGGCGGCATCGTGTGCGACGGCGCCAAAGCGAGCTGTGCCGCCAAGATCTCGGCTGCCGTTGATGCGGCGATTCTGGGCCATGATATGGCCATGCAGGGTCGCGGCTTCCGCGCCGGCGAGGGCCTGATCCAGGATACCGTTGAGCAGACAATCGCCAGCATGGGCTACGTGGGCCGTGTGGGTATGAAAGATACTGACGTCGAGATCCTCAACATCATGATCGGTAAAACCCAGGTCTGCTAGATATTAAGTTGCGGTGAGATAGTTCCTAAAATTACCCGGGTGAGGGGCAAACAGGAACTATCTCACCGCAACTGCGCTAGATGTTCTGGCGCCTACGATAGTTCGTCGGCTATTTGGTGCTCGTAGAAGGCTTCGATTACGGCGTTAAAGTCGCGGGCGAAGTCTTCCATGGTTCCGCGCCAGGTGGCTCGGCTGGGCTTGCCTTGGCCCACAAAGGCGGTTTGGATGCCGCAATCGGGGGACGGGAAGTCGCGTTTGGGATCGTTGCCCACCATAAGGACCTCGTGTGGCTCGAGTCCCATCACCTGAAGCTGCTCTAGATAGTAGGTGGCATCGGGCTTGCAGCGGGTGGTGTTTCCCATGTGCGTGACGAGCTCAAAGGGGGCGTCGGCCAGGTCGCCCCAGCCCATGCGGCACTCGATGGCCCCCTGGGGAAAGCTGGGGTTGGTAAAGAGCGCGCAACGCAGTCCTGCGTCCTGTACGGCCTGGAGCGCGGCGTGTGCGCCCGGCATGGCGTGAGCGTTAATGACATCGTCGTTCTTGTACGGAAGAATTTCGCGGTCATAGTAGGTAAACGCCTCGTAGATGAGGGGATCGGAGAGGCAGATCCCGCATCGGCGCTCGACCTCTTCTTGGTAAAACTCAAGATTGGTGCGGTTGTCCGTGCCGCTGCGGCGATTGGCGTTGAGGTCGACCAGGATGGTGCCGAGGCGCGCCATCGTGCCACCGCGGCTGCGGCGCCCGATATCCGCGAGCATCGAAGAGACATCCTTAAAATAGCGAAGGATGAACGCGTTGAGGTTGATGCTAAGAAGCGTTTCGTCCATATCGAAAACGACTGCTTTGAGCACGCGGGCACCTTTCTCGAAAAATCGATCTAGAATCGTTGGCTCCGGATACTTTACCCCAAAGCCGAATGCCTGGCTGGTTATCGTCAAGTTGCGGAGACGTGTGTTCATAAGATTACGAAAAAGTCTCCACACGAGTAAAAAATCGCAGTTCACGCTTGAAATCGAACTCATTTCCCCGTAACCTATACGAACGTGATTGCATAAGCGTCACATTAGTATCTGTCGGCTCCCGAGTGTTCCTAAACGTTGTGTGCTTGTCGCACCCTTCTGTAGGTCCTAGCAATCGGGGCCCCGTAGTTCGAAAGGGGTCCACCTTTGAGTGAGATTCAGAACTCGTCCATTTTCTCTCTTGACGATGTCAACGAGGAGGAGATGAACAACCTCATCGACGGTACGATTACCGACTTTGATGAGGGCGATCTCGTTAACGGCACTGTCGTTAAGATCGAGCATGACGAGGTGCTCGTTGACATCGGATTCAAGTCCGAGGGCGTTATCCCGGTCCGCGAGCTGTCCATCCGCAAGGACGCTAACCCTGCAGACATCGTTGCACTCGGTGATCCCATCGAGGCTCTGGTTCTCCAGAAGGAGGACAAGGACGGTCGTCTGGTCCTGTCCAAGAAGCGTGCCGAGTACGAGCGTGCTTGGAACCGCATCGAGGAGAAGTTCAACTCCGGCGAGAACGTCGAGGGCGAGGTTATCGAGGTTGTCAAGGGCGGCCTGATCCTCGACATCGGCCTGCGTGGCTTCCTGCCTGCTTCCCTCGTCGACCTCCGTCGCGTCAAGGACCTCACCTCTTACATGGGCACCCGCATCGAGGCCCGCGTCATCGAGATGGACCGCAACCGCAACAACGTTGTCCTCTCCCGTCGCGTCGTGCTCGAGGAGTCCCGTAAGGCCGAGCGCTCCGAGATCCTGTCCAAGCTCAAGTCTGGCATGCGTCTCCAGGGCACCGTTTCCTCCATCGTCGACTTCGGCGCCTTCGTCGACCTCGGCGGTATCGACGGCCTCATCCACATCTCCGAGCTCTCTTGGAACCACGTCAACCATCCTTCCGAGGTTGTCAAGGTCGGCCAGGAGGTCGAGGTCGAGGTTCTCGACGTCGATCTCAACCGCGAGCGCATCTCCCTGGGTCTCAAGCAGACCACCGAGGATCCGTGGCGCGCACTGGTCAAGAAGTACCCCGTCGGCGCTATTGTCGAGGGCACTGTGACCAAGCTTGTCCCGTTCGGCGCTTTCGTCGACCTGGGCGAGGGCATCGAGGGCCTGGTGCACATCTCCGAGATGGCCAACAAGCACGTCGATCAGCCTTCTCAGGTCACCCACGTGGGCGACAAGGTTCAGGTCAAGGTCATGGAGATCGACCTCGACCGTCGTCGTATCTCCCTGTCCATGAAGTCCGCTGCTGAGACTCTGGGCGTCGAGATCGAGGTTACCCCGCTTCCTTCCGAGAAGAAGGACGAGGAGACCGACGCCGAGTAAATCGGTTTGACGATCACTTGTTTTAAGGGATCCGTCCGTAATGGACGGGTCCCTTTTTGCATTTGGTGTCGAGATGCACGATGCTGCCCATGCTGTCCACAGGCTATTTGGTTGTCGGTGCATGAAAAATGCCGACATCCCGCCTCGGGGAGGAGGCGGGAACACACCGAGTAGACGGAGGGGTGCGGAGCGCGGTCGCGTCTCGACTGACGACGTTGCCCATCGACAACCCTATTGTAGCGCATGGGTGGTTCTTGGTTTATCGTGCGAGCGCTTGTGTTGTGCCGTTGCCTGCGGCAACGGTGTGCTACACTCTTGCACTGCTGAGTGGGCCAGACGGTCGCGCGATGTGCTGCTTGCAGCACGCGTGAGGAAAGTCCGGGCTCCAGAGGGCGGGATGCCGGCTAACGGCCGGGCGGAGTGATCCGACGGAAAGCGCCGCAGAAAAGAAGACTCCCACCTGCGTCGCAAGGCGTAAAGGGAAAAGCTGAAACGGTGGTGTAAGAGACCACCAGCGTCGTGGCAACACGGCGGCTTGGCAAGCCCCATCCGGAGCAAGCGCGAATAGGAACGCTATGGGCCGGCCCGGTCCGCGTTCGGGTAGCGTGCGTGGAGCTGCACGGTAACGTGCAGACAAGATAAATGACCGTTCACGACAGAACCCGGCTTATCGGCCCACTCGGCACTTTGTTGACGCTGCGAACCCGTCAGCGCGGCAATCTGCCTTTCAAACCTTCGGGCATGACCATAAGGTCAATGCCCTCGGCTTTCAAGGCACCTTGCTCGCGCTGACGGGTTCTCGCTTTCGTTGACGGAATCATCGGCGTTGCCATTCTTTTTACTAGGGTTATCGTATTATTGAGGCTGTTTGTTGCTGCGCTTTATTTTGTTGAGGGGCTTTGTTGGACAGCTATTTTACTCTGCAATCGAATATTGAGGTTTCGGGCGAGTTTGTGGACCGCAAGAGCCGGTTTATTGCCCAGCTGGTCCATATTGAGTCCGAGGACGAGGCGAATGCCTTTATCGAGATGGTTCGCAAGCGTCATTATGACGCTCGACACAATGTTCCCGCGTGGATTTTGGTCGATGGACGCGAGCGCCAGAGCGATGATGGTGAACCGAGCCGCACGAGTGGTATGCCGACGCTCGAGGTGCTGCGCGGTGCGGGGCTCAAAAATGTTTGCTGCGTAGTGACACGCTATTTTGGTGGCACGCTGTTGGGGCCTGGTGGTTTGGTGCGCGCCTATACCGCGGCGACGCAGGCGGCGGTGGCCGCGGTTCAGGAGGCCGGGCAGATCGTCGAGATGACGAGCGTCGTGCCGGTTGATGTGCATGTGGCCTATCCACAGTATGAGCAGGTGCTTCGCTTGGCGCAGGATTCGGGTGCCAAGGTTTCGGATACCGATTACGCGGATGCTGTGACACTTCACTTGGTGTTTAAAGCGGGGGAGCAAGAGCCGTTTTGCGCTAAGATGCGCGAGCTTATGGCGGGGCGCGAGGAGATTGAGGTCAGCGCTCCCGAGTTTGCTGAGTTCTAACGACGACGGCCGGCGTGCATTTGGATGAATCCCAAGCGCGCCGGCTGTCGTTTTATGTCGCTGCCGTTTACTCGGCGAGCTGCTTTAGTACATCGCAGGCGATTTCGACGGCATCGTCGATGCAACCGGGGCAGCTGCGGAGCGGACCCTTATCCGATCCGACGCCCTTGAGCGTGCCGCAGACGGTCGTCGTGTTCTTCTCGCCAAAACGTTTGGCGATCTCGCGCGACAGTTTGTAGGTCTGGCCCTTGGTCTTGGGGTTTTCCATGCCATCGCTCATTACAAAGCCCATGATGGCCACGGCGCCCGAGATGGCGCCGCAAGTTTCGGTCATGCCGCCCATGCCGGCGCCAAAGCCCTCGGTGAGGGTAAAGGCGACCTGGGGGTCGAGCCCGACGGCGGGCGCGAGCGTGCAGGCGACGGCCTGCGCGCAGTTAAAGCCGCGGGCGTGGTATTCGGCAGCCTGAGCCTGGCAGGTGGCAGTGTTGAGCTGAGTGGTATCAATCTGCTTCATCGGTGTCTCCTTGATTGCGGTGTACCCGCCTATGGTACCCTTGCTGGCGCATTCGCTTATCGAGACCGCAGTGCATATCTCATTGTTTTTCGCCATCGAACACTTTCTTAAGATTTGGGACAAATAAACCTGATTAATTTGTCCCATAACCTATCGGCGGGATGGGTTGAGAGGGGTGCGGGGTAGCGGTATTGTGAACCGAATAAAACAAAACCCAAGTAAGGGAGTTGGATATGTGCGAGCAGACTATCGGTACCACGTGCGTTCAGGGCGGCTATCATCCGGGCGATGCGGAGCCGCGCCAGGTGCCCATCTACCAGTCCACCACGTGGAAATACGACACGTCCGAGCACATGGGCAAGCTGTTTGACCTGGAGGAGTCGGGCTACTTCTACAGCCGTCTGCAGAATCCCACGTGCGATCTGGTTGCCGCCAAGATCTGCGAGATGGAGGGCGGCACCGCTGCGATGCTCACGAGCTCGGGCATGGCCGCGAACTTCCTCGCGATCTTTAACGTGGCCGGTGCCGGTGATCACGTGGTCGCGAGCTCTGCTATCTACGGCGGTACCTACAACCTGCTTGCCCATACCATGGGCCGCATGGGCGTGACTTGCACGTTCGTCGCCCCCGACTGCACCGATGAGGAGCTCGAGGCAGCCTTTGAGCCCAATACCAAGCTTGTCTTTGGCGAGACGATTGCCAACCCCGCCCTTGCCGTGCTCGATATTGAGCGCTTTGCCAAGGCCGCGCATGACCACGGCGTGCCGCTGATGGTCGACAACACCTTCCCGACGCCCGTGATGTGCCGTCCCTTTGAGTGGGGCGCCGACATCGTTACGCACTCCACCACCAAGTACATGGATGGACATGCTGCCTACCTGGGCGGCGTGATTGTCGACCACGGCCAGTTTGACTGGATGGCCCATGCGGACAAGTTCCCGGGTCTCACCACGCCTGACGAGAGCTACCACGGCGTGACCTATGCCGAGAAGTTCGGCCGTGAGGGCGCCTTTATTACCAAGGCCACCGCGCAGCTCATGCGCGACCTCGGCCCCATGCAGAACCCGCAGGCGGCATTCTTCTTGAACAGCTCGCTCGAGAGCCTGCATGTGCGCATGCCGCGTCATTGCGAGAACGGCTTTGCCGTTGCCAAGTTCCTGCAGAGCCATCCCAAGGTGCGCTTCGTGAGCTATCCGGGCCTGGAGGGCGATAAGTACTATGACCTGGCTCAGAAGTACATGCCCAACGGTACTTGCGGCGTTGTGAGCTTTGGCTTTAACGGTGGTCGCGCGGCGGCCGAGACCTTTATGAAGAGCCTTAAGCTCGCCCAGATCGCCACGCATGTGGCAGACGCCCGCACCTGCTGCCTGCATCCCGCTAACGCCACGCACCGTCAGATGAACGATGAGGAGCTCATCGCCTGCGGCATCTCCGCCGACATGGTGCGCCTGTCGTGCGGCCTCGAGGACACGGCCGATCTGATTGCCGACCTTGAGCAGGCGCTCGAGGAGTGCTAGGCTAGCGTTCGCATAAGTCGCCGATGCCGGCAGAAAGCTTCGGTGACCTTTCGTTCCGATTCCGTAGGCGGGACCCCAATCGCGACTGTTCGCAGGCGATTGGGGCCCCGTTTTTGCGTTGCACCACTCGAAAGGATGGATATGGAGAAAACCGCAGAGCAGCTGCGCCGCGAGCGCATTGCCCTTGAGGGCGACACCCACGGCAAGAACAAATGGGCAATCTTGTTTACCGTTCTCATCATGACGTTTATGGTGTGTCTGGATTCGACCGTCGTGACCGTGGCGCTGCCCGTGATGCAAAAGGAGCTGGGCGTGGGCCTCGATCGCATTCAGCTGGTGAGCTCGGTGTATCTGCTTGCGACATGCGTGGCTATGTTGCCGTTTGGCCGTCTGGGCGACGTGCGCGGCAAGGTGAATGTGTTCCAGCTGGGCGTCATCGTCTTTTCGGTCGGTTCGCTGCTGTGCGGCCTTTCGGCCTCGCTCGAGGTTCTTATCCTGGCACGCATCGTTCAGGGCGTCGGTTGCGCGGCGGCCATGGCTAACAACATGGGTATCATCACCGAGTCGTTTCCGGCGCGCGAGCGCGGTCGTGCCATGGGTATTCTCGCGACCTTCGTGGCCCTCGGCATGATGTGCGGCCCCGTGCTGGGCGGCATGCTGGTGGCAAGCTTTCCCTGGGAGAGCATCTTCCTCATCAACCTGCCCATTGGCGTCATCTCGTTTATCGTGGGACTCTATACACTACCGCATGTTAAGCCGGAGGCCGGCGAGCGCCCCATGTCCCTGATTGAGGCTGCTCGTCGCTGCTTTGCAAATTCGGCCTTCACCATCAACCTTGCTTGCATGCTCATCGTGTTCGTTGGTATTGGCGCATCCGAGTTTATCCTGCCGTTCTATTTTCAGGACGCTCACGGCTTTGGTTCCGACATCTCTGGACTACTCTTTTTGGCGCTGCCGATGGTGAATGCCTTTATCGGCCCGCTTTCGGGTACGGTTTCGGACCGCGTTGGCTGCGAGGGCCCCACGGCGGTGGGCCTGGGTGTGTACGTGTGCGGTCTCTTTGCGGTAAGTACGCTCGACGAGCACTCTTCCGTCCCTGTGATCGTGTGCTGTGTCGCGTTTATGTCGTGCGGAACGTCGATTTTTCAGAGCCCCAATAACTCGCTGTACATGGGCTCGGCTCCGCGCGAAGCGCTCGGCTTTGCTGGCAGCCTGGGTAGCCTGGCGCGCTATGCGGGTATGGCAGTGGGCATTACGGTGGCGTCGAATATCCTGTATGGGCAGATGAGCGTGGCGATGGGCGAGGCCGTGACCAGTTTTGTTGCAGGCCGTCCGGATGTGTTCCTGTTTGGTTTTCGTTCGGTGTTCTATGTGTTGATGGCCGTGGCAGCCGTGGGCTTTGTCCCCTCGATGGTTCGTTTGGTGAGGATGCGCGCCCGCCATTAGCGTGTTGGGAGGCTGCCTGCCACGTATTCGCGCCGTCTCAAAAAAACTGGTTTGTGGTGCGATGCGGCTTGTGGGACGGGCGGGGGTCGGTCCGTGGTAGACTATCGAACAACGTTTATTAATCGCGCGGTATCGTTGCCGCGAGAAGGGGTTGCGCCATGCAGGAGCTTGAGGATCGTATTCGCCATGACGGCATCGTAAAGGCCGGTAACGTCCTTAAGGTTGATGCCTTCCTCAACCACCAATGCGACGTTGAGCTGTTCGACCACATGGGCGCCGAGTGGGCCCGTCTGTTCAAGGATGTCGAGATCAACAAGATCCTGACGATCGAGGCTTCTGGCATTGGTATGGCTTGCATCGCGGCTCAGCATTTTGGCGGCGTGCCGGTGGTCTTTGCCAAGAAGGCACAGTCCATCAACCTCGACGGCGAGCAGTACGCCACGACCATCTACTCCTTTACCAAGCAGAAGGAGTACCCGGTCATCGTTGGCAAGCGTTTCCTGTCCGAGGGCGACAAGGTCCTGATCATCGACGACTTCTTGGCCAACGGCTGCGCGCTCGAGGGTCTTATCAAGATCTGCGAGGCTGCGGGTGCCGAGGTGTCCGGTATTGGCATCGCGGTGGAGAAGGGCTTCCAGGGCGGCGGCGATAAGCTCCGCGAGCGCGGCTTCCGCGTCGAGAGCCTGGCCCGTATCGCCGATATGGACTGCGAGACCGGCGAGATCACCTTCGCCTAAGCGCGCAACACAAGCGATTGGTATGCGATGTGACAAAGGGACCGTCCCTTTGTCACATTTTTTGTATGAGGGGAGGTGTTGATATGGATGAGAACAAGATGGGATGGCGCGAATATGCGCGCTATGCCGAGATGTCGGTCGAGGAGTTGGCGCGCGATTGCGAGGTGCAGGTGTTTCGCGCGACGGGTCCGGGCGGGCAGGGCGTGAACACGACGGACTCGGCGGTGCGTATGAAGCATGGGCCCACGGGGATTGTCGTGACGGCGCGCGAGAGCCGTAGTCAGTTTCAGAATCGCGCGAGCTGTCTGCGTAAGCTGCGCGCTGAGCTGGAGCGTCGCGGGCGTCCACCGCGCCGACGCGTAAAATCTAAGGTGCCTCTGCGCTCTCGCCAGCGCAGGCTCAATGACAAGCACTTCAACGCGATTAAAAAGGCCAACCGTCGCAAGCCGGGCGGGGAGGAATGATCTTCTCAATAAGTTGCGGTGAAATAGGGACTGTTTTGCGGCTTTAGCTGCATAAACAGTCCCTATTTCACCGCAACTTAGGTGGGGTTAGCGGGTTGGGTGCCAGACCTCGAGGACGGCGGGAAGGATGTCGACCTCGATGCGCGAGGCGACAACGGGCTCGCCGTCGGCCTGGATGGGGTAGTCGGGCTCTTCAAAGGTGAACTCGGCATGGCGGCAGCGGCGCATGCGTACCGGCGGCAGCTTGGTGTGGTGACCGTCCTTGGCCGAAAGGAACATGGGTAGGGCGACCGCACGGGGGACGGGGCCGCAGGCGTAGCAGACGTCGAGTATGCCGTCGCAGGGGTCGGCATCGGGGCAGATGCGATAGCCCGAGCCATACGTGGGGCCCAGCTGTATCGCCATGATGATCGCCCTCACGCGCTCTGTGGGCGCGCCGTCAAAGCTGACTGTCATAGGATAGTTGCGATAGCGTAGGCCAAACTGCTCAAGTCCCGAGAGGGTGTAGAGCGGCGCGCCCGTCAAGCCGGTCTTTTTGCGCAGCTCGGTGGTGCTAAGGCCGATGGCAGCATCGATGCCGACCGAGAGCGTCTGGTCGTAGTACTCAACGGTAGCCTCGCCGCTGCCGCTCGAAGGGCTCCACGAGCGAATGCGCCCGATATCCTGACGCTGCAGCTCGCAGGTGAGCAGCGCGCCAAAATCCTTGCCGGAGAAATCGTCGATGCCGAGCGTCTGGGCAAAATCGTTGCCGGAGCCCACGGGCAGGACGGCAAGAGCGGGGCGGGCGTCCTCCTTTTGCGTCATAAGCCCGTTGACGACCTCGTGAATCACGCCATCGCCGCCGAGTGCGATAACGGTGCGATAGCCCTGAGCCTGTGCGGCCAGCTCCTTGGCGTGTCCCATACGCTCGGTCAACACCAGGTCAAACTGGGATGCGCGTGCAGTCATGTCCAAAAAGCGTTGTAGGCGCTCGGCAACTTCGCGTGCCGCACCCGACTGGGCGGCTGGGTTGGCGATGATGAGCGTGCGACCAAAATCAGTTGCGTGCATGGGGCGACTCCCGGCGTGTGACATGACGGTGCGGTCGCGCTCGGGTTACGTTGCCCCGATTGTGGCTGCACGGCGATTATTACATCTACTCTATCAGGTCGTTGTGGCGCTCGATAGCATCCGCTACCGTACCGCCCTCATCCACAATAAGCGAACGGCGCTTGGGTGAGATGATGCGCTGGGCGGGGTACACGCCGCGGTGTCCGCCGGTTAGGTAGCTGATAAAGGCCACGATGACAAAGAACCCGGCGGCCGTGCCGTGGAACAGGTCGATGGCCATCATGCAGGTGGTGATGGGCACGTTGAGGCCGGCGCAGAACACGCCGAGCATGCCGAGAGCCGCCAGAAAACTGGGGTCAAGCCCGGTAAGGCAACCGATCCAGCCACCGAGTGCCGCACCGATGCCAAACAGGGGCGTGACCTCGCCGCCTTGGAAGCCCGCGCCCAGGGTAAGCGCTGTGACGACCAACTTGATGGCTGCGTCCGCCAGGGTGGTGTTGCCGGCAAATCCGGCGCCGGAAAGCCACGTGGAAAGGCCGGCGTAGTCCCAGGCGTCGAGGAGGGCATAGGCGGCCAAAACCACGATTGCGCCTATGAGTGCGCGGACGAGGTAATTGGTGATAAAGCGACCGTACAGGCTCTTGACGGTTCGAACCGACCAGGCAAAGAGGCGTGCCGTCAGACCGAAGATAATGGCGCTGATAACAACGATGACAACCGTCCGTGGTGTCATGTTGGGAACGCTGGCGATAACATTCGCTTCGTACTCGGTACCCAGGGCGAGTGATGTGAAGTAGCCGGTAAACGAGGCGACCAGGCAGTAGATGCCCGCGGTGTAGTCGATCTTGCCGATAAAGCACATTTCCATGCCAAAGAAAGCCCCGGCGAGAGGCGATCCGAACACGGCGCCAAAGGCGGACGAGATGCCGGCGAGCATGAGGTCGTGGTGGTCATGCTTTTTGAGGTGGGCGAGGCTCGAGATGTTGCTGGCGATGGTGCCGCCGATCTGCACCGCGGCGCCCTCGCGACCGGCCGATCCGCCCGTTAGGTGCGTGAGCGTGGAGCAGACGAAGGTGAGGACGGCCATGCGCATATGGATGAGGCGTGTGCCCAGAGCGGAGTCGATGACCAGGTTGTTACCTCGTTTGGCGGCAAGGCCGTGGTTTTTGTACACCCATGCGGTGGCAACGCCCACAACGGGAAGTAAGGCGTAGACCCATGCATGGTGCTCGCGATAGTCGGTCGCGATATTCAGCGAGGCCAAAAACGCCCAAGCGGCAACGCCCATGGCGAGCGAGACGATGACGACGAGCGCGAGCAACTTGGCGCTCGCGAGTAGGTTGCGGGCGTTGCGGCGCGTGTCGGCAGCCAAGAGATGCTCGGAGCGGGTGAGCTGTTGCCTGCCTGCCATGATGACGTCATTAAGGGAGAAAAAGCCGCCGTCGTCGAGCGACTGGGAATGATCCTGCGCCTCGTTTGCGCTTTCGGGTTTGTCGGTAAAAGTCATACGTTCCTCTTTTGGGTTGCAACACGAGCATTATAAAACGCGGTAAACGCGACGAGCCGGTGGGTTGGTTTTGGTTTTGTTTCGCGGCTTGCGGCCGACAGGTGTATTCGTGGGTACGGGCCGTGTCACCGTCGTGCGGCGGGGGATTATACTGAGATAAACATAAAGAATCGGCGCCCGTGGTGTGCGCCGCTGCATGCTAGAGGTGTATATGGCAGAGAAACTCATTCCGTTGGAGGACGCACAGGCAATCGTCTTGTCGCACGTGAATCGCACCGAAGTTGTCGAGATTCCCGTGTGGCAGGCCGCCGGTCTTCCCTTGGCAGAGGACGCGGTGGCCGATATCGACATCTCGCCGTTTGCCAACAGCGCTATGGACGGATATGCCGTGCGCTCGGCGGATTTGGCGCAGGCATCTGGCGAGGCGCCGGTGACGCTCGACGTTATCGGACACGAGGCCGCGGGCCATGTGTTTGAGGGCGCAATCGGCGCGGGCGAGACGGTCCGCATCATGACGGGCGCGCCGGTACCCGAAGGTGCCGATGCCGTGGTGAAGTACGAGATCGTTGATGTGCTCGACGGTGACGGCAACGAGGGCTCGCGCGTGAGGTTCTCGGCGCCGGCCAAGGTGGGGGAGAACGTTCGCTCTGCCGCCGAGGAGGCCCATGCCGGCGATGTTGTGATGCACGCCGGCGAGGTCGTGGCTCCGGCGGGCGCTGGCTTGCTGGCGAGCGCCGGTTACGCGAGCGTGAAGGTCCATGCCGCTCCGCGCGTGGGCATCATCTCGCTGGGCACGGAGCTGGTCGCGCCGAACGAGCTGCCGGCGCGCGGGCAGATTCGCGACTCCAACTCGTCGGCGTTGATGGCCGAGGCGCTCGATGCCGGCGCCGAGCCCGTGTTCTACGGCATTGCGCCCGATGATGAGCAGGCGATTGCCGAGCTGGTGCATCGTGCCGTGCAGGAGTGCGATTTTGTCATTACGAGCGGTGGCGCCTCAGCAGGCGACTACGACTACGTGACGGCGCTCGTCCGGCGCGAGGGCGAGGTGCTGTTTGACCGCATCTCGATGCGTCCGGGCAAGGCCATCACGTTTGGCTTGCTCGGGGGTAAGCCCTACCTGGGGCTTTCAGGCAATCCGGCCGCGGCGTATGTGGGCTTTGAGATGCTCGCCCGCCCGGCGATTCGCAAGATGCGCGGCTTTGCCGAGGGCGCACGTCCCGTGCAGCAGGCGATGCTCACGCACGGCGTGAAAAAGCGACAGCATCGCCGCTTCTTCGATCGCGCCACGGTTTTGCGCGACCCCGAGACCGGTGAGCTGTTGGTGACCGAGGCCAAGACGCAGAATTCGGCGTTGCTCGGCACGATGCAGCGGGCCAACTGCCTACTGCGTATTGAAGAAGGGCCGTGCGAGCTCAAGGCGGGCGACGTCGTGGATGTCGTGCGTGTCGACCTGCCTGAGGGAACGGTGCTATAGGAGGAACGCTATGGACTTGAAGATTTCGATTGTGACGTGCTCGGATACGCGCGATCTTGCCCAGGACGAGGCCGGTGCCGCACTCGAGGAGCTTATCGAGGCGCAGGGATGGGCGGTCGCCTCGCATGTGGTCGTGCGTGATGACGTCAGCGAGATTGGTGATGCCATTGTGGAAGCTGCCGATGAGTGCCACGCCAATGTCGTGCTCACCTGCGGCGGTACGGGGCTTTCGATGCGCGACGTGACGCCCGAGGCCACGCGCGCCGTCTGCGATCGCGACGTGCCGGGCATTGCCGAGGCGATCCGTGCGTACTCGATGACCAAGACGCGCCGCGCCATGCTCTCGCGCGCTATTTGCATGCAACGAGGTCATACACTTGTCGTAAACTTTCCCGGTTCTACGAAGGCCGCCCGCGAAAGCTGGGAGGCCATAGCGGACCAGCTGGAGCATGCGGCTCAGATGACAGCGGGCGGCGGACATACCAACTAAGCGATTTACCTGCGGCGGAGCGACCTGAACGGCTGCTCCGCCTTTTATTTGCGCCCAAGGGGACGACATTCTGTAGACATGCCTGAAACTATATTCTCAGACGAGAATAATTTCTCATAATCATTATTCGCACCGACGTATAATCTAATTACAGAATAAAGCCCGCGGTGGGGTACCCGGGCACAAGGTCCGAAAGGGTTGAACATGTTCGATATGGTTTCTCGCCGCAGATTCGTCTCGCTCTCTGCTGTCGCCGCTGCCGGCCTTGGCCTTGCCGGCTGCTCCAGCAACAAGACGTCTGAGCCGACTGGCTCCGATGCCGGTTCTGCTAAGGCATCTTCCAAGAAGGAAACCATCGAGCTGCAGGTCTTCGCTGCCAACTCGCTCGAGAAGGCTCTGCCCGAGGTCCAGGAGCTCTACACCGAGCAGACCGGCACCACCTTTGCCGACACGCAGTTTAAGGCCTCCGGCGACCTTGTCGAGCAGATGCGCGCCGGTGCCGCCGTCGACGTGCTCATCACAGCCTCCAAGGGCACCATGGACGATGCCGAGACCGCCGAGCTCGTCGATGCCGACACGCGTGAGGATATGTTCGTCAACGACCTCGTGATCATTCGCGCCGAGGGCTCCGACACCAAGGTCGAGGCCATCGCCGACGTCTCGAACCTGGACGGCAAGATCGCCATCGGCGACGCCAAGACCGTTCCTGCCGGCAAGTACGCCAACCAGGCACTGGCTTCCGTGGAGCTCTACACCGGCACCGAGGGCGACGACGGCGAGTACGCACCCGAGATCGCCGACAAGGTCGCACTGGCCGACAAAGTTGGTACCGCCGCCGCCTATGTGTCCACAGGCGACTGCGTGGCCGGTTTTGTCTACAGCTCCGATATCTTCCGCTATGACGGCATCGAGGAGGCCTTCGTGTGCCCCGAGGACTCGCACAAGCCCATCGTGTATCCCGGTGCTGTCGCCGATAGCTCCGAGCATGCCGACGAGGCTAAGGCGTTCATCGACTTTTGCCTGTCCAACAAGAAGGCTCAGAAGATTTGGGCTAAGTACGGCTTTGAGCTTTCCGCGTAGTGCGGCTTGGCGCGATAATTCCATCGTTTTGTGTTTCACTCCGTCCTTGTATTCGCTTGGAGCTTTTCGTGCTTAATAGATTCCGCATGCTTGTCGCCTGTGCTTTGACCTTCGCGCTTTGCTGGGTGCCGGGATTTGCGTTTGCTGGGGTCGCTGAGGACGGGCCCCAGGTTGCTGCGACCGCTCATGGGCTTTCCTATGGGATCGAGGGTTTTGAGCGGTTGGCCAAGGGGACCGCTCGTGCTATGGAGGGCCAGCCTGAGGGCTACCGGTTTCCCGTTGACGAGGACGTGGACCTTGTAGTGGCGCCTGCTGCCGATCGCGTTGTGGTGTGGATATCGCCCAAGGCGGCCGAGAAATATGGATTGGATCCGCAGGACAACGAGTGCGTATCGGGTCTCAAGGCCCTCGTCTGTGAGCTCGACAACGCAAACTCCATGGGAGGTGCGCAGCTAGGGGACGTTGATCTTCCTTGGTATGTTACGGCGGAAACAACGTTTGATGCCGGCGGGTATACCTATGGCTTTGATGTGCGTGGTGCGGATGGGGACCGCTATGTGGTGATTGCATCGGCCTCGGGTGATGCCAAGGGCGGCGCGCGTTGGCTTGATAGCGCTCAAATGGTAGAAGCATCGTCTGTCGTATTGCGGGATGAGCAGGGGTCCTTGACCTCTCTTGCCTCCTTTTTAGGCGGCATCGACTACCGCCCGTTTTGGGTGTCCATTAAAACGAGCGGCCTTGCCCTGCTGATCTCCTTTGCGCTGGGCTTGTTTGCCGCGTGGAAGACTATGGGCACCTCGAGTCGCATCAAGGGCCTGCTCGATTCGGTCTTTACGATTCCTATGGTGCTGCCGCCCACGGTCTGCGGCTTTCTGCTCCTCATGCTGTTTGGCCGTTCGACCGGGGTGGGCCAGTGGCTCATCGCGCACGGCATCTCGATCGTCTTTACCTGGCCCGCGGCGGTCATTTCGGCCGTCGTTGTGTCGTTTCCACTGGTCTACCGCACGGCGCTCGGAGCCTTTGAGAGCCTTGACACGCAGATGCTCGATGCCGCGCGAACCCTGGGATGGTCCGAGCGTCGCATCTTTACCAAGCTTATGATGCCGCTTGGCTGGCCCTCGATTGCCGCCGGTGCGGTGCTTGCCTTTGCCCGCGCGATGGGCGAGTTTGGCTGCACCCTGTTCTTTGCAGGCAACTATGCCGGCATTACGCAGACTATTCCCATCGCCATCTACTTTGAGTGGATGGGCGGCAACACGTCGGTGGCGCTCTTTTGGGTCGTCGTCGTGATCGTGTTTAGTTTTTTGGTCATCCTGTTCATTAACATGTACACCGCGCATTCGCAAAAGTATCGCGAGCGGGGCCTTTCCCGTGTGGAGCGCAAGCAGGCCAAAGAGCTCGCCGGACAGGGCGATTCGCTCGACCCAGTCGGCGGCGATGCACTGCGTATCGATCGCGAGGCGCTGGCCGAACTCATGCGCGATGACGCCGTCTCGACGGGAGGTCGATAGGCCATGTCGCTCGTTTTGGATATTAAGAAACGTTATCCCGGGTTTGTGCTCGACATGCAGCTTGAGGCCGGCGAGGAGCGCGTGGCACTGCTGGGCGCCTCGGGTTGCGGCAAGAGCTGCACGCTGCGCTGCATTGCCGGTGTGGAGACGCCCGACGAGGGCAAGATCGTCGTCAACGGCGTGACCTTTTTTGACTCGGCCGCGGGCATCGACCTGTCGCCCCAGGAGCGAAAATGCGCCCTACTGTTCCAAAACTATCAGTTGTTTCCCAACATGACGGTGGCCGATAACGTGTGCGCCGGCGTAAAGGATGCGGGCGACGCCGCCGCGCGCAAAAAGCTCGCCGAGCGTTATCTGGGCATTTTCGGTCTGGCCGATTTTGTCGACCGCTACCCCGTGCGCCTCTCGGGCGGTCAGCAGCAACGCGTGGCGCTTGCGCGCATGGTGGCGGCGCATCCGGGCATCTTTATGTTCGATGAGCCCATGAGCGCGCTCGACGCGTATCTCAAGAGCGCGCTTGAGCAAAACATGCTCGATCTGTTCGATGTATGCAACCGAACCGTGCTCTATGTGAGCCACGACATCGACGAAGCGTGCCGCCTGTGCGAGCGCATTTGCGTGATGCACGACGGGCATGTGGAGGAGATCGGCTCCGTCGAGGACGTGGTCCGCCGGCCGCAAACCTTGGCTGCGCTGCGCCTGACGGGCTGCAAGAATACGAGCCGCGCGCGCAAGATCGGGCTTCAGGAAGTTGAGGCCCTGGACTGGGGCATGACCTTCAACGTGGGCCGTGAGGTTCCCGATAACGTGGCGTACCTGGGTATTCGTGCGAGCTACTTCCATGTGGACAACCGTGCCGAGTGGGGTCGCAACAGCTATGATTTGCACGTGGCCCGTGTGAGCGATTCGCGCTTTGAGCGCCTGGTGCTGCTGGATGTGCCGCGTGCCGATGCGCCGACGCGCCTGCAGTGGAAGGTCAACAAAGTGGGTATGCCTGTCGACGAGCTGCCGCAAGCAGGCGAGACGCTGCGCATGCATTTTGATGCCAGCAGGATCCATTTGGTTTGTCGATAGCGCCGGGTAATGCCGTCGGGGAATATAAGCCTCGGCGGCTTTGTTTTTGCCGTTCGCCGAATGAGGAATGACAAACTCTTATCAATCAAGATAATTATTTATTAAACGACGGCACACGACGCTGTCGTACGAATGTCAACGGTGTTCGCATGGTCGATGACCGTTGGTATAGTTGACCTCAACTTGTAAAGGAGGGTGCGCACATGCCGCAGACGACATATATTCGCCGCGTTGCCGCGCGCGCCCTGTATATGGCTCGGAGTCGCATATGAGCAGGTATGTTCACGGCTCCGGGAGAGACGACGCACAACTAAATAATCGACCGAAAAGCAGGTTCCCTAAAATTCCGGGTTTAGGCGCGGCTGGGTTTTCGCCACCCACCGTGCAGCAATACCGTAGCTATTCAATTTTGGTTCGAGAGGGGAACCGTCATGGCTGAAGAATTTGATTTCCATCCGATGTGGGAGAGCCTCGGCATGAATCTTGCCGACCACGACATGCTGCTGGGCGCCGTGGGCCAGATGTACGGCGATATGTTCCTGGCGCAGAACAATCGCCCCAAGTCCACGTCCTACCTGGATTTTGTCGCCACCAACATCCACAGCGGCCGCATTAAGGAGATGCTCGACAAGAAGGAGGCTGGCGAGGCCACCAAAATCGTGGGCTCGTTCTGCGTGTACGTGCCCGAGGAGATCGTGCTTGCCTGTGACGGCATTCCCATTGGTCTGTGCTCGGGTGCCGATTGGGCAACGGACAAGGTCGAGGAGCACTTGCCGCGCAACACTTGTCCGCTTATCAAGAGCTTTGCCGGCTTTAAGCTGGGTGAGGTCTGCCCCTACATTGAGTCGAGTGACTTGGTGGTAGGCGAGAACACCTGCGATGGCAAGAAGAAGGCCTACGAGTTTTTTGCCACGCAAAAGAACATGTACGTCATGGATATTCCCAACGTGCACGACGAGTCGACGCTCGTGACCTGGAAGGCCGAGGTTAAAAAGCTTGCTGCCAAGATTGAGGAAGAGTGCGGCGTCACGATTACGCCTGAGCGTCTGAAGGCCGCCATCCGCGCCGTCAATGAGAAGCGTCGCGCCCTGCAGCGCCTCGCTGCCACGCGCGCTGCCGACCCAGCGCCCATTAGCGGTCTCGACAGCCTGCTGACCGTTCAGGCCGCCTTTATGGACGACACGCCGCGTCTGACCGGAGCCATCAACGATATGGCGGCCGAGTGTGAGCAGCGTGTCGAGGCCGGAGAGGGCGTGGCGCCCAAGGGAACCAAGCGCATCCTGTACACCGGCACGCCCATGGCTGTGCCCAACTGGAAGCTGTTCAACCTCATCGAGAAGGCCGGCGGCGTTGTGGTGGGCGAGGAGTCCTGCACGGGTTCGCGCTATTACAAGGACTTGGTCGATGAGTCCGGTGAGACGGTTGACGAGATGCTCGATGCTATCGCCGAGCGCTACTTTAAGATCAACTGTGCCGTCTTTACGCCCAACGATCAGCGTATGAAGGACATTGTTCAGATGGCCAAGGACCTGCATGCTGACGGCATTGTCGACGTGGCCCTGCAGTTCTGCACGCTCTACGAGATGGAGTCGTTTGCCGTGGAGAAGGCCGCCGAGGAGGCCGGCATTCCGTTTATGCACATCACGACCGACTACGCCGGCGAGGACGCAGGCCAACTGCAAACCAGGATAGAGGCTTTCTTGGAAACCATTTAGGGCTATCCGTCTCGGCGGCTTCCCCAGGCACCCGATCTTGCCGTTCAAACCGTCGCTTGCGTACCAAAGTACGCGGCGCTTCTCTTTCACGGCAACCTCGGGCACCTGGGAAAGCCGTTTCCTTGGTCGGTTAAAAGGTTTGTTAAGGAGTTATATGTCGGAAAATATTGAGCAGCCGTTGCCGTCCACGTTTGAGGAGTTCAACGAGCAGCGCAAGGCGGCGTTTATTCGCGTCAAGGATTACAAACAGGCGGGTAATCGCCTGGTCGGCTTTTTGTGCAGCTATACGCCGCTCGAGATTATCGATGCCGCGGGCGCTGCAAGTGTGGCCTTGTGCGGCACATCCGACGAGGTGATTCCCGAGGCCGAGAAGGTGCTGCCAGCAAATCTGTGTCCGCTCATCAAGTCGACCTACGGCTTTGCCTACTCGCAAAAGTGCCCGTTTACGTACTTTAGCGACATGATCATCGGCGAGACCACCTGCGACGGCAAGAAGAAGATGTACGAACTGCTCAACGAGCTCAAGCGCACGCACATTCTGCATCTTCCGCAGGGTCGCGATCGTGCCTACGAGCGTAAAGGCTGGTACGAGGAGTGCCGCCTGCTCAAGGAGGAGCTCGAGGGCTTCTACGGCATCACGATTACCGACGATGACCTGCGCGCTGCCGTCCGTCGTCGCAACCGTCTGCGTGCGGCCCAGCTCGAGATGTTTGCGCTGCAGGCCAACCAGCCGGCTGCCATGAGCGGCGTTGACCTGATGAGCACCATGTTCGCCGGTACGTTCAGCTTCGACATCGAGGCCTATACGCAGCAGCTGGAGCAAAAGGTTGCCAAGCTGCGCGAGGCCTACGACGCGGGCGAACGCCCGGTTGCGGCGGATGCCAAGCGCATTCTGATCACTGGCTGCCCGGTGGGCGGCGTGATCAACAAGATCGGCCGTACTATCGAGTCCAACGGCGGTGTGGTCGTGTGCATGGACGACTGCTCGGGTGAGCGCACGGCGGCCATGATGATCGACCCGGAGGCTCCCGATATCCTGCGCGCCATCGCCGACCGCTACCTGGACATCAACTGCTCGGTCATGACGCCCAACGATGGTCGTATGGAAAACACGCTGGCCATGTGCGAGAAGTATCATGTCGATGGCGTGGTAGAGAGCGTGCTACAGGCCTGCCACACCTTTAACGTGGAGAGTGCGCGCATGCAGGAGGCTGTCGAGGGCGCGGGTATTCCGTATATGAAGATTGAGACCGACTACAGCAACGGTGACATGGGCCAGATCGAGACGCGCATTGCTGCCTTTATCGAGACCCTGTAGGACAAATGCGGCAAAGGGATAGCTGCTTTGCCGCATAGAAGGAGGATGCCGTGGTTGGCATTGGTATCGACATAGGCTCGACGGCCGCGAAGGCTGCGGTGGTGGAGACGGACAACGCCATTGCGTGGACCTGCGTCATGCCGACGGGGTATTCGTCGGTCGATGCGGCCGAGCGCCTACGCGGTGAACTCGCCGCAGCCGGCTATGACGTGACGGGCGACGATGTTCGCGTGGTCGCGACTGGCTACGGCCGTGTCGCGGTGCCCTATGCCAACAAGGTAGTGACCGAGATCACCTGCCATGGTGCCGGTGCGGTCCGCCTGTTTGGCGAGCAGGGCACGGTGATCGACGTGGGCGGCCAAGATACCAAGGTCATCCAACTCAAGGGCGGCCGCGTGGCAAAGTTCGCCATGAACGACAAGTGCGCCGCCGGCACGGGGCGCTTTCTGGAGATCATGGCCGACCGCCTAGGCATTTCCCAGCAGCAGATGGCCGACCTAGCGCGTTCCGGCGAGCCCACCAAGATCAGCAGCATGTGCACGGTGTTTGCCGAAAGCGAGGTCATCAGCCTGATCGGTCGCGGTGAGCCGCGCGAGAACATTGCGCGTGGCGTGATCGACAGCGTGGTCTCGCGCGTGGCGACCATGGCCGGGCAGGCCGCGGGCGCCCCGTACTACCTGACCGGCGGCCTGTGCGAGAACGCCTTCGTGGTGGAGCGGTTGGGCGAGCTGCTGGGGTCGCCGGTGACCACCTCACCCCAGGCTCGCTTTGCCGGTGCCATCGGCGCGGCGATTCGCGCACAGGCGCTCAATTAATGCATCCGTCGCAGGCTCGCATTCATGCGTATACTGGGAGAAAATGATTGACCGATGAGAGGAGGTATCGATGGCTGACGATCAGATTAAGCTCACGTCTATGACGGCCGCGAGCGGTTGAGCTGCTAAGCTGGCTCCCGGAGCCCTCGCCCAGGTCCTGGGCGACTTGCCCAATGTGCATAACGACAACCTGCTCGTGGGGTTCGATACCTCCGACGATGCGAGTGTCTTCCGCGTAGGGGAGAACCTGGGGCTCGTGCAGTCCATCGACTTCTTCCCGCCGATGGTCGACGACCCGTTCCTGTTTGGCCAGATCGCCGCAGCCAACTCGCTGTCGGACATCTACGCCATGGGCGGGCGGCCGAGCCATGCCATGAACTTGCTGTGCATCCCGAGCTGTCTGGGCGTCGAGGTCGCCGGTCAGATTCTGGCGGGCGGCGCAGACAAGTGCGTCGAGGCGGGTTGCTCCATCGCGGGCGGCCACACCATCAACGACGACGAGCCCAAGTACGGCCTGTCCGTGAGCGGCTTTGTCGCGCTCGATCGCATGCTCGCCAACAGCGGTGCATGCGTGGGCGATGTTCTGCTGCTGACCAAGGCGATCGGCTCGGGCATTATCACCACGGCCATTAAGGGCGAGCTCATCGAGCAGGACGAGGCCGCGGCCATGTTTGACTCGATGCGCACCCTCAACGAGGCTCCGATTCGTCTGGCCGAGGGACTTGAGCTTCACGGCTGCACCGACATTACGGGCTTTGGTCTGATCGGGCACGCGTGCGAGATGGCCGAGGGCTCGGGCGTGCAAGTTGAGCTTGCGTCGGGGGCGGTACCGCTCTTTGACCAGGTGCTCGACATGGCGCGTCTGGGCATTATCCCCGCGGGCTCCTACCGCAACCAGGACTTCTTTGACCCGCGCGTGGCTGCCGACGAGGACCTGGAGCCGGGCATGCTGGATGCGCTGTACGATCCGCAGACGTCTGGTGGCCTGCTTATCGCGGCACCTGCTGCCGATGTGGATGAGCTTGCGCGCCGTCTGCATGCCGAGGGTCGCATCGCCGCCGTCGTCGGTCGCGTGTGCGAGCCGGTGCCAGGCGGTCCTGCCGTTCGCGTTGTGCATTAAGGAAAACCGTTTATGCGACCGCCTACTGTTCTGGGCGGTCCCTTTTGAAAGGAAAAACTATGTCTACCAAGATTGAAGTCAATGCCATGGGCGATGCCTGCCCGCTGCCCGTCGTCAAGACGCTCAAAGCTCTGAAGCAGCTCGATGGCGAGGGCACCGTCGTGACCTCGGTCGATAACGAGACCGCCGTCAAGAACATCTCCAAGATGGCGCAGGAGAAGGGTTGCACGGCCTCGGTCGAGAAGGTTTCTGACGCCGAGTGGCACGTGACCGTGGCGACCTCTGGCGCCGTTGCCGTGGCCGATCCCGAGCAGGATGGCGCTGTCTTCTGTGATGCCAGCGCCGGCAAGGGCAAGCTCGTCATTTCCGTCTACACCGACTGCATGGGCCGTGGCGACGACGAGCTGGGCCACAAGCTCATGAAGGCCTTCATCTTTGCCGTGACGCAGCAGGAGGAGCTGCCCGCGACTATGCTGTTCTACAACGGCGGTGCCAAGCTCACCGTAGAGGGCTCTCCGGTGCTCGACGACCTGAAGGGCCTGGCCGAGCAGGGTGTCGAGATTCTCACCTGCGGTACCTGCCTCGACCACTATGGCATTAAAGACCAGCTTGCGGTGGGCGAGGTCACCAACATGTACGTGATCGTGGAGAAGATGGAGCAGGCTGTGCGCGTTGTGCGCCCGTAGCGTATTGGTTGGAGTTGCCATGAGGGAGAAGCGCCCGGCGCTTGTCATCACGTTTCCCACCACGGCGGCCGCCATGGGTTGCGAGTCCCTGTGCATCGAGCGCGGCCTTCCCGGGCGAACGATTCCCGTGCCCGGGGAGGTCGCTGCCGGCTGCGGTTTGGCGTGGAAGGCGTTGCCTGCCGATGAGGAGCTGCTGCGCGCCGAGCTTACCGCAGCGGGTATTCCCACCGAGGGCTTTACGGTGATTGATATGTGGGAGGTCGTGCGATGATCTATCTAGATAACGCGGCGACGACCATGTACAAGCCGCAGGCGGTCATCGATGCCGTGACGCAGGCGATGTGCTCGCTCGGCAATGCCGGGCGCGGCGCCACGTCGGGTGCCCTCGATGCCGCTCGTACGATTCACGCTTGCCGTGCCAAGCTCGCGCGCCTTTTGGGTTGCCCGCGTGCTGACCATGTCTGTTTTACGCCCAACTCCACCGCGGCGCTCAACACCGTCATCAACGGGGTGGTGCGCCCCGGCGACCGCGTGGTCACAACGGTGCTCGAGCACAACTCCGTGCTGCGTCCGCTCAATCGCCTGGCGACGGAGCGGGGTGTGACGGTTGAGCATGCGGGTTGCGATGCGAGCGGCGTGCTCGACTATGATGAGCTCGAGCGGTTGGTCACGCCGGGCACGCGTGCCGTGGTGGTGACGCACGCCTCCAATGTGACCGGCAACGCGGTCGACGTTTCGCGTGTGGCTGCCATCGCCCATGCGGCAGGTGCGCTTGTGATCGTTGATGCCTCGCAGTCTGCCGGTACGGCGAAGATTGACATGGATGCCATGGGACTCGACGTCGTGTGCTTTACCGGCCACAAAGGGCTCATGGGACCTCAAGGCACCGGCGGCCTGGCCGTGGCGGAGGGTGTTGACGTGGCTCCGTGGGCCATGGGCGGCACGGGCGTGCACAGCTTCAATGCGCTGCAGCCGCTTGAGTGGCCCACGCGACTTGAGGCGGGCACGCTCAACGGTCACGGTATCGCGGGCCTTTCTGCCGGTCTCGACTTTATCGAGGCACAAGGCGGGGTTGAGGCGATTGCGGCGCATGAGCGCTCGCTTGCAGAGCGCTTCCTCGCCGGTGTTCGCGAAATCCCCGGCATTGCGCTCTACGGTGCGTTTGACCAGCCGATGCGCTCGGCGATCGTCTCACTCAACGTGGGTGATATCGACTCTGCCGAGATCTCGGACGCGCTCATGCAGGGGTGGGGGATTGCGACGCGCCCCGGCGCCCATTGTGCCCCGCTCATGCACCGCGCGTTAGGTACCGAGCGCCAAGGTGTCGTTCGCTTCTCGTTTGGGTATTTCAACACGACCGAAGAAGTCGAGACGGCTATCGATGCTCTGTGCGATTTAGCCTGCTAAAGCTGCTAGAGCGTATATACTTGCGGGACGGGTCTTTTGCCCGTCCCGTTTTTGTTTCGACCCGAAAGGTGGTTCTATGGCCTCCTCCGCGCCGCGCGGTCTGCGCTCCGACCATGTCGTCACCGTCGGCATCGCCCTGTTCTCGATGCTCTTTGGCGCTGGCAACCTCATTATTCCGCCGCTGCTGGCGCTGCAGGCAGGTTCTGCCACGCCGGTCGCCATGCTCGGCTTTCTGATTGCCGCCATCGGCCTGCCCGTCATGGGCTTTATCGCCGTGGCACTTGCCGGAACGGCGCGCGAGCTTGCCGGCCGCGTGCACCCCAAGTTTGGTGAATTCTTCGTTGCGGCAGTCTACCTGGCCATCGGTCCGTGCCTGGCTATTCCGCGCACGAGCTCCACGGCCTTCGAGATGCTGGTGCCGCTGCTGCCCGAGGGCGTTTCGCTCGGCACGGCACGTCTGGTGTTTGCCATCGGGTTCTTCGTCGTCGCGTTTGTGCTCACGCTGCGCCCGGGCGTCATCACACGCGTGCTCGGCCGTATTACGGGCCCCGCGCTCATTGCACTCATCGTGCTGGTCGTGGGTGCCGCCGTGGTCTCGCCGCTGGGTCCCGCTGCCGCGCCGCAGGCTCCCTACAATGCCGGTGCTGCCGTGCAGGGCTTTTTGACCGGCTACCAGACCATGGATCTGCTCGCGTCTCTCGCCTTTGGCATTATCATCGCCGAGACCATCCACGAGCTGGGCGTGACTGATGACAAGCGCGTGGCCTTTGAGATTTCGCGTTCGGGTGTGATCGCCGGCGTGCTCATGGCCATCATCTACTGCGGCTTGGGCCTTGCCGGTATGCAGCTCGGCACCGTGATGCCTGACGCTACCAACGGCGCCGCCATCCTCGCCCGTTCGGCCTCCATGCACTTTGGTCTTGCCGGCACGGTCGTGGTCTTTGCGATCTTCTTCCTCGCCTGCATGAACGTGTGCATTGGCCTTATCAGCTGCTGCTCGCGCTACTTCTGCGAGACGTATGTGGTCGAAGGGGGAGCAGAGGCCTACGAGGAGGCCATGCGCCGTCCCTTTGCGGTTCTCGCCTTTGTGTTCGCAGCGTTTTCGTGCGTGCTTTCCAACGTGGGCCTCGACATGATCCTCATGTTCTCGGTGCCCATGCTCAATGCCTTGTATCCCGTCGCCATCGTGCTGGTGCTTATGGGCCTGGTGCACGGTTTTTGCGATGCGCATCCGCAGGTGTGGGTTTGGGTCGGCGGCGTGGTTGCTGTGCAGAGTGTGATCACCTCGGTCCGCGATGCGTTCTTTGCGGGCGCATGGCTGCCGTTTGATGTGCTGCCGCTGGCGGACATTGGAGCCGCGTGGGCACCGGTTGCCGTGGTGGCGTTTGTGATCGGTCTGCTCCATAGTCGTTTTGTCGCACATTCGAGGAGCTAAGGCATCAATGCTTGCACAGGCGGTGAGTCTACCCTATAATTTCCTTCGCTTTGGGACACGCAAGGTTTAGACCTTAGCTGCTCAACACCTTCGGGACGTGGCGCAGTTTGGTAGCGCGCCTGCTTTGGGAGCAGGATGTCGCAGGTTCAAATCCTGTCGTCCCGACCATATCTTGCGGGCGTAGTTCAATGGTAGAACCCCAGCCTTCCAAGCTGATGACGCGGGTTCGATTCCCGTCGCCCGCTCCATAGGATAGCTTTAACGGCTTTGGCTCCTTTTGGTGCCAGAGCCGTTTTCATATACATGTCTGGGATCCCACATCCCCTCCTAAGTTGCGGTGAAATATGGACTGTCTTTTGACTTTTATGAGCCCATTAAAGGCCGGGTAGCTAATTTGGAGCGGGCTTTTTGACTGCTCCAACGATTGGCTGGCAAATGTGGCCAAAAAGCCCTGTCCCAAAATGACTGGTCCGGTGCTGAGCCACGAAAGCGGCCCATCTACTACGTTTGGACCGTAGGGGTCGACTATAGCAGCATTTTCGGAAAATCGGCAAACCGTCTACCAGCGGTTTTGATTTTTCGGATTTCGGTATGGTCGAGGGTAATCGGTTAAACGTAGTAGATGGGCCCATTTCGTGGCGAACGGTGGCATTCGCGGTCCAAGGCTGACGGTTTCGGATGGCCAACCTGGAAGTTGCGGTGAATTAATTTCTGAAAAGCTCGAATAAGCCTAAATGGGGGTGCGGACAGAAAGTTGGACCGCGGGGCGGTCCGGACTGGAGGTTCGCATGTACAGCAGGGAGAAGGTCGAGCTCTTCCTCCTGGCGACGGAGGACGGCATGGGGCCGACCGCCGCCGCGGAGTTCGCGGGGGTCTCGGTGGGCGCGGCCAAGAAGTGGGCGACGGGGCACCTCCCGCGCAGCTACACCGGCGGGGGCTGTAGAATCGGGGCGAGGAAACCGCCACGGAAGGAGGCCAGCTTGGGCCCCGACAAGTCGATCTACGCCCCGCCGGCGACCGGCCCGCTCGCCGGGCTCAACGAGGACCAGATAGAGAACCTGCTGCTCAGGGCGGTGTTGGCCGACCTAAAAGCGGAAGGGTGGGACCCGGCTTCGATCTCGAACAGGAGCAAGTGCGAGCTCGGCGAGAGATTGAGGCGGGCGACCGCCCTGCCCCTCCGCTCGATCACAGGTTTCTTGAGGATATCGAAGAGCTCCTATGAGTACTGGAGGCCCCGCGTCGCCGCGCCGCGCGACCGCGACGCCGACATACGCGACCGCGTGGTGCGCATCTTCCGCGAGGGCTCGGGGTGCTGGGGGTACCGCACCGTCTGGGCGCGCCTGCGCCGCGAGGGCGTCCGCGCCAGCGAGAAGCGCGTGGCCCGCGTGATGCGCGAGGAGGGCCTCGAGGTCGTCTACAACAAGAGGCGCGCCCGGGGCTACAGCTCCTACGCCGGCGAGGTCTCCAAGGCGCCGGAGAACCTCGTGAACAGGAGGTTCCGCGCCGACGAGCCCAACCGGCTGTGGCTCACCGACATCACCGAGTTCAGGCTCCCGGGCGGCGAGAAGGTCTACCTGAGCCCGGTCGTCGACTGCTTCGACGGGATGCCCGTCGCCTGGTCGATCGGGCTGCACCCCGACAAGCGCCTCGCGAACTCGAGCCTGCTCAAGGCCTGCGCGGCGAGGCCGGCGGGCGCGCGCACGACGATCCACTCGGACCGGGGCGGCCACTACCGCTGGCCGGAGTGGATCGGGATCTGCGAGGAGAACGGCCTGGTCAGGAGCATGTCCGCGAAGGGCTGCAGCCCGGACAACTCGGCCTGCGAGGGCTTCTTCGGGCGCCTCAAGAACGAGTTCTTCCGCTACAGGGACTGGGAGGGCGTGACGGCCGAGGAGTTCATGGGAAGGCTCGAGGCCTACCTCGTGTACTATCGTGAGGAGCGGATCAAGAAGTCCCTCGGGTGGCTGAGCCCGATGGAGTACCGCAGGAAGCTTGGATACGCCTAGGCGCGGTCCAAGAAATCGTCCGCACCCCCAATCCAGGAACTATTTCACCGCAACTTAGGAGGGGATGGGGTTAACTGCGGGGGCGGTGGCGGAGCTTGTCGATGGTGGAGTCGGTGCTTCGGCTGCGGGCGCCGGCGGCGGTTTGGCGCTTGCGGCGGTAATCGATCATGCCTTGGATGATGGGCTTGCCAAAGCTCACGACATCATCGTTGTAGATGGCGGTTCGGGCTGCGAGGAGGCAGTCGGTAAAGTCCATATGGGTCTTGCCAAAGAGTTTGACGGCAAGGGCGACAACGGTGGGCTCGTCGACCATGACGTCATCGAGCAACCTTTTCACGGCCGCAGCAATCTCAACGCGGGGAACCTTATAGACGTCGCGCAGCGTGACCACGACGCGCGTGATGATTTCGGGGTAGACACGTGCGGTGCGCGTGGCGATGACCTTGGCGGCGCGCGGTGACAGGACCTCGTCGTCGTCAAGCAGGTAGCGAAGGATGACGGTCTCGTCGATGATGGTGCTACTCATGGATATCTACTTCCTCGGGACCCAAAACCGACTCGTCGCTTTCTGTGGCTAGGTATTCAATCCAGGCATTGCGCTCCTCGGAGCGGCGATTGGGGTCCCCATATGCTTTGAGCAATCCATAGGCGGCCGTGCCGTCCTTTGAGCGCACGGCGACCGGCTGAAAGGGGAGCTTGCGCATCAAAATACTCTGCGCGACAAATAGACGGACAGCCTCGGCGAGCGATGTGCCCATGGCGTCGTAGAGACGCTCGGCATGCTGCTTGTCTTCCTCGCGAATGCGCACCTGCAGGATGGCTCGTTTTTGAGTCGATGACATCACTGGCCTCCCTTAATGAGCGTGCAATTTGAATAGTCAAATACAACTTCGGCTAATAATAGCCAATCTTACAACCACTACTTTATTGCACTAGAGTAATTGAGTGTAAACGACATTACAAACGTACTACATCCTTTATAAACGAGCGTGAAATCTCCCCTGGATTTACGCATGTAATACACTCACCTTTATAGCTATCCGAGAATAGTTCCAACCTGCCAAAACCCCTGCAATACACCCGTATTGCAGGGCCTATGCTCAAGTTTGCCCCCTGCAACTGCGTATATTTAACCTGTATATCGTTGGAGGAATTCTATCGAAGTGCCTGTTTCGCCGCATGCACTCGATACGCCGATGCCGGACCACGGGCGGTCCGGGGCAACGTCGGCAGGGTCTCTCCGGCATGGGATTCAGGAGGGAGTGAACAACATGGGCAATAAACGAGTCGTGGCTGATTCTTCACGCTGCATTGGGTGCCAAACCTGTATGGCGGCGTGCATCGAGGCACACGATATTCCCGGCAACATCGCCGCACCTCGCTTGCGCGTAACGCGCACCTACGAGATCTCCGCGCCGGTGGCATGTCACCACTGCGAGGACGCTCCGTGCGCGAAGGCCTGTCCTACGGGCGCCTTGTTCTTTGATCCAAAGAACCATCGCATCGGCGTCAACGAGGACAACTGCATCGGCTGCAAGAGCTGCGTCATGGCATGTCCCTTTGGCGCCGTGAGCGTGGCGACCACGCAGGTTCCGGTCTTGATGGGCGACGTTCGCGTGGGTTCGCAGACCAAAAGCTTTGTGCTCAAGTGCGACCTGTGCGTGGACCGTCCCGGCGGTCCGGCGTGTGCCGAGGCGTGCCCGACCAAGGGCCTCACCCTGGTAGACGAGGAGCGCCTGGCAGAACTGACTGCCGAGCGTGCCCGCGCCACCATTGAAAACGAGGCGTAAGTGTTGGGGCGACAGGCCCAATGATTGTCAAATAAGTACCGAGTATTCGGTAGCAGAGAAAGGAAGGAGGGTGTCATGGAGAAGCATAAAGTGATCTGCCCGTATTGCGGCGCCGGTTGCCAGTTTAACCTCTTGGTCCAAAACGGCCAGGTCGTGGGTACCGAACCGCTCAACGGCATCACCAATCAGGGCGAGCTGTGCCTTAAGGGCATGAGCGGCTACGACTTCATCAACGACACCAAGATCTTGACTCCTCGCGTACTGCACCCGATGATCCGCCGCACCAAGGGCGCGGATCTTGAGCGCGTAAGCTGGGACGAGGCACTGGATTTCACCGCATCTAAGATGCAGGCCATAATTGACGAATATGGTCCTAACGCTGTCATGACCACCGGCTCCTCTCGAGGCGGCGGCAATGAGGCGAACTACGTCATGCAGAAGTTTACGCGTGCGTGCATCGGCACCCACAGCGTGGACAACTGCGCCCGTACTTGACACGGCCCTACTGTCCTCGGTCTGATGGACACGGTTGGTTCAGGTTGCATGTCATGCTCCATCCCCGGTATGGAGGATGCGGGCTGCATTTTCCTCTTCGGCTATAACCCTGCCGATTCGCACCCCATCGTCGCAAGGCGTATCGTGCGAGCCAAAGAAAAGGGTTGCAAGATCATCGTCGCCGACCCGCGCCATATCGAAACCGCGCGTATCGCCGATCTCTACCTTCCGATCAAGAACGGTTGCAACGTCGCGTTCCTCAACGCCTTTGCCAACTGTCTGGTCAACGATGGCCTCTACGACAAGGAATTCGTCGCCGAGCACACGAACGGCTTTGACGAGTGGTGGGAGACCATCAAGAACTACACTCCCGAATCCGTACAGGACATCACGGGTGTCGAGCCCGCGTTGATCCACCAAGCTGCCGAGATGTACGCCACGGCGAAGCCCTCTGCCATCATTGGCTGGGGCATGGGCGTATGCCAGCAGAAGCAGAACCTGAAGACGGTGCACACCATCGCCTCCATCGCCTGCGTTGCCGGCCAGATCGGCAAACCCAACTCCGGCCTCGCGCCCGTGCGTGGCCAGAACAACGTCCAGGGCTCCTGCGATATGGGCATGCTGCCCAACCTGTACCCTGGCTACCAGAAGGTCACCGACCCGGCTGTGCGTGCCAAGTTTGCCAAGGCTTGGGGCGTGCCCGAGGAAAAGCTCCCGCTCGAGGAGGGCTACAAGCTCACCGACCTGGGTCACCTGGTCGACGCGGGCAAGGTGCACTGCTTCTACAACTACGGCGAGGACCCGGTCCAGACCGAGCCTGATTCGGCCGGAATGCGCAAGACGCTCTCCGAGCTGGATCTGTTCATCTGCCAGGACATCTTTATGACGCAGACGACCATGCTCGCCGACGTCATCCTGCCTGCCACCTCTTGGGGCGAGCACGAGGGTGTCTTTACCGCATCCGACCGTAGCTTCCAGCACTTTGACGCGGCCGTTCCGCCCAAGGGCGAGTGCCGCCACGACTGGGAGATCTTCGCGGACCTGTCCACGCGCATGGGCTACCCCATGCACTACGACAACACCGAGCAGATCTGGAACGAGTGCATTAGCCTGTGCCCCAACTTTGTGGGCGCAACCTACGAGAAGATGGCTCCCGAGGGCGGTTACGCTCAGTGGCCCGTCAAGAGCACCGATGTGAACGACCACGGTACGCCCGACATGTTCGCTGGTGGCAAGTTCACCACCAAGGACGGCCGCGCCAACCTGATGGCGCATGACTGGGAGGCACCCTCCGAGCTTCCCGACGATGAGTACCCGCTCATCTTGTGCACCGTCCGCGAGGTCGGCCACTACAGCTGCCGTTCGATGACCGGCAACTGCAAGACACTGGCGCTGCTTGCCGACGAGCCCGGCTTTGTCCGCATGAATCCCGCGGACGCCCAGGCGCGCGGTATCAAGAACGGCGACATCGTCTCGATTCACAGCCGCCGCGGCCAGGTATACAGCCGCGCCGACGTGAGCGACCGTATCAACAAGGGCACGGTCTATATGACCTACCAGTGGTGGATCGGCAAGTGCAACGAGCTGACCATGCACAAGGTCGACCCGGTCTCGCATACGCCCGAGGACAAGTTCTCCGCTTGCCAGGTCGATCCAATCGCCGACCAGGTTTGGGCCGAGGGCGAAGTCGAGCGTCAGTACACCGAGCTCAAGCAGGCTCTGGTGGACGCCGCCGCTCCCCAGGATGTTGAGCCCGGCGCCGCCAAATTCGACGACGAGACGCACGTGAATCAAATCGTGTAGTCCCGTTCTCGTTGGCTTTTTGGGCCGGGCGTCCCGTACGTTCGGGAGCCCGGCCCGTTATTTTGAAAGGAAGTGGGGATGAACCGCTTCATCGACATCAACCCGGAGAGGTGCATCGGCTGCGGAACATGCCAGTCCGCCTGTGCCGACGCCCACCGGATGCAGGGTCTTCAGGATACGCCGCGCCTGGCGCTCGTGAAGACCGGCGGTATTTCGACCGCCCTTGCCTGCCACCATTGCGAGGGTGCCCCCTGCGCCGAGGTATGCCCGGTGAATGCCATCGAGCACGATGGCGACCGCATCCACGTCAAGGAGCAGGAGTGCATCGGGTGCAGGCTGTGCGCCATCGCGTGCCCCTTCGGTGCCATCCATCCCGATGGCACGTCTATTGCCGGCGTCGCAGGCATGTGCGATCCGACGCCTTCGTATCCTAAGTCCCTGAGCAGCCTGCTTACGTGGGCTCCCGGCCAGTACACCTGCGCTGTCAAGTGCGACCTGTGCGCCTTCGATCCGGACGGCCCGCATTGTGTGGCGGCGTGTCCCACCAAGGCGCTGACCGTCATGGGCGGCGCGGCCGATCGCGAGCTCGACGAGGCCAAGCGCCTGCGCTCGATCGAAAACGGTCCGGTCGTCGACGTTACCGCTGTGGCCCAGGGCCTGTCCGAGAAAGCAGAAGGGAGCGTAAACAATGGATAGCATGACGCTGTTTATCGCATCGCTTGCCGTCTCGTGCATCGGTGCGCTCGCCTCGGTTCTGCTGATCAAGGCCGATAACGCCGCCAAGACCGCCGGCTGCCTTATCGGCGCCGTCGCGGCCGTGCTGTCGTTCATCGCGGGCCTCGAGGCCGTGCTTGGCGACGTTTCGTCCCTCAACACGGTCTTCTTCTTCCCGTTCGCCCGTCTCGAGCTCTTGCTCAACGGCCTTGCGGGCCTGATCGTGGTCCTCATCTCGATTCTCGCCTTTGCGGGCTTCATCTACGGTCTGTCCTACTTCGACGAGTACCCGGGCAAGGTCGGGCGCGCCGGCTTCTTTATGAACACCTTCGTCGCCTCGATGATGCTCGTCATCACCGCCGACAACGTGTTCTGGTTCCTGGTCGCCTTTGAGCTCATGTCCCTTACGAGCTACTTCCTTGTCGTTATCGAGGAGAACAAGAACTCCATTAGGGGCGGTTGGCTCTACTTCGTCATCGCGCACGTGGGCTTCGTTCTCATCATGGCGAGCTTCCTGCTCATGACCAACGGCGTGGGCGGTTCCTTCAGCTTCAGTGATTTCCGTACGCATGACTTTGGACCCGCCGTCTCCTCGGCGTGCTTCGTCCTCGCGTTCTTCGGATTTGGCGCGAAGGCCGGTATCATCCCGCTGCACTCCTGGCTGCCCCAGGCGCACCCCGAGGCGCCGTCCAACGTGTCCGCCCTCATGTCCGGCGGCATGATCAAGATCGGCATCCTGGGAATCCTCAAGGTCGGTCTCGACCTGCTCGCGGGTTCGGGCGTCCAGCTCTGGTGGGGCCTCATGGTCCTGGTCTTCGGATCCATCTCGTCGGTCCTGGGTGTCGTCTACGCCCTCCACGAGCACGACATCAAGCGCCTGCTTGCCTATCACTCCGTCGAGAACATCGGCATCATCTTGCTCGGTGTCGGCGCGTCCATGACGGCGCACGCCCTGGGCAACGACGTCATCGCGACGATCGCGCTCATGGCCGCCCTCTACCACACGCTCAACCACGCCATGTTCAAGGGCGAGCTGTTCCTCGGCGCGGGCTCCCTGCTCTATGCCACGGGTACGCGCAACATGGAGAAGATGGGCGGTCTGTTCCGCCGCATGCCGGTCACGGCCGTCTGCTTCCTCATCGGTGCCCTTGCCATCTCGGCCATCCCGCCGCTCAACGGCTTCGTTTCCGAGTGGTTCACCTACCAGTCCCTGTTCAACATCTCGACGCTCTCCGACCCGGTCGTCATGGTGTTCGCCGTCGCCTCCGCGGCCGCCCTCGCCATCACCGGTGCCCTGGCCGTCACGTGCTTCGTGAAGGCCTACGGCGTCTCGTTCGCGAGCAGCCCTCGTTCCCAGGAGGCCGCGAACGCCAAGGAGTCCCCGGCTCCGATGTTGTTCTCGCAGATGCTCCTCGCGGCCATCTGCGTGGTACTGGGAATCGGCTCCCCGGTCATCGCCCCGGTTCTGGGCGACGTCGCCCAGAGCGTGCTTGCCGGCTCCGCCGTCACAGCCACCTCGGGCGTGTCTCTCGTGAACGAGATTTCCGGTGCCGCCACCTCCACCCCCGCGATCGCCATCGCGCTCGTGGTCCTCACCGGCCTCGCGTTCGCGCTGAGGTCCTGCCTCGGCGCCAAGGCCCCCGCTAAGAAGACCGACCCTTGGGCGTGTGGCTACGAGCCCAACGAGCACATGCCCGTCGTCGCCACGAGCTTCGCGTCCGACGTCGAACTCTTCATGGGCCCGCTCTACACCCTGCGCGAGGTATGCACCAAGATCTGCTGGTCCATCGCGCACGTGTTCCAGAAGCTCACCGGTGTCGCCCAGGGCGTCGAGCCCCTGCCCGACCGTTTCCTGGTCGATGCACCGAGCGAGGGTGCCGACAAGCTGGCCGGCCTCGCCTCCAAGATCGAGGGCGGCAACTACTCCGTATACATCTGCTACATCGTCGCGGCGCTCGTGGTCTTCCTCGTGCTCGCCGTGGTCATGGTCTAGAGAGGGGAGAGGATATTATGAACATCGTTCTTGCGATGGCGCAGGGCCTCGTGGTCATGCTGGTCGCGCCCTTCTTCTCCGGCCTCGCCCGTGTGATTCGCGCGAAGATGCACAATCGCCGCGGTCCGTCCATCCTTCAGGATTACCGGGACCTCGCGAAGCTCATGGCGCGTCCCGAGTCCGTGAGTTCCGACTCGAGCTTCGTGCTGCGCATCATGCCGCCGCTGTTCCTCGCGGTGTCGTTTATGCTCGCCATGGGCCTGCCCATGTTCACGCTCCAGAGCCCCATGCCCGTCTTTGGTGACGCCATCACCATCATGTACGCGCTCGCGCTGTCCCGCTTCTTCTTCGCGCTGTCCGGCGTGGATTCCTCCAACGCCTACGCGGGCTTCGGCGGTATCCGCGAGCTCCTCATGAGCGTGCTCATCGAGCCGTCCATGCTCATCGCGCTGTTCACCGTCGCCATCGTGTGCGGCTCCACGGACATTGCGACCATGGGTCAGCACATCGTTACGGGCAACGTCTCGAGCGTCGTCGCCGTTATCCTCGCCGGCGTCGCCTTCGCGGCCGCCTGTTACATGGAGCTCGGCAAGCTTCCGTTCGATCAGGCCGAAGCCGAGCAGGAGCTCCAGGAGGGCCCGCTCGCCGAGCTCTCCGGCCCGTCCCTGGCCATGATGAAGCTCGCCATGGGCATGAAGCAGGTCGTGGTCGTCGCTTGGTTCACCTCCATCTTCATCCCCTGGGGAGAGCCCGCGACCATCGGCGTCACCGCTCTCGTGGGCGCCGTCGTCTTCCTCGTCAAGTGCCTGGTCGATTTCGTCGTCTGCGGCGTGCTCGAGAACTCCGTTTCCCGTTCGCGCTTCAAGGTGCTCGGTAACCAGACCTGGGCCGTCGTCGGCATCGCGGTCCTCGCGTTCGTCTTCGTCGTCGTAGGCGTGTAGGGAGAAGGGAGAAACTATGTCAATCGAATCGAGCTTGTCCCTCTTTGCCATGGTGGCGATCGCCGTCCCCATGCTGGGCTCCCTGCTCATCGTCATGCTGCCGCGTCCCTACGCTAAATGGATCTGCGCCTTTGCCGGCGGCATCGCCACGGTCGCTTCCGTTGGCTTGGCCGCGACGTTTGCCGGAAACGGCATGAACGCGGTCGATGTAACCTGGGCGAGTATGGGCCAGACCTTGGTCATGGGCTTCATATTCGACCGGATGAGCACGCTGCTCGCACCCGCGTTCGTCGCTATCGGCCTGCTCGTCGTCATCTATTCGTTCCCGTACATGAGCGATAAGAATAAGGAGCATCCCGACGCGCCCCGTCGTCGCTTCTACGTGTACTTCTCCACGTTCATCGGCGCCATGGCCGGTCTCGCCTACAGCTCCACCATCGTCGGCCAGCTCGTTTTCTTCGAGATCACCGGTGTGTGCTCCTGGGGCCTCATCAGCTACTACATGACGCCCACGGCCAAGAAGGCCGGTATGAAGGCGCTCATCATCACCCATATCGGCGCTCTGGGACTCTACATCGGCGCGGCCTTCCTGTTCGCCGGAACCGGCACGTTCGCGCTGAGCGCGATCTCCCAGCTCGATTCCGGTATGAAGACCGTCGTGCTGCTGCTCATCCTGTTCGCTGCTTGGGCCAAGTCCGCCCAGTTCCCGCTCTACATGTGGCTGCCCTCCGCAATGGAGGCCCCCACGCCCGTTTCCGCCTACCTTCATGGCGCGTCCATGGTTAAGGTCGGCGTGTGCGTGTTCGCCCGCGCTCTTGCGAGCGCCGGCGATATCCCCGAGATCGTCGGTTGGGTCGCCATCATCGACGCCGTCGTGACCATGCTCTTCGGCTTCCTCATGTACCTGCCCCAGAAGGATATGAAGCGCCTGCTCGCCTTCTCGACGATCGCGCAGCTCGCCTACGTGTTCTTTGGCCTGGGCCTCTCCGTGTTCGGAAGCCAGATGGCGTTTAACGGCGCCGTCGAGCACATCTTCAACCACGCGTTCACCAAGACCCTGTTCTTCCTCATCGCTGGCTCTCTCAGCTTCACGCTGGGAACCCGTATGCTGCCCAAGATCCAGGGCCTCATGAAGAAGTACCCGGTCACGGGCGTGGGCTTTGCGGTCGCCGCGACCGCTATCGCCGGCGTGCCCCCCATGAGCACGTTCTTTTCCAAGTTCCAGATCATTTCCGGTGGCTTCGCGGTTGGTGCTACCAACACGGTCATCTTTGTCCTCGTGTGCGTCATGGTCGTCGAGACCGTCGCCACCTTCGCATGGTTCCTGCGTTGGATGGGTAAGGTCCTGCCCGGTGAGCCGAGCGAGACCGTGGCCGCCGGCCAGCCCCTTCCGCGCGCCATGGCGTTCGTGTTCGTCGTCCTCATGATCATGGTCGTCGTCGCCGGTCCTCTGTCCTCTAGTTGGATGGGTTAGGAGGTAGGACATGGGTTATTCGTTAGTCAATATCCTGGGCGGTCTTCTGATCGTGACCTCCACCATGGTGGTCGTCTCGAAGACCATCCCGTCCGCCATTAAGTGGTACGCGATCCAGTCGGTTGTCCTGGTGGGCGTGCTGCTCACCCTGGGCCTCACCACCGGTGCCACCGAGCTTCTCATGTGGGCCGCGTCGGCCTTCGTCACCAAGGTGATCCTCGTTCCGTTCATTCTCAACCGTGCCTACAAAAAGATGGGTTCGCCTGCCGATAGCACGCTGACCTCCTCCATCAAGCCGGCCTGGACCATCATCCTCACCGGTCTGGAGGTGGCCATCTGCTTCGCGGTGGTCACGCGCCTGAGCCTGCCCACCGCTGAGGTGGCTACTCCGGCCCTCGCCATCAGCTTCGCGCACTTCTTCGTCGGCCTCACGTGCATCATCTCCCAGCGCAACATCCTCAAGCAAATCTTCGGGTACTGCCTTATGGAGAACGGTAGCCACGTGACGCTCGCCCTGCTCGCGCCCACGGCCCCCGAGATCATCGAGATCGGCATCGCCACCGACGCCATCTTTGCCGTCATCATCATGTCCATCGTCGTGCGTCGCATTTGGGACGACTCCCACTCGCTCGATGCGCGCGACCTGACCGAATTGAAGGGGTAGGCCATGGATGTTTCAATGCTGACGGTCGCCCTGCTCGCTTGTCCCCTCGTGTTCTCCCTGATTATGGCTGCGCTCCCCAAGACGACGTCCTACAGCGTCTTTGCGGGGCTCAACACCATCTCCGTCGCGGCGACCCTCGTCCTTTCGGTCGTCACCGCGGGAACCATGCTCTCGAGCGGGCAGAATATCGACGCTTTGGGCCTGTGGCTCCATCTCGATTCGCTCTCGTCGATCTTCGTCCTTCTGGTAGGCATCATCGGGTTCATCACCGGCGTGTACTCCATCTCCTATATCAAGATCGATATCGAGGAGAAGACCATGCCGGCCGAGCGCACCAAGCAGTACTACGCGCTGTTTAGCCTGTTCGTTTTCACGATGCTGCTCGCCTGCCTGTCCAACAACATCATCCTCACCTGGGCGGCGGTCGAGGCCACCACGTTGTCGACCGTGTTCCTCGTGGGCATCTACAAGAACAAGCAGGCGCTCGAGGCGTCTTGGAAGTACGCGATGGTCTGCACCGCCGGCGTGGCCTTCGGCCTGTTCGGCACGCTGCTCATCTACGCGAACGCCGCCGATATCATGCCCAACGCGCATGAGGCAGCCTTCCTCACCTCCATCATGCCCTACGCCGACCAGTTCGACCCGATGCTCGTGCGCCTCGCGTTCGCGTTCATCGTCATCGGCTTCGGCACCAAGGCGGGCCTGTTCCCCATGCACACTTGGCTGCCCGACGCGCACTCCCAGGCTCCGAGCCCGGTCTCCGCGCTGCTCTCGGGCGTGCTGCTCAAGTGCGCCATGCTGGTGATCATCCGCTTCTACTCCCTGTCCATCATCACGGTGGGCGACACCTATCCGCGTACGCTCCTGCTCATCCTGGGCACGCTGTCCATCCTGGTGGCCGCCCTGTGCATCTTTAAGCAGGACGATATCAAGCGCCGCTTCGCGTACTCCTCCGTCGACAACGTCGGCGTGGTCGCGCTGTGCCTGGGTATCGGTGGTCCGCTCGGTATCGCCGCCTGCCTGCTGCACTGCATCTTCCACGGTTTCACGAAGGCGCTCGCCTTCTGCATGGCCGGTAACATCCAGCACATCTACCACACCCGCGACCTGAACAAGATCAAGGGCGTCGTCGAGATCGCTCCCGTCACGGCAGCGCTCACCATCATCGCCCTGCTCGCGCTCGCCGCCTTCCCGCCGTTCGCCCTGTTCATCTCCGAGTTCCTCACCTTCGTGGCCGGCGTCCAGTCCGGTCCCATCTGGGTGGTCGTGCTCGTGGCCATTGGCCTCACCGGCGTGTACTTTGCCCTTACCGGCATCGCGCTCAAGTCCATCTTCGGCAAGGCGCCCGAGGGCATGAAGCGCCACGAGGTGCCCGCCCTCATGATCATCCCCGAGATCGCCCTCGCGATCGTGGTCATGTGGTTCGGTATCGCCACCCCGGTCGCCATCACGGGCGGCGTCGAGGATGCAACGTCCGTCGTTTTGAACCAGAGCGTCGAAGAGCTCCACGAGGCTCCTCTCTACCGCATGGTGTTCAGTTCCCAGACCAAGACAAGCGAGGTGAATTAGCACCATGGCAGAACCTGAAAAGAAGGACTACGCTCGTCGTTGCGAAAGCCACGTCGAGGCCCTGCGCGCCGCAGTGCCGGGCGCTATCGAGAAGGTTGAGTGGCAGTGCGAGGACCAGCTGACGATCACCGTCAAGCTGGACCGTCTGCCCGAGGCCGTCCACTACCTGTACTACGAGCGCTACGGCTGGATTCCCGTGATTGTCGGCAACGACGAGCGCTCCCTGTGCGGCCGTTACGCCGTGTACTACGTCATCTCCATGGAGGGGGAGGACCCCGGCTGGGTTACCGTGCGTGCCGAGGTCGACCCCGCCAAGATGACGTTCCCGTCCGTGACGCCGTTCGTCCCCGCCTGCGTGTGGGGCGAGCGCGAGCTGCGCGATATGTTCGGCCTGATTCCCGAGGGTCTGCCCGACCGCCGTCGCCTGGTGCTTCCCGACGATTGGCCCAGCGGGCTGTACCCGTTGCGCAAGGACTCCATGGACTACCGTTTCCGCCCCGCCCCCGCGAGCGACATGGAAAACTACGAATTCTTGGCCGACACCAAGGGCAAGGAGACCACGCTCGTCCCCATGGGACCGTTGCACATCACCTCCGACGAGCCCGGCCACTTCCGCCTGTTCGTTGAGGGCGAGACGATCGTCGATGCCGACTACCGTCTGTTCTACGTGCACCGCGGCATGGAGAAGGTCGCCGAGACGCGCCTGAACTATGACGCCGTGACGTTCCTCGCCGACCGCATCTGCGGCATCTGCGGCTGCGCCCACTCGGTGGCCTATGCCGAGGCCGTCGAGCGCGCCCAGGGCATTCATGTCCCGCCGCGCGCCCAGTACATCCGCGCCATCATGCTCGAGGTCGAGCGTCTGCACTCACACCTGCTCAATATTGGCCTCGCATCGCACTACACCGGCTTCGACTCCGGCTTCCAGCAGTTCTTCCGCGTCCGCGAGAAGTCCATGGACCTGGCCGAGAAGCTCTCCGGTCACCGCAAGACCTACGGCCTCAACGTGATCGGCGGCGTGCGTCGCGACATTTTGGCCGAGCAGAAGCTCTCCACGCTCACGACCATCCACCAGCTGCGCTCCGAGGTTCAGGAGCTCGTCGACGTCTTGCTCTCCACGCCCAACTTTATTGAGCGTACGAGTGGCATCGGCATCTTGGACCGCAAGATCGCACGCGACTTCTCGCCGGTCGGCCCGCTCATGCGTGGCTCGGGCTATGCCCGCGACGTGCGCTTCGACCATCCCTTCGACGGCTACGCCGATCCGGATGTTCAGAAGATGCATGCTGCCACGGCAGACACCTGCGATGCCTTCGGCCGTACCGCCGTCCGCATCCAGGAGGTCTACGATTCGATCGACATGATCGAGACCATGCTCGAGAACTGCCCGTCGGGCCCCATCCTCACCACGGATTGGGAGTACACCCCGCACAAGTACGCCATCGGTGCCACCGAGGCGCCGCGCGGCGAGGACGTGCACTGGGCCATGCTCGGCAATAACCAGAAGTGCTACCGCTGGCGCGCCAAGGCCGCCACGTACAGTAACTGGCCGGTCCTGCGCTACATGTTCCGCGGCAACACCGTGGGCGATGCGGCGCTGATCGTTGGCTCGCTCGACCCGTGCTATTCCTGCACCGACCGCGTGACGGTGACCGATGTCGCCGCCAAGCGCGACCACGTGCTCGACAAGGAGCAGTTCGAGAACGTCTGGCGCGACAAGTCGCCGCTCGCGGGCGAGGGCACCATGGCCGCTCCGCTCGATGAGGAGGCGCTCTAATATGCTGAAGCTTTGGAAGGTTAACGCCAAGGCCGGCGACGCGACGGTCAAGTACCCGTTTGCGCCGTTCCCCACCAACAAGGACATGCGCGGCAAGCCCGAGCACAATGCCGAGCTCTGCATCGCCTGCGGTGCCTGCGGCGTGGCGTGCCCGGCCGATGCCATTCGCATGGACACCGACCTTGCGGCCGATACCATTACCTGGTCAATCGACTACGGCCGCTGCATCTTTTGCGGCCGCTGCGAGGAAGCCTGCCCCATGGAGGCCATCAAGCTCACCGAGGAGTTTGAGCTGGCCGTCATGAGCAAGGACGACCTCACCAGCAAGAGCGTCTATGCGCTCGAGCACTGCTCGCGTTGCGGCAAGCCGTTTGCCCCGCACAAGGAGATCGACTATGCCAAGCGCCTGCTGCAAAAGGCCGGCGGCATGGAGGCCGAGCAGGCCGCCCGTACCGTCGGTATGTGCCAGGAGTGCAAGCGCGAGCTCGACGCCCTGCGCGCCGCCTCGGCCGTAAAGACCGGCAACGCGCACGGCATGGCTGCCAACGAGACGCTTGCGTCCGGCGAGCCCCAGGGCCCCGGCATGGAGTATCTGGGCGGCCACGGCGTGAACCCGGAGTATATCGACCGCGAGCTCAACCCCGATGCGCCCGAGATTCCCGCCGGTCCGGCGCCGGTCGAGGGCATCATCATGGATTTTGAAACGAAGGAGGAGTAACCATGGCCGAACCCACGCTTTTGCCCGAGCGGCTTCAGTACCGCCCGACCAAGATCGAGCTCGACGAGAGCATCGAGAAGGCCAAGGCGACCCTTCTTAAGAAGATCAAGCGCTCGGTGTACGTCTACCGTGTCGACTGCGGCGGCTGCAACGGCTGCGAGATCGAGATCTTCGGTTCCATCACGCCCGTCTTTGACGTCGAGCGCTTTGGCATCAAGGTCGTGCCCTCGCCCCGTCACGCCGATGTGCTGCTGTACACCGGCGCCGTGACGCGTGCCATGCGCATGCCGGCCCTGCGCGCGTTTGAGGCCGCACCCGATCCCAAGATCGTGGTGTCCTATGGCGCGTGCGGCTGCACCGGCGGCATCTTCTACGACAACTACTGCGTCTGGGGCGGCACGGATAAGATTCTGCCGGTCGATGTCTACATCCCCGGCTGCCCGCCCAGCCCCGCGCAGACCGTCTACGGCTTTGCCATGGCACTTGGCCTGCTGGACCAAAAGCTCCATGCCGAGACTACGGTGGAGGCTGCCGGCGAGCAGGCCGATATCCTGCACCCCGGCGTGCCGTACAAGCTGCGCGTTGCCATCGAGCGCGAGGCTCGCGCCATGAGCGGCTACCGTTACGGCCGCGACCTGGCCAACGAGTTTATGGATACGCTCGAGGACGCGCCCAAGGGTGATATCCGCGGTGCTATGGCGCTGCTCATCGACAAGCAGGACGATCCGCGCCGCGTTGAGGTCTACTCGGCGCTGCAGGATCTGGTGCTGGCCGGAGGTCACTAGATGGAGCTCACGGACCGCTCTGGTTACTTTGCGGGCCCCGGTATGCTCGGCGGCTCCTTTGGCGATGCCTCGCGCGCAAGCGACGAGGCTGCCGAGGGCGTCGCCGACCCCTGCCTGGGCCATGCGCCCGACCAGGTGGTCTTCTATGAGCTCACGCGTAAGTTTGTGGAGACCGAGGAAGACGTTCCCCAGGAGGCCTGCGACGTGCTGTACTACACGCTCGCCGTGGGCCACCACACCGGCGTGCTCGATTGCTTTGAGCCGCGCCTGTCGGTGCCGGTGGATGTCTTCTATTCGCTCGTCGACGCGCTGCCGGAGGGGGAGGCCAAGACCAAGTTCGAGGCCATCCGCTCCTTTGGCGAGTGCCAGCTTGACAAGGCGGCGGTGCCGTCGCTGCTCGAGGCCTGCGACACGCTGCTCGACGAGCGCGGTTTTCGCGGCTCGGCCAAGGCCGGCATCTCGGTGTTCGACGACGACTTTGGCCTGCATGCCCAGCAGGTCGCGTTTCTGATGAAGTTCCGCGATCTGGTTGAGCGCGTGCGCGATGTGTCGGGCGTGTATCTGACGGGGAGGTTGCAGTAATGGGTCGCGTTGTGGATGGCCGCGTGAACGGCGCCCCGTTTGAGGGTATCGTACTCACGGCGGGAAGCGTGCTGCGTGCCGACGATGCCGCCGGCCCCGTGCTCTCCAAAAAGATGGAGGACACGCCTATCGCCGGTTGGTACACCATCGACGGCGGTCAGACGCCCGAGGATGACATCATCGAGGTCAAGCGCGAGCGTCCGCCGCGTTTGGTTTTGGTCGATGCCGCCGACATGGCGCTGCCCGTCGGCGCCATCCGCTTGCTCGATAAGACCGACGTCGCGCGCAAATCGATGTTCACCACGCATTCGCTTCCTTTGTCGATTCTGATCGAAGAGATTGAGCAATCGTGTGATGATATCGTCTTCGTCGGGATTCAGCCGGGCGACACGGAGTTCTACAACCCCATGTCCCCGGAAGTCTTTGAGGCCGTCGACGCCGTGTACGACGCCGTGGCCGCCAACGACTTTTCCCACTTTGTCCGCTTGGGGCAAGAGCAATAGGAGTGCTTGTTCCTGCTGATTAGGAAAGAAGTGATTGACATGGCAGATTCCAAGGTGGAGTACCCCTCTCCCGATTGCCTGGCGCCCGCCGCGATCGAGGCCAAGACCGAGGCCGCCGGCGTGACCAAGGCTAACCTGCCGGTCGCTAAGGCCTTTCTGTTGGCAATGTTCGCCGGCGCGTTTATCGCCTTCGGCGGCCTGTTCTTTACGGTGTTCTTGAGCGACAGCACGCTGGGCTGGGGCGCTCAGCGCGTCGTGGGCGGTCTGTGCTTTTGCCTGGGCCTGGTGCTCGTGCTGGTGTGCGGCGCCGAGCTGTTTACCGGCAATTCGCTTATGGTCTGCGCACTCAAGAGCAAGAAGATCACCCTGGTTCAGATGCTTAAGGCCTGGGTCGTCGTGTGGGTCGGCAATTTTGTCGGTGCCCTGTTCATCGTCTTTTTGGTGTACATGGCCGGCATCTATAAGCTTAACGGCGAGGCGGTCGCCAACTCCATGGTGAGCGTCGCCGCCGGCAAGGTGACGATCGACTGGGTGACGATCTTCTTCCGCGGCATCCTGTGCAACATCTTTGTGTGCCTGGCCGTGTGGATCGGTACCGCCGGTAAGACCGTGGTCGATAAGGTTGTGGGCATTCTGCTGCCCATCGCCGCCTTTGTGGCCTGCGGTTTTGAGCACTGCGTCGCCAACATGTACTTTTTGCCTATGGGTGCCGTGATGCACGCGTGCGGCTATGGTGCCGACGTCGCCGGCGCCGATGCGCTCAACGCTGCGGGCATTGCGTTTAACTTGTCTGCCGCCACGCTGGGCAACATCGTGGGCGGCGCGGTTCTGATCGCGCTCGGCTACTGGTTTGTCTACGCCAAGAAGTCCGAGGCGTAATAAGCTGGAATGACGTACGGGCCTCCCGAGGGGCGTTTGCCTTTTGGGAGGCTCTTCGTGTCTTGCTGCGGTAGATGCAGCGGGCTTTGCGTCGCGGCAGCTGGTGGCAGGGCTGTGGTGCGGCGGGGCATGAACCCCTGAGCTGGAAGGAATAATCGAGATGGCATCGAGAGCTATGCATGACGGTCGCTCCGTGGTGACGACATGCGGGGGATGCTATGCCGATTGCGCCTTTGCGGCACGCGTTGAGGACGGTCGCGTGGTGGCCGAGTTGCCGGTGCCGGGACATCCGTGCGCGGCGCGTGCCCTGTGCGCCCGCGGGCGCCATCGCCTGGCAATGCCGTTTGACGAGCGCGACCGGATTTTGCACCCCATGCGACGCCGCTGGGATGGCTCGGGGTTTGATGCGATTACCTGGGACGAGGCGTTTGCTCAGATTGCCGAGCGTCTTTTGGGAATTGTTGACGAGCGCGGGCCCCGTGCGCTGGGCATGACACTTGGTGTGCCCTCGTTCGACCGCTACTGGGCCTATCGCTTTATGCATGCGCTGGGCTCGCCCAACGTGTACGGTGCCGATGGCGCCTGCGAGGTAAGCAGACTTACCGGTTGGGAGCACAGCCTGGGCTATAGCCCCGCCTCCGACCTTGCGCATACCGACTGCATCATGTACCTGGGGCGTTCCATTGTCGATTCGTCGACGATGGGGGCCGTTGACGCGCTCAACGATGCGCGCCGGCGCGGGGCGAAGATCATCGTGGTTGACCCCCGGCGCAGCGGCTCGGCCGCGCTTGCCGACCGCTGGCTGCGCGTACGTCCTGGATGCGATCTGGCGTTGCTGCTGGGTATCGCACATGTGCTGGTATCCGAGGACCTGTACGATCACGAGTTCGTGGACCGCTACGCCACAGGCTTTGACGAGCTGGCGCAGGCGGCCAGTGCTTGGACGCCCGAGTGGGCCGAGTCGATGTGCGACGTGCCGGCCGCAGAGATTGTCGCCACGGCGCGCGAGCTAGCTGCCGCCGCGCCTGCCGCTGTGGTGGATGCAGGCTTTCATGGTGGCATCGGCATCGCGTATGCCAATAGCACCCAGACCGCGCGCGCTATCTGCTTGGTCGATGTGCTGCTGGGCTGCATCGGGCATGAGGGCGGTGCCCTCAACCCGCCCACGCCGCTTGTGTTGGGCGATTTGGACCCTACGCGTTTCGCGACGCCGTCGATGCCGCGTGAGCCCAAGTTGGGGTCCGAACGCTATCCACTGGTCGATCCGATGCGCGGCCTGTGCACGACCATCGGTCAGTCGATTCTTGCCGGCGATTTGCGTGGGCTCATCGTCTATGCCAGTAACCCCGGTGCGGGCTATGGCAATGCACAGGCTTGGTTGGGTATTTTGCAGCAGCTCGACTTGCTCGTGACGATTGACATTCGCTGGTCCGAGACGGCGCGCGCTTCCGACTTCGTGCTGCCCGACGTGACGTATCTGGAGGCCGACCGCGGTGTAGGCACGGTCGTGGGCGCTAACGATGCGCGCGTGTTCTACCGCAACGCTGTGCTGCCCGTGCAGCATGACGACACACGTCCCGGTCGGGAGATTTTTGCCGGTCTGGCGCGGGCGTGTGGCGTGGGCGAGTACTTCCAGTTTACGTCTGACGATCTGGCGGCTGCCCAGGTGGAGCCTTTTGGGATTGATCTGGACGAGCTCAAGGAGCGCGGCTGGGCCGACACGGGTGTTGCGTTGCCGTCGCGTACGGGCGAGCCGGCGATTCCCTTGGATGGCGGCAAAATTACGCTGGCAAGTGACGTATGGGGGCGTGCCGGCCTGGGCCGTGTACCCGACTGGATCGCTCCCATGGTGGAGCCTGGCCCGGGGATGTTTCGCCTCATTAGCGGCAACCGTCCCTTTGAGTCGCACACCTCGCGAAGGCTTGCAGCCCAAGGTGCCGCCGAGGCTGGGTCGGACCTGGATGCCGTGCAGATGAATGCCGATGCTGCTGCGCATATGGGCATCGCCGACGGCGAGATCGTCGAACTCGTGAGCGATATGGGCCGCGACCGCGTGCGTGTGGAGACGACGCCGTATCTGCATCCGGCGTGCATCTTTACGTCGGCTGCTCCCGGTGGGCGCGCATTGGGTGCTGAGAGTGGTGGCCGGCAGGCCCTGGGCGTCGGGCCGCTCGACCACACACCGCTGCGCTGGGACCCGTTGACGGGTGCCGCGCTTACTCAGGAAAACGCCGTTCGCGTGGAAAAGATTGTCGCGCGCGGGGATAATGACGAGTAATTGACTCAGCTGATGTATTCGACTGATCCACGTTTCTTTTGAAAGGCTGCACATGAGCGATAGCCAGAACATGTCCGATGAGGTGCGCGACCGCCTGCGCGCCATTCCTTCCGTCAACGAGCTGCTTGCCGAGTGGCCGGTGGTGAAGGCGGCGGGGGAGACCTGCGACGCGGTGGTCCATGCTGCCGTCACGGCCGAGCTCGACGAGGAGCGCGCCGCCATTCGCGCCGGTGCCGCCCCGCGTTCCAGGCGCGATCTGGCCTCGGCCATCGAGTGGCGTGCGCATCGCTCCGCGCTGCCGAGCCTGCGTCCCGCCGTCAACGCCACGGGTGTGGTCATCCATACCAACCTGGGCCGTGCTCCGCTCGCGGAGTCGGCCGCCAAGGCCGTGGCCGAGGTCGCGCGCGGCTACAGCACGCTCGAGTACAGCGTGGACACCTGCTCGCGCGGGTCGCGCAAGGAACATGCCGCGCAGCTCATCCGCTCGCTTACCGGTGCCGAGGACGCGCTCGTGGTCAACAACAACGCCGCCGCGGTGCTGCTAGTGCTGGCGACTCATGCCGCGGGCAAAGAGGTTATCGTCAGCCGCGGCGAGCTTGTCGAGATCGGCGGCAGTTTCCGTATCCCCGATGTTATGGAGGCCTCGGGTGCCAAGCTCGTTGAGGTCGGGGCCACCAACCGCACGCATTTGAGCGACTATGAGCGCGCCATCACGCCCGAAACGGCAATGATCCTCAAGGTTCATCCTTCCAACTATCGCATCGAGGGTTTTCACGAGGAAGTGAGCTCAAGGGAGCTCGCCGCCCTGGCCCACAAGCATGGTCTGCTGTTCTACGAGGACCAGGGGTCGGGCGCGCTGTTGCCCGACGACATCTTGGTGCGCGGCGGCGAAGAAACCACGCCGGCTTCGGTCGCGGCGGGGCTCGATATCGTGTCGTGCTCGGGCGATAAGCTGCTCGGTGCCGCACAAGCGGGCATTATCATGGGCCGTCGCGATCTGGTCCAGGCCTGTGGGTCACATCCGCTTATGCGCGCCCTGCGCCCGGGCAAGATCGCGCTGGCGGCGCTCGAGGCCACACTGCGCATTTACATGGATGGGGCGGATGTGGCCCATCGCGAGGTGCCGGTGCTCAACATGCTCACGCTTCCGCAGGCTCATCTGGAGCGTCGCGCACGCAAGCTGCGCGAGTTGATGGTGGCGGGCCTCGATAAGGCTGGCTGCCCGTGTGCCGTGCAGGTGGAAATCGTCGAGGAGTCGTCGACTCCCGGCGGCGGCTCGCTGCCCACCGTCGAGCTGCCCACCATGTGCGTGGCCGTCTGCCCGGTCGACGGGCGCCTGTCTGTCGACGCGCTCAAGCGCTCGCTCGTTCAAGACTTCGATACGCCGGTCGTCACGCGAACCTCGCACGATCGCATTTTGTTTGACGTCCGTACGCTTGTGGGCGACCGCGATATCGAGACGGCGGCGTCGACGCTCGTCGCGTGCGTTGAGAAGGCGATTGCTCGATGAGTGAGTTTCAGTCGCTGGTGGAGTGTCCCGTTATCGTTGGTACGGCGGGCCACGTTGACCACGGTAAGTCGGCACTGATCGAGGCACTGACCGGCAAGAATCCCGACCGTCTGGAGGTTGAGCGTCGCCGCGGCATGACCGTTGAGCTGGGCTTTGGCGAGCTGGCGCTGCCGAGTGGCAAGATCGTTGGCCTGGTCGACGTGCCGGGCCACGCGCATTACCTGCGCGCCATGGTGCAGGGTGCCACGGGCATTGACGTTGCCGTGCTGGTGGTCTCTGCCGTTGAGGGCGTGATGCCGCAGACCCGCGAGCACGTGCATGTGCTGGAGCTGCTGGGCGTCACACACATGGTGGTGGCGCTGACTATGTGCGACCTGGCCGATGCCGAGATGACCGAGCTTGCCGAGCTTGATGTCGATGACTTTTTGTCGGGTACCGTGTTTGCGGGCGCGCCGATCGTGCCTGTGTCGTCCAAGACAGGCGAGGGGATTGACGGGCTGCTTGCGGTGCTCGACGAGCAGGTAAGTGCCTGCTGGGATGCTTGCCGCGACCGTTCCGAGCTCACCGATGCCGCGCCGCGTCTGCCCATCGACCGCTGCTTTACGATCAAGGGCGTCGGCACCGTCGTGACGGGAACGCTGCACGATGCGCCGGTTGCGGTGGGCGACGAGCTGATGGCTTTGCCGTCGCGTACAGTCTGTCGCGTGCGCGGGATTCAGGTGCATGGCGATACGCCGCGAGCACTGCCGGGACAGCGCGTGGCACTCAACTTGGTGGGCGATGATGTCGCCGCGCTCGATCGCGGTGAGATGCTCGGCGTGGCGGGCCGCTTTGGGCAGACGATGCGCTTTATGATGACGTTTACGTATTTGGGTCGCGAGGGAGCCAAGCCGCGTGTGCTCGAGTCGGGTGCGCGTGTGCACGTGATGGCGGGTACGGCCGAGGTGGTCGGTCGCATCATGTTCATGGAGGGCGAGGCCCCCATGGCGGTGGGCGAGACCCGTACCGTGCAGGTGCGCGTGGAGGAGCCGCTGCCGCTGCGAGCCGGAGACCATGCCGTGGTGCTGTCCTATTCGCCCGTGATGCTTATTGGCGGTGGGCGCGTGCTGCTTTCGCGCTGCCGTCGATCGCGCGAGCTTGTCGAAGGAGAGCGTGCACTGTATGCGGCGCTCGAGTCCGGCGATATCGCGGGCGGTGTGGGCGCATGGCTGGCGCTGCAGACGCTGCCGGTTACGGCGGTTGATGTTGCCGAGGCTTTGGATCTTGGTATCGGCGAGGTCGATGCCGCACTGCGCGGGTTGGTGGCGCAGGGCGCTGCTTGCGCGCTTGCAGGCTCGGATGGCTCGCTGTATGCAGATTCTTCCGCGCTCGACGCCGCGATGGATGCACTGGCGGCGACCCTGTCAGCCATGCACGCGGCGGCTCCCAAGGAGACGGGCTTTACGCCCGGCGCCGTTGCCCATGCTGCGTGGCCTGCCGCTGATGAAGGCGTTGCCGCGGCTCTGATTGCCGAGGGCTGCTCGCGTGGCGTGTGCGCCGCCGAGGGCGCCGAGGTATTCGATCCGCATTCGGCCGCCGCGGCGGCACGCGTGGTGCGAGAGGCTTGCGAACGTATCGTTGCCTTGCTGGACGAAGCTGGCCTCGATGCACCGACGTTGCCCGAGGTGGGCGAGCAGCTGCAGCTCGATCGCGACACCATGACGCGTGCCCTGCGCGAGCTTTCGCTCAACCGCTCGATCGTGAAGGTCGAGCGCGACGTTGCCCTGTCCGCTGCCGCCGAGGCCCATGCGCGCGAACTCGTCGCCGCCGCCATTGAGGCAGCCGGCGGCGCTGCCACCACGAGCGTGCTGCGCGAGGCCCTGGGCGTGTCGCGCAAACGCGCCATCAGCATCTTGGAGCACCTGGATGCCGTGCGCTTTACGGTGCTCGACAAGGATGCCGGCGGCCTGCGCTCCCTGCGCTAGATTGGCTGCTCGGTTTGGTAAAATACCTCCGCACTTGGGAACGGATGGGCTCCGGTGGGCTCCGCGGTCCTCAAAACCGTTGCGAGGCGTGCAAAACGTCTTGGATGTGTTCGATTCACATACGTTCCCGCCATACGCTACCAGCGCTTTTGTGCTCGCGGTCTTGCTGCGTGCCGCAAAGGCGCTGTTTTGTTTTTACATGGGTTTGCCGTGCCGCCTCTCATGTCGCCTACGGTATTTGCCCCGTGTGCTGGATTATGAACGTGCCGATGGAGGTGTTTTGCCGTATGACTACCGTAAGACGTGCCGATCTTTCTTGTGTCGTCCAGGCGGGCGGGTTGTCGTCGCGCATGGGCTGCGATAAGGCGCGTATGGCGTTTTGCGGCGAGCCGCTCATCGAGCGCGTGCTGGGTCGGCTGGCGCCAGTTGCCGGCGAGTTAGTCGTGACGACTTCGCGTCCCAGCGAGCTTGCCTACCTTGAGGAGCGCGCGTTTGGCGGCCTGGTGCCGCGAATAGTGCCGGACCTTGAGGGGCCGGCGGGCGCCATGCGCGGCATCGCGAGTTCGCTGACTGCGGCCCGGCTGCCTCTCGTTGCTATCGTCGCCTGTGATATGCCGTTTGTCTCTTCGGAGCTAATCGGTGCCCTTGCTGGCTGTGTCGAGGCCGAGGCGCTCGACGTGTGCGTGCCGCGCGAGGAGCGGGGGATTGAGCCGCTTTGCGCCGTCTGGCGCCGTGACGCGTGTGCGCCGGTTGCCCAAGAGCTGCTCTCCTGCGACCGCCAGCGCATTCGCTGCCTGATCAATCGCGTTCAGGCCGGTTATATGGATGAGCCGCAAATCGTTAAGGTCGCCGGCTCGACGCTCTGCTTCGAGAACGTCAATACGCCCGAGGAGTTTGCGGCGGCCGAGTTACTCGCCTAGAGGATTGGAGTTGCCTTGTCTCACGATATTTGTCCCGACACGGGAGAACCTTGTACTTGCGACGGGTCCGAGCCCTGTACCTGCGGTTGCGGTGGCTGTGGACATACCGCGGAAGAGGAAGCGGCCGCCGCGGCGTATCGTGAGGCACACCGCGAAGGCCCGTCCGGCGATGCCCTAGACCACGAACGCAAGATTATCGTGTCGTTTGACAGCACCTTCGATGTGATGGAATGCGAGCAGCTGTGCCTTGCCGCCGGTGTGCCCGGGCGCATTATGCCTTTGCCGGGCTCCATTACCGCCGGCTGCGGGCTGTGCTGGGCCATGCCGTTCTCGGGCGACGCCCTCGCCGCCTTCCGCGCTGCCACCGAAGGCCGCATAACCCCCGCCGACTACCACCAGCTCGTCCTCTAATCACCAACACCACCACAAAGGTGCCTGTCCCCAATGTGGTGGTTCGGAACATGTGGACGAAACAGCTTCGAAACACGCGATTTGTTCGTCAGGTGCCCAAAAACGCTTCTACCTGCATCGTAATCAAAACGAAACATCTGCTCGTCGGCTTATGCGAAACTTTGCTGCAACAGTGCGATATTATCCATACTCGATAAAGCTCGCGGCGCATAGGGTGCCGCGACCAACATTTTTCGTTTCCCATCATTGGAGGAAGCATGAGCTACACGCAGAAAGTTCTCGACGAGCTCAAGGCCCGCTATCCCGAGCAGCCTGAGTTCATCCAGGCCGCTACCGAGATCCTCGGCACCATCCAGCCGGCGCTCGACGCCCATCCCGAGTACGAGGAGGCCGCCCTGCTTGAGCGCCTCGTCGAGCCCGAGCGCATCGTTATGTTCCGTGTCCCCTGGGTCGACGACCAGGGCAAGGTCCAGGTCAACCGCGGCTACCGCGTCGAGTTCAACTCTGCCATTGGACCCTACAAGGGCGGCCTGCGCTTTAACCCGACGGTCACCCTGGGCATGCTCAAGTTCCTGGGCCTGGAGCAGATCCTCAAGAACAGCCTGACCACCCTTCCCATGGGTGGTGGCAAGGGCGGTTCCGACTTTGACCCCAAGGGCAAGTCCAACAACGAGATCATGCACTTCTGCCAGTCCTTCATGACCGAGCTCTATCGCCACATCGGCCCCAACACCGACGTTCCCGCCGGCGACCTGGGCGTTGGCGGCCGCGAGGTTGCCTACCTGTTCGGTCAGTACAAGCGCCTGACCAACGAGTGGACCGGCGTCCTCACTGGCAAGGGCCTCTCCTTTGGCGGTTCGCTCGCCCGTACCGAGGCCACCGGTTACGGTCTGGTCTACTTTGTGGACGAGTACCTCAAGAGCCGCGGTGACTCCTTCGAGGACAAGAACGTCGTCGTTCATGGCTCCGGCAACGTCGCCATCTACGCCGTCCAGAAGGTCTCCCAGCTCGGCGGCAAGGTGCTCGCCTGCTCCGATACCCACGGCTGGGTCGAGGATCCCGACGGCATCGACTACACCGTGCTCGAGCACATCTACAACAAGAAGCGCTCCGGCCACGACAAGGGCGTTACGCTCGCTATGTACGTCGACGAGAAGCCCAACGCCGTGTGGCACGAGGGCGATGGCCGTGGCGTTTGGCAGCTGCCCTGCGACATCGCGCTGCCCTGCGCTCGCGAGAACACGCTGCTGCTCGAGGACGCTCAGGCGCTCGTCGCCAACGGCTGCAAGGTGGTCGGCGAGGGCGCGAACATGCCCACGACCATCGAGGCCACGACCTACTTCCAGGAGAACGGCGTCGCCTTCATGCCCGGTAAGGCTGCTAACGCCGGCGGCGTGCTCGTGTCCGGCCTGGAGATGAGCCAGAACGCCGAGCACCTGTCCTGGACCTTCGAGGAGGTCGACGGCAAGCTCGAGCAGCTCATGCGCGGCATGTTCCACAACGTGGACGACACCGCCAAGGAGTATGGCCAGGAGGGCAACTTTGTCATGGGCGCCAACATCGCCGGCTTCCTGAAGGTTGCCGACGCCATGCTCGCCCAGGGCGTCTGCTAAATCTTCGCTCGATATAGCATCGCAGAAGGCTTCCAGTCATCTTGGCTGGGAGCTTTTTTTGATCCGCATGCGACGGAGGAAAACGGTTCATTTTGTCCCGACACGAGCTATGCCCCCTCGTTTGGTACACTTAAAGGTACTGGACAAGTGAAGAGATGGGGGAGAACGTGCTCAAGTTCGGTACCTACGTCCGTGTTGGAAACGCGGCCGAAGCCTATGAGCTCTTACAGAAGAACCGCAACAACAAGATTGTGGGCGGCGGCATCTGGATGCGCCTGGGTTCGCGTCGTGTGGCGACGGCGATTGACCTTTCGGCCTGCGGACTCGATCAGATCGAGGAGACCGAGACCGAGTTTCGCATCGGTGCCATGTGTACCCTGCGCCAGCTCGAGTGTCATGCCGGGCTCAACGCGCTTGTCAACAATGTCTTTGAGTTTGCCGTCCACGATATCGTGGGCGTGCAGCTGCGCAATACCGCCACGGTTGGCGGAAGCATCTACGGCCGCTTTGGCTTCTCGGACGTTCTCTCCGCCTTTCTCGCGCTCGATTCCTATGTTGAGCTGACGGGCGCCGGCCGCGTGCCGCTCGCGGAGTTCGTGGACATGGGCTATGTGCGCGACGTGATCGAGCACATCGTGGTCGTCAAGCACGATTACCGCGCGAGCTACGAGGCCGTGCGCAAGGCCGCGACCGATTTCCCCTCCTTAAACGTCACCGCTGCCTGGTGGGACAACAGCTGGCATGTCACCGTGGGTGCCCGCCCGCTGCGCGCGACCTTGCTGCAGGGCGAGGCGTGTGGCCTTTCCGGCGAGCAGCCTTCCGAGGACGAGCTGCGCGCCCTTGCCGCATCCGTGCGTGCCCTGAGCTACGGCACCAACCTGTGGGGCTCGGCCGACTACCGCCGCCGCATCTCGGCCCCGCTGGCAATTCAGGCCGTGCGCCGCGCCGCCGGCATCGAGCTTTCGGCCGCGCTTGCCCGCGAGCTCGAGACCGTGCAAGTGCCTAAGTTTGCCACGGACGAGTATTCCTGCCGCCGCGTGCCCGGCGTCGATTCTAGCGAGGTGCGCTAATGGCTGCCAAACTCATCGATCTTTCCTTTACGCTCAACGGTCGCAAGGTCAAGGTTCAGATTGCCCCCGATACCATGCTCTTTGCGCTGCTGCGCGAGCAGGGCTGCGCGTCGGTGCGCTGTGCCTGCGAGACCACCAACTGCGGTCTGTGCACGGTGTGGCTCGATGGCGACCCGGTGCTGAGCTGCTCGGTTCCCGCCGCCCGTGTTGAGGGCTGCTCCGTCACCACGCTCGAGGGTCTCAAGGCCGAGTCCGAGGCGCTCGCCCGCGCAATGGCTGCCGAAGGCGCCGAGCAGTGCGGTTTTTGCGCCCCCGGCCTCATCATGAACGTGCTGGCGCTCGCCCGTGCCGCCAAGGAGGACCCGAGCCTTGTCGCCACGCGCGAGGAACTCTCGCGCCAGCTCGCCGGCAACCTCTGCCGCTGCAGCGGCTACGAGAGCCAGCTGCGCGCTATCGTGCGCTTCCTCAACGAGTCCGGCGTGCAGTTGGGCTTTGAGATGCCTGAGCTGCCCGTCAACGAGACGAGCTCCGACGGTGTCGCGTACAAGCAGATCACCAAGAAGCAGCCCAAGAAGGACTCGAAGGCCCTGCTCGAGGGTCGTCCCGTCTACACGGGCGACCTGGTACCCGCCGGCGCGCTCATCGTCAAGCTCAAGCGCAGTCCCTATGCCCGCGCCAAGATCCGCTCCATCGATACGTCGCGTGCCCTGAAGGTGCCCGGCGTGGTGGGCGTTTACACTTACGAGGACGTGCCCAAGCGCCGCTTTACCATCGCCGGCCAGAGCTACCCACAGCCTTCGCCCTACGACCGCCTGATCCTCGAGAACCTCGTGCGCTACCAAAACGAGGAGGTGGCGATCGTCGCCGCCGAGACCGAGGAGGCCGCCGACAGGGCGCTCAAGCTCATCAAGGTCGACTACGAGGTGCTCGAGCCGCTGCTCGACTTTACCCAGGCACTCGATAACGACATCGTGGTTCACCCCGAGGGCGACGTGACCTTTATGTTTCCGCAGGGCGGCGACGTCCCGCGCAACTTGGTGTGCAGCGGTACCAGCGACTTCGGCGACCTGGACGAGGCGTTCGCCCAGAGCGACATCGTCTTTGAGCGCACCTACACCAGCCAGGCCACGCAGACCGCGCCCATGGAGACCTTCCGTGCCTTCGCGACGACCGACGCGTTCGGCCGCATCTCGGTGACCTCCTCCACGCAGGTGCCCTTCCACGTGCGCCGCATGGTCGCGCAGTCGCTCGACATTCCGCAGTCGCAGGTGCAGGTTATTAAGCCGCGCATCGGCGGCGGCTTTGGCTCCAAGCAGACGGGCTGCTGCGAGATCTTTGTGGCGTTTGTCACCCAGCAGACCGGCCGTCCGAGCTACTGCTGCTACACCCGCGAGGAGACCATCACCGCGGGCAACTCGCGCCATCAGATGCAGATGACCGTTAAGCTGGGCGCCATGAACGACGGAACCATCACGGCCATCGACCTGCATACGCTGTCCAACGCCGGCGCGTACGGTGAGCACGCCACCACGACCATCGGCCTTTCGGGCCACAAGAGCCTGCCCATCTACAACCATGTGAAGGCGAGCCGCTTTAGGTGGGACGCCGTCTACACCAATACTAACCGCGGCGGCGCGTATCGCGGCTACGGTGCTACCCAGGGCCAGTTTGCCGTGGAGAGCGCCGTCAACGAGCTCGCCGACATGCTGCACATGGACCCCGCCGACCTGCGCCTTAAGAACATCGTGCGCGAGGGCGAGACCATGCCGCAGTACTACAACGAAAAGCTCAACGCCTGCGCACTCGACCGCTGCCTGCTGCGTGCGATGGACATGATCGGCTGGCGCGACAAGCCGCTGGCCGTGGACCTAGGTGACCGTGTGCGCGCCCTGGGCTGCGCGCTCACCATGCAGGGCTCGGGCATCTCCAACGTGGACATCGCCGGCATCGACATGCGCCTGGAAGAGGATGGCTTCATTACCATCGGCACCGGCGCCACCGATAACGGCATGGGCGTCGATACGATCCTGGCGCAGATTGCCGCCGAGGAGCTGGGCGTTGAAAGCTCGCTGATCGTGGTGCGCGGCGTGGACACCGACGTGTCGCCGTTCGATGCCGGCTCGTACGCGAGCTCGGGCACGTACGTGACGGGCCTGGCAGCCAAGAACGCAGCGACCGAGCTGCGCGAGAAGATTTGCGCCAAGGCCGCCCAGATGTGGGACGTGGACGCCGCCGATGTGGTCTTCGACGGTCAGTACGTGCGCCTGTCCGACGAGCGTGCCGCGCGCGAGCAGAACCGCTACCTCACGCTGCGCGACTTTGCCAACCTGTGTGTCAAGAACATCGAGGGCGGCGACGCGCTGACCTCGCACGCTTCTGCCTGCCTGCCCGTTTCGCCTCCACCGTTTATGGCCGGCATTGCCGAGGTCGAGGTCGATAAGGCTACCGGCAAGGTGACTGTGGTGGACTACGCCGCCGCCGTTGACTGCGGCACCGTGATCAACGAGGCGCTCGCACGCGTCCAGGCCGAGGGCGGCATTGCCCAGGGTATCGGCCACGCGCTCTACGAGATCGTCGAGCACGACGACCGCGGCCGCCTGCGCACCGGCAACTTTATGAGCTACAAGCTGCCCACGCGCCTGGATATCGGCAGCATTCGCGTGGCCTTTGAGCCGAGCTACGAGCCGACGGGCCCGTTTGGCGCCAAGTCGATCGGCGAGGTCGTCATCAACACGCCGCTCGCCGCCGTGGCCTCGGCCGTGGCGCACGCCACCGGCCATCAGGTTCGCTCACTGCCCATCACGCCCGAGAAGGCCCTGCTGGGGGAGTAGCGGGTCGGCGAACAAGTCGTAATTGGCGGGGCGGGGCAACTCGCCCCGCCTTTCGCACTCGTGGTGAGGTCGTGAGCCTGTAAAACGTGTGCGTGCGCTTGTCGTTCGTATCTGCTATCATTCCTAGTCTGTGCGCTCATGCGGGCGTGGCGGAATTGGTAGACGCGCCAGATTTAGGTTCTGGTGGGATTCCCGTGAAGGTTCGAGTCCTTTCGCCCGCACCAACGCATCTGCGTCGGCTTCGGCCGTCGCGAGTCTTTGTTGCATAAAGGTACCAGCACCTCAGATAAGCTGGGCAGTATGAGGAGGAACGTGTTGAACATCACCGCTTCTGACGTCAAGGACGCCAAGCTCACCGCTACGGTCACCATCCCGGCCGCCGACGTCGACGCCGCGATCAAGAAGGCCTACAAGGATACCGCCAAGAAGTACCGCTTCCCGGGCTTCCGTGCCGGTAAGGCTCCCCGTCCGGTCATCGACTCCGCTCTTGGCGCCGAGGCAACCCTCGCTCAGGCCACCAACGACCTGATCGCCGCCAACGAGCCCGCCGTCCTCAACGAGCTGGACATCGTCCCCACCAAGAACGGTGACTACAAGGAGCTCGACCTCGTCAAGGATCACGAGGACTACACCTACACCGTCGAGTTCTCCCTGCGTCCTGCTGCCGAGCTCTCTTCCTTCGACGCCGTCGAGATCGAGATGCCCCCTGCGGAGGTCACCGAGTCCGAGATCAACAACCAGGTCGAGATGCTCCTCAACTACCGTGCCACCTTCGAGGACGTCGAGGGCCGCGCTGTCGAGTCCGAGGACTACGTTACCGTCGACCTCAAGGCCGTCGAGAACGCCGACAACTTTGCCGCCGAGGGCCGTATGCTCATCGCCGGTAGCGACAGCAACCCCGCCGAGTTCAACGAGGCTCTGATCGGCGCCAACGTTGACGACGTCAAGTCCGTCACCTGGACCGACGAGGCCGAGGAGGGCGAGGAGGCCGAGACCCACACCGTCGAGGTCACCGTCAAGGGCGTCAAGGTCCGCAACACCCCCGAGCTCACCGACGAGCTCGTCAAGTCTGACTTTGGCTTCGACAGCATCGACGCTATGCGCGACGCCATCAAGATCGAGATCGAGCAGGACAAGGCTTCCCGCCTCCCGGCCGAGAAGGAGAACCGTTGCGTCTCCGCTCTCGCCGAGCGCCTGCAGCTCGACGAGATGGACGCCGACTACGAGCAGTCCGTCTTTGAGGAGCTTGGCCAGAACTTCCTGTCCAACCTCGCTGCCCGCGGCATGACGCTGGACACCTGGCTGCCCGCTTCCGGCCTGACCATGGAGCAGTTCATCGGCGACCTGCACAAGCAGGCCAACGACGTTGCCCGTGAGTCCCTGGCGCTCGACGCTCTCGCCCGCGAGCTCAAGATTGAGGTCACCGAGGACGACATCAACGCCGAGTTCGAGAAGGCCGGCGTCAAGGACGTCGAGGCTTCCAAGGCTGAGTTCATCGCCGATGGCCGCATGCCTGCCGTCCGCGAGTCCATCCGTCGCTCCAAGGCCGTCGACCACCTGGTCGAGAACGCCAAGGTGACCGAGGTCGACGAGACCGCCAAGGACGCCGAGTAATTCTCGCCACCTTGCCCACGAGCGCATGCATGCGCCCGTGATGGGGTAAAGTTATAAGCCGATTATCCGGTTGCTTCGTACGGTGCCAGCCAATGCATAGCATGCGGGCACCGTACGTTTATCTAGAACCAATTTGGTCCGCAAGAGAGAAATGGAGATGCGTATGATCGCTAAGTTCGATTCCGCCCTCGTGCCATACGTTATCGAGCAGACGCCGCGCGGCGAGCGCAGCTACGATATCTATTCGCGCCTGCTCAACGACCGCATCATCTTCTTGGGCGAGGAGATCAACTCCGTCAGCGCCAACCTGGTCGTTGCCCAGCTGCTGCATCTTGAGAGCCAGGATGCCGAGAAGGATATCTCGCTCTACATCAATTCGCCCGGCGGCGAGGTTTACTCCGGCCTGGCGATTCTGGACACCATGAACTTCATTAAGCCGCAGGTTTCCACCATCTGTGTGGGCATGGCTGCGTCCATGGCCGCCGTGCTGCTTTCGGCCGGCGCCAAGGGTAAGCGCTTCTGCCTGCCGCACTCCAAGGTCATGATTCACCAGCCCAGCGGTGGTGCCCAGGGCCAGCAGACCGAGATCGAGATCGTGGCCGAGGAGATTAAGAAGACCCGTCGCGAGCTCAACCAGATCCTGTCCGACGCCTCGGGCCAGCCTATCGAGAAGGTCCAGGCCGATACCGAGCGCGACAACTACCTCACTGCTGCCGAGGCCCTCGACTACGGTCTGATCGACCGCATTGTCACCTCGCGCGACCTCGCCGCGAAGGACGCCTAGGATGGCCGGCAACATGCAGGACGGCTTCGACGAGAACGGCAACCCCATCCGCTGCTCCTTCTGCGGAAAAGAGCAGGGTCAGGTTCGCCGCCTGGTGAAGGGCCCGACCAACATCTTTATCTGCGACGAGTGCGTCGCCGCCTGCTCCGAGATCCTTGAGGAGTCGCTGGCTTCGGACTTTATGGACGCCGCCCGTAACGGCAAGCTGCCGGGCTTCCTCAGCGACCACGGCCAGACTGCCGGTCAGCCTGCTGTAGATCCTGAGGCCGAGGGTTTTGAGCTGGAGGACGACGCCCGTCAGGTCATTACGCACGTGCCGACGCCGCACGAGATTTATGACGAGCTTTCGGCCTATGTCATGGGCCAGGAGGACGCCAAGCGCGCCATGTCGGTTGCCGTGTACAACCACTATCGCCGCGTGATTGAGGGCGGCGCCGCGCTTTCGGCCTTTGACGAGGCTGGCGGAATGGGCGGCCAGCTCGACGATGATATGGACGAGGTGGAGCTCGCCAAGTCCAACATCCTGCTGCTCGGTCCCACCGGTACCGGTAAGACCCTGCTGGCCCAGACGCTCGCGCGCATCCTCGAGGTACCGTTTGCCATCGCCGACGCCACCGCGCTCACCGAGGCCGGTTACGTGGGCGAGGATGTGGAGAATATCCTGCTCAAGCTCATCAACGCCGCCGATGGCGACATCGAGCGCGCGCAGGTGGGCATCATCTACGTCGATGAGATCGACAAGATTGCCCGCAAGGCCGAGAACCTCTCCATTACCCGCGATGTCTCGGGCGAGGGCGTTCAGCAGGCGCTGCTGAAGATCCTTGAGGGCACGGTGGCAAGCGTTCCGCCCACCGGCGGCCGCAAGCATCCCCAGCAGGAGCTGCTGCAGATTGACACGACCAACATCCTGTTCATCTGCGGCGGTGCCTTTGTGGGTTTGGATAAGATCATCGCCGACCGCGTGGGCAACAAGGGCGTAGGTTTTAACTCCGAGATCGCAGGTCCCACCTCGGTCGACGAGAACGACCTGCTGCGTCAGGTGCTCCCGCAGGACCTCAACGCCTTCGGCATGATCCCCGAGTTCGTGGGCCGTACGCCCGTCGTCACCCAGACGCAGGCGCTCGATGAGGACGACCTGGTGTCGATCCTGACCGAGCCCAAGAACGCCGTGGTGCGCCAGTACCGCAAGATGTTCCAGCTCGAGGACGTTGAGCTTGAGTTTGAGGACGCCGCCCTGCACGAGATCGCCCGCATGGCGCTTGCCCGCAAGACCGGCGCCCGCGGCCTGCGCTCCATTTGCGAGGACGTGCTGCAGCAAACGATGTTCGACCTCCCCAGCGAGGAGGGCGTCGCCAAGGTCATCGTAACCGAAGCTGCCGTAAAGGGCGAAGAACAGCCCCGACGCATCTACGGGTAAACCTGACAAAAACGTGCTTGCAAATAGCCTCCGACCATCCGCGGTCGGAGGCTATTTTATATATACGCAAAACACCCAACTACCTGTGTTATTCTGTGTGTTTGTTTAAGCCTCAGCGAAGTCATATCAGACTGAAGTAATCGATACCTAAGGGGAGGAATGTAGACCCTGGCGGTCCTACATTCCTCTCCGGCGGGACAGGGAGAGATATATGGAAGAAATGCCCAAGAACTACGATCCGTCGACCAACGAGCCGGCGATCCTGCAGAAGTGGCTCGACGGCGGCTACTACAAGCGCCGTGAGGGCGTGGGCGACTGCACCGTCACCATTCCGCCTCCCAACGTGACTGGCAAGCTCCACATGGGCCATGCCACCGATGACTCCATCCAGGACGCCATCGTCCGTATGGCCCGCATGCGCGGCAAGTCCACGCGCTGGGTGCTGGGCACCGATCACGCCGGTATCGCCACGCAGACCAAGGTCGACAAGAAGCTCAAGAGCGAGGGTATCAGCCGCCTGGAGATCGGTCGCGACAAGTTTGTTGACGCCTGCTGGGACTGGACCCACGAGTACGGCGGCATCATCGTCGAGCAGATCAAGCGCATGGGCTGCTCCGTCGACTTCGACAACGAGCGCTTCACCATGGACGAGGATTACGCCCAGGCCGTGCGCAAGGTCTTCTGCGACTGGTACCACGACGGCCTGATCTACCGTGGCAAGCGCATCGTCAACTGGTGCCCCAACTGCACCACCGCCATCTCGGACGACGAGGCCGAGTACAAGGACGAGAAGGGCCACCTGTGGCACCTGCGCTACCCGCTGACCGAGCCGGTCAACGGCCAGGACTACATCGTCGTCGCCACCACGCGCCCCGAGACCATGCTCGGCGACACGGGCGTCGCCGTCTCCCCGAAGGACCCCGAGAAGGCCGCCTTTGTGGGTAAGACCGTCAAGCTCCCCATCGTCGACCGCGAGATCCCCATCTTTGAGGATTGGCATGTCGACGCCAACTTTGGCTCCGGCTTTGTTAAGGTCACCCCGGCCCACGACCCCAACGACTATGCCATGGGTCAGGCTCACGACCTGCCGCAGATCAACATCTTCGACGAGCACGCGGTGGTCGTCGAGGGTTACGGCGAGTTCACTGGCATGAACCGCGACGAGTGCCGCGAGGCCGTCATCAAGTGGTTCGAGGAGCACGACCTGCTCGATCACGTCGAAGAGCTCGACCACTCCGTCATGCACTGCTACCGTTGCGACTCCGCGCTGGAGCCGTGGCTGTCCGAGCAGTGGTTTGTGGCCGTCGACAAGCTCAAGGGGCCGGCACTCGACGCCGTTAACTCCGGCAAGGTCACCTTCCACCCCGCGCGCTGGACGCAGACCTACACCACCTGGATGGAGAACCTTAAGGACTGGTGCATTAGCCGTCAGCTGTGGTGGGGCCATCGCATCCCCGTGTTCTACTGCGAGGACTGCGGCTGGGAGGACGCCCTGACCGAGGACACCGACGTGTGTCCCAAGTGCGGCGGCCATCACGTGCATCAGGACGAGAACGTGCTGGACACCTGGTTCAGCTCGCAGCTGTGGACTTTCGCTACGCAGGGCTGGCCGCAAAAGCCGGAGCTGCTCGAGGGACATCACCCCACGACGGCGCTGGTCACCGCGCGCGACATCATCGCGCTGTGGGTCGCCCGCATGGTCATGAGCTCGCTGTACTTCCTGGACGAGGTGCCGTTTAAGGACGTCGTCATCTACCCGACGATCCTGGCCAAGGACGGCAGCCGCATGTCCAAGTCCAAGGGCAACGGCGTTGACCCCATGGACCTCATTGGCATGTACGGCGCCGACGCCATGCGCTACAACTTGCTCACGCTGTGCACCAACAACCAGGACGTCAAGTTCGACGCGAACATCGACAAGAAGACCAAGAAGCTCATCGACAGCCCGCGCACCGAGCAGGCCAAGTCGTTTGTGACCAAGATCTGGAACGCCAGCCGCTTTTTGCTTATGAACATGGAGGGCTACACGCCCGGCGAGCCCGTCGTGGAGACGCCGGCTGACGCCTGGATGTTCAGCCGCCTGGCCAAGGCCGTGAAGATGGTCACCGAGGGTATTGAGAACTACACCTTTGGTGACATGGCCCGTGGCGTGCAGCAGTTCTTCTGGAACGAGGTCTGCGACTGGTACGTCGAGGTCACCAAGGCCCGCCTGAAGGGCGAGGGCCGTCTGCAGGCTCAGCGCAACCTGATCTTTGTGCTCGACACCTCCATTCGCCTGATGCATCCGCTCATGCCGTTTGTCACCGAGGAGATCTGGGACAACATGCCGGCGAGCGTGCTCGACCTGGACGCCGAGCGCAACGTGAACCGCGCCGAGGCGCTCATGATCGCCAAGTGGCCCGAGCCCGCCGACTACGACAAGTATGTTGACGAGGACGCCGAGCGCGCGTTTGAGCTGTGCCGTACCGTCGTGTCTGCCGCTCGCGCCACGCGTTCGCGTTATCGCTTGAGCCCCAAGGCCGAGCTCGACGTGGTCGTGCGCGCCGGCGCCGAGGACATCGAGAAGCTCGAGAGCCTGCGTTCGACCATCGAGCCGCTGGCGAACACCGCTTCGCTGGTCATGGGTACCGACGTCGAGAAGCCGGCTGCGAGCATCGCCGTGGTCGATAGCGGTGTCGAGGTCTTTGTGGTGCTCGAGGGCAAGGTTGATCTTTCGGCCGAGAAGGCACGCCTTGAGAAGGAGATTGCCGCGGCCCAGAAGGAGCTCGCTGGCTGCGAGAAGACGCTCGCCAACGAGGGCTTTGTGGCCAAGGCCGCGCCCGCGGTGGTCCAGAAGAAGAGGGACCGTGCAGCTGAGCTCAAGGAGATCCTGGCGGCGCTGACTGCTCAGGTTGCTGACTTCTCGTAGGCGTTACTGGGGGACGCGGTTTGGGGCATTGCTCGCTACTGCGGACACCTATTCCGCCGTTCTAACGAACGGCGGCTGACTCGACGCTGCAAACGCCTCTGATGGCCAATCTGCCGTTCAACTTCGGGCGCATGGGCATAAGCCCTATGCGCCCTTGTTTCACGGCACCTTGGCTCATCAGAGGCGTTTTCGCTGACTATCCTCAACCTATACTGTTTTATTTTTCTATGAATGGCGGTTCTAAAAATGCCTAAGCGTTCTGGCTTGTATACCGTTCCTTTTGAGTTTGATTTGCTTTCGTTTGATGAGGCTGTTGGGCTGGCTGCTGATACAGGGCGGATTTCTGGGGATGCTGGGCCTCTGCTTGAGACGGTTGTCGATATGCTCGATGAGTTGGGGCGTCCGGACGAGTACTTTGATTGCATTCAGGTCGCCGGTACCAATGGCAAGACTTCGACTACGCGTTTTTCGGCTGCCATTCTTCATGGTGAGGGGCTCAAGACCGCGCTGTATACGTCGCCGCAGCTTGTGCGCTACCCTGAGCGTATGGAGGTCGACGGGCGCGTAGTGAGCGACGAGGCCTTTGCCCGTGGCGTTTCTGCCGCCGTCGAGGCGGGGCATCGCGTGAATGCTCGTCGTGTGGCGGCGGGGGAGCGCGCCTATACCATCACGCCGTTTGACCTTTTGACGGCTGCTGCACTTGTGGTGTTTGCCGAGGCCGCGGTGGATGTTGCCGTGCTCGAGGTTGGCATGGGCGGGCGTTGGGACGCCACGAGCGCGACCGATCCCGTCGCCGTTGCCATTACGGGCATTGGGCTCGATCACACACGTATTTTGGGCGATACGCTCGAGGCCATTGCGGGGGAGAAGGCTGCGGTCATTAAGCCCGGACGCCTGGTTGTACTGGGCGAGGGCGCGCATGAGGCGAGCGTTCAGCGCGTGATGGATGCCCGTTGTCGCGAGTGCGGCGTCGTGCCGCTGGTGGTGAACCATGCCACGACCAAGGTGCCGGCGCATGTGGGCGATACGGTTGAGTTTAGCTGCACTACGCCGCGTGCGATTTATACGTCGAGCATGGTCAAGCCGGCGTATCAGCCGCAGAATGCTGCGTGCGCGATTATGCTTTGCGAGGGGTATCTGGCTCGCGAGCTCGATCATGACAAGCTCGATGTGTCGCTTGTGGGCTGCCCCACGCCGGGCCGATTTGATGTGCTGGGAACTGATCCGCTCAAGCTGATCGACGCCTGCCATAACCCTCAGAGCTGCGAGAACTTTGTGAGCGCGCTGGACGAGATCGATCCGTGCGTAGAGAATCGCCCCACGCTGCTGTGCGCTGCGCTGGCCGACAAGGACGTAGCGGGTATCGTTGACGTTTTGGTTCCGGCGTTCCCCCGTGTGGTCGTGACACAGACCGATTCCGATCGCGCCCTGCCGGCGGAGGAGCTCGCCGGCCTCGTTGATGCCGATAAGCTCGCGGGCGTATACCCGAGCGTGCCCGAGGCCCTCGCTGCCTTCGATGCCGCGGGCGAGTCCTTCGTTGCCGCCGGTACCATCACCCTAGCCGGCGAAGTAGCAGGCCTGTTGCGCTAACCCATCCCCTCATCAGTTGCGGTGAAAAACGGACTGTTTTACAAGCCAGAAGCCTCAAACGGTCCGTATATCACTGCAGCTCAAAAGCAGTCAATTTGGGACGGGGCTTTTTGGCTGCCCTGTGCCCCGAGTTGACTCGCTTGCCACGAAATGGGCCTATCTACTACGTTTTAGCGAATACCCCCGACCACAACGAGAATTGCAAAATTAAAACCGCAGGTAGACGGCTTGCGGATTTTGCGAAAACGCGGGTATGGTCGCCCTATGCGGGTTAAACGTAGTAGATAGGCCGTTTTTGTGGCGCGGTATTGGTGGGATGCGGCAAAGGGACAGCGCCTTTGCCGCATTGCCTAGTCCAGACGGACTGGATCGTGGGGGTAGGCGTTGAGAATCTCGACGCCGTTCTCGGTCACCAGGGCCAGGTCCTCGATGCGGACGCCGGTGCGGCCGGGGAGGTAGATGCCCGGCTCGATAGAGAACGTCATGCCCGGCTCTACGACCTGCTCGTTGACAAGGGAAACGTCGCCCGGCTCGTGGTCCTGCAGGCCGATCGAGTGGCCCAGGCGATGCGTGAAGTACTTGCCGTAGCCAGCGTCCTCAATCACGTCGCGCGCGGCACGGTCCAGATCGCACATGCGCACGCCCGGCGCGATGAGCGCCTCGGCGGCCTCGTTGGCGCGGCGCACGATATCGTAGATGCGCTCCGTCTCCTCGTCCGGCTCGCCCCAAAAGAATGTACGCGTCATGTCCGAGCAGTAGTTGCAGCGGCGTCCGCCAATGTCGAACAGCACCACGTCGCCACGCTTGAGTACGGTGTCGTCGGGCTCGTGATGCGGATCGCCGGCGTTGGCGCCAAAGCTCACGATGGGCGGAAAGCTAAAGCCCTCGCAGTCGTGCTTGCGGTACAGGCCGAGCATCTGGTCGGCAATTTCGCGCTCCGTTACGCCCTCGTGAACGAGCTTGATGGCGTCGACCATCACGGCGTCGTTGGCGGCCGAGGACATGCGCATGAGCTCCTGCTCGGCGGCATCCTTGTGGGTGCGTGAAGCGGTGACGGCAAAATCGCCTAGGAAAAACTCGCTCGCGGTATGGCGCTCCATAAGGGGCATCAAAAAGCCGGAACGCATGACGGTGTCGATGCCAAGCGGCTTGGTCGGATCGACCTCGCGAGCGATAGCGTCTGTCACGACTTCGGTGTCGGTGTGATAGGCGACGCGGGCATTGTCGTACTCCGGCAACTGATGCAGCGCGTTGACCAAGATCACGGGCTCGTCATCGCGCGCGAGCAGCACACCGCAAAAACGCTCGAACATATCGGCATAAAAGCCGGTCAGATAGTAAATCGACCACGGGTCGTTTACGAGCAGCTGCGCACCGGGGTGCTGAGCCTCGAGCGCATCGAGCACGCGCGCCACGCGCTGGTCATCGACATGTGCCATGAAACATCCTTTCGCTAGGCTGCCACCATGGTATCCCAAGCCCGGCACATAGGGACGTTCCTTTTATGCCGGCACTTCGGGACACTCCTTTGCATCCCATGCGCGCCCTCATAAGTTGCGGTGAAATACGGACTGTTTAGCGGCCTGAAGCCATAAAACAGTCCGTATTTCACCGCAACTGCGGAGGAGGACCGGGTGGATGGCGGGGTAGCTAAAAGAGCTCCGTCCCTAATTAGCTAAAGAGCCCCGTCCCCAATTAGCTAAAGAGCCCCGTCCCCAATTAGCTACTTAGGCTCGGTCGATGTCCATGCTGGCGATGAGGTCGATGTTGGTGTTGAGGAGGTTCTCCAGCACGACGTCGCCCATGCGGATGGGGGCGTTGACGACTAGGCCACGGATGAGGTTCATGGCTTGGGCGTGGAGTGCCAGCGGGATGGCATCGGCGGTGCGCACGGGCAGCAGAGCCTCATCGCCGCCGGATACGGCAACGGTGGTGGTGAGCACGCGCATGGGACAGGTGAGCTCCTGATGCGCGAATTTATCACCGCGCGGGCAGTTGTTGCCGGTTACGGAGCGCACTTCCACCACGGCGCCATTGGCGTCGCGCTCCACCTTTACGGTCAGGAGGCATTCGGATGGGCAGGTCGTGCAGTTGAACTGCAGCGTTTCGATTGCGTTATCGCTCATAGTCTATGCCTCCTCGACGGGATCGACGGACAGGACAATTTCGCTAGCACCCAGGTCGAGCGCTTGTTTGATGACCTTTGCCGGCAGCGGGAAGCTTTCCATGACGCTCGGTTTAAACGCGCGTCCCTTGCCCGCAAACAGTTCCTCGTCGCCTGCCAGAATGCGCACGCGGGCGGCGTCGACGGGCCGGCGCACGCGGAAGTTCAGCTTGGTGAGTGCCACAGTCGTAATGCGTCCCGGCAGCGCGTAGCCCGCGATGCCGGCAGGGGAGACCGAGAGCTCGCAGTCCGGAACGGCGCCCGCGCCGGTCCCCAGCGTGTACGCGGCCGCAGCTGCGCCAGCGCGCTCGGACTCAGTCGTCACGTTGTCGGCCAGGTCGTGCACGTGCAGAACGTTGCCGCAAGCAAAGATGCCTGGTATGCCCGTCTGCAGGCTCTGGTCCACCACGGCGCCGCGCGTGCGCGGGTCAAGCTCCACGCCCGCGGCAACTGAAAGCTCGTTCTCGGGAATCAGGCCCACCGAAAGCAGCAACGTGTCGCACGGAACAATGCGCTCGGTCCCCGGAATGGGCGCCAGGCGTTCGTCGACCTGACTCACCTCGACGGCTTCCACGCGGTCGTGCCCGATCACGCGCGTGACCGTGGTAGACAGATGCAGCGGAATGCCAAAGTCGTCCAGACAATTTTTCACATTGCGGCGCAGGCCGTTGGCGTACGGCATGAGCTCGTACACGCCCTCGACCGAAATCCCCTCGAGCGTGCAGCGGCGCGCCATGATCAGCCCGATGTCACCCGAGCCCAAAATGACGGCGCGCGAGCCGGGCTTGAGGTTCTCGATATTGATGTATCGCTGCGCCAAGCCGGCCGTAAACACGCCGGCGGGTCGGCTGCCGGGAATTTTGATCTCGCTGCGGGTGCGCTCGCGGCACCCCATGGCAAGGACAACCGCCCGTTCGGTGAGCTGCAGCATGCCGGCAGGGCTCATGAGCATGACGGTGTGGACCGCGGTGTCTTCCGTAGGCTCGCCTGAATCAATCCCAATCACCATTCTGTTCAGGAACAGCGCAATGTCGGTTGCGCGCACCTGGTCGATAAAGCGCTGCGCGTACTCGGGACCGGTGAGCTCCTGTTTAAAGTGCGACAGGCCAAAGCCGGGGTGGATGCACTGGCGCAGGATGCCGCCCAGATGCTGCTCGCGCTCCACGATGGCCACGCGTGCGCCTGCCTTATGCGCGGCCAGCGCGGCCGCCATGCCGGCAGGTCCGCCGCCGATAACGACCACGTCGAAGGCTTGCGTTTGTACGGCTTCCACGACGCCGCAATCAATCGCGCTCGATTTGAATTCCGCCATCCTAGCGCACTCCCTTCAAAGGTCCCTCGACCAGCCAAGATCCGGTATCCTCCAACAGCACCTCGCTGGGGTCGCAGCCCAGCTCTCGGGCAAGAATCGCCACCACACGGCTCTGGCAAAAGCCGCTTTGGCACCGACCCATGCCGGCACGACAGCGGCGCTTGACACCTTCGACCGAAATTGCACCCGGGCGGCGCCGAATCGCGGCCACAATCTCGGCCTCGGGCACAGTCTCGCAGCGGCAGACAATCTGCCCCCACGCGGGATCGGACTCAATGAGTTCTTCCTTGCGCGTAAGCGGCGCGCGGTCAAAGTCGTCCGGCGCGCGGCGAATTGGGTTCCAGTCAGCCCGCTCGTGCAGTTTCACGCCCGCCTCACGCATCACAAGCTCCATGTGCTCGGCAATGGCCGGCGCGCTTGCCACACCCGGCGACTGAATGCCCGCCGCCTGGAAAAGCCCCGGCACCACGGCCGACTGTCCAATAAAGAAGTCGTTCGTTCCCTGAATGACCGGACGCCCGCCGGCAAACGCGCGCACCACGCGGCGCGTATCCAGATCGGGCACCAGCTTGCGCGCGCCGCTCAGCAGCGCGTTCACATCGCTCGCATAGGTCTGCGTGTCGCCCGGCTCGCGCACGGCGGCCGTCGCGGTGATCACGGTGTTGCCGTGCACGGTGCCCGTCACGATAACGCCCTTCGACACCGGCGTCGGCACGGGGTAGAGCGGCATGAGCGTGCGCGGCTCCTTGTCCAGCACCACGATGTTGCCCTGACGCCAGACCATCTGGAACTCTTCGGCACCCACCATATGCGAGATGTCGGCGGCGCCGTTGCCCGCGGCGTTGATCAGGTAACGGCAGCGCACGTTGCCAGCGGGCGTCGCCAGCGTAAAGCGCGCGTCGTCGCCCGAGCCCGCAACTTCAATCGCCTCCACGGGTGCGGAGCGCATAAACGTCACCCCGTTGGCCACGGCGTTCTCCAACGCGGCGATGGCAACCTCAAACGGGTCGACAAACCCAGTCGAGGGGCACCACAACGCGCACGTTGCAGAGGCACTGGCGCGCGGCTCAAGTTCGTGGATGCGGTCGGGGCCGATAATCGACAGCTCGGGCACGCCGTTCGCCAGGCCGTTGCTGCGCAGCTTCTCCAGCTGTGCGCGGTCTTCGTCGTTAAAGCCCAACACCATCGACCCGGTGCGGCGGAACAGAAAGCCCAGCTCCTGCGCCCACGTACCGTACAACTCGCAGCCACGGGCGTTGACCTGCGCCTTTACGGTGCCCGGCACCGGATCGTAGCCAGCGTGTACCAGGCCGCCGTTGGCCTTCGACGCGCCCAGCGCAATATCGTTAGCCGCCTCGACCACGCAAATGGACAGGTCATAGCGCGCGAGCTGCCGCGCGATGGCGCATCCGGTGATGCCCGCGCCGACAATCGCGATATCAAACGTTTCTGTCACAGTGCCTCCCAGACGAGTTGACAGGCTGTCAATAAGACTATCCTACGGTCTACACACCCCCAGCGCGGCGGCAATGCGGCGAACAGCCCCGCAACACCCGCCAACGGCAGACGAGGGGAGACCCAGCAACGTCGACAAGCTCGTCTGCCGACAGCTACGGCAAACGTTCGTCTCGATCTGTAACAGTTAACTGATGATTTGGGTTCTAGATGTTACAGATTGAGACGTTAGTCTGGCGCCCCTTCCGTTCGTCTCAATCTGTAACATCTAGGCCCGGATTCCGCTCCCACCTGTTACAGATTGAGATGTTTGTGTCCGCGCCAGCCCCGCCCCTAGCCGTGGTCCCATATAAACAAACCCCGTGGTAAACTTGTCCGGACTGTTAATATTCCGAAAGGTACCCGTAATGTCCAAGTACATCTCCGAGCTCATGTCGCCGCAGCTTATGGGCGTCGTCTATGCCTTCGTTGGCTTTATCATCGCCCTGTATGTGCTGTCGGTCGTCTATGTGTTCATCGACGCTCGCCGCCGCGGCGCCAGCGCCTACGTGGCATGGGGCATCATCGCTCTTATCCCGTTTGTGGGCCTCATCGCCTACCTGGTCCTGCGCCCGCACTCCTACGCGTCCGACCGCGAGGAGCAGGAGCTGGACATGGCCCTGCGCGAGCGCCAGCTTGCCCAGTACGGCACCTGCCCGCAGTGCGGTGCGCCCATCGAGAAGGACTTCGTCGTCTGCCCGGTGTGCGACACCCAGGTTCGCAACGTCTGCCCCAGCTGCCATCGCCCGCTCGACGCGCACTGGAAGGTCTGCCCCTACTGCCGAACTCGCATTCAGTAACGCATCCATCGCCGGGCCGGCCGCAAGCCACGGGCACCGCGCGCCCCGCGCAAGCCACGGCCGCCACGCGCCCCGCGCCGCCCCCACACGATGAAGCATGCGTAGAAAATCGCCCGCCGTGCCATTAAGGTGCGGCGGGCGCTTGTATACCAAGGCAACCTGCCTATAATGATGCAAGTTAAAACGCCGAGCGCATCGCACGCACTTGCATCAGGCATCCGAGAGGAGAAAACATACCCATGAAGGCACTCTACAATGACGGTTCGGTGGCCGAGCTCCCGCAGGACGAGGTCACGCACGTCATCCGCCACTCCGCCGCGCACATCATGGCGCAGGCCATCAAGCGCCTGTACCCCGAGGCCGACTTTGCCTACGGTCCCGCGACCGACAACGGCTTCTACTACGACGTCGATCTGCCCGAGGGCGTCAAGATCAGCGAGGACGACTTCCCCGCGATCGAGGCCGAGATGAAAAAGATCGTCAAGGAGAACCTCATGTTTTCCGTGTACGAGAAGCCCCGCGCCGAGGCCATCGCCCTTATGGAGGAGCGCGGCGAGAAGTACAAGGTCGAGCACATCGGCGACCTGGACGACGACGCCCGCATCACCTTCTACCAGCAGGGCGACTACATCGACATGTGCGTCGGCCCCCACATCTGCTACACCAAGGCGCTGAAGGCCTTTAAGCTAACCGGCGTCTCGGGCGCTTACTGGAAGGGCGACAAGGACAACAAGATGCTCACCCGCATCAACGGCGTCGCCTTTGCCACCAAGGAAGAGCTCGACGAGCACATGCACATGCTGGAGGAGGCCAAGAAGCGCGACCACCGCAAGATCGGCCGCGAGATGGACCTCTTTATGATGCGCGACGAGGCCCCCGGCTTCCCGTTCTTCCTGCCCAACGGCATGATCCTTAAGAACACGCTGCTGGACTACTGGCGCGAGATCCACCACAAGGCCGGCTACGTGGAGATTTCCACGCCGCTCATCATGAACAAGCAGCTGTGGAAGACCTCGGGCCACTGGGGCCACTACAAGGACAACATGTACTCCACCGTCATCGACGACGAAGAGTACTGCATTAAGCCCATGAACTGCCCGGGCGGCGTGCTGGTGTACGCCTCCAAGCCGCACTCCTACCGCGAGCTGCCCATCCGCGCCGGCGAGATTGGCCTGGTGCACCGCCACGAGCTGCGCGGCGCCCTGCACGGCCTGTTCCGCGTGCGCTGCTTCAACCAGGACGACGCCCACCTGTTTGTTCGTCCCGACCAGCTGACCGACGAGATCGTGGGCGTTGTCAACCTCATCGACTCCGTGTACCAGAAGTTTGGCTTTAAGTATCACGTCGAGCTTTCCACCCGCCCGGAGGACTCCATGGGTTCGGACGAGGACTGGGCGCGCGCCGAGGAAGGCCTGCGCACCGCTCTGGAGAAGCTGGGTATGGACTACGAGGTCAACGAGGGCGACGGCGCCTTCTACGGCCCCAAGATCGACTTCCACCTGGAGGACTCGCTCGGCCGTACCTGGCAGTGCGGTACCGTGCAGCTCGACTTCCAGATGCCGCTCAACTTTGACCTGGAGTACGTGGACGCCGACGGCACCAAGAAGCGCCCCATCATGCTGCACCGCGTGTGCTTTGGCTCCATCGAGCGCTTCATTGGCATTCTGATTGAGCACTTTGCGGGCAAGTTCCCCACTTGGTTGGCTCCCGTGCAGGTCAAGGCGCTTCCCGTCTCTGAGAAGAGCCGCGACTACGCTCACGAGGTGTGCGCCAAGCTGGAGGAAGCCGGCATTCGCGTGGTCTGCGACGACCGCGACGAGAAGATCGGCTACAAGATCCGTGAGGCTCGCAGCATCGACCGCGTGCCCTACATGCTCATCTTGGGCGAGAAGGAGGTCGAGGCCGGCAACATCTCCGTCCGCGATCGCTCCAACGAGACCGTCCAGATGAGCGTTGACGAGTTTGTGGCCAAGGTGCTCGAGGAGATCAAGACCCGCGCCTAGCACAAACAATACAAGAATTAACAAAGGCGATCGTCCTCGCGGGCGGTCGCCTTTTTGTTGTCTATAGAAGAAAAGCCGCTGGTTAGAGCGGCTTTTTTGTTGTGCAAAAAGGTACAGGTTTTTGTAGAGGGGTATGGAGATGCGCCCATTCGCGGCGCATTTTGTGCAATCTGGTAAAACGTGAGCGGTTTGCTCGTATAATGAGCAACGTCGAAAGATACAAAAACCTGTACTTTTGCGACTGCGCCTAGCTGCGAGCGAGAAGCCTGTTCTTAACGCCCCTGCATCTGCGTGCGTCGCGGAGCTGGAGAAGGGGGCGAGAACATGGAACGGACAATGCGGCGCCAAGAGCAGCTGCCCGGTGCTTTTAACGGCGCTATCACCAAAAGCCAGCGCGGCCGCGTCCGCTGGTATCTGGTCCACACCCCCCATGGTAAAGAACGCGAGACCTGCGAAAAGGTCCGTCGCATTATCCCGCACGAGCTGATGCAAGACGCTTTTGTGATGCAAAAGGAGTTCTGGTTTAAGCGGGACGGAGCCTGGTCGCTCCAAACCAAACCCATGTACAAGGAATACTTCTTCGTCGCCACGCGCGATGCTGCCCTGCTCGACAAGGCTTTGGCTCAGCTGAGCTTTGGCTGTCGCATTGCCGGCAGTAAGGAGCGGGCCTATGCGCCCATGCCGGACGATGCGCAGGACTGGTACCGCAGCGTGCTCGACGATAACGGCGTGGTGCGCAACAGCGTGGCGCGCATAGAAGACGGTGTGCTGCACATAGAGCAGGGGCCCTTGGTGGGGCAAGAGGCCCGTGTAAAGAAGATCGACCGTCATAAACGCTGGTGCCTGGTGGACGTGGGCGAAGGCGACTTCGCTTTTAGGGAGCTGCTTGCGCTCGACGTGCCCAGCAAAACGTAAGGGAGACGTTGCGCTGGTAATTCATTCGTTATTTGAATTCATCGATGGGGGGGGGGTGTCCCTGGGAACAGGGACGTGGATTTGAACTTGACTACTAAAGAAGTGACAGGGCAAAACGCGCCGGTGGGGGCCGTGCTGGTCGCCCAGGCCATGAGCGGCGACGACGCGAGCATGCGCTACAAGGGCATGCAGGCCGTGAAGGACTGGGACCGCACGCGCCTGGGCTACCGCGCCGTAAAGCGCGTGTTCGACATTGTGTTCAGCGGCTGCGTTCTGGCCGTCATCGCCATTCCGAGTCTGGTGCTCGCCGCGGCCATCCGCCTGGAGAGCGAGGGCAACCCGTTCTACAGCCAGATCCGCGTGGGCCAGACCCGCCGCGACGGCAGCCTGTCCACCTTCCGCATGTGGAAGTTCCGCTCCATGTACAGGGACGCCGACGAGCGTCTCGCCGAGCTCAAGGAGCGAAACGAGATCGCCGGCGCCATGTTCAAGATGAAGGAAGACCCGCGCGTCACCAAGATCGGCAAGTTCATCCGTAAGCACTCCATCGACGAGTTCCCGCAGTTCGTGAACGTGTTCCTGGGCCAGATGTCCGTCGTGGGCCCGCGCCCGCCGCTGCCCAACGAGGTGGCCGAGTATACAGAATTCGACCTGCAGCGTCTGGCGGTTAAGCCCGGGATCACCGGCTGGTGGCAGGTCACGGACCGCAACGATACCGACTTCGACGGCATGGTTCGACGTGATCTCGAGTACATCGCCAAACGCGGTCCCATCACGGACCTGAAGATTGTTCTCCTCACGGTCGTTGAGGTCTTTACCGGTGGCGGTGCTTGCTAAATGGCTGAACCGATTAGAGTAGCTCAGGTTGTTGGCAAGATGGTTGGCGGCGGCGTCGAGGCCGTCGTCATGAATTACTACCGCCATATTGATCGCAGCAAAGTGCAGTTCGATTTTCTTGTCGATTCCGATTCGACGCTTGTTCCCCGCGAGGAGATTGAATCTTTAGGTGGCAGGGTTTTTGAGATTCCTCCCTACCAGCATGTTGTCGAATACCAGCGAGAGCTTCAGCGCCTCTTTAAGGAAGAGAACTGGAAGATTGTGCACAGCCATATCAATGCGCTTTCTGTCTTTCCGCTTCGCGCTGCTAAGAAGGCGGGCATACCTGTGCGTATAGCCCACAGCCACTCTACAAGCGGAAAGGGGGAGTTTGCTAAAAATGTCATCAAAGGCTCTTTGAAGCTGTTCTCAACAAGGTATCCGACTGATTTGGCAGCCTGCACCGAGCATGCTGGAAAATGGCTGTTCGGTTCATCCCGTTTTACTGTTTTTAATAATGCTATCGATTTGAACAACTTTTCTTTCAATCGATCGATTAGGGACGAGCGACGTGCTCAGCTCGGAGCGAAGGACGATACGCTGGTATTGGGGAATATCGGTAGGTTCATCTCTCAGAAGAACCAGTTGTTTTTGCTTGATGTTTTCAAGGCAGTGCATGCTCAGAATCCTGATTCCATCCTTGTCGTCTGCGGCGATGGAAAACTGAGACCTCAAGCGGAGGAAAAGGCATGCTCACTTGGCATTGCCTCGGCGGTGCGTTTTCTCGGCCAGATTTCTGATGTGCAGGACGTCTATCAGTCGCTCGATTTATTCGTGCTCCCCAGCCTGTACGAGGGCCTCGGAATGGTCGCGATTGAGGCCCAGGCTTCCGGTCTCCCGTGCATCTGCTCTGAAAGGGTCCCCAACGATGTTGCGTTATCCAGTCGGTGCAGCTTCCTTCCGTTGAGTATGGGCGTCGAGGGGTGGTCCAACGCGATCCTTGCCGCCCGCAGGGATGTCTTTGATCGCTCCGATCCTCATTCATCTCCGGGGTTTGAATCTTATGACATCTTTAAGGCGGCGCCCAAGCTTGAAGAGTACTACCTGAAGCTATTTGAAACGGTGAATTAATGAAAATCTGTATTTTAACGTGGCTCCATAACCAAAATTTCGGCACGTTGCTCCAGGCTTATGCTCTGCAGCAGTTCTTGAAGTCCGAGGGTCATGATGTTGTTGACGCCGACTATCTCCCCTGCGTCAAAGAAAAGCTACTGAACTGGGCGATCAACCGAAATTCCTTCGATTTGTTTGCCGGTAAAGCACATGAGCTGCTCAATCGTAAGAAGGAGCATGACGACTTCGGTTCCTCGACCGCTGATGTTTTCAATCGCTTTTTAAGCCAGAATATCGTTACTACTGAACGGATTACCGATACAGACGGACTGGTCGGCTTGCGGGGGAAATACGATGCGTACGTCTGTGGATCGGATCAGATTTGGTCGCCATATCTTTTGAACAGGAATTTCTATTTCTCCTTTCTGAGCGACAGTGATAAGCGAATCGCGTATGCGCCCAGCTTCGGTGTTACGAACACCACAGAGAGGAAGAAGAGGATCATTGCTAATCTTCTTAAATCTTTCAGTTCCGTATCTGTTCGCGAAGATGCCGGTGCGGATTTTGTCGAATCACTCGGTCTTGAGCGTCCCTCACAGGTCGTGGACCCTGTCCTGCTTCTGTCGAAGGAGGACTGGGCCCCTCTCATTGACGGAAAATGTCCTGAGCCCGGTAAAATTGTCTGCTACTTTCTTGGGGATAGGCCGTTTTACAGGAAAGCGGTCGAATCGATTTCGAAGGAGCTCGGCTGCGAAGTTGTGACGCTTGTTGGTTCAGGTAAAAATGCAGTCGACGAGGAGCTTAATCCACGCTACGGGCTTGGTCCCGATGAATGGCTCGCGTATTTGGCGAGTGCGCGGTTCGTGCTGACCGATTCGTTGCACGGTACGCTATTCTCCCAAATCTTTCGCAAGGACTATTACTGCTTCAAGCGATTTGAGGAGACCGACAAACGCTCTCAGAATTCCCGAGTCGAGAGCCTCGCGAGGCTCTCGAACACTGAAGATCGCCTACTCGATGGCTATGAAAGCCACATGCATGCTACTGAAATCGAGGGGTATGAAAGACGTCTGTCGGATGTGGAGTCACTCATCTCGTTCTCGAAAAATTGGCTCTTGGATGCTCTCGAACAATAGGGGGAGTCAGCTTGAACAAAAACATCGCCATAATTTCTCATCAAGCCTGTTTTGGATGCGGAGCATGTGCGGCCAAATGCCCTTTTTCGGCTATTGAAATGCATCCTTCGCCCGATGGTTTTGATTATCCCGTGGTGGATGCAGCCAAATGCACTTCCTGTGGCCTATGCCTGCGCTCCTGTCCGGCGGAAAACCGAGTTGATGCGGACTCGGAGGTCATTCGCGCCGCTGTTTTGCAGAGTGGTGATTCTGACGAGCTCGCGCAGAGTTCGTCCGGCGGCGTCTTCTCTCTTCTCGCGAAGCGGGTTCTTGAGAAAGGTGGGCGTGTTTACGGCGCCGCTTGGGACGGTGTTGATTGCGTTAGGCATATCGGTATATCCGATCTTGCCGATATTGCGCTCCTTCAAAAGTCCAAATATGTCCAGAGCGATGCGAGTGAATCGTACCCCGATGTGCTCAACGATCTGAAATCCGGCAAGCATGTACTGTTTAGCGGTACTCCCTGCCAGGTTTCCGCGCTGCTTCTCTATTTGGGTAAGCCGATGGATGGGCTGACAACCGTCAGCGTTGTTTGCCACGGTGTACCAAGCTCTTCCATGTTTCGTTCCTATGTTGACTGGCTTGAGCTTCGGGAGAAGTCCGATGTCACCGCACTGACTTTTAGAGATAAATCGAAATTCGGTTGGGGCCATAACATAAAGATTGAGTTGTCCGACGGCAGGATTATAAAGAGGCCCGCCGCATTCGACCCGTTTTATGGGTCCTATATCAAAGGCATGATCAGCAGATCGTCTTGCTATAGTTGTCCCTTCAGAGGGTGCGACAGTCCCGCTGACATTATCCTCGGCGACTCCTGGCGTTCTGAGTCAGCCCGAGACTGCGTGTATCCTGAGAAGGGCATTTCAGCCGTTATCGTGAAGACCGAGCGCGGCGCCAAGCTGATTGATGAGATAGTCGATTGCGTTGCCTATTCTAACAACGACGTTGCAGCGGATGACGTGCTCCTGCATGAAGACCCTAATAAGCGTTCAGGACTTGAAGAGAGGCGCGATGCGGTCATCGCTCAGTATGAGGCACTGGGGTCGGGGATCTTTGATTCTGTCTTGGTTCCCAAAGTGAGCCTTTTCGACCGTGTGAAAAAAATGCTTCCGCCGTCGATGCGGTTGGGCGTAAAACGTTTGGTCCGATCCATTATACCTGGGAACGCGCATGAGTAGCCTTACCACAGCGATTACGATTTGCGACCGTCCCCATATCGGGGGTGGAGCTTCAAAAATCGCAATCGAGACAGCTTCGGCATTGGCAAAGATGGGGCTTAACAGCTATTTCTTCTCAGCGCTGGGAGATCCCGATCCGGCTTTGGTCGAATCGGGGGTTATTTGCGTTAATTGCGGGCAGGGCGACGTCTTGAACGGTGGCGTCTCTGGTGCTGTTCAGGGCATCTGGAACCGACGCTCGGAAACGGCGCTGGATGATTTGCTCAATCAGCTTGACCCAGAAACGGCGGTCGTTCATGTGCATTCTTGGACGCACTCCCTTTCTCCCTCTATATTCAGGGCAATAGAGCGACGGGGCTTCAAATGTCTCATTACTGCCCATGAGTACTTCCTTGTTTGCTCTAACGGTGGGCTCTACGACTATGTGAATCATTGTAACTGCGGAATCGCTCCCGGTTCTCCGAAGTGCCTGCTGCACAACTGTGACAAGCGCTCGTATGCCCAAAAATTGTACCGGTCCGTTCGTTTCTCCGTGCAGAACCATGTCTTAGGCTCGCTTCGCCCGGCGGTCGCCTTTGTCTCCGACTCCAGCCGTCGATTGATCGAACCTCATCTAGCGTGGAATTCTGAACGGTATGACTGCTTAAACTATGTTGATGCGGCTAAGTTTCAAGATGATTCCGAAGGAGATTCTTCGGCATACCTATTCGTCGGCCGCTTAAGTCCAGAGAAAGGCTGTGACTTGTTTTGCGAAGCGGCCTGTCGGGCGGGCGTGAATGCGATCGTCATTGGCGACGGTACCGAATTGAAGAGGTTGTCGGATAGCTATCCAGATATCAGATTCATGGGCTCCTTGCCTCATGATGAAGTTCTTTCCGTCATGAAACAATCTCGCGCTATCGTCATGCCTTCTGTTTGCCGAGAGACGTTCGGGCTCGTCGCTTATGAAGCAATGATTGCCGCCGGCCTGCCATGTATTGTTTCGGATGTCGGCGATGCGGCCTCCTTTGTGATGTCAAAAGGTCTCGGCGAGGTCTTCAACGCAGGTAGTGTGGAGTCGCTATCTGACGCAATGGTCAATATGCTCGATTCTGATGTTTACTCGCGTTACAGGGAGGCAGTTGAGAAGGCGGACTTTAGCCATCTCAAAAAGATCGCGTATGTTGAACGTCTTATCAATATTTACGATCAGCTAATGGCTGAACTTTAATTGGACGAAGGTTTTTAATGGTTACGGTTGTGATGTCAGTCTATAACGGCACACGATATCTTACTGAACAGCTAGACAGCTTGCGACTTCAGACCGTGTCTCCGGATCGGGTGGTGATCGCGGATGATTGCTCGACAGATGGATCGTTCGATCTCATCTGCGAATACATCGAGGAACACGCACTCGCTAATTGGACCGTCAACAAGAACAGCTCGAATTTCGGCTGGCGCAAGAGCTTTAAACGGCTTCTTGACCTTGCATCTATAGACGATGGAATCGTCTTCCCGTGCGACCAGGATGATATTTGGGAACTCGATAAAATCGCTGTGATGTCCTCAATCCTCGAGAAGGACCCCTCGATTGAGGTTCTCAGCTGCGCCGTCGAGCCGTTTTATGAGAGCGGCGGTAAAAAGGTAACAGTCTATGGTGCTGTCGATGATTCCAAACCTCTGGACGATTTGGAGACCCCGGTTTTCGATAGCAAGTTTATGTCGGTACGGCGCCCTGGATGTTCGTATGCCGTTAAATCTAGTTTTATAAGGGAAATCATGCCATATTGGCAGGATGATTTTGCGCATGACGGTATGTTATGGCGCTTCTCATTACTGAAGGGGACTCTCAGACTTCTAAATCAGCCCTTGATTCGGTTCCGCAGGCATGACTCTAATGCAACTGAGATGCGACATATTGACAAGAAATCTCGTGTTGCTGAGATAGGGATGTGCTTGAGATTTTCTAAGGTTTTAGAAGAATACTGCAGTAGTAATCCTGGCGATTATCGTATAACTTCTTCACATATAGAGCATTACGGTTCTGTTTTAAATGCCCGTTTGCACTTGCTCGTAGGTGGCCTAAAAATAAGTGATTTAGGCACCATTCTAAAATACCGTAAGTATGAACTGTCAAATCGTTCCCTGCTTGGTGATTTTAAGGTCTTAATCAGTTCCTGTGACAGTAAGTAGGTGTTTAGAATGCTTGAGCTATTTACTAATGAATTCACTATTTTGATTTTTGCCGCAATCTTAAGTGTCATTTCTCCCGTTAAAGGACTATTTTTTTCTGTTCTAGGATTGCTCGTTTTCAAAGAAGTTCTTTCTGGGCGCCTCTACAAAGTGTTTTTAAATAACGCTATTCCCATTGTCGTTATGGGCGCGATGGTTTTCTTTTCTGCCATTGCGTTTACGTCCCGAAGCATTAATGAATCCCTCCTTACGGTCTGCTCGTATTTCTTTTGCATCCTTCTTGGTTATATTTACGGCAAAGTAAAGAACGATGACTGGGTTGAGTCTGCATTGCTTATGCTTCGCAACGTTATGGTGTTCGCCTGCCTATTTAGCTTTGTCCTTGAAATTGTTTTAGGTCAACGACTAGTTACAAATGGTTCCTTTTCTTTTCTGCAAACTGTAACGATTGATAATCCATCCTTGTATCGACTGCGTAGTTTTTTCGGTCATGCAATCGTATTTGGCCAAATGATAGTTATTGCTGTTGTAATCAACTATAAATTGGAGACGGGCAGGATGAAACGTCTCTTATACTCTGTAGTTCTTTTGGTCGCTCTGCTTCTGACAAAGAGTCGTAGCGCGTGGATTATTCTCATTGCTTTAGCATCGGTGTACCTGATCTTTCGCCTAAAGAACCCCGAGTATTCTAAATGGAATTTAATTGCGCTTTTAGTTCCAGCTGTATTGCTACTCGTTTTCATTCTCTACAAGTTTGGACTGTTTAACTTTGTGGCTTCTCGATTTGGTGAGCTTGAAACTGATGTTTCATATAGCCAGCGTTCCGGAGCCATTGCCTATATTATTCATAGCTTTTTAAGCAGGCCGCTGTTTTGGCTTACTGGAAATGGTTATGGCAGTAGTCGCATGACTATGCTGGGCACGACGGTTGAAATTAGCGGTTTTTCAACGGTGGATAATGGTTTCCTTGCAATGCTGTATGAATATGGTTTTCTTGGAATTTGTAGTTTTGTATTCTTGCTAATTTCCGCTGGTATCGGTTCGTTCAGGTCGGGTTGCGAACTCGATCAAGTACTATTTTCCGTTTCCTGCATATGCTGCGCGGAGCTCATGTTTTATTGCGAGCTTGGTTGGTGGGTGCCAACGGTCATCTTGTTTGTTTCCTGTGGACTCGTTCTGGGTAGAACGAGTGCTCGGTATTCAGATTTGTGCGAGTCAGGCCCTATTTTGATTTCTGAATAAATCAAGGTTGCTAGTTTAAACAAACGAGGTTGAATGAATTATTCGTCTATCGCACGCAACACTATGATTGCGTTTGCTGCACAGTTTATTTCTCTATCGGTCAGTGTCGTCATGTCGCTGCTCGTGCCGAAAATCGTTGGCGTTGCTGATTATGGATACTGGCAACTGTTCATGTTTTATACGACCTATTCCGGCTTTTTTCACCTTGGCCTGAATGATGGTGTCTACCTGATTAACGGGGGTCTCTCTCGTGATGAAATCGATAAGAGCTCAATCAAATCCCAGTATATCTTCGGTGCTTGTTTCCAGGCAGTGATTTGCCTCGGCATCACTTTGGCTTCGCTGCCTCTCGTCGATGATGCAAATCGGTTATTTGTTATCGCGTCTTTCGCGCTTTACACCGTCGTATATAACCTGACAAGTTATTTGGGCTTTGTCTTTCAGGCCATGAACGAAACTAAGCTTTTTTCGTTTTCTACAATGCTAGACAGGCTGGTGTTTCTGGCTCCGCTCCTTGTTTTAATTGGATTTAAGGTTTCGGACTACCATCCCTATGTCTACGCGTATCTCGTTTCGAAAATTATTGCGCTCATATATTGCTCTTGGATGGGCAGGGATATCCTACGCGCTAAATCAGTGTCTTTTGGCAATTCGCTTAAGGACGGCATCCGCAGTATCATCGTCGGCGTGAAGCTGATGATTGCGAACATCGCCGACACACTAATCCTCGGGGTATCTAGGTTTCTTATCGATCATTTTTGGGGTATCGTCGCCTTTGCAAAAATTTCGTTCTCCCTCTCTCTGGTGAATTTCTTCATCACCTTCGTCTCACAGGCGAGTATGGTTTTATTTCCTGCCCTTAGGACAGGCTCTGAAGATGAGAGGGTTCGTTTTTACATTGGCATAAGGAATTCTATCGAGCTTATTTTCCCTGCGATCTATTTACTCTATTTCCCTATGGTTTGGTTTTTGGGGATATGGCTTCCTCAATATGCCGAAAGCCTCAAATACTTTGCGCTCTTACTTCCGATATGCGTCTTCAATACAAAGATGAGCCTTTGCTGTACTACCTATTTCAAGGTACTTCGTAAAGAACAGCTGCTCCTGAAGTTGAATATCGTCACTGTTATTTGTAGCGCTGTTTTTTCGATATTCGGTGTTCTTGTCCTTAACTCGCTCGACGCCGTCCTGTGTGGCGCCGTTATCTGCATTATTGGCAGGTCGTTGTGGTCCGAGCTCTATCTGAACGAACAGCTTTGCGCCCCGGGTTCAACTAGGCCGTTTCAGGAGATCCTGCTTACAGTCGCTTTCGTCTTGTTCGCTGAGCTTTTATCTGGTGGAACTGCGGCGATTCTGTATGCATTAGTCTACGTTGGCTATCTCTTGCTCAATCATTCTGCGCTGAAAAGCGTTGCTTCATGTTTGACCAAACTTAAGAAGCAGCGATAGCTACATCAAAATGGATTGGATTTTAATATGAAAGGCATCATCCTCGCCGGCGGGTCCGGCACGCGCCTGTACCCGCTCAC
>USBK01000005.1:0-83577 GCA_900552895.1 uncultured Collinsella sp.
CGAGGCCTTTTGCGTTGGGCGGTTGCTGTCGGTGGCGAACTAGAACAGGAAGCCGATGGCGATGAGGGCGATGCTGACGATGAGTACGGCGATGTCCAGGCCCTTGATGGGGTAGCGCTTGTACGAGCTGGCGCGCGTGCGCAGATAGAAGCCGCGCTGTTCTGCCGCCAAGGCCGTGGCATCGGTCTTGCCCACGCTCGAGATGAGCAGCGGCACACACAGTGGCAGCATGAGCTTAAGCTTCTTGATGGGGTTCTTGGTGTCGTACTCGACGCCGCGTGCGGTCTGCGCTTCCATGATGGCGTTCATCTCCTGACCAAACACCGGCACAAAGCGCAGCGCCGTGGTAAAGGTGAAGGCATAGCGATACGGCACGTGCAGCACCTCGACGCAGGCGTTGGCAAGATCGTTGAGCTTGGTCACCATGAGCATGAGGATGAGTGGTAACGCCACGCCCAGCAGGCGCAGGCAGGCCTTCGATCCTGTGATGAGGCCCGTGTCGGTGATAAAGCCCCACACAACGTTGCCATCGCGCATAAAGGCCAGCTGGAGCACCAGCATGATAAGCGCGAGCGGAATCAGCAACTTGAGCAGCGAGAACAGACGGTCGACGACACCGGCATAGGCGCCCAGCGCAAGGGTGAGTGCCAAAAAGCCCAGCAGCGCCACGTAGGTGTCGGACAAGAAGATGCCGACGATGATGGCGGCGGCGAGGCCCAGTTTGACGACGGGGTTCAGGCGATGCAGCAGCGTATCGCCCGGCATGTAGTCGATGACGTTAACCACGGCGGACCATCTCCTTGGTAATGCGAACGACATCGGTGACCTCGCTCACCTGCGCAAAAGCGGGCGAGACGGAAGATGCCAGACGGCGCGAGAGTTCAATAACCTGGGGAGGCTCCACGTAGGCACGCCGCATGAGATCGATGTTCGAGAATAGCTCGTGCGTGCGGCCGCGGTCGAGGATGCGACCGTCGGCCATTACTACGATACGCTCGGCAAAGTCGGAAACAACTTCCATATCGTGGCAGACCATGATAACGGCGCAGCCGCGCTCGGCCATGGTGCGCACCGTTTCCATGACGGTCATGCACTCGCGGTAATCAAGGCCGCTCGTGGGCTCGTCGAGCACGACGATCTTGGGCTCAACAACTACGACGGAGGCAAGCGCCACCATTTGTCGCTGGCCGCGCGAAAGCGAGAAAGGTGCCTCATCGGCAGGCAGGCCAAAGCGGTCGATAACGAGTCGAGCGCGACGCAGAGCCTCGGCACGGTCGATGCCGGCAAGCTCCAGGCCAAAAGCGACCTCGTCGAGTACGGTATCCTTGCAGATCTGGCGGTCGGGGTTTTGGAAGAGGGTTGCGACTTCGCGGGCGATGCGGCTCGTGGGAACGGCTGCGGTGTCCAGCCCCGTAACGCGCACGCTGCCCGAGGCGGGCTTAAGCAGGCCTGTGAGCAGCTTGGTGAGCGTGGTCTTGCCGGCACCGTTTTGGCCGACGATGCCCACGAGCTCGCCGGGATAGAGCGTCAGGTTGAGGTCGTGTACGGCGGCGCCGCCATTGGGATAGGCAAACTCAACATGGTCGAAGGTGAGTACGGGTTCGGCGTCCTTGGCGTGCGGGCGCAACGACGGTGCATGCGGGGAGCCGGCGGGCGCCTGGGCTTCGCTGGCCGCGCGTGCGGGGTCGACGATGCCCGAAATCAGGCGCTCGGCCTCATCGACATCCAAGCAAGGGGTACCGCTTACCAGGCCATCGGCCTCGAGGCTATTGAAGATACGCGTGACGCGAGGGCAGTCGACGCCGATGGCACGGAGCTCGTCGGTATGCCCGAAAACCTCGTGTGGCTCGCCCTGCAGCGCGATTTCGCCATGGTTGAGCACGAGCACGCGGTTGCAGTACTCCGAGAGCAGGGCGACCTTTTGCTCAACGACGACGATGGTAATTCCAAGTGCGCGGTTTGCCTCATGCAGCGTCTCGAAGACCAACGTGGAGCTGGCGGGGTCGAGTGCCGCGGTGGGCTCGTCGAGAACCAAAACGCGCGGACGCATGGCGAGGATGGCGGCGATGGCTACCTTTTGCTTCTGTCCGCCCGAGAGGGTGGCGATCTCGCGGTCGCGCAGGTCGCTGATGCCGACGGTCTCGAGCGTTTCGCTCACGCGCTGTTCGATCTGGTCGTGGGGAACGCCAAAGTTCTCGAGGCCAAAGAGTATCTCGTCCTCGACGACCGAGGCGACCATCTGCGTGTCGATATCCTGCAGCACGCTGCCGACGATTTGCGACACGTCGGTCAACGAGACCTCGCAGGTGTCGTGGCCGTCAACCATGACGGACCCAAAGAACGTGCCGGTGTAGTGGTGGGGCACGGCACCCGACAGGCAAGCGGCAAGCGTGGACTTGCCGGCGCCCGAGGGCCCGATGATGCCGATGAAATCTCCCTTGTTCACGCTGAGCGAGATGTGGCTGAGCGCCTGCTCGGTCTGCGTGCCATAGGAGAACGAGACATCGTCGACGTTGATGATCGTTTCCATGGATACCTTTCATAGTCATCGGGGACGTTCTTTAATGACTAGTCGTTTAAGAACGTCCCCAAGAGCTAGTTGTTTGGGACAGTCTTTGGTGGTGGAGCACGGAGACGGCTTTACGAGGGGCCCCAGGTTGGCGCGAAAGAGGAGCGAAGCGTACTTGGGTACGCGAGCGACGAATGAACGCCAAGATGGGGTGGCTCGTAAAGCCGAGTGGGTTAGTTGAGCTTCAGGGCCTTCTGAATGGGTAGGTAGAGGGCGCCGACCAGAATGGCGTTAAAGACGGCGGTCATGGCGACGACGGGCAACATGGCGGCGGCGAGCTCGCCGACCACGCCGAGCATGGCCATCTTGATGACCATGAAGATGGCGCCGGAGACAAAGGTGGTCAGGAAGGTTGCGACAATGGCGATGGCGGGCTTGACCTGACCGTCCTTGCCGGCGGCGTTGACGATGCCGGCCATGAGCATGGCGGCGATGCCCTCGGCGGCAAAATCGACGAACGGCGAAGTGGTGGTAATCTGGATCACGGCAGCCGAGATGAGGCCAATGACGAGCGCCTGGCCGATGTTGGGGCGAACGACCAGGATGGTGAGGCAGAAGGCCGAGATGATGAACTCGGGGCTGATCATGCCGCCCGAGATGCCCGAGATTGCCTTGCCGACGGTAAAGTTGAGGATGAAGCCGGCGGCGAGCAGGATGGCGAGCAGGACGAGGGCGCGGACATCGAGTTTGCCGCGATCGGCGGTCTGGACGGTGCGGGGCTGGGTGGCGGTGGTGTTCTGAGACATGGTGAAAATCCTTTCGGAATGGGAGTGCAAGAGAAAAGCGGAGGCGCGTGATGCGAATGCGATCGGGCTCGAGATAGAAAAAGGCCCCCGGTCGAAACCGGAGGCCTTCCAATCACCTAGAGCGCAAAAACAGGCGTGAGGGACTCACCGTCGACCGATCGTATTCGCATCACGCCACCACCAGTTGTTGAGAGACTTCATCGCGTTCTTCATGTCGGTGGCTCCTTTCGTGATGCCATGGTACGGTCGCACCTAGTTGCTGTTGCGCTGCACTATAGCACAGCAAAGTGTGTGCGGGGAAATCTTTTTTGAAAAGATTTCAGGCGGGTTTCCCGTCGGTCAAAAGGCGGGTTAAGCGGGCGAGCCTGCCATTGCTGCCTTGCCCGCTCAGCTAGGACATGAGGGCCTTAGGCCTTCTTGCGACGATAGATCACGTAGGCGCAGACACCGATGATGACGACGGCGCCAACGGCCATGGCGGCCATGTTGTTGCCCTCGGACTTCTCCTCGGTGACCTCTTCCTCTTCGGCCTCGGGCTCGGCCACGTCCTCATCGGAAAGGGCCTCGTCGGCGTAGGTGATGGACTCGACCAGGCAGTCGTTGTCAGCATCGTAGTCGCTCGGGACGAACTCCTCGGAGAAATCGCCCTCCTTGAGGTAGTCGCGCATCTCCTCGAGCATGGCCTTGCACTTAACATAGGTGTTCTTGGTTGCAGCCTTGCCGGCCTTGTTGGCCAGGGCGGTGCGGGCTTCGGTGCCTTCTTCGGCCTGCATGGCCTCGTCGACGGTCAGGTTCTGCTCGATGAGTTCCTTCTGCAGGGCATCGAGATAGGCGCGGACGCCGGTGGCGCAGTGGTCGCGGTTCTCATAGGCGAGCGTGTTGATGTCCATGAGGACGTAGTTGATGGAGTTCTTGGGCTCCTCGTTGTTCACGACGTCTTCCTCTTCGCAGTGATCGAAGGAGACATCCTGATCGCTGAAGTAGGGGCTGACCTCGGTGAGCAGTGCGGAGTAGAGAGGGATGGCGACGGAGAACTCGGCGTTGGAGAGCATCTCCCACTGAATGGTCGCGATCTCGGGATCCATGCCGTGACGGATCTGGAAGGTGTGGATCTCGGTGTTGCGGTTGGAGCCGATGGCATAGGCGCCGTCGGTGTTGGCGTTGAGGCCGGCGACATTCTCGCCGCGAGCGGCGAAGGAACGAATCATCTCAAAGGTGTTCCAGTCGGACTTGCCGGGCTGGAAGAACAGCGGCTGCATCTCGTGGACCAGGGCGCCGGTCGTCGCGCGAGCGTCTTCGCGCTCGTCCTTGACGATCTCGTAGTCGGTGCCCTCGGCAAGCGGAGCCATGAAGTAATCGCGACCCTGGATATAGCGCGACCACTGGTGCATACCAGCCTCGCTGATCTCCTCGCCGTAGGTCTTGGCGACGTCGAACTTGCCGTCGGTGTACTCGGCAAAGCCCTTCTCCTTAGGCATGGACTCAATGCCCTCGGAATGGAGACAGTTCTCGGTGTCATCGAGGTCGACGTTATAGGTGAGGTTGCCGATGTTGGGGTTGAGCGAGGCGATATCATCGGCGAGCTTCATGGCAATCCACTGATGGCCGGAAAGCGCGGCGAACAGCCAGGTCTCGGTGCTGTCGGCGATGATGATCTGGTCGTTGGAGCAGACGCCCTGCTCGTCAATCAGGCTGCCGATGAGCTCGACGCCCTCGCGGGCCGTGGCACTCTCGCCCAGGATGACGCTGGCATAGCTGTACTCGCCAATGCCAGTCTCCTCGGTGATGGGGTCGGCCTCTTCGGCCTTCTCGTTATAGGAGGTGCTCAACGTGGCAGAGCAGGAGACGCCCTTCTCGTTGATGCCTGCCTCGGAATATGCGTCGTAGCGATCTTCCCACTGTGAGGGGTTGTCGCGAACGAAGGTGTAGCGGTAGGTTGCGCCCTTGGACTTGTACTCAAAACCGGACTCGACCGAGGTGTACTCGTTGCCGTCCTTGTGTGCGGGCTCAATGCCAAAGTGCTTGACATAGCGCGGACCGAAGTCCTCGGAACGGCCGTAGTACGTGTTGCCGTCTGCCGTGAGCTTGCTGCCCATGTAGATCTGGGTGCAGGCGAGTGCCGAAGTCGGCATGGCCATGATGGCCGCTGCTCCAAACGCAAGGCCGCAGCCGAGCTTTTTGAGCGTGTTGACAGGATGAGTAAACCTCATAATCCCTCCCAACCGTTGAAACCCCGCGGAACCGTGCAGGATTTCAGCTAATAAATACATCTATTAGCCTAAAGGAAGTGTAAAGAGTATTCATTCGACAACAGCTTTTACTCGATGAGCGTGAAGAAATATACGATGAACGGATAATAATACTCATTTTATGGCTTTAGTTAAATAAAGGCACCCTGCATTTACTGTAGCTGAATAAAGCATTAGACGGCGGTCAAAAAGAAAACTCTCCCGCTGTTTAGGATTTGCATAAACAACGGGAGAGACGATAATTGGATGAATATCAGACCAATGTGGAATTACTTCTTTCGGCGGTGAATCACGTTGATGGCGTAACCGACGAGCATGGCCAAGACGATGACAATAAAGCCGATCAGGGGATTGTCGTTCATGGGGTCCTCCTATTTACCAAGCGGTGAGAATTCATCGACGATGAGGTCGAGGCATTGCGGAAGTGCGCGGGCACCAAAGACGCCTGAGTTGCTGGAGATGATCTCGCCATCGAACTGCATGCCCAGCGACGGGGTGCAGGTGATCTTGGCTTCCTTGGTCTGGATGATCTTGAACTGCGGGCGCCCGAGTACCTTGCCGGCGGGGTCGAGTGCGGCGGTGATCACAGTCGGTAGAAGCTGCACAGTTTTTACGGGTTCGATGACCGCAATGTCGACCATGCCATCGTTCATGCGGCAGTCGGGGAACAGGTTGATGTCGTTTTGGATGACCGAGGTGTTGCCGGCCATGCAGCAAATGCCGTCGAGCTCCTCGACAATGCCGTCGTGCTCAATCGTAAAGTGCGCCACCGTGGGGTTGGGCGTGGCGAGCGCGGAGAGGAAGTAGGCGATCTCGCCGATGTCGTTTTTGGTGGGGGCGGCCTTCATCATGATCTCGGCGTCGAAGCCCGAGCCGGCGATGATGATAAAGCCGTGGCGCTTCTCGTTGCCGTCCTCGTCGAGCCAAAAGAGCTCGCCCATGTCCACTTTGACCGTGCGACCGGCGCGGCAGGCCTTGGCGAGCGCCGCGGCTTCGGGGGCGTTGCCAATGTTGTTGAAGAACAGGCAGGCCGTGCCGGAGGGGAAGACGAGCGTGGGGACACCGCACCCGCGCATCTGGTCGAGCACGTTGGAGACGGTGCCGTCGCCGCCCGAAACGACCACGCGATCGAATTCGCGCACGTCCGCCACGGCATCCTCGGGTTCCATACCATCGCCGATAAAACGCATCACGACCTCGTCGCCGCCCTGCGCGAGGGCGTGCGTGAATGCGTAGATTTCATCTGAGCTGGGGCCCGATGCCGGGTTGTGGATGATAAGGCAGCGCATACTTACGTTCCCGTTCTGTGACTAACCGAGTATAGTTGTAAGGCAATGCCGATATCCTACCCGTGTTTTTCGGGCCTAACCTTATTCGATGGGTTGATATGTACATTTCCACACATCAGGCTCTACTCGACTTTTGCCAGCGCGCCCGTGAGTTCGACGCGATTGCCGTCGATACCGAGTTTTTGCGCGAGCGCACGTTCCATCCGCGTCTGTGTTTGGTTCAGATTGCCACCCCTGCCGAGAGCGTAGCGGTCGATCCCCTGGTAATCGACGACCTATCGCCGCTGGCCGAGCTTATGGCCGACGAGAGCGTGACCAAGGTCTTCCACGCCTGCTCGCAGGATATGGAGGTCATGCTCCATACCGTAGGCGTGCTGCCGCGTCCGATTTTTGACACGCAGGTGGCCGCCGCCTTTTTGGGCGAGCGTCAGCAGATTTCCTACGGCGCGCTCGTGCAGACGTTTTGCGGCGTCTCATTGCCCAAGACCGAGTCACTGACCGACTGGTCGCGTCGCCCGCTGACCGATAAGCAGATTGAGTACGCGATCGATGACGTCAAGTATCTGATCGTGGCCTATACCGAGATGATGAGCCGCCTGCGCGAGCTGGGCCGCGTGGACTGGGTGCTCGACGAGCTGCGCCCGCTGGCTGACGAGTCGCACTATCGCGCCGATCGCCACGAGGCGTTCCGCAAGGTCAAACGCATCAACTCGTGCAGTCGTCACCAGCTGGGTATCGCGCGCGAGCTCGCCGCCTGGCGCGAGGACCGCGCCGAGCGCCGCAACATCCCGCGCAAATGGGTCATGTCCGACGACACGCTGCTTGCGCTCGTTAAACGCAATCCCGTGCGCGTTGAGGAGTTCCGCAGCATTCGCGGTACCGATCAGTTGGGGGAGCGCGACGTGGACGGTGCGCTCATGGCCATCAAGCGCGGCGCAAGCTGCCCGCACGATCGCCTGCCGCTCATGGTGCGCGGGCATCGCCAGATCTCTCCGGAGTTGGAGAGCGTGACGGATCTCATGTACGCGCTCATCCGCCTGGTTGCCGAACGCTCGGGAGTGGCGACCTCGGTCATTGCCTCGCGCGATGACCTGGCCGACTACATTGAGCATCCCGAGCAGAGCCCCTTGCGCGAAGGCTGGCGCTTTGAGCTTGTGGGCTCGCGCCTGGACGATCTGCTCTCGGGCAACATGGGGTTGACGGTCAAAGATGGCAAAATTGAATTGCTGTAAGGAAGCCTAGCCGCTTGAGTGGGTAGAATGCCTCCAACGTGTAACTCGATTCGGAGGAATTCGCATGCCTTATTACTATGGGTACGGCTTTGGCATCGACCCGCTGTACCTGCTGGTTGTTCTTGTCTGCACGGTGATTGGTCTTGCCGCACAGAACTATATCAACTCGACGTACAAAACCTGGTCCAAGGTTCGCTCGGACGGCGACACGGGCGCCACGGTCGCTCGCCGCATGCTCGACGCCAACGGCTGCAACGCCGTGGGTATCAAGGGTGTCGCCGGCGAGCTCACCGACCATTACAACCCGCAGGACAATAACCTGTATCTCTCGGATGCCAACCGTTCGGGCGGGTCGGTCGCAAGCGTTGCCGTCGCCTGCCACGAGGCGGGCCATGCCGCCCAGCGTCAAAGCGGTTACGCCATGATGAAGGTTCGCACCGCCCTCGTGCCGGTCGTCAACTTTACCCAGAACACCTGGACCATCGTGTTGCTCTTGGGCCTGTTTATGAACATCGCGGGACTCACGACCCTCGCACTGATCTTCTTCTCGTTTAGCGTGCTGTTCCAACTGGTTACGCTGCCGGTCGAGATTGACGCCAGCCGGCGTGCCGTGGCGTATATTGAGCAGTCGGGTATGAGCTCCAAGCAGGTCAACGGTGCCAAGAAGGTGCTGACGGCCGCCGCGCTTACCTATGTGGCTGCGGCGCTCACCTCGATTATTCAGCTGCTCTATCTTATGGCTCGCTACAACAGAAACTCCAACCGATAACAAATGGGACAGGCAGGCGCCGCGGGGATTCGTGTCCCCGCGGCGCTGTACTATGTGTTGGACTTGAATTTGCGCAGGGCCGGAGCCCATGTGCACGATGACGAAAGGAGGCTGCGTGGCGGGCTGGAATCTAACCGGCAATGCCGTTTCCGCCGAGTTCGACGGTTCGGACGATCAGGAGCGCAAGGAGCTCAGCGTGAGCCAGGCGGTGGAGATCGCCGCCGGCGCGCTCGATGCCATTCCGCAGCTGAGCGTTTTGGGCGAGGTCACGGGTTTTCGTGGTCCCAACGCCCGAAGCGGCCACTGCTACTTTCAGATCAAGGACGACTCGGCGGCCGTCGACTGCATCATCTGGAAGGGCGCCTATCTCAAGCGCACGTTCGATCTGCGCGACGGCATGCAGGTGAGCTTTAAGGGCAGCTTCAATCTCTATAAGGCCACGGGCCGCATGAGCTTTGTCGCTCGCTCGTTTTCGCTGGCGGGGGAGGGTCTGCTGCGTCAACAAGTGGCGCAACTGGCCGAAAAGCTACGCCGCGAGGGCCTGATGGACGAAGCGCGTAAGCGCCGCATCCCGGTGTTTTGCTCCCGCGTGGCGGTCGTTACCTCGCTTTCGGGTGCCGTAATCGACGACGTCAAGCGCACATTGCGTCGTCGCAACCCGCTCGTCGAGCTCGTCTGCGTGGGCGCTAAGGTTCAAGGCGAGGGTGCGCCGGCCGAGCTTATTGAGGGCCTGCGCCGTGCCGCCGCCATCACGCCAGCGCCCGACTGCATCTTGCTGGTGCGCGGCGGCGGCTCCTTCGAGGACCTCATGACCTTCAACGACGAGGAGCTTGCCCGTGCGGTGGCGGCTTGTCCTGTGCCCGTGGTGACCGGCATTGGCCATGAGCCCGATACCTCGATTTGCGACATGGTGAGCGACCGCCGCGCCTCCACGCCCACGGCGGCGGCAGAATCGGTGGCGCCGGCTATGACGGAGTTGGCCGATGTACTCGAGGCGCGCCATCAGCGCCTGGGTGCCGCGATGGCATCGATGATTGGGTCGGCCCAGGTCGACCTGGAGATGCTCGATCAGCGTGGTCGCCGTGCCTGGGATACCTATTCGGCTCGCTTGGGCGATGCACTCGATGCGGCTGCGTGCCGCCCGTGCCTCAACGACCCCACATTTATGGTTGAGCGTCGCGAATCGGAGCTTGCGCTGACTGCTGATCGCCTGTCGGGCGCCATAGTACGCTCGGTCGGGACATTCCGCTCCAACTTTGAGCGCTTGCCCGAGCGTCTGGTTACAAGCACCTCGGGGCTCGATGGCAAGCGCCATGCGCTCACGCTTGCGAGTTCCCGTCTGGAGCATCAGGGACGTTCGATGCTCAGCAAGCCCGCGTCCGACCTGGGCCGAGCTGCCGCGTCGCTTGATGCCCTGTCGCCGCTCAAGGTGCTTGCCCGCGGCTATTCCATCGCGTACAGCGATGATGGGGTGGCCACGAGCGCCAAGACCTTTAAGCCCGGCGACGCCATCCGCGTGCGCATGGCAGACGGTAACGTTGCGGCAACGGTCGATACGGTCGAGTAGACCGCGTTTCATAGCGATAAACCTTTAGGAAAGGAAACAGATATGGCAGAGAAAACCCCGGTCGAGCAGCTTACGTACAAGCAGGCCTCGCAGGAGTTGGAGCTCATCATTCGCAGCTTGGAGTCGGGCGATATGGAGCTCGAGGAATCGCTCGAGAGCTATACCCGCGGCGTCGAGCTCCTCAAGAGCCTGCGCACCCGCCTGTCCGATGCCGAGCAGAAGGTCTCGGTGCTTCTTAAGGACGTCGACGGCAACGACGTGCTCGCCGACGGCGAAGCCGCCAACACCGACGACAACCTCTCGTTCTAGCCATCCCGACCAAATATAATTACCTTGGTCTGTGAGAAAGGAACCAACTATGTGCGATTGTATCTTCTGCAAAATTGCCAACCACGAGATCCCCTCGACCGTTGTCTATGAGGATGACCAGGTCATCGCCTTCGACGACCTCAATCCCCAGGCGCCGGTCCATACGCTCGTGATCCCCAAGAAGCATTACGGTGACATCGCCGACAACGTACCTGCCGAGACCATGGGCGCCATGGCTCACGCCATCCAGGAGGTCGCTAAGGCCAAGGGCTTGGAGGACGGTTTCCGCGTCATCTCCAACAAGGGCGTCAACGCCGGCCAGACCGTCATGCACTTCCACATGCACGTTCTCGGTGGCAAGAACCTGGGCGAGAACCTCATCTGAGGGCGCGTAGGCCGTCGACTTGGCTGCCTTTGGAGTAATCTATGCAGCTCTCTCAACTCGAATACCTTCAAGCTGTAGCGAACTATGGCGGCGTGCGCAAAGCAGCTCGCGCCGTTCACGTGAGTCCGCAGGCCGTTTCGTCGGCAATAAAAAAGTTGGAATCTGAGTATCAGATTGTTTTGCTCGACCGATCGGCGGGGGAGGCTGTTTTGTCTCCGGCGGGCAGAGAATTTGCGCGTCGTGCACGCGTGATCCTGGCGCAAGTCGACGATCTCAAAAAGTACGCTCAATCGGGGAACGGCGGCGTTTCGCCCGACGGCCATTTCCGTCTTTACGCCCCCTGTCTTCACGGGCGGGGGCTCCTTTTTTCCGAAAACTGGTACGACTCGTTTGAAAGCTCGCACCCTCAGATTCATCTTGATGTGTGGCATCAGCCAACGGCAACATGCTTTGAATCACTTATACTTGGAATTTCGGACGCGGCTATCTCGTTTGAGGAACCACGGGACAGCGTCCTTTCTTCAAAATATATGGGTGAAAAGGAGCTCAGGGTTCTTTCATGCCCAGCTGGTCATCAATCTGTTGACGCTATGACCATTCGTGAGTTACTGGGCGGCAGGCTCGCTGTTCCCATTAATTTGTCACCCTGTCTCAATGCAATCAATCAATGTCCCGAAGCTCAGCTGGTTAATTTCCGCTTTCGCGATGTCGAATACGGAAGCAGGGCGCAGGCTGAGTTTCTTCAAGCCGGGGGATTGATATTGAGTTTTTCTGGCTCTTCTCTCGCATCAGATGGATTGGAAGTGAGCGAGTGCTCTATTGAAGGCTCGCATGACGTAGCCTTGCCCATCTACTTTTGCTATCGACAAAATGCCTGGACCGATCGACACCAGACGGTATTTCTTCACCTATTGCGTCATCTTGCTTCGTGAGGCCATTTGGCCTCGTGTTGTCAAGTGAATGTTGACGCCTTGTAACACATGACTGACGGCTTTGCCCTCATGCTTTTCCAAGATTCCGATTCAGATTGTTGACTCTTGGAGGGCGGAGCATGAAAAACCGTACGGTTTTGCTTTATATGACGTTCGTTTTTCTGTCGAACTTCAGCACCATTTTGTATTTTCTGACGGTTTACCTTGAATTCGTCGGATTCTCGATAGTGGCGATTTCTAGCATGATGATTGCATATCAAGTGAGCAAGTTCATCCTCGAAGTTCCCACTGGCTATATTGCTGATAGGTTTGGACGAAAGACAAGCGGTCTCGTTGGCGTCGTGGGGATGCTTGGATACTACGCTGCCCTGCTTCTCGTCCGTTTCCCTCTGCTTTTAATCGGTGCGTTCACTCTCAAAGGTTTTGCCGTTGCATGTCTGAGCGGATCCATAGAAGCGATTTACATTGACAGCGTCTCTCAGGACCAGCTCGTAAGACTTAATGTCGTTGAGCGATTTGTTTTCTATGCCTCTTATGCCATCTCCGCTTGCGTGGGTGGTTTCATTTCGTCTGTCGGTGCATATCTCATTGGTCTTTCGGCAGATATCATCGCAATGGTGTTGACGTTGGTTGTCGTTGTCTGCATTCCTGAGATGCGAAGAGGGGGCACTGCGGGGGCACCTGAGCGTGGAATTAGCCCGAAGATGATCGGTGCCGCTATTGCGTGTAATGGCATTCTTCGTTCAGCGTTCATCATGGACTGTTCTCAGGCATTTGCTTTTGTCGCCCTGGAAGACTTTTTCTCACTGCTGCTTGCGGGCCGCGGAATGAATTCCGTCGCTTCGGGTGTGACCATTGCGGTCCAGCTCCTTGCCTCGGCCTCCATGGGGCTTATTGTGCCCAGTGTGATTGCTCATGTCGACAAGGGCCGTTTTGCGCGTATTTGCGGCATCATTCGCTTAGTATTGACAGCTTTGTTTTTGATCCCCCTTACTCCGGCTAATTTGCTGCCCGTGTTCTATGTGCTGCAGACGGTTGCGTACTCGTTGTTTGCTCCAATTAAATACTCAATTTTTCAAAATGCTGCTGATTCTTCGATGCGCTGTTCATTGATTTCGGTTCAAAGCCAGATGGTGGCGGTGGGTGCTGTTCTTTTCTATCTGCTCAACGCTGTGTTGAGCAGCGCTGCGGGCATTCGAGTCGTATTGCTTGTCGCGCTCGGGATTTCTTCTTTGGTGTATATCCCCGCGCTATTTCGTCTTACAAGCCAAAGGACATGAGTATTTAGACACCGATAACTTATATATCAACGCCAATAAACCCGAGCGCGAGGGCGTTTGGGTTTATTATTGAAGCGTATGTAACCTGGCGGCGCCACACCGCCTGTTAGTAGGGAGACACATGAACGTTCTGGTCGTCAACGCGGGATCTTCGACCCTTAAGTATCAGGTCATCGACACCAAGTCCCACAAGGTGTCCGCAAAGGGCTCCTGCGAGCGCGTCTGCTTTACCGGCGGTACCTTCACCCACGCTGCTAACGGTTCCAAGAAGGTGACCGAGAACATCGAGTTCCCCGACCACAAGGTCGCCATCGAGGTCGTCCTGAAGGACCTCGAGGCCAACGGCGTCAAGATCGAGGGCATCGGCCATCGCATCGTTCAGGGCGGTTGGTACTTTGGCGATTCCTCCCTCGTCGACGAGGACGTTCTCGCTAAGATCCGCGAGGTCGCCCCGCTGGCGCCGCTCCACAACAACCCCGAGGCCAACGTTATCGAGTTCTGCCTGGAGCAGTATCCCGACCTGCCCAACGTCACGGTCTATGACACCGCTTTCCACTTCAACATGCCCGAGGTCGCCAAGACTTACGCTCTACCCAAGGACGTTTGCGACAAGCTGCACATCCGTAAGTACGGCGCCCACGGCACCAGCTACCGTTACATCTCCAAGAAGGTCGCCGAGATGACCAACGGCGAGGCCCGCAAGGTCGTCGTGTGCCATATCGGCTCCGGCGCTTCCCTGTGCGCTATCGAGGACGGCAAGTGCATGGACACCACCATGGGCCTCACCCCGCTCGATGGCGTCATGATGGGCACCCGCTGCGGCTCCATCGACCCGGCTACCGTGTGCTACCTGCAGCGCGAGGGTGGCTACACCTTCGACGAGGTCGACGAGATGATGAACAAGAAGTCCGGCCTTTTGGCTGTGACCGGCGGCAAGACCAACGACTGCCGCAACGTCGAGGAGCTCGCCGCCGCTGGTGACCCCGATGCTCAGCTCGCCTTCGACATGTTTGTCTACAAGATTGCCGCCAAGGCTGCCGAGATGGCTGCTTCCATGTGCGGCATGGACACCCTGGTCTTTACCGCCGGCATCGGCGAGCACGCTCCGGCTGTCCGCGCTGGCGTGGCCGACCGTCTGGCCTTTATGGGCGTCAAGATGGACCATGCCCGCAACGCCCTGCGCGGCGACGGCGCTTGGTGCCTGTCCGCCAAGGATTCCAAGGTCAAGATTTTCGTCATCCCCACGGACGAGGAGTTCATGATCGCTTCCGACGTCGAGCGCATCGTCAACGGCAAGTAATTGCAAGAGGGGAGGGGCTGGACGACCGAGCGCCGTTCGGCCCCTCTTTTGTGCTCGTTGGGCGATATGCTTGATAGCTATTTATCAAGTTGTGATAACTTCTTATTAAAATGCGGCCGCCTTAAGGGGTCTGCGTCGACCGTATTGCACTGCAAAGGAGTCTCATGAACGTACTTGTTGTCAACGCCGGCAGCTCAAGCCTTAAATATCAGCTTTTGGATACCGATACCCGCGAGGTTTTCGCCAAGGGCAACTGCGAACGTATCGGTTCGGACATGGGCATCTTTGGCCACTCCGGGAACGGTGGCGCCAAGCAGACCGAGGAGGTCCCTTTCCCCGATCATCGCTCTGCTATCGCTCGTGTGCTCGAGGAGCTCGAGAAGACCGACTTTACGATTGATGGCATTGGTCATCGTATCGTTCAGGGCGGCTGGCACTTCGATGATTCCGCAGTTGTCGACGACGAGGTTATGGCCAAGATTCTCGAGGTGGCCCCGCTCGCCCCGCTGCACAACTACGGCGAGGCCGCGGCGATTGAGTATTGCCGTGAGAAGTATCCGAAGCTGCCCAACGTGGCGGTCTTCGATACCTCGTTCCATATGACCATGCCCGAGGTCGCCTATACCTACGCGCTGCCCAAGGACGTGTGCGACAAGTACCACGTGCGCAAGTACGGCGCCCACGGCACGAGCCACCGCTATGAGTGGATGATGGCCAAGGAGATCCTGGGTTCGCGCTGCCACCGTCTGCTTTCGTGCCACTTGGGTAACGGTGCTTCGCTCGCTGCTATCGAGGACGGCGTGTGCCGCGACACCACGATGGGCCTCACGCCGCTCGACGGCCTGATGATGGGCACTCGCTGCGGTTCCATTGATCCGGCCACCGTGTGCTACCTCCAGCGCGAGGGCGGCTACAGCTATCAGGAAGTCGATGACATGATGAACAAGCAGTCTGGTCTGCTTGCCATCTCGGGCATCTCCAACGACGCCCGCGACATCCGTACACGCGCCTCCGAGGGCGACGAGCGCTGCCTGCTCGCCTTCGATATGTTCGCCTACAAGGCCATGCAGCAGGCTGGCTCCATGATCGCTTCCATGGCGGGCGTGGACACCATCACCTTTACCGCCGGCATCGGCGAGAACGACTGGTCGATCCGCAAGGCCTTCTGCGACTGCTTTGAGTGGCTGGGCGTACGCATCGACAACAATAAGAACCGCGAGGCCGTGGGCAACGGCCCGCAGGTCATCAGCGCCGCCGGCTCTTCCGTTACGGTCATGGTCATCCCCACCGACGAGGAATACATGATCGCCCACGACGTCGAGCGTCTGACCGCGAATAACTAGTGCGTTCGCTTGCGATTGAACGAAAGGCCTCCTGAGCAGCAGCTCCGGAGGCCTTTTTGCTAGCAGGCGGAAATACCAGTCCCAAAGTGACCATCGCCAGTAACGCCTGCACTCCCAGCAACGGCACCCGGCCATCCAGATCTTCAGCCTCAGCTCGTAGCCAAGCCGCCGTCCACTCCAGATACCCTGACTGCCACGTGACGGCAGGGACCCTACAGGGTAAAGCTCTGAAAATATTCCACAGGACGGAGGAAGCCCCCGCCGCACGTAGTGCGCAGCGGGGGCTTCCGACATGTCCGAGGACGTTTTCAGAGCTTTACCCTGTAGGGTCCCGAGGGGATATGTTCGCTACTCAGCCATCTGAGCCTGGACGGCGGTGATGGCCACGACACCCACGATGTCGTCGGCAGAGCAGCCGCGCGACAGGTCGTTAACCGGCTTGGCGATGCCCTGCAGGATGGGGCCGTAAGCGTCGGCGCCAGCGAAGCGCTGGACCAGCTTGTAGCCGATGTTGCCGGCCTCGAGGTCGGGGAACACGAGCACGTTGGCCTTGCCGGCGACGGAGGAGCCGGGGGCCTTGAGCTGGGCGACGGTGGGGACGATGGCGGCGTCGAGCTGCAGGTCGCCGTCGATGGCGAGCTCGGGAGCCTTCTCCTTGCAGAACTTCACGGCCTCCTGGACCTTCTTTGCGACCTCGCCACCGGCGGAGCCCATGGTGGAGTAGGAGAGCATGGCCACGTGCGGCTCAACGTTGCCCATGAAGGTGGACCAGGAGTGGGCCGAGGCGATGGCGATCTCGGAGAGCTCGTCGGAGGACGGGTTGATGTTGAGGCCGCAGTCGGCGAAGATCAGCGTGCCGTCGGTACCGAACTGCGGGGTGTCGGTGCACATCACGAAGAAGGCCGAGACCAGCTTGGTGCCCGGGGCGGTCTTGAGGATCTGAAGCGCAGGGCGCAGGGTGTCGGCGGTGGAGTGGCAGGCGCCGGAGACCAGGCCGTCGGCATCGCCCATCTTGACCATCATGGTGCCAAAGTAGGTGGCGTCCATCACCTGGGCGCGAGCCTGCTCGATGGTAACGCCCTTCTTGGCGCGGAGCTCGGCAAACTTCTGCGCGTACTCCTCGTGCTTCTCGGCATTGCGCGGGTCGATGACGGTGGCGCCGGGAACGTCGATCTCGTCGGGGTTGCCCAGGATGACGATCTTTGCCAGGCCCTCCTCGATGATCTTGGTGGCCGCGACGATGGTGCGCGGATCCTCGCCCTCGGGCAGGACGATCGTCTTAAGGTCGGCCTTGGCGGCAGACTTCATACGGTTAAGGAAATCGCTCATGTTACTCCTTACAAGCGTTTCGCTAAGCTCCAGGCGCCCGGCTGTTCACGAATAAACCCGCTGCTAGCGGGTTTACCTTTCAATTATGTACGCCGCGATGCTTGAGCTTTCCTTGTGTGGCAAGCTCATTATAGGACGCATTAGCGCTATAATCGCTCTGATAAATATGTCTCGAAGAATGTTCGAGAAAAGCCCAGCTAACGAGCCCGTGGCTTTTGACAAGGAGTATCGATGCAGATTACCTCAGGCCTGCCTGAAGGCTTTAACGCCGGCGCGTACGACATGATTGTCGTCGGTGCTGGATATGCCGGTGCCGTTTGCGCCCGCCGTCTTGCCGAGACCATCGGCTATCGTGTTGCCGTTTTGGAGCGCCGTAGCCACATTGCGGGCAATGCCTATGACTGCACTGACGAGGCCGGAATCCTGATCCACGAGTACGGTCCGCATATCTATCACACCTTTAACGAGCGTGTGCACAATTTCCTGTCGCGCTTTACCAAGTGGACGGATTATCAGCACAAGGTGCTCGCCAACATCAACGGCACCCTTATGCCCGTGCCCTTCAACCATGCGAGTCTCAAGCTTGCCTTTGGTGACGAGCGCGGCGAGGAGCTGTATCAGAAGCTCGTGGAGACCTTTGGCAAGGATGTCAAGGTGCCTATTATGGAGCTGCGTAAGAAGAACGACCCCGACTTGGCCGAGGTCGCCGATTACGTCTACGAGAACGTCTTTTTGCATTACACCATGAAGCAGTGGGGCCAGACGCCCGACCAGATCGATCCCTCGATCACCGGTCGCGTTCCCGTCTTTGTGGGCGACGATGACCGCTATTTCCCGCAGGCTCCCTTCCAAGGCATGCCGCAGGACGGCTACACGGCGCTGTTCGAGCACATGCTCGACCACGACCTGATCGACGTGTTCTGCGACGTGGACGCCCGCGATCTCTTTGAGATCGACGAGACCACCGTCAAGATCGGCGGCAAGGTCTACGGCGGTGAGATCGTCTATACCGGTCCGCTCGATGAGCTGTTCGACCTCGACCTGGGCGCTCTTCCGTACCGTACACTCGACATGAAGTTCGAGACGCTCGATATGGATCAGTTCCAGCCCGTGGGCACCGTCAACTACACCACGAGCGAGGACTACACGCGTATCACCGAGTTCAAGAACATGACCGGTCAGGTCCTGCCTGGCAAGACCACCATCATGAAGGAGTACTCCAAGGCCTATACGCCCGGCTCGGGCGAGACGCCGTATTACGCCATTCTTGAGCCCGAGAACCGTGAGCTCTATGAGCGCTATCTTGAGCGTGTCCAGAACCTGACAAACTTCCACCCGGTGGGTCGTCTGGCCGAGTATCGTTACTACGATATGGATGCCGTGACCAATTCTGCCCTCGATCTTTCGGATGAGATTATCGCCTGCCATGCATAAAGTCATAACATTCGGTATTCCCTCGTATAACGCCGCCAAGGACATGGACCATTGCATCACCTCCATCTTGGAGGGGAGCAATTACGCCACCGATATCGAGATTATCGTGGTGGACGACGGCTCCAAGGACGAGACGGCCGCCAAGGCCGACGAGTGGGAGGCCCGTTATCCTGGAATCATCCGCGCGGTGCACCAGGAGAATGGCGGCCACGGTATTGCCGTCCTTTCGGGTCTGCGCGAGGCGCAGGGCACCTACTACAAGGTCGTCGACTCGGACGACTGGCTCGATGGCGCAGCCCTATCGACTATGCTTTCGATTCTTCGCGGTTTTGAGGAGCGCGACCAGCGCGTCGACCTCTTTATCTCGAACTATGTGTACGAGAAGGTTTACGAGGGTACTCATACTGCCATTGGTTACAAGTTTGCCCTGCCGCGAAAAAAGATCTTTACCTGGGACCAGATCGGCCATTTCCGTTTGGACCAGAATCTGCTCATGCACAGCCTGTGCTATCGCACGGATGTGCTGCGCGAGTCCAACCTGCCCATGCCGCCGCACACGTTCTATGTGGACAACATCTACGCCTACGTGCCGCTGCCGCGTTGCAAGACCATGTACTACGCCGACATCGACCTCTATCGCTACTTTATCGGTCGCGAGGGCCAGAGTGTCAACGAGGCCACGATGGTCAAGCGTCTGGACCAGCAGTTCCGTGTTACGCGTATCATGATGGAGTCGTACCACCTGTACAGCGATGTCGAGTCGTCGCGTCTGCGTTCGTACATGATGGGCTACTTCACCATGATGATGGCGATCTGCTCGGTGCTCACCAAGCTTTCCGACGAGGATTGTGCCGATGAGCGTCTGAAGACGCTGTGGAATGATTTGAAGGCCTATGACGAGCGTATGTATCGTCGTGCACGTTACGGTGTGGTCGGCTTCTTCACTAACCTCCGCGGTCGTGCCGGAGACAAAACCACACTCGGCCTATACCGTCTTGCCTCAAAGATCTTCAAATTCAACTAGCTGCTGAGTAATCGCTGCTGATAGGTTGACTGGGCCCCTTGGCCTTTAGTTTGCTACTGCGAACAGTCCTGCTCGCACGGAAAGCACATTGAGTGCTTTCCGGCTCGTGCGGAACTTGTATCAAACTAAAGGCCAAGGGGCCTCTGCTATAAGAATCGATTGCCAGGTTATTTGAATTTGAAGATCTTCGACGCGCGGTACACAGGGGCCTGGGCTGAAAAGAATTAGATTGGAAGTCGGTCGGAGGCGGGCGGGCATTACGTTTGTCGCGAGTTCCGCATGCAAAGAAGGCCACTTAATGTGGCCTTCGTCTTGCATAGGACTGTAGAGCAGCAAACGTAATGCCCGCCCGCCTCCGACCGACGGTCGAGTGGACTACTTTGCGGCGCCGGGGATGCCGTGGGAGGTTTTGGCGGTTTTGGCTCCGTTTACGATGGCGGTTTGCAAAGCCCTTACGGCGAGCATGCCCAGCAGGTCTAGGGGAACGGCGGCGCTTGCCTGGGCGCCCAGTTTGCCGCTGGCGAGGGTGTAGATGGTGTCGCCGTCGTTGGTGGTGTGCGTGGGACGGATGGCGTGTGCGTAGGCGTCTGCGGCCATTTGGGAGACCTTGGTGGCTTGGGCCTTAGTGAGCTCCATGTTGGTGACGATGCAGCTGATGGTGGTGTTGGTGCGGTCGAGCGGCATCTGCATGGATCCGGCGGCGGCAAAGGCTGCGAGTTCCATGTCGACGATCTGGTCGCTATCGGCTGCGGCACGCATACCGGCGACCCACTCGCCGGTGAAGGGGTCGACAACGTTGCCGCAGGCGTTGACCGAAACCACGGCGCCTACCTTAACGGGACCGAGCGCCACGGCGGCAGTGCCAAGTCCGGCCTTCATGCAGGTGGCAGGGCCCATGAGCTTACCTACGGTGGCACCGGTGCCGGCGCCCACATTGCCTTGCTCGAGCGTGGTGGGGGTGTTGTCGAGTGCCTCGCGCACGGCGGCGATGCCGGCCTCTATGTCGGGGCGTACGGTGGGGTCGCCAAAGGCAAGGTCGAAGATACAGCTGGAGCACACGATGGGCACCTGCGTGGGGCCGACGGACAGACCAATGCCGCGGCTCTCGAGTTCGCGAGCGACGCCGCTTGCAGCCTCGAGGCCAAAGGCCGATCCGCCCGAAAGGCAGACGGCGTGAACCTTGTCGACGGTGTTCTCGGGTCGCAGCAGGTCGGTTTCGCGCGATGCTGGAGCACCGCCGCGAACGTCAACGCCGCCGGTGGCACCCTCGGGCGCCACGATTACGGTGCAGCCGGTGCCAGCCTCCTCGTCCGTATAGTTGCCAAAGCAAAAGCCATCGACATTGCAAACATCGATGGCTTCGAGCAGTGTGTCCATGTTTTCTCCTATCGGTTTTCCGCCGGGCCTTATGCCCGGTCGGGATCCGTACGGTACGGCAAAATTGTAGGCGCTGGGGGATAACCAGCGCCAGATGCAATTACGAGAGTTTTTGAATCGCGCGTGCGACGCGAGCGATGGGCAAGCCCACCACGTTGTAGAAGTCACCCGAAATATCGTGCACAAGCATGCGACCGCCTGTGCCTTGGATGCCGTAGGCCCCGGCCTTGTCCATGGGTTCGCCGGAGGCAACATAGCGCTCGATCTGCTCTTCGGTAAGCTCATAGAACGTCACGTCGGTCACATCGACAAACGACAGGCTCTCGGCGGCATGCGGAGCGGCCGTGTCGACTGCCTTAACGATGCAGACGCCGGTTGTGACCTGGTGCGTGCGGCCCGAAAGCTCGCGGAGCATGGTGCGCGCCTCGTCCTCGGTTGCCGGCTTGCCCAGAATCTTGCCATCGAAGGTGACAATAGTATCGGCCGCGACGGTCAGTTCGTTGGGCTCGGCATGCTCGGCGGCAACGGCGGCGGCTTTGGCGCGTGCTAAGCGTTCAACGAGCGTAAGCGGGGCCTCGCCATCAAAAGGCGTTTCGTCGATATCTGCGGGAATCACGTGAATGTCATAGCCTGCCTCGCGCATCAACTCGATGCGGCGCGGTGATTGCGAAGCCAAAATCATAGCTGAATGCCCTCGGCGACCTTCTCGACGGCCTTGTCGCCGGCGAGTGTGCGCAGCAGCTCAAGCGCAAAGGGGAGCGACTGGGCCATGCCGCTGGCGGTGATGATGTTGCCGTCTTGCGTAACCTTCTCGCCGGTATAGGCGCCTTCGGGGAAGCTTTTCTCAAAGCCAGGGAAGCACGTGGCCTGGCGCCCCTCGAGTAGGTCGAGCTCGCCCAGGATAAACGGGGCGGCGCAGATGGCGGCAACGTGCTTGGTCGCGGCGAACTCGCAGACCACGTCGCAGACGCGCTGATCGGCGCGCAGGTTGGTGGCACCGGGCAGGCCGCCGGGCAGCACGACGCAGTCGTACTCGTCAAAGTTGATCTCATCAAAGAGCGCATCGCAGGTCACGGGGATCTGCAGCGAGCTTACGACCTCACGCGTGGGCATGATCGAGACGAGCGTGGCACGCACGCCGCCGCGACGCATGACATCGACCATGGTCAAGCATTCAATAGTTTCAAAGCCATCGGCGGCGAGAACGGCAACGCTGGGCATGAGGGTTCCTTTCATAGGCGGCATACAATTAGCCGTCTTATACCCCGAAGACCTCCGCTTGCCACGCTCGATTTCCCAATGATTTTTCTGAGCAATGATTAAGTGGCTAGTTGCGCCTAAGGTGGACGACGGTCTCGCAGTGGAAGGTTTGTGGGAACAGGTCGACTGGCGTGATCTTTACGGGGGAGAAGGTGCCTTCTTCGACAAAGCGTTTGAGATCGCGCGCCAGGGTGGCCGGGTCGCAGCTCACGTAGGCGACATCGCGAGCACTCGTGCTGGCGATAAGGTCGATCGCCTCGGGGGCGAGGCCTGCGCGCGGCGGGTCGACCACCAAGACGTCGGCATCCTGGTCGGGGAACTCGCGCACCGCGTCTCCGCCAATGACGTCGACGTTATCAAGCTTGTTGATCTCCAGGTTACGGCGCAGGTCGCGCACGGCCGGGCCGTAGGCTTCGACGGCGGCGACGAAGTCGCAGCGGCGGGCGAGCGGCAGGGTAAAGGTTCCGGCGCCGCAGTACAGGTCCACGGCAAGCTCGTCTTCCTGCGGGTCGAGGGCGTCCATAACGAGATCAATCAAAATCTCGGCGCCCTTGGTGTTGACTTGGAAAAACGACGGGGCAGACAAGCGCATCTGGCCCTCGGCGATGTTCTCGGTCCACGAGCCCTCGCCGGCGAGCATTTCGACCTTGGAGACACGGCGGGCCTTCTTTTCGCCCCTGCTCATCACGCGCACGATGCTCGTGGGATGAGCGGCGTGCGCCAGCACGCGGGAGACCTGCGAGCGCGGAAAAGAGCCCGTGGGCGTCCAGAGTGCGACCTCGAGCGCCTTGGTGCGGCGCGATGCGCGAATGCCCACGCGTTCGAGCCCCAAGTCATGGCTACCGCTTAGATAGTTGAGTGCGCCGACGACCGATTTGAGCGCCTTCGGGAAGCGCTTATCGAACAGCGGGCACGCATCGACGGTCACGATTTTGCTGGGGTCGACACCGTGCATGCCAAGGCGCACGCGACCGTTGACGACGGTCGGTTCGAGCTCGATTTTATTGCGGTAGCCCCAGTCGTCCTTGGTGTGGCAGATGGGCTGTACCAACTTATCGACCTGCTCAGGAGCGAACTTGCCGATGCGCTCGAGCGTGGAGCGCAGGTTTTGCTCCTTGGCGGCAAGCTGTGCCGTGCGTGAGAGATTGCCCCACGAACAACCGCCGCAGATGCCCACGAAGGGGCAGGGAGGCTGAATGCGATCGGGGCTTGGCTCCAGAATCTCGGTGGTGCGGGCACGCATGAACGACTTGCCGTCCTGTACGACCTCGGCCTCGACGGTGTCGCCTGCCACGGCGCCCTGCACAAAGACGGCCTTGCCGTTGTCGGCGTGCGCCAGCCCGTCGGCGCCGTAGGTCATCGATTCTATAGTGAGCTTCATATTCCTGCCTGTCATTCGCGTTGTTGTTCGCACCATGGTAGCAGGGAAAAGCGCCCCGCATCCGAGGCTTTCCTCAAATGCGGGGCGCTTCTACAAACTGCTTCTACAAACGACTATTTCGTCTTGCCGGTAATGAGCGTCTTAAGACCCAGGCCGATCAGGCCCAGGCCCATGCGCACGCGACCGGGGCGATGGCGCTCGATGGCCTTGGTCTTGCCAGCGGGCTTATCGCGACGGGCGCTCGTCTCGGGTGCGGGCTTGGTGACCTGCGTCTCGGGCCGAGGTGCAGGTGCAGGCTCGGGCTCAATGACGGTCGCCTGGACCTCTTGGACCTTGGGTGCTACTGGCTGCGGCTCGGCCTCGGGGGCAGGTTCCGCCTCAATGACGGGCTCGGGCGCGGCCTCGGCGTTGCGATAGGCACGCTCCAGTAGAGCTTCCTGCGAGTTGAAGGGTTTCTCACCCTCTGCACGCTCTACGGGGACCCAGGTGCCGTCGCTCGTGAGGCTGCGGGCCTTCACGTTGTCGCGCAGCTGCATGCCCATGTACTCGTGTACTAGGGCGCGGCAGGTGGGGTCGAGCACGGGGAAGGCGATCTCCACGCGGTGCTCGGTGTTGCGCGTCATCATGTCGGCCGAGCTCAGATAGATCATGTCCGAGTCCACGCCAAAGGCGTAAACGCGCGCATGCTCCAAAAAGCGTCCGACGATAGAACGGACATGCACGTTCTCGGTCTTGCCAGGAACTCCCGGCTTGAGGCACGAGATACCGCGGATGATCATGTCCACGCGGACTCCTGCGCACGATGCCTCGGCGATTTTGTCGATGACCTCGCGGTCGGTCAGCGAGTTGAGCTTAAAGAACACGCGGGCGGGCTCGCCGGCAAGGGCGCGCTGGATCTCGCGATCCAGGCCGCGCATGATGAGCGGTTTCAGTCCGACGGGCGCCACACCCAGGAAGCGGTAGTCGCCGCGCAGGTTGCCCAGCGACAGATTGCGGAAGAACAGGTTGGCGTCTTCACCGATGCCGGGATGGGCGGTCATGAGCATAAAGTCGCTGTAGAGTTTGGCCGTCTTCTCGTTAAAGTTGCCGGTGCCCAAAAGCGTGAGACGGGTGAGCGCCATGCCCTCGCGATAGGTGAGCTGGCAGATCTTTGAGTGGCATTTAAAGCCCTCGGAACCATAGATGACGGTGCAGCCCGCCTCTTCCAGACGCTCGGCCCACTCGATGTTGTTCTGCTCGTCAAAGCGGGCACGAAGTTCCATGAGCACCGTGACCTCTTTGCCGTTCTCGGCAGCATCGATCAGCGATTCGCACAGGCGGCTCTGCTTGGCCACGCGGTAGAGCGTGATGCGCAGCGAGATGCACTCGGGGTCGTAGGCGGCCTCGTGCACCAGATCCAGGAAGGGGTTCATGGCCTCGTAGGGATAAAAGAGCAGCTTGTCGCCCTGCAGCACCTGTTCGCGGATGGAGCGGGTCATGTCGATGTTGGGGTTGGGCTGCGGCTTAAACGGCGTAAAGAGCAGCTCGTTGCGCAGGTGCTCGGGAATCTTGCCCTCAATGCCAAAGACGTAGCCCAGGTCGAGCGGGATATCGCAGGTAAAGACCGAGCGACGCGAGAGCTCTAGCGCCTTGCGGATAGTCTTGAGCGTCGCCTTCTCGAGCGACCCCGAGACGGCGAGCGCTACCGGCTGCAGGCGCAGGCGCTTCTTGAGGATGCGCTTCATGTGCTGGCGGTAGTCCTCTTCCTCCTCGACGCCCTCGCCGTCCGGATCGATGTCGGCGTTGCGGGTGACGCGGATCAGCGCACGATCCAGCGGCTTATAGGAGCCAAAGCAGCTGTCCAGGCAGGCGAGAATGACGTCCTCGAGCAAGATGTAGGAGTAGGTGCCGGTGGGCGAGGGAATCTCGACCACGCGGTTCATCGAGGCGGGAATCTCGATAAGGCCCAGCAGGCTCTCCTCGTCGGTGGCGCCGTCCAGACCACAGGCCAGATAGAGCGCGCCGTTGCGCAGGTTGGGGAAGGGGTGGCGCGGATCGATGACCAGCGGCGAGATGACCGGCGACACGTAGGCCTGGAAGTAGCGGGTTACGAAGGTGCGCTCCTCGGGCGTAAGCGAATCGATGCGGGCGCGGTGAACGCCCAAGGTGTCGAGCTTGCCTTCGATGCTCTTAAAGATGGATTCCCAACGAGTAAGGAGCCCGGGCATTTCGGCCATGACAGCATCGACCTGTTCGGAGGCGGTCATATTGCTCTTGTTGTCGACAGGCTGTTTTTTGAGCTCTGCCAGATCGGACAGGCCGCCCACGCGCACCATGAGAAACTCGTCGAGGTTAGACTCGAAAATCGACACGAACTTTAGACGCTCGAACAGCGGAACGGTCTCATCGAAGGCTTCGTCGAGCACGCGGTTGTTAAAGCGCAGCCAGCTAAGCTCTCGGTTTTGCGTGTACGAGAAGTCGCGCGGCGGCTTGCGCAGCTTTGCAGCGGCTTGCTTCTTTTCGATTTTGCTCGGCATATGCATCTGTCCGTTCAGTCCCCGTAGGGGACGGTAGCCTAACTCTTATTCACTATTGTCTCAATTTAGTCGACCGCTGGCACGAACGTATCGCGTGAACGGTATCTTTACCTACTTCTTACGCTGACGAGTCATAGGACTGACGCCCTGCTCGTCTGCAAGCGGTCTATATCCTCACTCAACTGGTACGTAAGTGTGAATAAGAATGATGGATAGCTGAATATCATTGAATGCAGGCGGAAACGTAAACAAACATCATTTATATACATAAAACCGATTTAGCTATGCAATTCTGAATCAAAAGTTTAGAGACGCAATCGCAAATGGTTTTTAAGAAAAAAGAGCGTTTACCTTAGAAAAGTTACTTTAGAACGCCGAAGTACATCATGGGGGAATCACATGCGATATACCGTTCATCGCACTTTGTTGACCGTTCGGGGGCGAGGTGGAATTGCGGGTGGAATTTGGATATAACTAGAGCTGTCAGCAAGCAGTGCCCGTTACGGAAGGGCGCTGAGAGATTCGGCCGAAAGGCCCGAAAGAAAGGTAGGAGGCCATGACGAAAGGTCTGCACGTGCCTTCCGAGATCGGCAAGCTCAGGAAGGTCTGCCTGCACCGTCCCGGCGACGAGCTCCTCAACCTGCCGCCCGACGAGCTCGAACGACTCCTGTTCGACGACGTCCCGTTCCTGGAGGTCGCGCAGCAGGAGCACGACACCTTCGCCCAGATCCTGAGGGACCAGGGCGTGGAGGTCCTCTATCTCGAGAACCTCGTCGCTGAGGTGTTCGACCAGGTCCCCGGCGCCCGCGCCGAGTTCACCGACCAGTACATCGCCGAGGCCGGCATCCGCGGCCAGCACATGCCGCAGATCGTCCGCGAGAAGCTGGACTCCATCGAGGACAACCTCGAGTTCGTCAAGAAGACCATGGCCGGCATGACCAAGTCCGAGATAGACATGCCCCTCACGGCGTCCACGACCCTCGACTCCCTGGTCAACTCCGAGTCCGAGTCCGACCTGATCATCGACCCGATGCCCAACCTCTACTTCACCCGCGACCCGTTCGCGGTCGTCGGCGAGGGCGTCAACCTCAACCGCATGTACTCGGTCACCCGCAACCGCGAGACCCTGTACGGCAAGTACATCTTCAAGTACCACCCCGACTACAAGGACGTCTCGCTGTACTTCCGCCGCGACTGCCAGTTCCACACCGAGGGCGGCGACGTGCTGAACATCAACGAGAAGACCCTCGCCGTCGGCATCTCCCAGCGCACCCAGGCCGCCGCGATCGACGTCATGGCCCAGAACATCTTCTGGAACTCCGACTCCAAGGTCGAGCGCATCCTGGCCTTCGACATCCCGGTCTCGCGCGCCTTCATGCACCTCGACACGGTCTTCACCCAGATCGACGTCGATAAGTTCACGATCCACCCCGCCATCATGGGCACCCTGCGCGTCTACGAGCTGACCGCCGGCAAGAACCCGGGCGACGTGAACATCCGCCTGATCGAGGACACCCTCGAGCACGTCCTGGAGGACGCCACCGGCGTCGACCAGGTCAAGCTGATCCCCTGCGGCGGCGGCGACCCGATCGCGGCCTCCCGCGAGCAGTGGAACGACGGCTCCAACACCCTGTGCGTCGAGCCCGGCAAGATCTGCGTCTACGCCCGCAACACCGTCACCAACGACGTGCTGTACAAGGAGGGCCTGGACCTTCTCGTCGTGCCCTCCGCCGAGCTCTCCCGCGGCCGCGGCGGCCCGCGCTGCATGAGCATGCCCTTCTGGCGCGAGGACCTCTAGGGTCTTCAAGGACCCGTACAGGTCATAATACATACATCTAGCTGCCATTAGATGTCTCCCATTGGGGCGGTGCGGGTTTTCGCACCGCCCCAATCTTGTATGAGGAACGTCAACACGATTGGATGACTGCTTTTGTAAGGAGCTTGGCCATGGACATCAAGACGATTGGCGTTGAGGAATGGCTCAACGTTTGGGAGAAGAGCGCCACGTGGGACATCGCCCAGTCGACGATCTCGTCGCTCACCATGGGCGAGCTGCGCGCGCTCGATGAGCAGGGCGGCGCCACGTTCTACGAGCGCCTGGACCGCGAGAAGATGAACTACGGCTGGATCGAGGGCTCGCCGGAGTTTAAGGCCGAGGTTGCCAAGCTGTATCGTCGCGAGGTCAATCCCGATCACATTCTGCAGACCAATGGCTGCACGGGCGCTAACCTCAACGCCATCATGGCTGTGGTCGAACCCGGCGACCACGTTATCGCCGAGTGGCCCACCTATGCGCCGCTCTACGAGATTCCGCGCACGCTGGGCGCCGAGGTCGAGTATTGGGAGCTACGCGAAGAGCTCGGCTGGAAGCCCGATATCGAGGAACTCAAGCGCTTGGTGCGCCCCGACACCAAGCTCATCTGCATCAACAACGCATCGAACCCCATCGGTACGGTGCTCGATGCCGATATGCTCGGCCAGATTGCCGAGATCGCCCGTTCGGTGGGCGCCTACGTGCTGAGTGACGAGGTGTATCTGCCTCTCGAAAATACTGAGTCCTTTATGCCGATGGTCGACGTGTACGAGAGGGCCATTGTCACCAACTCGTTGTCGAAGACCTATTCGACGCCTGCGGCCCGCGTGGGCTGGGTCGTGGCCGACGAAGAGGTGTCCAACCGCATCCGTACCTATCGCGATTACACCATGATCTGCGGCGGAGTGTTCAACGATGACCTGGCGACCTATGTGCTTGAGCACAAGGATAAGATTCTCGAGCGCAATCGCAAGATCGTGTTTGGCAACCGCGATATCGCGCAGGCTTGGATCGATACGCAGCATCGCGTTTCCTGGACGGCCCCGCAGGGCGTGTCCACCTCGTTTATCCAGCTGGATATTCCCGAGGATGACGAGGAGTTCTGCAGGCGCCTGCTGTCCGAGAGGGGAGTGCTGCTGGTACCCGGTAGCCGTTTTGAGCTTCCCTGCGGCGCACGCCTGGGCTACTGCGCGAGCGAGGACGTTCTGCGCGAGGGCCTGAGGCTGTTGGGCGAGGCACTGGCGGAGTTTGATCGCTAGGATTCCGATGATCTTCGAGGGCCTTATCCAAATTGGTCGAAGATAATCGAAAACGGATCCGTTTCCCTAGGGGAAGCGGATCCGTTTTTCCATACCGAGAAGTCAAGTTGTTACAAATGGGGCCGTAAAGCGAGTCGGTATCCGCCGGGCCTTATACTGAGCTTCCGGTGAACGGTATCAAGCGTCTGGTAAACGGTAATTTGTTTACCAGAAATGAATAGGACAAACTTTTTTCTGAATAAAAATGAAAATGGTTGAGACGTGGTACGAATCGCTAATTCTATTCATAGCTTTATTGGAAATATACAATTTGAGGGTGGTTTAACAAAGTTTAGTTCCATTTGATTTCTGGATTGAAAACGCGTTTAAGCACGTAAATACGCTTTATTAAGATGAAGTGTGCCATGCGTGAAGTATATGTGTATGCCGTTCACCCCCTATAAAAAACCGTTCGGGGGCAAGGTGGAAGTATGAGCTGATTTTGGATATAAATATGTCGTCAGCAATAACGCCTCACACGGAGGGGCGCTAACGAATCGGCCCTGACAAGGGCCCGAAAGAAAGGTAGGAGGCCATGACGAAAGGTCTGCACGTGCCTTCCGAGATCGGCAAGCTCAGGAAGGTCTGCCTGCACCGTCCCGGCGACGAGCTCCTCAACCTGCCGCCCGACGAGCTCGAACGACTCCTGTTCGACGACGTCCCGTTCCTGGAGGTCGCGCAGCAGGAGCACGACACCTTCGCCCAGATCCTGAGGGACCAGGGCGTGGAGGTCCTCTATCTCGAGAACCTCGTCGCTGAGGTGTTCGACCAGGTCCCCGGCGCCCGCGCCGAGTTCACCGACCAGTACATCGCCGAGGCCGGCATCCGCGGCCAGCACATGCCGCAGATCGTCCGCGAGAAGCTGGACTCCATCGAGGACAACCTCGAGTTCGTCAAGAAGACCATGGCCGGCATGACCAAGTCCGAGATAGACATGCCCCTCACGGCGTCCACGACCCTCGACTCCCTGGTCAACTCCGAGTCCGAGTCCGACCTGATCATCGACCCGATGCCCAACCTCTACTTCACCCGCGACCCGTTCGCGGTCGTCGGCGAGGGCGTCAACCTCAACCGCATGTACTCGGTCACCCGCAACCGCGAGACCCTGTACGGCAAGTACATCTTCAAGTACCACCCCGACTACAAGGACGTCTCGCTGTACTTCCGCCGCGACTGCCAGTTCCACACCGAGGGCGGCGACGTGCTGAACATCAACGAGAAGACCCTCGCCGTCGGCATCTCCCAGCGCACCCAGGCCGCCGCGATCGACGTCATGGCCCAGAACATCTTCTGGAACTCCGACTCCAAGGTCGAGCGCATCCTGGCCTTCGACATCCCGGTCTCGCGCGCCTTCATGCACCTCGACACGGTCTTCACCCAGATCGACGTCGATAAGTTCACGATCCACCCCGCCATCATGGGCACCCTGCGCGTCTACGAGCTGACCGCCGGCAAGAACCCGGGCGACGTGAACATCCGCCTGATCGAGGACACCCTCGAGCACGTCCTGGAGGACGCCACCGGCGTCGACCAGGTCAAGCTGATCCCCTGCGGCGGCGGCGACCCGATCGCGGCCTCCCGCGAGCAGTGGAACGACGGCTCCAACACCCTGTGCGTCGAGCCCGGCAAGATCTGCGTCTACGCCCGCAACACCGTCACCAACGACGTGCTGTACAAGGAGGGCCTGGACCTTCTCGTCGTGCCCTCCGCCGAGCTCTCCCGCGGCCGCGGCGGCCCGCGCTGCATGAGCATGCCCTTCTGGCGCGAGGACCTCTAAGTCTTTAACGTTCCGGTGCGGTCCCCCTACAACCGCACCGGTTTCGCCCGTCAAACGGGCAACACTATTACTTATGTAATTCATTTTTTCGAAAGGAAACGAACCATGGGTGTTAACCTCTCCGGCCGTAGCTTCCTCAAGCTCCTCGACCTCTCCACCGAGGAGATCGAGTACTTGCTCAAGCTTTCCAAGAACTTCAAGGACATGAAGCGCGCTGGCGTTCCGCACCGCTATCTCGAGGGCAAGAACATCGTTCTGCTCTTCCAGAAGACCTCCACTCGTACCCGCTGCGCCTTCGAGGTCGGCGGCATGGATCTGGGCATGGGCGTCACCTACCTCGATCCCGGTTCGTCGCAGATGGGCAAGAAGGAGTCCATCGAGGACACCGCCCGCGTTCTCGGCCGTATGTATGACGGCATCGAGTTCCGTGGCTTTGCCCAGGACGACGTCGAGGAGCTCGCTGCCAAGTCCGGCGTGCCCGTGTGGAACGGCCTGACCACCGAGTGGCACCCCACCCAGATGCTCGCCGACATCCTGACCGTCCAGGAGAACTTCAACTACGACATCAAGGGCAAGACCCTCGTCTTCATGGGCGACTGCAAGAACAATGTCGCTCGCTCCCTCATGGTTGTCTGCTCCAAGCTCGGCATGAACTTCGTGGCCTGCGGCCCCGAGGAGTGCATGCCCGCCGACGACGTCATCGAGGCCTGCAAGCCCATCGCCGAGGCCAACGGCTGCACCATCAAGCTGACCACCGACGTCAAGGACGGCGTCACCGGTGCCGACGTTATCTACACCGATGTGTGGGTCTCCATGGGCGAGCCCGACGAGGTCTGGGCCGAGCGCATCGCTCAGCTCACCCCGTATCGCGTTACCTCCGAGGTCATGGCTATGGCCAACCCGGGTGCCATCTTCCTGCACTGCCTGCCCAGCTTCCACGACACCAACACCACGATTGGCGCCGAGAAGTGCGAGCAGTTCGGCATCACCGAGCAGGAGGTCACCGACGAGGTCTTCGAGAGCCCCGCTTCCAAGGTCTTCGACGAGGCCGAGAACCGCATGCACACCATTAAGGCTGTCATGTACGCCACGCTCAAGTAAGAGCATCTAGCATCTCGCTCGGGGTGTATTACTGCGCACCCCGAGCGGTTTTATCTGGTAATAATCTCGCATCAAGCGGCAGGCACGGCACGGAAGAGCCGCTTCTGGCGAGATCAGTAAATGATTTATGAAGGGGGGATGAGAACTATGACTGAGACCGCTAAGAAAAAGCGCGGTATGCCTTCATCGTTCACCATTCTTCTTGCTCTGCTGGCAATTGTCGCAGTGATTACCGTTATCGTCTCCGGCACGTCCGGTGGCGCGGTTACTGCCGCCCGTCTGAGCGATTTCTGCACCGCCCCGATCCTGGGCTTCGCTGACGCTCTGCCCGTCTGCCTCTTCGTTATGATCCTGGGCGGCTTCCTCGGCATGATGACCGAGACCGGCGCCCTGGACAACGGCATCGCCGTCCTGGTGCAGAAGCTTAAGGGCAACGAGATTATGCTCATTCCCGTGCTGATGTTCATCTTCTCCCTCGGTGGTACCACCTATGGTATGTGCGAGGAGACCGTTCCCTTCTACGCCCTGCTCGCCGCTACCATGATGGCCGCTGGCTTCGACCCCATGGTCGGTGCCGCTACCGTCCTGCTCGGCGCTGGCTGCGGCTGCCTGGGCTCCACGGTTAACCCGTTCGCCGTCGGCGCTGCCGTCGACGCTCTGACCGGCGTTGGCATTGAGGTCAACCAGTCCATCATCATCGGCCTCGGTGCCGTCCTGTGGATTGTCACTACCGCTATGTCCATCTTCTTCGTGATGAGCTACGCCAAGAAGGTCAAGGCTGACAAGGGTTCCACCATCCTGTCGATGCAGGAGCTCAAGGACGCCGAAGAGGCTCACGGCAAGGCTGCTTCCGAGGTCCACAAGGAGGTCAAGCTCACCGGTCGTCAGAAGGGTGTTCTGATCGCCTTCGCCTTCACCTTCGTCGTCATGATCGTCGGCTTCATTCCGCTGGCCGACCTCAACGAGGGCGTCGCCAACTTCTTCGACGCCGGCGCTGTCTACGACGCCGACGGTAACGCCGTCGTCCAGGGCTGGTCTGCCCTGATCACCGGCCTGCCCATTGGCCAGTGGTACTTCGACGAGGCTTCCACCTGGTTCTTCCTCATGGCCGTCCTGATCGGTATCATCGGTGGCCTGTCCGAGAAGCAGATCGTCAACACCTTCATCACCGGCGCTGCCGACATGATGTCCGTTGTTCTCGTCATCGCCCTCGCCCGTGGTATCTCCGTCCTCATGGCTAACACCGGCCTCGATGTCTTCGTCCTCGACGCTGCCGCCAATGCCCTGGCTGGCCTGTCCGGCGTGATCTTCGCTCCCATGAGCTTCCTGGTCTACTTCGGCCTGTCCTTCCTGATCCCTTCGACCTCTGGTATGGCCACCGTCTCCATGCCCATCATGGGACCGCTGGCTGTTAAGCTCGGCTTCTCGCCCGAGGTCATGGTCATGATCTTCTCCGCCGCCATCGGTGTCGTGAACCTGTTCACCCCGACCTCCGGCGCCATCATGGGCGGTCTCGCCCTGGCCAAGATCGAGTGGACGACCTGGCTCAAGTTTGCCCTTAAGCTCATCGTCGCTCTCTCCGTCGTCTGCGCCGTCATCCTGACCGTCGCCTGCGTGCTGCTCTAAGTACCCAACGGGTACCCCACGGAAACCTTGACGATCCTGTAGAGGATCACCTGGTCATCGTCTGTCCGGTGGGGTCAACCCACCGGTAGACTCCTACCTTTAGCCCCCTCCCGTTCCGTGCGCGGGAGGGGGCGCTCTTGTGTTCCGGCGTTTTACCAAACGCCGGAACCGCTCGACGCTGCAAGCCCGCCAGAGCGGCAATCTGACGTTCAATCGTCGGGCATGGCCAAAAGGCCTATGCCCTCCTCTTTCACGTCACCTTGCTCGCTCTGGCGGGCTTTCGCTGACTTATGCTCCACCTGCGACGTTTCCATTATTGATACAAAGGCCAGGTTTGTTTGAACCAAAAAGGGGAAGTTGCGGTGGAATCGTTCCTGTTTGGCCGTCTTGAGGGGTTAAACGGGAACTATTCCACCGCAACTTATCGATGACGTGTTTGGTTGGTGCCAGTTGATTGCTTGGGCGTTGGGGAGGGTCTGCTCCGTTATAATCGCCTAGAACATTAATTGGAAACGGGACGGGAGCCATACATGCGCCAGGGTTTCGACAATGCGAAGTATATCGAGCTGCAGGCTGCTCACATTAAGGAGCGCATCTCACAGTTTGGTGGCAAGCTCTATTTGGAGTTTGGCGGCAAGCTGTTCGATGACTATCATGCGAGCCGCGTGCTGCCGGGTTTTGAACCGGACAGCAAGTTCCGCATGCTCAAGAGCATCGCCGACGATGTCGAGGTTATCATCGCGATCAACGCGAACCATATCGAGAAAAACAAGGCTCGCGGTGACCTTGGCATTACCTATGACGAGGATGTGCTGCGCCTGGTTGACTTGTTCCGCGGCAACGGCTTTGCCGTCGCGGCTGTGGTCATCACCCAGTACGCCGGCCAGCCTGCTGCCGATGTGTTCCGCAACCGCCTGAACGCGCTCGGCATTCCTGCCAAGCTGCACTATCCCATCGAGGGCTACCCGCACGATGTCGATCTGATCGTGTCCGATGATGGCTACGGCAAGAACGAGTTTGTCGAGACCACCCGACCGCTCGTCGTGGTCACTGCCCCCGGTCCTGGCTCGGGCAAGCTTGCCACCTGCCTGTCTCAGCTCTATCACGAGCACAAGCATGGCACGGCCGCCGGCTATGCCAAATTCGAGACCTTCCCGGTTTGGAATCTGCCCCTTACGCATCCGGTCAACATTGCCTACGAGGCCGCCACGGCAGACCTCGATGACGCCAACATCATCGACTCCTTCCACCTTGAGGCCTACAACAAGACCACGGTCAACTACAACCGCGACGTCGAGGCCTTCCCGGTAGTCCGTGCCCTGATGGAAAAGATCCTGGGCAAGAGCCCCTACCAGAGCCCTACGGACATGGGCGTCAATATGGTTGGCTTTGCCATCACCGATGACGATGCCTGCCGCGACGCTTCCAAGATGGAGATCGTCCGCCGCTACTTTACCGCGGTCGAAAATGTGCGCCGTACCGGCGTGGGCGATGAGCAAGTCGACCGTCTCAAGATTATTATGAAGAAAGCCGGCATCGATAAGAACTACTCACCGGCGCGCTCGGCGGCCCTCACCAGGGAGCAGCTGACGGGCGGTCCCGTGGGTGCCATGGTCATGCCCGATGGCTCCGTGGTGACCGGTAAGACCTCCACGCGCCTGGGCGCCGCAAGTTCGCTCATTATGAACGCCCTCAAGCATGTCTCGGGCGTCGACCTTGAGCTCGAGGTCATTAGCGATGAAGCGATCGAGCCCATCAGCAAGCTCAAGACGCATTTCCTGGGCAGCAAAAACCCGCGCCTCCACACCGACGAGACGCTTATGGCGCTGTCGATCACCTCGGCCACGAGTGAGACGGCCGCTCGCGTCCTTTCGGGCCTGGAGCAGTTGCGCGGTTGCGATGCTTTCTTTAGCGTTATCATCTCGCCGACGGACGAGACGGTACTGCGCAAACTGGGTATCAACGTGTGCTGCGAGCCCAAGTTTGAGCGCCGTGGTTTCTTCCATCGCTAAGTTTGAAGCATCGCGGTAATTGCATTGCATTTTGGCCGTATCGGGTTAGCGCCCGGTACGGCTTTTTGATCAATAAAGCGCCTATTTCGGCGAAAAATAGCCGTTTACCTGCCTAGAAACAATTAGAGCGGTATACAATAACCGTAACTGTTTCATCCTTGGCGGGATGCCGCATGATGGATATTACCTGCCATCGTGAGGTGTGTCGGTCGCGCACGGCGCGTTAGATGCTCGTGCTCGGTTTGAGGAGGCTGCTATGGCGGGCAAGGGTCGTGCGAGTGTCAACGATATGAAGCGTGTCGAGGTGCTGGTGTTGATGGAGATCGACCAGCAAACCGAAGACAATGGCGGGCCGTATGGTTTCTCGCGCAAAACGCTTGCCGAACGCGTGGGGGTTTCGCCGTATCGTGCCCGCGCCGCAATCGATCGCTTGGATTCCGAAGGCATGATTGATGTCGTCTCGCGTTATAGCGACGACGGCGGTCAGCTTGCAAATGGCATTTGCCTCACCGAACGTGGCGAGTGGTATCTTGAGGGCGTCCGTACTGGCATGCTCGTTCAAGAAATGCTTGAGGACGAGGTTGCTGATCGATAGCAGCATGTAACCCTTGCCATAGCGACGCCGCCTGGGAAACCGGGCGGCGTTTTGTTTCAAGATTGAGAAATGCAATCGCACGCGAGAAAAATTGCGAACGGTCCGCGGCGCGAGTATTACAATGAAGACCCGTAAGATGTGGATAAACAACTTCTACGGGAAGCGCAGGTAACTCAATATGACCAAGCATGTGTTCGTAACCGGTGGCGTGGTTTCGTCCCTGGGCAAGGGTATCACCGCGGCCTCGCTGGGCCGTCTGCTCAAGTCGCGTGGCTACAAAGTAACGATGCAGAAGGCCGACCCGTATCTGAACGTCGACCCCGGTACCATGAGCCCGTTCCAGCATGGTGAGGTCTTCGTTACCGAGGATGGTTACGAGTCCGACCTGGACCTGGGTCATTACGAGCGCTTTATTGATGAGAACCTGACCCGCGATTCCAACTTTACGACCGGTGCCATCTACAAAAGCCTAATCGCCCGCGAGCGTCGCGGCGACTTTTTGGGCGGTACCGTGCAGGTGATTCCCCACGTCACCAATGCCATTAAGGACAAGTTCCGCCGCATCGAGGAGCAGACCGGCTCCGATGTAGTCATCACCGAGCTGGGCGGCACGATTGGCGACATCGAGTCCCAGCCGTTTGTCGAGGCCATCCGTCAGTACCGCAAGGAGGCCGGCCCCGAGAACGTCTGCTACATCCACGTGTCGCTCGTTCCCTATATCGCCGCCGCCCACGAGGTCAAGACCAAGCCCACACAGCATTCCGTCAAGGAGCTCCGCAGCTTTGGCATCCAGCCCGATATTATCGTGCTGCGCTCCGACCACCATATCGATGACGCTATCCGCGGAAAGATCGCAAGCTTCTGCGACGTCGACACCGATTGCGTCTTTACCAACGAGGACTGCGCGAGCATTTACGATGTTCCGCAGCTGCTTGCCGAGCAGGACTTTGACCTGCGCATTTGCGAGCGCCTGGGTCTGGACCCGCGTGAGCGCGACATGAGCGAGTGGAACGAGTTCCTGCGCAAACAGAATCACGCCAACCATCACGCCGACAAGGTGAAGATCGCCGTCGTGGGCAAGTACACGCAGCTGCCCGATGCGTACCTGTCGGTTATCGAGGCCCTGCACCATGCGGGCGTCTTCTACGATCGCCATGTGGACGTCCAGCTGGTCGACGGCGAGAGCCTCGACGAGCAGAATGTCTCCGAGGTTCTGGGCGACGCCTCGGGCATCCTGGTCCCCGGCGGCTTTGGCAAGCGCGCCCTGGAGGGCAAGATCCTCGCGGCCGAGTTTGCCCGTGAGCACAAGATTCCGTATCTGGGCATTTGCCTGGGTATGCAGGTGGCCGTGTGCGAATTTGCGCGCAATGTCGTCGGCCTTGCCGGCGCCAGCTCCTCTGAGTTCGATCCGGATGGCCCGTATAGTGTCATCGATCTGATGAGCTCGCAGGAGGACGTGACCGAGAAGGGCGGCACCATGCGCCTGGGCGCCTATCCGTGCAAGCTCGCCGCCGATACCCTTGCTCGCGAGGCATATGGCGAGGAACTCGTCTACGAGCGTCACCGTCACCGCTTTGAGTTCAACAACGCCTTCCGCGACCAGCTCGAGGACGCCGGTTTGGTTATCTCGGGTCTGTCGCCTGACGAGCGCCTGGTCGAGATGGTCGAGCTGCCGCGCGACGTGCATCCGTGGTATGTGGCAACCCAGGCTCATCCCGAGTTCAAGAGCCGCCCGACCAACCCGCAGCCGCTGTTCCGCGAGTTCGTACGCGCTTCGATCGGCCAGCACGAGGGTGTCGACCGTCTGCAGGTGACGCCCATGAACCTCGCTACGGACTAAGGGTGCCGGCGAATAAGGAACATACCGAAGCTACTCCCTCGTCGCTCGCCGTGGCGGCGGGGGAGTATCTCGATTACCTCGCGGTCGAGCGGGGTTTGGCGCGCAACACGATTGCGGCCTATCGTCGTGACCTGACGACGTACTGCGCCTATCTGGAGCGGGCGGGTATTGTGTCTTTTGAAGAGGTGACTCGTCAGGTCGTGGAGGGCTTTGTCGCCGACCGTCGCGATGGGGGCTATTCCGATGCCTCGGTGGAGCGTGCGCTTGCAGCCGTGAAGGGCCTGCATGCCTTTTTGGTGCGCGATGGGGCTGTAGCCCAAAATCCAACGGCGGCGTTGCGCCTGCCTAAAAAGGCTGAGCGTTTGCCGGAGTATCTATCGGTGGAGGATGTCTCGGCTCTGCTCGATCAAGACTTCCCCGAGGGCGAGATGGGCTTGCGCGACCATGCCATCTTGGAAGTGCTCTACGGATGCGGTTTGCGTGTGAGCGAGTTGGTGGGGCTCGATGTGGGCGATATCCATATTGACGATGGCTTTGTACTCGTTCGCGGTAAGGGCTCAAAGGAACGCCTGTCCCCGCTGGTGGGAAGCGCGGCGCGAGCTCTGATGCTCTATGTAACTGAGGGACGTTCTCGCTTGGCGGCCCATGCCCGCGGAACCGAGACCTCGGCGGTCTTTTTAAATAAGAACGGACGTCGCCTGTCGCGCCAGGCCGTGCATGCGATATGCGAGCGGTATGGGCGTCAGGTGGGGCTGGTGGGGCTCCATCCCCATACCTTGCGCCACTCCTTTGCCACCCACATGCTCGCGGGCGGTGCCGACCTGCGTGTGCTGCAGGAGATTTTGGGCCATGCCGATATTTCGACCACGCAGGTCTACACGCATGTCGACCGCACGCAACTGACCGAGGTCTATCTGGCGGCGCATCCGCTGGCGCATCGTTAACACATCGCTGGCCTGCATATTTATAGGTATTTGGGGACGGGCCCCAGATTGCTGCGGCGTGCTTTTGCGCGCGCATGGGCAATCTGGGGCCCGTCCCATTTTTCGCCACTTGTCGTCGCGGTGGTGGGCCGCACGTGCCTTGGGTGGGGGAGTTTGGGGGCGATGTGAACGCCATGTAAAGGGACGCAAAAATCGCCTCAAGGTCAACTTGAAGGTTGAGGTTGAAAGGCGGGGTGCCACAGGTGGCATCCCGCCTTTGCTGTAAACACAACATATTGTGTTTTCGAACATATGCTCGGGGGTGTTTTACAACATATTGGGGGTGGAATGGTGGGGCGGGGTGGGGGAAGGGGTGGGGAAAGGTGTTGAAAAATGGGGCGGTTCCCCATATTATTGATGACGTCGACAGGCGGGGTGGTTCCCCGCGTACGTGCCATCTGAGTAACCGAGGGGAGGGCGCACATGGGAATGACTGGTGCATACGAGCGCAATCTCGATGCAAAAGGTCGTCTATCCCTGCCTGCACCCCTTCGCGAGGAGCTTGGAGAGCACGTTCGCGTGTTTAAAGCCCTGGATGTCGATGCTCTGTACGTGTTCTCTGCCGAGGCCTTCGATAAGTGGGTCGAAGGACTCTTCGCGGGTCGTGAGGGCCACGAGGGTTTTAACCCGCGTGACATTAACGACCAGAAGCTCATGAGGGCGATCAACAAGCGCACCACGTCGATGGACGTGGACAGCGCCGGTCGTATCGGTCTTTCCGAGTCTCTCCGCAAGCAGGCGAACCTCGACCGCGAGGTCACGGTTGTGGGCAACTACGACCACCTTGAGGTTTGGGATCGCGCCGCGGCCGATGAGGACGATGACGATGAGGCCCTGCTGGACCTCTTCTTCTCGTAAGGGCAAGGCACGGGTAACGGATGGAGCGTGGGATCTTGACACAAGAATATCGGCATGAACCTGTCATGCTCGGCGAAGTGCTTGAGTCGCTGCGGCTAAAGAGCGGCTCCGTTGTCTGCGATTGCACCCTTGGCGGTGCCGGCCATTCGGTAAAGATGGCCGCGCAGGTGGGGGAGACGGGCCTTTTGCTCGGCGTCGATCAGGACGACATGGCCCTCGAGGCCGCTGGCGCCCGTCTGGACCGCGAGGTTCCCGGCGTTCCGCACCAGCTGCTGAAGGGCAACTTCGGCGACTTGGACGAGCTGCTTTGCTCGGCCGAGGTGCCCGGGGTCGATGGCTTCCTGTTCGATTTGGGCGTTTCGTCACCGCAACTCGATATCCCTGGCAGGGGCTTTTCGTATAACGAGGACGCCCCATTGGACATGCGGATGGATCCGGGTAATAACACCTTAAACGCAGCTGAGGTCATCAACACCTATAACGAACACGACCTCGCCCGGATTCTACGCGTCTACGGCGAAGAGAAGTTCGCCTCGCAGATCGCGCGCGAGATCGTGCGCCGCCGCGAGCAAGAACCGATCGAAACCACCGGCCAATTTGTCGAGATCATCAAGGCGGGTATCCCGGCTGCCGCTCGTCGGCATGGCGGACACCCGGCCAAGAAAAGTTTCCAGGCCATTCGCATCGAGGTCAATCACGAGCTCGATGTGCTCGAACGAGGGCTTGATGCCGCCACCAGGTGGCTCAACCCGGGCGGACGTATCTGCGTCATCTCGTATCACTCGCTCGAGGACCGTATCGTAAAGAACCACTTTAAGGAGATGAGCCAGGGGTGCACGTGTCCGCCGGAGATTCCGGTGTGCGTGTGCGGCAACGTGCCGATACTCAAGGTCATCACCCGCAAACCCTTGGTTGCCCAGCCTGATGAGGTTGAGCGCAACCCTCGGGCGAGATCAGCCAAAATCCGCGTGGCGCAGCGTCTGTAGGCGCGACCGCGCGATATTGGACCTCCCGCTCGCACCATAAACGAAGCTTAAACACACTACCAACGTACTCGGGATGGGAGGCGGCATATCATGGGCTACAACACTTCAAGCGCAGCACTCGCCTATGATATGAACGCCATGCCCGCCTATCGTGAGACGCCGCAGGCCCCCGTTGCTCCCCGTGAGCAGCGCACGCCGCGCTTTGATGTCTACACGGGCGCGGGCCGTCAGGCAAACCAGGCGGTAAGCCCGGTTTTCATGAGCGTTCTTAAAACGTTTTGCATCATTGCGGCTATCTTCATGACGATCGGCGTCGCCCGCGTGGCGCTCGCCGGCGTTACGGCCCAGGTGCTCAACAGCAACGCCGAGCTTACCAACACGCTCGAAAAGGCGACCGATGAGAGCTCCGACCTGGAGGTCATGCATTCGGTCTATGGCGCCGACACGCGCATTCGCGACCTTGCGGGCGCTTATGGCATGGTGGAGCCCAGCGAGAGCGTTACACTTGACTTTTCGCAGGATGCAGCCGCGGGCGCCAACGCGACCGCGACCGCTCAGTAGCAAGACGGTAGCTGAGTATGACAAATGACTATCGCCGCGGTTCCGATGGGGGCCGCGGTTCTGGACGTCCCTCGTCGCGGGGACGTTCTGGTTATCAAGGAACGGGTCGGCAATCTTACAACGCCGGGCAGTCCCGTGGCAACGACCCGGCGTCGCGACTTCGCGGCTCGGGCGGCCCTCAAGTGCATAACAACAGGTCGCGCAAGAGTTCGTCGACCGAATGGCTCACAGGCGCGCCTCTGCCTCGCCGCAAAGCCGTCATGGGATTCATTGGGTTTGGCTTGGGCTTGGGCGTCTTTCGCCTTGCCGACTATCAAATTGTCGAAGCCGATAAACTGCGCGAGCGTGCCGATGCGCGCCGCCTGCTTGCGCAGACCCTCTATGCCAAACGCGGCACCATCTACGACCGCAACGGTAACGTGCTAGCGTCGTCGGTCGAATGTCGCAACATCGCCGTGAACCCGCAGCTTGTCGAGGATGTTGACAAGACGGTGTCGGCGCTGGTCAAGGCAACTGGGATCGATAAAAAGACCTGCCGCAAGCTCGTCGAGTCCGATGGCACCTGGGTGTATATCAAGCGCCAGGTGGACGAAGACGATGCTGCGGCGCTGGAGAAGAAGAACCTGCCCGGCGTGCTTTTTGAGCAGGCCATGAAGCGCGTATATCCATACGGCAATCTGGCATCGCAGGTGCTGGGTGTAGTGAATGTAGACAACGACGGCTTGACGGGTCTCGAGAAGCAATACAACAAGCTTCTGACCGGTACGAACGGTTCTCTTGTGCGCGAGCGCGCGAGGGACGGCAGCTATATCGCGGGCGGTGCCTATAAAAAGGTGGCTGCGGTCGACGGCGTTGATATCGTGACGACGCTCGACGTCAATATCCAGCGTGCGGCCGAGGATGCCCTGGCAGAGGCAGTTGAGAAGACTAAGGCCAAGAACGGCTCGGCGCTGGTCACCGATCCTACGACAGGCGAGATCTTGGCAGCCTGCTCGTATCCGACTTACGACCAGACCGATCTGGAAAACGCCAAGACCGAGGATATGAACTTGCGCCTGGTCACCGACGCCTACGAGCCCGGCTCGGTCTTTAAGACGCTCGTGGCGGGCGCCGGCTTCGACTTGGGCGTCGTGCGATCGAGTACGTCGTTTGAGGTGCCGGCGAGCATCAAGGTGGGTGACGATACCGTCACCGATGCCGACAAGCGCGACTATGCCATGACCATGGATGTGCGCGAGATGATGCGCCGTTCGTCCAACGTGGGCTTTGTCCTGGTGGGGCGCAAGATCGGTGCGGACGACTTTGCCGCCTATGTGGACAAGTGGGGCATAGGTCACAGCTCCGGTGTCGATTTTCCGGGCGAGAGCCTGGGCATCGTCAAGGAGCGTGACCAGTATGACGGCGCCACGCTGGGATCGATGAGCTTTGGACAGGCGCTGTCCGTCTCGCCGATTGAGATCGCACGTGCCGTGGGCGGCATCGCCAACGGCGGCGTGATGATGACCCCGCACTTCTATAAGTCCAGCAAAGGCGACGAGAAGGACTGGGGCGAAGGCGAGCGCGCGATTTCTGAGGACGCCGCATCCCAGGTGACATCGTGCATGCAGACGGTCGTGTCCGAGGGAACGGGCGTTGGCGGCGCGGTTGACGGCTATGACGTGGCGGGTAAGACCGGTACGGCCGAACGAGCCGACGAGAACGGCGGCTACCTCAAGGAGAACTACATGTCGTCCTTTATGGGCTTTGCGCCGGCACAATCGCCCAAGGTGCTGTGCTATATCACGCTCGACGGAACGCCGAGCGGCTCAGATGCCGCTGCGGTGCCGTTCCAGTCCATTATGGCCAACGCGCTCGACGTGCTGGGTATCCCGCACACGAAGTAGGGGGTTACAATCTTTGGGGCGTGGTTTGTTGTCCCATATGAGGGGTGTTCACATGCCCTGCACCACGCATGCGCGGCGCTGGGATACAATACGCCGATAGCATTATTAGGTTTACAGGGGAGCTGCAATGATAGAGATCGCCGTCAACAACCTCGCGGCCGCAACAGGGGCCCGAACCGTGACGGGAGAAGCCGATCGGGTATGCCGCGGGTGCGTTATCGACTCGCGCCAGGTCGAGGAAGGGACGATTTTCGTCGCCTTTCCCGGTGAAAACGTCGACGGCAATGATTTTGCTTCCCGTGCCGTCCAGTCGGGTGCCGGCGCCGTCGTGATGACGCGTGAGCCCGAGGCCGAGCTGGTCTCGCTGGCGCAGGACAAGGGCTGTGCCATCTTGCTGACCGATGATCCCGAGGAGTTTCTGCTGCGTTTGGCGCACGCGTATCGCCTGGAGCTTGGCTGCCTGGTCGTTGGCATTACCGGTTCCATCGGCAAGACGACGACCAAGGACGTTCTCGCCGCTGTGCTCGCCAAGCGCTATCGTGTCTGGGCCACCAAGGGCAATTTCAATAACCTGATCGGCATGCCGCTCACGGTGCTTTCCGCTCCGGCCGATACCGAGGTCCTGGTGCTCGAGATGGGCATGAACCATTTCCACGAGATCGAGCGCCTGTCTCTGTCTGCCAATCCCAACCTTGCCATCGTGAGCAAAATCGGCACCTCTCATATCGGCATTTTGGGCAGCCGCGAGAACATCGCCCGCGCTAAGGCCGAGATTGTCCAGGGCATGTGCGCCGCCGGCGACTATTTGCCGCTGCTGGTTTTGGGCGGCGAGGACGATTTTACGCCGTTCATTCGCGATACGTTCGCCCAGCCTGCTGGTATCGACGTTATGCTGGCCGGCGTCTCGGACGATGATGAGGTCCGTGCCCGCGACATTCGCGTTGATGACGAGGGCCGTCCGGTCTTTTCGCTCGATTTTGGCCAGGGCGAGACGATCGATACCATGCTTGCCATCCCCGGCGTGCAGTCCGTTCCTAATGCCGTCAAGGCTGCCGCGGTTGCCTATCGCCTGGGCGTGACGCCCGAGCAGATCGATGCTGCCTTTAGGGGCCTCACGATCACCGGTCACCGCCAGGAGATCAAGCGCGCCAAGAGCGGCGCCCGCGTCATCGATGACTCCTATAACGCCAGCGCCGAATCGATGGCAGCCGGCCTCGATCTGCTGTGCTCGCTTTCATGCACGGGGTCTCGCATGGCGATCCTGGGCGAGATGGGCGAGATGGGCGATGAGGCTCCTCGCATGCATGAGCTCGTGGGCGCCTATGCCGCCGCCAAGAAGCTCGACATGCTGGCGTGCGTGGGTGGTGAGCTGGCCCAGCTTATGGCCGATGCCGCGCGCATGATGGGCATGGACGAGGACCGCATCCAGGTGTTCTCCGATTATCAGCAGGTGCTCGACCGCATGGGCGGCGCGCTTGAAAAACATGATGTTGTACTGGTCAAGGGTTCCCGCTTTGTTGAGCTCGACCGCTTTGTGGAAGGTGTGTGCTAGCCCATGTTCGGCAATCCCTCGTATCCAACGTATCAGGCTTTTTTGGGGCTTGGCATCGCCGCAGCCATTGCGCTGCTGCTCATGCCGTGGTGGATTAAGCTGCTCAAGGTCGAGGGTATCGGCCAGCAGGTTCGTGCCGACGGCCCCAAGCGTCATTTGGTTAAGCAGGGAACGCCCACCATGGGTGGCGTTGTCATCCTCGTCGCGATCTCGCTGACCTGCCTGCTGATGGGCAAGCTCACCACCGAGCTCGTGCTCGTGCTGCTCGCCACGCTGGCGACCGGCGTGCTGGGCCTGATCGACGATCTGACCTCCGTTACGCATGGGCGCTCGCTCGGTCTGACGCCGCATGCCAAGATGATCGGCCTAACCATTATCTGTGTCACCTTTACGGTGCTTGCCGTCAACTGGTGCGGCGTCGCCCCCGAGATTCGTTTTCCCGGTGGGTTGACGATTGACCTTGGCGTGCTTTCGACTACCATCTGCGGCTATTCGTTCCCGTGGCTCTATATTGTCTTTTGCTGGCTGATGATTGCCGGTCTTTCTAATGCCGTGAACTTGACCGATGGCCTTGACGGTCTTGCTGGCGGCACCTCCATGATCGCCATGCTCGCCATGGCTGCCATGGCGTTTTTGCACGGAGACGTGAACCTGTCCATCTTCTGCACCGCGTGTGCCGGTGCCTGCCTGGGCTTTCTGTGGTTCAACTGCTATCCGGCGAGCATCTTTATGGGTGATACCGGCTCGCTTGCTCTGGGCGCCGCGTTTGCCTGTACGTCCATCATGACTAACACCGAGGTCGTCTCCCTCATCATCGGTGGCCTGTTTATCGTTGAGACCCTGTCGGTCATGATTCAGGTTGTCTACTTCCACTTTACGCACAAGCGCGTCTTCCTTATGGCGCCCATCCATCATCATTTCGAAAAGAAGGGTTGGGCCGAGACCAAGGTCGTCATCCGTTTTTGGATTATCGCTGCGGCATTTGGTGCCGTTGGCCTTGCTCTGTTCTTCCAGTTGGGATAGTGGTCTTTCATGCCTCTTGCTGATGTCTTTAGCCTGCTCGTTTTGGGTCAGGGCAAATCCGGTCTCGATGTCGCCCGCTGGGCGCTGGCACATCCAGAGCGCGTAAGCGCCGTTACCGTGTATGGCGGCGGCACCTCTGAGCCCAATGACGCCACGCGTGCGCTCGAGGCTGCCGGTGCGTCGTTTGTCTATGGGACCGAACAGGTCGAGGGCGCCTATGACGTATGCGTGACGTGCCCGGGCATCTCGGAGTTCTCGGGCTTCTTTAAGGCCGGGCGCGAGCATGCCGCCCAGATTATGGGTGAGCCCGAGTTTGCCTATCGCCTGTCGCCCGATAACTGGATTGCCATCACGGGCACCAACGGCAAGACGACCACCACGTCGCTGACCGATTATCTGCTCAAGGCTTCCGGTGAGGCCAGTGTAGCTGTCGGCAACATCGGTGAGCCGCCTATCAACGAGATTGACGGCCGAGCCCACAACGAGTGGTTTGTGGCTGAGCTCTCGAGCTATCAGATTGCTACGACCACCGAGCTCCACCCTCGCGTGGCAGTGCTGCTCAACATCACTCCCGACCACTTGGGCTGGCATAAGAGCCATAAGAACTATGCGCTTGCCAAGATCAAGCTGTTTGACAATATGGTCGATGACGATCTGGTGGTTGTCGACGTCGAAGACGCCGGCATTCACGAGTTCGATGAGTACATCTATACGCCGGGTCGCCGCATCTGCAAGGTCGCTTTTGACGAGCCCGAGGGTGCAGACGCCGCCTTTGTGCGCGACGGCAAAATGGTCGTGCGCCTGAAGGGCGTCGAGACTCAGCTTGTCGCCACGTCCGAACTCAAGATCTCGGGCCATCACAATGTTATCAATGCCCTGTGCGCTGCCACGGCTGCCCTGGCAGTCGGTGCCGATGTCGATGGTGTCTGCCGCGGTCTGGCCTCGTTCCAGCCGCTCGAGCACCGCGTGGAGCCGTGTGGCGAGATTGACGGCGTGCGCTACGTCAACGATTCCAAGGCGACCAACACCGATGCGGTCGAGAAGGCGCTGACGGCATTTCCCGATGACGACGTGATCTTGCTGCTCGGCGGCCACGATAAGGGCACGCCGCTCACGGACTTCGCGCGCGTTGTTATGGATAACGTACGCTCGGTCGTCTGCTTTGGCGATGCGCGCGAGCGTTTCACCGCCGCTATGGACGAGGCCGATGTCGATGGCGATGTGGATATTGCCCAGGCGGATGACCTGCGCGATGCCGTGGACGTCGCCCGTTCGCTGTCGAGCCGTGGCGACGTGATCTTACTTTCTCCTGCCTGCTCTTCGTTCGATGAGTTCTCGGGCTATGAGGAGCGCGGCCGCGTGTTTAAGGACTATGTGGCGCAGCTTGCCGCTGCGGCGAAATCGCAAATGGAATAGGGGTTGCCGGTGAGAGAGGAGAGCCCCCGACAAGGTATGAGGAGGCCCGACTCGGACCGTGCTTCCTCGCGGCGCAGCACACCGCGTTCCGGTCGCGGCGGGCAGTCGTTTAGCGAACGCTATATTGCCGGCGTTCCCGCCCGTATCATGCGCCCCCGTCTGATATTCATGGCCTGCCTGTTTACCTTGGTGTGCTTTGGCCTGCTGATGGTGTACTCGGCGTCTTCGGTCGAGGCACTGCACGAGAATGGCTCAGCGACGTTTTTTCTGGGTCGACAGGCTGCGTTTGCCGTGGTTGGTGTTCTGGCGCTGATTGCCATCGTGCGCGTTTTGCCGGACAGCTGGTTTGGGGAGGATGTGCTCAGGATCTTCCTCATAGGCATGATAGGGCTACTGTTTCTGGTGTTCTTGGTGGGCAGCGGCAGCCGTGGCGCCACGCGCTGGCTCAACATCGCCGGCATTCAGTTCCAGCCTTCCGAGTTTTTAAAGCCATTTGCCATTGCGTATTCGGCCATCATGCTCGACCGCTTCTTTTCGCCCGGTGGCAACATCAACGAATTCCTTCGCAAGATGGGCATCTACCTGGGCATTTCGCTCTTTCTGATCTTTATCCAGCCCGATTTCGGTACCGTCCTGATCATCCTGTTGACCCTCATGTGCATGGCGTTGTTTGCGGGTCTCGACCCCAGATTTATCATCGGCGTGCTAATCTTCGGCATTCTCGTGATCGTGATTGCACTTGTCGCAGAGCCGTACCGTATGGTGCGTATTCAGGTTGCCTTGAACCCTTGGGCCGACGAGTATGGTGACGGCTATCAGGCCACGCTTGCCATCATGGCCTTTGCCTCGGGCGGTCTGTTCGGCCGTGGCATCGGCAACTCAACCATGAAGTACTCGTATCTGCCCGAGGCGCACAATGACTACATCCTGGCCATCATTGGCGAGGAAGTCGGTTTTGTCGGAACCGTGCTGTTCTTCTTGGTGTTTGCGATGCTGATCTACTCGGCGTTTCGCATTGCCGAGCAGGCGACCGATCGCCGGGGCGCGCTTATGGCGTCTGGCTCCGCGGTCATTCTCGCGGTGCAGTTTTTGATCAATGCGCTGGGCATCCTCAACGTGTTTCCCATGACGGGCAAACCGTTGCCGTTTATTAGCTACGGCGGTTCGTCGATTATTGTGTCGCTTATGCTTGCCGGTCTGATCCTGCGCGTTTCGTACGAGAGCGCCCGTCGCGATGAGTACGACCGTCGCCGCGAGAGCTTTGCCGTTATGGATGAGAGTACCGCCGGCGTGCCCCACGTACGCGGCGAGCGATCTTCGCGTAACGGCTTTACCGTTCTGGATGGCTCTGCGACCGAGCCGGCAGCCCGTCCGCGTCAGCGAACGGCGCCGCAAGGTCGTCCGCAGCGCCCCAGCCCTCGCAGCGCGGGCGGCGGATATAATCGAATCGATTTGAACTCGGACCCGTCGGCGCGTTTGCGCACCGACGACCAGGGACCGCGTGTACGAAGGGACTATCATGACCGATAAGATGACCGTTGCTATTGCAGCCGGCGGCACGGCAGGGCATATCAACCCCGCGCTCGCCTTGGCCGAAGAGCTGCGTGACCGTGGCCACCACGTTGTGTTCGTGGGCCAGTCGCGCAAGCTCGAGGGTCGTCTGGTCCCCGAGGCTGGGTTTGATTTTGTGCCCATTACGGTCACGGGCTTCGACCGCTCCCGTCCCTGGACGGCGCTGACCTCGCTGTGGCGTGTCAACAAGGCCAAGCGTGCGCTCGCCAGTCATTTCTCAAAGGTCGGCAAGCCCGATGCTGCCATCGGTTTTGGTGCCTATGTCGAGGTTCCGCTGCTGGGGTGGTGCAAGGGCGCAGGCGTTCCGTATCTGCTACATGAGCAGAACTCTGTTCCGGGCCTGGCCAACAAGATGATGAACTCCCACGCCGCTCGCGTGTGCATCTCGGTGCCGGCAGCGCGCTCGGTCTTTGAGCGCGAAGGTGACCCTGACCACGTGCTCATGACCGGCAACCCCGTACGTCGCTCGGTGATCGAGGGCGATCGCGCTCGCGGCCGCAAGGCACTTGGCGTTCCCGAGGACGCTACGCTGCTGCTCGTCTTTGGCGGTTCACTTGGCGCCCAGCACCTCAACGAGCGCGCGGTTTCGCTCAAAAACGAGCTGCTTTCGCGCAAGAACCTCTATGTGTTGCATTCGACGGGTGCCGACGGCTTTGAGGAGACCGAGCGCGCTTTGGCGCTGACGCCCGAGGAGGCGAAGCGTTACCGCGTCCAGCCTTACATCGACAACATGGGCGATATGCTGGCTGCTGCCGATTTGGTGCTCTCGCGTTCGGGTGCATCGAGCGTGGCCGAGATCGCTGCGCTCGCCGTGCCCTCGATACTCGTGCCGTATCCGCATGCGACGGCCGACCACCAAACCACCAATGCCCGTTATCTGGTCGACGCCGGGGCCGGCGTGCTCTGTGCCGATGCCGATATCGACGGTTCTGCCTTTGCCGATGAGCTGCTGCACCTGGTCGATGACGCGGCGGCACGCGACGCCATGCGTCAGGCGGCGCGTGGTCTGGCTCAGGATAGGGCCGCCGCTCTTCTGGCGGATGCGGTAGAGGGTTTGCGTTAGTTAGACGGGATATCGTCGGTCGCCCTCGCGCTGATGCGGTAGGTGCGGTACAGTTAACGGGTTACAGGCAGTGTTTACGCAAGGAGTACACGAGCACATGGCTGATTCCCAGACTGCAACCTCCGCGCCCGAGTTTAAGAGCGCCCACTTTATCGGTATCGGCGGCGCCGGCATGAGCGGCATCGCCCTCGTTCTGCACGAGCGCGGTTATGCCGTTACCGGCTCCGACCTTAAGACGTCACGTTATATCCGCCAGCTTACCCGCGCTGGTGTGAAGGTGCATGTGGGCCATGAGGCCGCCACGATCGACGAGGTCAAGCCCGACGTGGTTGTTGTGTCCACCGCTATTCCGGAGTCCAACCCTGAACTCGTGCGCGCTCGCGAGCTGGGTATTCCCGTGTGGCCCCGTGCCAAGATGCTCTCTGCTTTGGGCCACGGCTACACCACCGTCGCTGTTGCCGGCACGCATGGCAAGACCACCACGTCTTCGATGTGCGCCACCATGCTCGACCGCATGGGTCTGGATCCGAGCTTCTTGATCGGCGGCATCGTCGAGGGCTATGACACGAACGGCAAGAACGGCTCGGGCGACTACTTTGTCGCCGAGGCCGACGAGTCCGACAGCTCCTTCCTGTTCCTGAACCCCAACGTGGTCATTGTGACCAACGTCGAGGCCGACCACCTCGATCACTACTCGGGTATCGAGGAGATCGAGGCAACTTTCGCCAAATTCATGAGCCTGGTGGGCGAGGACGGCACCGTCATCGTCTGCGGCGAGGACCCGCATCTGGTCGAGCTCGCCAAGTCGACGGGCCGTCACGTGCTTTCCTACGGCTTTGCCGAGAGCAACGACATCGTCTGCGTGCACCCGGATGTCAAGGGCATCCAGAGTGACTTTATCGTTCGCTTTGAGGACGGCACTGAGCACGCTGTGGAGATCAAGAGCAACCCCGGTCGCCACAACATGCTCAACGCCACGGCGGTGCTCACCGTCGCCCATGTCCTGGGCCTTGACATCGACGCCGCCGCCAAGGCGCTCTCGAGCTTTGAGGGCGTCCGCCGTCGCTTTACCCACGTGGGCGATATCGATGGCATCACCGTGGTCGATGATTACGGCCATCACCCCACCGAGATCAAGGCGACGCTTGCTGCCGCTTCCTCGCTGGGCTACAAGCACGTCGATGTCGTGTTCCAGCCGCACCGCTATTCGCGCCTGCAGGCCCTGTGCGACGACTTTGCCGATGCATTTGCCAATGCCGATAAACTGCTGCTGATTGATGTGTTCTCGGCTGGCGAGATGCCCATTCCGGGTGTCACCTCTAAGATGCTCGCCGATACCGTGCGCGCCAAGCATCCTGGTAAGGAGGTCGTGTACTGCTCCAGCCGTCTTGAGCTCAATCAGGAGCTCGAGCAGATGGTGGGCGAGGGCGACCTGCTGCTCACCATGGGTGCCGGCGACGTTACGACCGTCGGTCCCGAGTTCATTGAGTATCTGACTGCCAAGAAAGACGCTTAAGTCTAATGGGTCTGTTTAACGCCGTCATGGCGCTCTCGGGCATGATCGACACGGATGTGATCGAGGACGAGCGCCTTGCGCGTCATACGAGCTATCGTATCGGCGGCAAGGCCGACCTCTTTGTGACGTGCCATAGCTATCATGCCCTCCGCCGCGCCGTGGCGGTGCTCGATCGCGAGCAGGTGCCGTGGGTCATCATCGGCAAGGGCTCCAATCTGCTGGTTGCCGATGGCGGTTATCGCGGTGCCGTCATTTCGCTCGGACGTGAGTTTCAGCGCACGGTTGTTGCCGATGACGGTTGTACGCTGACGGTCGGTGCGGGCGTGATGTTTGCGCGCCTGGTCAACGATGCCCTGTCGCGTAGCCTCTCGGGCCTTGAGTTTGCCGTTGGCATTCCTGGTTCGGTCGGCGGTGCGATATCCATGAATGCCGGCACACGGACCGAGTGGATTGGCTCGCTGGTTGAGGATGTCGTAACGTTTGACCCGGCATCCGGTATCAAGCATTATGCGGGGTCCGAGATCACTTGGGACTACCGCGAATGTAGCCTTCCCCGCAATGAGATCATCCTCGAGTGCGTGTTCAAGCTTAAACCGGCGCCCAAGGCCGACATTCGCGAGCGCATGGAGCGGTACCTTACAAGGCGCAAGCGTACGCAGCCCATGGGTCGCGCATCCTGCGGGTCTGTCTTTCGCAACCCGCCCGATGCGAGTGTGGGCAAGCTTATCGAGGATTGTGGATTAAAGGGTTTTTCGATTGGCGGCGCGGAAGTTTCGCCCGTTCACGCTAATTTTATCGTTAATAACGGAACTGCCTCGGCCGATGACGTTGCCGCGGTTATTAGACATGTGCACGGAAAGGTGAGGGAGGCGTATGGCATCGAGCTCAGACCGGAAGTTAAATTCCTCGGCTTCTAGAGCATCGAAACCCACCTTCCGCCGCGCCGGAGGGCGTTCCGGCGCGCCTGCCAAACCTCAACGCAATACCGTCGCGCACTCTAAGTCTGTCGGGTATGCTCGACAGACCAGTCGTCCGGTCGTCGGCTCGCAGCTCGGTAATCGTCCGGCCGCAAAAAAGTCCTCGCGTCCCTCGATGACGTCAAAGCCTGTTATGGGCGCCAAGCCTGCCCGTCCCATGGCGGCTCCCAAGCCCTCGACGGGAACTAAAGCGGCGCGTCCAGGTCGCACGCTGGGCGCATCGAAACCGCGCTCGCTGACATCGGTGCCGGCTACCGCCAAGAAGCCTTCGAGTAAAAAAGGTTTCAACCCGTTATCTTCACTTGGAGCGATGGCAAATAAAACATCAGACGCCGCTTCTGTCGTTACAGGCAAAGGCAAAATCGTGGGCGGCGTTCTGGCCGTCTTGGCCGTGCTCGTCGTCGTTGCCATCGTGGTGATCAACTCTGGACTGTTTACTGCCACTGATATTCAGATTCAAGGCAGCGAGCATGTGACGAAGCACGATGCTATCCAGCTGATCGACTTGCCCGAGGGAACGTCGCTTTTTAACGTCGATCCCGACCAGATTACCGAGGATCTCAAGCAGAACCCGTGGGTTTCGGGCGTGGATGTCCAGCGCCAGTTTCCCCATACGCTTATCATCACGCCGACGGAGCGTAAAGTTATCGCCATTGCGTATATCAGCTCCGACGACCTTGCCTGGGCTATCGGAGGCGATGACACCTGGATCGCCCCGCTGTCGACGTCGGTCGAAGTGGACGACCAGGGCAACGTCATCACGACAGGGCAGGGCTCAAATACCTTGACCGGAATCGATGCCGCGCTGGCGCTCGCCAAGCATTATGGCGCGGTGTTGTTGACTGATGTCTCGGCGGATGTCGCTCCGGTTTCCGGCCAGGCGGTGAACTCCAAAGCCGTTAAGGCCGGCCTGGATTATGTGCGTGGTTTTTCGAGCGAGTTCTTGGGACAAGTCAAGGATATTTCCACGCCTTCGGTCGAAGCCATCTCGGCAAACCTCAATAACGGCATTGAGGTGTCGCTGGGCGATTCGGGCGATATCGCCAAGAAGGAACGCGTAGTCACCAAGTTGCTTTCGCAGGTAGAGGGCGTAACGTATATCAATGTGCGCTCTCCGGGCAACTACACATTTAGGAATGCTCCGACCTCGTAGCGCTGGTTGATGCTTTGTTGAGGGGCCATACCACGCCGTTTATCTGGTTTGTTTGGTTTTCACGGTCAATTATTTGACTGATACGTTCATAATGTGCAAACATAATACGGTTTACCTTTGCATTTACTTTCAACCTGAAGGTTAATGTGCGCAGGGGTCGACCCATGCTATGGCTATAACCTTTGTTCGGAGGACCGACATGCACGAGACAGAGATCAACAACTACCTTGCCGTCATTAAGGTGGTCGGCGTCGGCGGCGGCGGTACCAACGCGGTCAATCGAATGATCGAAGAGGGCATCCGCGGCGTCGAGTTTGTTGCCATCAACACCGATGCTCAGGCACTCGCGATCTCTGATGCCGATATCAAGGTGCACATCGGCACCGACCTTACCCGCGGCCTGGGCGCCGGCGCCAATCCCGAGGTTGGCCGCAAGGCTGCCGATGAGTCCCGCGACGACATCGCCGAGGCGCTCGCTGGCGCCGACATGGTGTTTATCACCTGCGGCGAGGGCGGCGGCACCGGTACCGGCGCTGCTCCCATCGTTGCCGATATCGCGATGAACGAGGTCGGCGCACTGACCGTCGCCGTCGTGACCAAGCCCTTCACCTTCGAGGGCCGCAAGCGCAAGAAGAGCGCCGAGGAGGGCATCAAGACCCTCTCCGATTGCGTCGACACCATGATCGTCATTCCTAACGATAAGCTGCTCGACATCGCCGAGAAGAAGACCACCATGCTCGAGGCCTTCGCGATTGCCGATGGCGTCCTTTCCCAGGGCACCCAGGGCATCACCGACCTCATCACCGTCCCCGGTATCATCAACCTGGACTTCGCCGATGTTAAGACCATCATGAAGCAGGCCGGTACCGCCATGATGGGTATCGGTACCTCTTCTGGGGATACTCGTGCCGTCGACGCTGCCCAGCAGGCCATCTCCAGCCCGCTGCTCGAGAGCTCCATCGATGGTGCCACGCGCGTGCTGCTCTCCATCGCCGGTTCCAAGGACCTGGGCATCCAGGAGATCAGCGACGCCGCCGACGTTGTCGCCAACGCCGTCGACCCCGAGGCCAACATCATCTTCGGTACCGTTGTCGATGAGTCCCTGGGCGATCAGGTGCGTATCACCGTCATCGCTACGGGCTTCTCCGACTCCAACGTCAACCGTCAGGATGAGCTCTTTGCTGCTCAGCAGTCTCAGAGCAAGGCCGCTGCCTCCGCTGAGCCGCAGCGCACCGCTCCGGCTGCCAGCCCGGCTCAGGCCGCTCCGACCCGCAACGTCGGTGGTACCGAGCTGCCCAACTTTGGCAACGACCAGTTCGAGCTTCCCGACTTCCTGAAGCGCGGTAGCTTCTAGTTCGTTTTTCTCAACGACCTGCACGGGGTGTGTCCATTTGGATGCACCCCGTTTTGTTTCTCGTTTGTAAACGAAAGCCTCCAATCTCCTTACGTTCCCTTTACGTTTGGTCCCTACCGCTGCGGGTATCCTTTTAAGGAAGTATGACAGCCGTATAAACGCGGACTGCGCGGCGACGCCGCGGTACTTGTGTTATTAGGAGGCTTTAGTATGGCAGCACGTGCGGACAACGTTTCGCGTGTCGACCATGATGGAGTTACGTTGGTGGAGGGCGCGACATCCGATGTCCGCTTTGCCTTTACCGAGCGCACCGGTGGCGTTTCTGAAGATGCGTACTCCTCGCTCAACCTGGGCTCGCATGTAGGCGATGACCCCTTTGCTGTTCAAGAAAATCGTCGTCGAGCGCTCGAAGCTATGGGCGCCACTGAGTGCGAGCATAATCTGCTCGTGCCCAATCAGGTACATGGTGACCATATCGTTACGGTGACTTCGAACGGTGCCGACGATCTTGAGGCTGTTCGCGAGCAGATTGCCGAGGGCTGCGATGCCATCGTCTGTACGGCCCATGACGTGCCCGTGCTGCTCTGCTTTGCCGACTGCGTTCCCGTGGTGCTGGTGGCCCCTGGCGGATTTGCCGTGGTGCACTCCGGTTGGAAGGGCACGATTGCACGTATTTCTGCCAAGGCGTGCCAGGCGCTTTGCGACGCTGCCGGCTGCGATGCGAGCGACGTTTCCGCCTATATCGGCCCCCATATCTTGGCTGACGAATATGAGGTATCCCAGGAACTCATGGATCGCTTTGCCGTCGAGTTCTCTTGCATCGATGCGAGTGCCTCTCGCATGCTCGATCTTTCCGCTGCCATTTGTGAGGCGCTGGTAGATGCCGGTGTGGACGTGGATAATATCGTGGATACCCAGCTTTCGACTGTGCGTCAGAACGACCGCTTTTATTCCTACCGTAACGAGGACGGCACCTGTGGGCGCCATGCTGCGATCGGCGTGATGCTATGAGAAAGATCGTATCGGTCCTGAGCGCCGCTGTGCTTACGCTTACGCTGTGCGCCTGTTCTTCGGGATCTTCTACCTCTTCCATTACCGTGGCCGGCTCCACGACCTGCCTTCCTATCGCCGAAATTGCGGCAGAGGGCTTTAAGGAGGAGACCGGCATCGACGTGCTCGTTTCCGGTTTGGGCTCTTCCGCTGGCATCGAAGCCGTCAGCGCTGGCACGGCCGATATCGCCAGCTCCTCCCGTGGACTCAATGCCGACGAACAGGATCTGGGCCTGACTCCCATCGTCATTGCCCACGACGGTATCGCGGTCATCGTGAACGAAGACAACCCCGTCGATAACCTCTCGACCGAGCAGCTCCGCGATATCTATGCCGGCAAGATCACCAACTGGAAAGAAGTTGGTGGCGAGGACCTGAGGATTCAGGTTATCAACCGAGATGAGGCGTCTGGCACGCGTGAAGCCTTCCGCACCATCGTGATGGACGGCACCCCGTTCGATCGCCGCTCCGCCGTTCTTTCGGGCACGGGCCAGGTGCGCGACGTGGTATCTCGTTCGCGCGGGGCTATCGGCTACATTTCGCTGGGCTTCGTCGATAGCCTCAACGCCAAGACCTCGGTCAAGGCCGTCTCGGTCAATCATGTTGAGGCGTCCGAGAAGACGGTCGCGAGTGGCGGCTATCCCATCTCGCGCGACCTTTACTTCTTTGTGAAGGGTGCGCCTTCGCAGCAGGCGCAGGATTACATCGACTACGTGACGTCCGAAAAGATGGACAAGCAGATTCGCGAGGCGGGCTTTATTCCCGTCACCAACGACGAGAAGGGGAGTGAGTAGCATGGAAGCACAGGAAAACTCCCAGACTGAGCAGAATGCTCAGGCGCCCAAGAAGCGCGAGCTGGCGCTCGTATCGCGCAGCACCTATATCAAGGAGAAGGCGCTGCAGTGGATTTTCTTTGCCTGCGCGTTCTTGGCGGTTGTTACCGTCATCCTGATTTTTGTCTTTACCACGTACTCGGCGCTGCCCGTCTTTACCGACATCGGTCTGGCGGACTTCTTTAGCTTTACGTGGGCGCCCTCTGAGGGCCACTACGGCATCGTGTCGCTGCTTGCCGGCTCGGGTCTGGTGACCGTCGGTGCGCTCGCCATGGGTGTGCCCCTAGGCGTGGGCACGGCCGTGTATCTGGTCGAGATCGCCAGCAAGCGCGTGCGCAAGCTCATCAGCCCTGCCGTTGACCTGTTGGCCGGCATCCCTTCTATCATCTATGGCTTCTTTGGCATGATCATCATCCGTCCGTTTATCGCGCAACTGACCGGTGGTCTTGGTTTTGGTGCGCTGACGGCGTGGTTCGTGCTTGCCATCATGATCGTCCCTACCATCACCACGCTCACCATCGATGCCCTCAATTCCATTCCCATGGGTATTCGCGAGGCATCGTATGCCATGGGCGCCACCAAGTGGCAGACCATCTATAAGGTCGTGCTACCTGCCGCCAAGCTGGGTATCGTGGATGCCATCGTGCTGGGTATGGGCCGTGCCATCGGCGAGACCATGGCCGTGCTCATGGTCGTGGGTAACGCCCCGGTTATTCCCGACAGCATTGCGAGCCCCATCTCGACGCTCACGAGCCAGATCGCGCTCGACATGAGCTATTCCTCGGGTCTGCACCGCTCGGCGCTGTTCGGCATGGGCGTGGTCCTGTTTATCATCTCCGCCACGCTGGTGGGCATCGTCCGTCTGATTTCCAAGAAGAAGAGGGGGTAGGCTATGTCCGATTCCGTTGACACGACGGTCGATACGACCTCGTCGCGCGAGCGCATCAAGCGTGCCCTTTCCCATGGCAAGAAGGGCCGCATCAACAAGGACCTGTCCAACAAGATCATGCTTGGCGTGTTCCGTGCCGCGGCATACATCACCACGCTGGTGCTTGTCGCTATCATTGCCTATGTGGTCATTAACGGCCTGCCGCATATCTCGCTCGACTTTATCTTCGGTTGGCCCCAGGGCGTCAACGCCGAGGGCGGCATTTGGCCCACGATCGTCTCGACCGTCTATGTGACGGCGCTCGCCATGCTTATCTGTACGCCGATTGCTGTGCTGGCAGCCGTCTATCTGGCCGAGTACGCCAAGCAGGGCAAGGTCGTCGAGCTCATTCGCTACGCTGCTGACGCTTTGGCCTCGGTGCCCTCCATCGTTATGGGCCTGTTTGGCTACGCCTTGTTTGTCGAGGCCATGGGCCTGGGCCTTTCGATGGTCTCGGCCGCTCTGGCGCTCGCGCTCTTGATGCTTCCCATCGTCATGCGCACCACCGAAGAGGCCATTCGCGCCGTCCCGCGCTATATCCGTTGGGGCGCGTACGGCCTGGGCGCCACCAAGTGGCAGGTTGTCTCCAAGATTGTGCTTCCTTCTGCCTTTGGCCGTATTGCCACGGGCATCGTCCTCGCCATCGGCCGCGCCATTGGCGAGACCGCGGTGGTGCTCTACACCATGGGCCAAGCCATCAATCTACCTATTTCGCCGCTCGATTCCGGCCGCCCCATGACGGTTCACCTGTACCTGCTTGCCAACGACGGCATCAACATGAACGCAGCCTACGGCACCGCGCTCTTGCTGATGGTGATCATTCTGGCCTTCAACCTGTTTGCGCGCTTCCTGTCGCGCAAGCGTCGCTAGTTAAGGAGTCCCATGTCCGTTTATCAGTCCGCTCCCACGCTGGAGCAAGCGGCCATTACGGCCAAGGATTTCAACTTTTGGTACGGTGACTTTCATGCGCTGACGGGGCTTGACCTCAACATCGCAAAAAACGCCATCACTGCCTTCATTGGCCCTTCGGGCTGCGGCAAGTCGACGTTTTTGCGCTGCATCAACCGCATGAATGATCTGATCGAGGGTACGCGCGTCGAGGGCACCATGACGCTCGACGGCAATGATATCTATGCCGAGGGCGTCGACCCGGTCGACCTCCGTCGTCGCGTGGGCATGATCTTTCAGCAGCCCAACCCGTTTCCCAAATCCATCTACGAGAATGTCGCCTTTGGCCCTCGTCTACAGGGTGTGACTAGCAAAAGCGACCTCGATGACATCGTGGAAGAATCGCTCAAGCGCGCCAACCTCTGGAAAGAGGTATCCAATCAGCTCAACAAGGATGGTTTGGCGCTCTCGGGCGGTCAGCAGCAGCGTCTGTGCATCGCGCGCGTGCTTGCGGTGCAACCCGATGTTCTCCTGATGGACGAGCCCTGCTCCGCCATCGACCCCACGTCCGTCTCCAGGGTCGAGGATCTGATGGCCGAGCTGGCGCCCGAGATGACGATCATCATCGTCACGCATTCAATGCAGCAGGCAGCTCGTATCAGCGACTACACCGCATTCTTCTTGCAGGAAGTTGCCGGCGAGCCCGCCACGCTCATCGAGTATGGTCAAACCGACGCGATCTTCACCAGCCCGGTGGACTCGCGGACGGAAGACTATATCACCGGCCGCTTTGGCTGATCGGTGCGACTAGTCCCAAGCCGATCGGACCTAGTCCGGTGCGTATTCACTGTGCGGGCGGCATGACCGCACCCAACTGATTGGAGTGAACCATGCGCAAACTGTTTTCCCGTCAGCTCGTCGAGGCCCGTCACGAGATGCTGAGCATCTATGAGGCCGTCGATCTGGCCCTCCACGATGCCGTGAAGGCCTATGTGACCGACGACCGCAAGCTCGCCACCAAGACCAAGAAGCGCACGCTTTCGATTGACGCGCGCTGCGCCAACCTGGAGGCCGTCTGCTACAACCTGATCGCCACGCAGTCACCGGTCGCCTCCGACTTCCGCCTGCTTCAGACGATCATCTACGTCGACTTTAACCTGCAGCGCATGACCGATAAGGTCCGTCAGATCTGCCGTGCCACGCGTCATATGATCAAGGCCGACATCTCGCTGCCCAAGGAGCTTGTCGGCACGGTTGAGGCCGAGGCTGAGGCCGTCTACCAGGTGCTGGGCTCTTCGCTTTCTGCGCTCGTCACCAATGATATGTCCATCATCTGCAACCTGGCCGTCGAGGACGAGCCAGTGCACGCTGCCTACGAGAAGTTCTTCCGCACCTTTAACCGTATGGATACGGGCGACTTTATGGACGACGACAGCAACTATGACGACCTGCGCCGCGCCATCATGGTTTCGCGCTACCTCGATCGCATCGCTTCCATTTCCATCGATGCCGCTTGCCGTCTGACCTTCCTGTTGACTGGTCAGCGTATGAACGCCGGCGATATCGCCCGTGTGGACGAGGATGAGCTCGAGAGCATGCGCGTGCCTTCGGGCGAGGGTGTTATCATGAGGCCCGCCGTCGACGCGCGCTACGTTGCCAAGGTGCCCGCCAACGAGGTCAGCGAGGGTCTTCGCTACCTGCTCGATCATCTTGAGGACGAGGACGATGGCGAGGACGACGAGGAGTAAGTAGCCCCGTTCGTCGAAAGATTGTAAATACCTAAGTGAGCGCGGCCTTGCACATGCGGGGCCGCGCTCTTGCGTTAGCATGGGACTACTTGTTTGGCTGTCAGCGGAGGCGATTGGCAATGGATAACTATTTGGATTTGATGCGCGCTCGCCGCGAGCAGATTCTGGAACGTTTTTATGCGGCGCTCGATCGCGCGGGCCGTCCCCACGACGCCGCGCGCCTCATTGCCGTGTCCAAGACCGTTGGTGTCGATGAGACTATTGCTGCCATCCAGGCGGGGTATCGCCATTTTGCCGAGAACCGCCCGCAGGAGCTGGTTCGCAAGCTCACGGGTCTGGCGGAGCATCCGGAGCTGCCCGAGGTGCGCTTCGATATGATCGGCAACCTGCAGACCAATAAGATCAATGCGGTGCTGGGCTCAGCCGAGCTGATTCACTCGGTGGGTTCGCTGCATCTGGCACAGGCGATCTCGAGCCGTGCTGTCCGCAAGATTGAGGCAGGCGAGCTCGCCGGCCCCCAGCGTGTGCTCATCGAGGTCAATGTGAGTGGTGAGGAGTCGAAGGGAGGCTTTTCGCCCGATGAGATTCGCGCCGCCGCGGGTGAGCTTGCGGAACTTGAGGGAATTTGCGTACAGGGGCTTATGACTATGGCGCCCCGGGGGAATAAGGATGTGGCACGCCGCACCTTTGCGGGGCTTCGTGAGCTGAGGGATGAGCTGGAGGCTGCACATCCCGATTTGAACCTGCCTGAGCTTTCCTGCGGCATGAGCGAGGACTTTGAGCCTGCCCTTGAGGAGGGCTCTACGCTCGTTCGCCTGGGCAGGGTAGTATTTAGCCCGGAGTTTGCAGTAAAATAAGGCTCTGAAGTGCGCACTGATTATCGGGGCGCCTGCACTAAACCGCGAGAGGACACAACCATGGGCTTCCTTGACGAGATTAAAAATAAGATGCACCTGGGCGGCCAGCAGGGTTACGACCAGGGTTATGGCCAGGACGACGACTACGGCTACGATGACGGCTATGACGATAGTTATCAGGGCAACGGCTACGGCGGTGCTTCGGGCGAGGGCTTCTACACCCAAGACGAGCCGAGCAACGGCCTGCTTGGTCAGACGCGCCGCGGTGAAGCTGAGTCGGTTGCCGTGTATACGCGCTCCGGTCAGCTGGTCGGCGATGACTCCCGCCATGCCACGACGTATAACCCGCCTTCGCGCTCGCAGGACAGTGTTGCGAGCGGTTATCGTCCTGGTGCCTATGACACGCCGTCGAGCTACGCCGAGAACACCCGCGCCCGTGCCGCCGCTGCGCCCGCGCCTGCACCGAGTGATGCCTCGGCCTATGCGAGCAATATCATCAACGCCACGCCGCAGCTGCCGGCCTATGTCCTGCGCCCCGAGAGCTATGACGACGTGGAGACCGTGGTGCGCCGCGTTCGCACCAAGCAGCCTGTCGCACTGATTTTTGTGGGCGTACGCACCGAAGTTGCTAAGCGCGTCTTGGACTTCTCTTACGGCTTTGCCTGCGGTCTGGGTGCCACGGTCAAGGAGGTGGGCGACCGCGTGTTCATGGTGCTGCCCGCCGGCTGCGAGGTCAAAGATTCCGATCTCAAGAAGCTTCGTGCCGACGGCTACCTTAAGTAAAGACAAGACGAGGAGATTCCCATCAACATCTACACTATCGTCCAGCTGGTCAACACGCTGTTCAACTTCTATTCCACGCTCATTGTCGTCTACTGCTTTATGACGTGGATTCCCATGAAGCAGGGTGGTTTGCTTCAGGATATTGCTGCGGTGCTCGATAGCGTGTGCGGTCCGTGGCTCAACCTGTTCCGTCGTTTCATCCCGCCGATGGGCGGTATCGATTTTTCGCCGGTCGTTGCGATTATTGCGTTGCAGTTGGTGCAGAGGCTGGTTCTGCAGCTTCTTATAGGTATACTCGTATAGAACTGACTTAGTAACTTACGTCGGGCGTGTAGCGCCGAGGCGATGAAAAAGGAGACTTGTTATGGCTATTACCCCTGCAGACATCCAGGCTCAGACTTTCTCTGAGGCCAAGCGTGGCTACGATCCCGCCGAGGTCGACGTCTTCTTGGAGACGCTGTCCTCCGAGGTTGACGCTATGCTCGCTAAGATCGTCGACCTTAAGGGTCGCCTGACTGCTACCGAGCAGCAGCTTGCCGATGCGCAGGCTCAGCTTGCCCAGGCTCAGGATGCCACCGCCCAAGCCGTTCCTGCCGCCCCCGTGGCTGCTCCCGCCCCTGACTTCTCCGCTCAGGAGCGCCAGATTTCCGCTGCCCTGATCGCTGCCCAGCAGACCGCTGAGACCATCGTCAACGATGCCAACGAGAACGCTGAGCGTATCCGCAACGAGGCTGACGCTAAGGCACGCGAGGTTATCCGCCAGGCTCTGACCGAGAAGCAGGCCGAGCTCGAGGAAATCGATCGTCTCAAGGCTTCCCGCGAGGAGTTCAAGGCCGAGTACCTCAAGCTCATCCAGCACTTCATGGACGATGCCCAGAACTCCTTCCCGGCCGACCTCATGGCCTCCACGCCGGTCGGTTCTGCCGCTTCTCCTGCGGTGACTGTTCCCGCCGAGCCGCTGCCCGTCGCTGACCCGGTTGTCCCCGTGGCCGATCCCTTCGCCCCGATCGACAACTTCGCTGCCGACGACCTGGACTAACATTCGGCCTACAATTTAGTGCCTCGAAAGGACCCGCAGCTTGCGGGTCCTTTTTTATGACTGTGCCGGGGTGCGTAACATAAAAAACCGAGCCCTGCACATAGTGGCGCAGAACTCGGCGAACGGGTGAGCGGTCAAGGGTAGGTTTTAAGGCATGTCCCAAAAATCTACTTGAGGAGGAAGTCGGAGAGGGAAATGGTGCGGGCCTCGCGATGCTCGGGATCGGCGATGTGGTCGGCAGGATAGCCACAGACGAGCATGTGATAGGGATAGACGCCCTTGGGCAGATTGAACTGCTCTTGTGCCACCTCAGGCTTAAAATGGCATACCCAGCACGTTCCCAGGCCCTGCTCGGTGGCCTCCATCATCATCTGATCGCAGACGATTGAAGTATCGATTTCGCTGGAATTCATCTGATCATACGGGCGCACCCAAGCATCATCGGTAACGCTGCAAATAAGGAAGACAAGCGGTGCGCCAAAGATGGACCCATCACGAGCAAACCGAGGCTGACAAGCAGCAGCCTTCTCCAGAAGCTCAGGCGTATCCAACACCATCACACGAGAAGGATGATTATTGCAAGCAGAAGGAGCAATACGCCCAGTCTCAACAATGGCATCCACCACAGCCTGCTCCACAGCCCGATCTTCAAACTCACGACAAGAATACCGACCCCGAGCCAGATCCAAATAAGACATACAAGCCCTCCAACAATTTAATAACGAAATAAAAGACAACCAAAGGGTACCCAGAGCAACATTCAGCCAAACGCTCAGCGCTGCCCAAAGTCATGACTGATGCCAAAGACGCTTTCAACCAAAGCCACCATGCATTCCGCCTATTAGCCCAGGTTCCCAATGGTGATACGTAAGGCGAAGGCCCGACACCTATTTACTTTCGAACGACTCTGCCACGCAGCCGGAGTGAGAAAGCAAATAGGTGCCGGGCCTTCGCCGGTGGGACGCGTACCACTAATTAACCGCTTTTGAACGACTCTGCTTGCAGCCGGAGTGAAAAAGGTATTAGTGGTCGGGCCCGCGACCGGTGGGATACGTACCCCCAATTAACTGTTCTTCATGACAATCGAATCCACGACATCGGCCACATTCTCGCAGCAGTCGGCGCAGTACTCCAGGAATGCGTAGACGTCACGCCAGGCGATGACCTCGAGCGGGTCCTTGCCGTTGACGTGCAGGTTGCGCATAGCGTTGATGTAGAGCTCGTCGGCCTCGGACTCGATGGTGTTGATCTGGATGACCAGCTCGCGCAGCGTTTTGGACTTGCGGTAGTTGGGAAGCTCGACCATCAGGTCTTTCATGGCGCGGCAGGCGTCAGTCACCTTGTGGGCGATGACGATGGCGTCGGGATGGATGCTCTGAATGTTGGTGAAGTAGACGCGCTGCACGACGCCTTCAATACGGTCGAGCACGGTGTCGAGCGCGCAGCTCATCAGATCCAGATCCTCGCGCTCGAGCGGGGTGATAAAGGCGGTGAGCAGGGCGTCTTCGAGCTCGTGGTGCTTCTTGTCTGCCGCATGCTCAATCGCATGCATCTTATTGAGCATGTCGTGAATCTGCGCGGGATCGAAGTTCTCAAAAATCTGGGTAAGCAGCTCGGCGGCCCGGACGGCGAGGTCGGCGCAGGCGACGTAGTTGTCAAAGTAGAACGAATCGGGTTTCTTAGCCATGGGTGGGTCCTTTCGAGGCGAAGACGGGTGGGCGAAGTGTTGCGGTCCAGATGGACGTTCGGTTTGACTAGAGGAACATCATGAACAGCTTGGCCATGACAAAGCTGATGAGTCCGCAGGCGGGGAAGGTGAAGAACCAGGTGAACATCATGTCCTTAACGACGCCGAAGTTGATGGCCGAGAGGCGCTTGACGGCACCGACGCCCATGATGGCGCAGGTCTTGATGTGTGTGGAGGACACGGGGATGCCGGTAAGGGTGGCAAGCAGCAGGTTCGCGGCGCCCGCGAGGTCGGCGGAGAAGCCCTGATACTTCTCGAGCTTAACCATGCTCTGGCCGACGGACTTTATGATGCGCTCGCCGCCGACGCTGGTGCCGATACCCATGGTGGCCGAGCACAGCAGCATAATCCAGATGGGGATGCCGGCATCGCCGACGCTGGTCTGGCCGTTTGCGAAGGCCACGCCTAAAAAGAGCACGCCGATGAACTTCTGTCCATCCTGCGCGCCGTGCATAAAGCTCATGGCCGCAGCGCTCGCGATCTGAGCGTATTTAAAGAAGACATTGGCACGTCGCCTGTTGGCGGCGGCGAAAAGAATCGAGACGAGTTTGCACAGGACCCAGCCCATGACAAAGCCCAGGCCGATGGAGAGCGCCAAGCCGTAGATGACCTTCATCCACTCGTGGACGTTGACGCTGCTCGCGCCGCCGAGGGCGATAGCGGCACCGGTCAGGCCGGCGATAAGGCTGTGGCTTTGCGAGGTGGGGATGCCAAAACGCGACGCTGTGGCGCCGTAGACGACGATGGAGAACAGGGCCGCGCACAGGCAGGCGAGCGCCATGGTGCTGTTTCCGCCAAAGTCGACGATATGTGAGATGGTGTTGGCGACGCTCGCATTAAAGTGCGTCATGATGAGCACGCCGAGGAAGTTGAATGCGGCGCTCATGAGAATGGCGGCGCGGGCGGGCATGCAACGCGTAGTGACGCAGGTCGCGATGGCGTTGGGCGCGTCGGTCCATCCATTGACGAAGATGGCGCCCAACGCGAGGATCACGGTGACGGCAAGGACTGGGTTCGACACGATTTGGCCGAGGAAGGTTGAGAACGTTACGTCCATATATGGGCTTTCTCGAAGTTTGCAGACACGTTACAAAAACATGATAAATCGTATCACCTCCTGCGGGTTTCTTTGCCGAGTTCTGATGGGAGAAGTAATTTTTTGGCACTAAAATTGAATATTAGCCCTGTTGACCGTGGGTGTTCTTTTTGCTATCACGCCATGCGGACACGCGCGTTCGCTCCGACACTCCAAAACCACAGTCTGTTCGCTTTACAATATACAAACATGCGTTCGATAATGGGGGCATGGAATATCGACAGACAGATGGCAAAACTCGGCGCGTGCACAAGCAGTATGTGGACGTCGTGGCCCGCATCCTTGCGGGCGGACAAGTCGTGCCGGTTACCGTCTGCTGGGTCGACGGCCGTTGTTTTACAATCGACGAAATTATCTCGACCACCGGGTTTGGCCTGACGGTTCACGGCATCCGTACGGCGACCTATAAGGTGCGTTTTGGCGGGCATACGACCGAGTTGTATCTGGAGGACCAGGCGTGCGGACGGCCGGACGGCTCGCAGGCCCACGTGATGCGTTGGTGGGTCTGGGCGTTTGATCGTACGCTTGAGGGCGAGCGCCGTAGGTAAGGACGCACGGCGTTCGGGTACAATGGCAGGAATCTTGTCAGCTACTGCGCCGTTATTTGTGGCGCTTTTTGAAAGGACGAACCTATGAACGATATCCAGGGCTATCAGAACGGCCCCGTCGAGAGCGGCGCAAGCCGCGCCAAGGAGATGTCGCCGCGCGCGTACAATCTCGCCATGTCTGCCCTGATCTTCTTGGGCTTTTGCGCCATGGGCGCCGGCGCCTACTTTACGAGCACCATGTCGTTTGCGCGCATGATGATGAGCGGCGCCGCCTTGCCGCTGGTCTTTGGCTCGTTTATTTTGACCATCGTCGGCATGGTCATGATGTCGGCCGCCGCCAGCAAGCAGTCCGTGGGCCTGTCCCTTGTGGGCTATGTAATCTTTGCGAGTACCTTTGGCCTGACCGCGTCGTTTGGCCTTGCCAACTACGACCTGCCCACCATCAACACTGCCTTTATCGCCACGGCCGCCATCACCTTTGTCTTTGGCGCGTTGGGCGTGACCTTCCCCAAGTTCTTCCAGCGCGTATATGGCATCGGTTTTGGCATTCTGCTCGCCACTATTCTGGTTGAGATCGTGCTGATGTTCATGGGCGTCTCGCAGACCATCACCGACCTGATCGTGATCGTGGTGTTCGCCGGCTTTATTGGCTACGACACCTATGTTGCCACGACAGTGCCGCCTACGCTGCCCAACGCCGTGCTCATGGCGTCCAATCTGTTCGTGGACATTATCAACGTGTTCCTGCGCATCCTGAACATCCTTGGCCGTCGCGACTAGTGGCGAATTGCGGCGGTGCTTGCCGTGCGTGTAAATCGATGCGAAAGGCGGTCCTTCGGGGCCGTCTTTTTTGTACGCGGCGGGGTATCATGGATGGAAAAAGCCGATAGCGGCAGCGACAGGAAAGGTGACCACTTATGGCAGACGTCGACAACAGGAACCGTAACCGCAGGTCTAATCGCGCGGGTCAGCCCAATCCCAAGCGCGAGGCCCGTGCCAAGGCCGCCGAGCGTCACGTGGCAACTGTGTCCGAAGCGTGCGCCAAGGATATCGAGCGTTCGCTTGCCGGTGTTCGCGAGTTTGACGGTATGCCTGCCGGCTTTGTCGCGGCGATGAAGGCCAAGGTTCAGAGTGCTGTGGCCACCGAAGAACAGGTTGCCGAGGACGTCGAGGGCGCGGAGGCTGCCGAGACCGAGGCGGCGCCCGAGACCGAGGCAGCGCCTGAGCCCGTCGAGGAGCCTGCCGAGGAAATCGCTGAAGCTGAGTCCGCGCCTGCTGAGGAGCCCGCTCCGGTTCTGCCCGAGGTCACCGTGCTCGATGCCTCCGCCACGCAGGCCATCCTGGACAACGGTCGTGGCTATGCGCAGTTCTGCGACATGGCCGTGCTCGCCTTTGCCTCGTTTACCAACCCGGGCGGTGGCTATATTCAGGGTTATCTGGGCCAGGAGGCCACGCTGTGCGCCGATTCGTATCTGTACAACGTTCTCGATAAGCAGCGCAAATGGTACGGTGAGAACCGTCGCCGCAACATCAACTGCGAGCTTTACCGAAACCGTGCGCTGGTGGTGCCTGCGGTGCGCTTCGACCGCAACCACGTGCATGCATACGCCGACGTGATCGTGGCCGCCGCGCCCAACGTTAAGCGCGCCCGCCAGGAGTATCGCGTGAGCGACGATGCTCTGCTGGATGCCCTGCGCGACCGCATCCGCTTTGTGCTTGCCATCTGCGACGAGCTAGGTCGCGAGAAGCTCGTGCTGGGCGCTTGGGGCTGCGACAACAACGGCTTTGACGCAGAGACCGTGGCCGAGCTCTTCCGCAAGGAGCTCGCGTCGGGCGACTTTAAGGTCAAGCAAGTCTTCTTTGCCGTGCCTTCTACGCGCTGGGATGAGGATTTTGCCAAGTTCGAGCACGTGCTGGCTAACTTCCCCGAGCGCAACGAGGAGTCCTATGCCCAGGTTGCCGCTCGCGCTGCGGCAGCTCGCGCCGCCGAGCAGGCCCAGGCTGCTACCGAGGATGATGAGGACGAGGACGATTGGCGCAAGTACCTGTAATCGGTACGTGCTGACAGATAGGTCGAGCCGACGGGAGAGGCTGCTTCCGTCGGCTTTTTACTGAGCGAGGGGCTTACGATGAAAAACATTCTATGCTTTGGCGACAGCAACACCTATGGTTACGATCCGGCGGGCATGCGCGACGGCACCGCGGTGCGCTATGCGCGGGATGTACGCTGGTGCGGCGTGGCCCAACGTGACTTAGGCGAGGGCTGGCATGTAATTGAAGAAGGCCTCAACGGCCGCACGACGGTACGCGACGACATGTGCCATCTGGACACCAATCTTAACGGCATCCGCGCGCTGCCGATGCTGCTCGAGGCCCATAAGCCGCTGGATGCGATCGTTATTATGCTGGGAACTAACGATTGCAAGACGGTCTTTGGTGTGACGGCCTCCGATATTGCCCGTGGCACTATGGCGCTGATTCGCGCGGTGCGTGCATTTCCCTGGACCAATGCCGCACCCTGCCCGCGTATTCTGCTGATGGCACCTATCAAGATCAAGCCGCAAATCGCCGATGTATATATGACCGATTTTGACGAGCGTTCCGTCGAGGCCTCGGAGCATTTTGGTGAGTACTACGCACATGTGGCTGAGCAGTTTGGCTGCGACTTTTTGAATGCCGCCGACTTTGCCGAGCCGGGCGATATCGACTATCTGCATATGATGCCCGAAAGCCACGAGAGCCTGGGTCACGCCGTGGCAGCCAAGCTCCAAGAGATGCTCGGTGAGTAGCGCGACCCCAAACCACCGCAAAGGTGTCTGTCCCCTTTGCGGTGGTTTGGGCTGCGAATCTTAATACTGCCACATGTGATTGACGGGGCCGGAGCCTTTGCCCATGTTCAGGCCGGCGGCCAGAGCGCCTGTCAGGTATGCCTTGCCCGCATTGACGGCGTCGGCAAGATCCATGCCCTGGGCCAGCGCGCAGGCGATGGCGGACGAGAGCGTGCAGCCGGTGCCGTGCGTGTTGTCGGTCTCGATGCGCTTGTGGCGGAACCACGTGGTGAGTGGATCTCCCAGATGGTTGCCCTCGTCATCGAGTGGCGCGGGTTCGGCCAGTACATCGTTGGCCTCGTTGACAAGATGCCCACCCTTAACGAGGGATGCGCAACCAAAGCGGCGGGTGAGGAGCATGGCAGCATTTTGCTGCGTGCGCTCGGAGTCGACCTCGTAGTCGAGCAGGGCCATGGCTTCGGGAATATTGGGCGTGATAACCGTCGCTAGCGGGAACAGGCGGCGGGTGAGTGCCTCGGCGGCATCTTCGGCAATCAGCCGTGCGCCCGAGGTGGCTACCATGACGGGGTCGACTACCACGTTTGTCGCGTTCCAAACGCTCAGGCGGTCGGCGATAACATCGATAATCTCGGCAGAGGAAACCATGCCAATCTTGACGGCGTTGGGGCGGATATCGTCAAAAACGGCATCGATCTGCGCCGCGACAATATCTGGGGAGATGTTCTGCACGGCGGTGACGCCTAGGGTGTTTTGTGCGGTTATGGCTGTGATGGCCGTCTCGGCATACAGGCGGTGCGCCGTGATGGTCTTGATGTCGGCCTGAATGCCGGCACCACCGCTGGAATCGGATCCGGCGATGGATAGAACGGCGGGTACCTTACTGCGATCCATGTTCGCTCCCTTGTTCGGTCGGATTCAAATGGGTCTTCTGCCTGCATTATAAAGTTGCCCGGGATGGCTGTATGGCAATCCCGGGCGGGCGATGCAATCTTTACGCAAATGCAAGCAAATGTTCACACGTCAACAATTGACAGGCACCAGCTCGCCGCCAGAAGCGGCCGCGGCGACAGGGCTAGTCCTCCATGCCGAGGTCGATCGTGGTGCCCTCGAAGATCTTGTTGACGGTGCGGACGGCGCACATCTTGCCACACATGGTGCAAGTGCCCTCGGTGGCGGCGGGGGACTCCTCGTAGCGCTTCTTGCCCGTAACCGGGTCGAGCGCGCACTTCCACATGGCGTCCCAGTCGAGCTTGCGGCGTGCCTGCCCCATCTTGTCGTCCATGTTGCGGGCGTGGGGCACCTTTTTGGCGATGTCGGCGGCGTGTGCGGCGATCTTGGTGGCCATGAGGCCGTCGAGCACATCCTGGGCGTTGGGCAGGCACAGGTGCTCTGCCGGTGTCACGTAGCACAGGAAGTCGGCACCGGAGCTGGCGGAGATGGCGCCGCCGATGGCAGCGGTGATGTGGTCGTAACCCACGCCGATATCGGTCACCAGCGGCCCGAGCACATAGAACGGAGCATTGTGGCACAGGCGCTTCTGCAGTTTCATGTTGGCGGCGATCTCGTCGAGCGCCATGTGACCCGGGCCCTCGACCATGACCTGGACGCCGGCGGCCCAAGCGCGCTTGCACAGCTTGCCCAGCTCGATCATCTCAGCGGTCTCGGTGGCGTCGTTGGAGTCGTAGAGGCAGCCCGGGCGGCAGGAGTCGCCGAGCGAAATCGTCACGTCGTACTCGTGGCAAATCTCGAGCAATTCGTCGTAGAACTCATAGAACGGGTTCTCGTTGCCGGTGACCTCCATCCAGCCAAACAGCAGCGAGCCGCCGCGGCTGACGATGTTCATCAGGCGACCGGTCTCCTTAAAGGTCTTGGTGACCGACTTGTTGATGCCGCAGTGGATGGTCATAAAGTCGACGCCGTCCTCGGCGTGTGCGCGCACGACTTCGAACAGGTCGTCCTTGGTGAGCTTGACCAGCGGCTTTTCCATGTAGCCGATGGCGTCGTACATGGGGACGGTGCCTACCATGAGCGGCGTTTCGTCGATGAGCTGCTGGCGGAACTGGCGCGTCTTGCCCGAGTTGGAGAGGTCCATGATGGCGTCGGCGCCAAAGTCCTCGGCGATCTTGACCTTCTTCCATTCCTCGGCGGCATCGGCCTTGTCGCCCGAGATGCCCAAGTTCACGTTGACCTTGGTGGACAGGCCCTCACCGACGCCAAAGGCGCGCATGCCCTTTTTGATGTGCACGATGTTGGCGGGAATGGCGATGCGGCCGTCGGCCACGCGCTCGCGGATGTACTCGGGGTCGCGATGCTCGCGCTCGGCGACTTCCTTCATCTGCGGCGTGATCTGCCCGGCACGGGCGAAGTCGATTTGCGTGACGAGCTTGTGCTCGGTCTGTGTGCTCATTGGCACGGCTCCCTTCGTTGGCATTACCCATATCAGGTTTGCGGGTCAGGGCGGGCGCGCCCAATCTCAGCCTGCCGTCTTGCCCTGCAAGCTCCCCGTTATGTCATGGGCTCAAGTATAGCCTGAATGGGTACGATTGGGCCAACGAGCGTGCCTGTGGGGAGGCGAACATGGAAGACAAGCATCTATATCGAGAGACGCAATGGGACGTATCGGCCGAGGAGGGCCGTGCGCACCATGGGTTGGTCGCGATTGGCTTTGCGGTGCTTGCCGTGCTGGTGATTGCCTTTTGTATTTGGACGTTTGGCGGTCGCGGCGGCGCTGCCTGGGAGTTCGAGACTGATGATGCCCTGCCGATAATGACGGTGAAGGTCGCGGGCGGCAATACCGTTGCCGCACCGGGCGACTACTGGTATCCGCGCGACGAGTTTGTGCAGCTGCAGTTGAGCGGCGGGTCTATTCCGGGTGAAGAAATCGAACGCGTGACGTTTGATGAGGCACTCAAAACACTCACGGTGAAGCTCAAAGATCAGGGCGATGTGCCCACGACCATGGATATCGCTCTGACGGAGTGGCGTCTGGAACCTCCGTCGGGCGTTGCGGTATCCGACGTAGGGCACGTTAAGATTACCTACCAAGATGGCTCGACGAGCGAGATTGCAAAGGCCGATGGCTTGGCGGAGTAATGGGGTGTTTGGAAACGGCGGGCCTATTGTGCCTGCGCGTTCATGAAAACCAGGGTGTTTTTGTCTGAAAGCTCGGGGATGTGCCGATAGCCGATGTTGAATGCGGTAAGTTCGCTTGCATCCTCGAGCTTGTTTTCTGCCATCCACCGCACCATGGAGCCGCGCGCCTTTTTGCTGGCGGTCGACCGTTGGATGGGCTTGCCGTTGCGGATACCCTCGCCAAAGAGGCATGTGACGGCCGTGGCGTCGCCCGCGAGGTGGGGCAGAACGGCTTTGGCATACTCTACGCTGGCGAGATTGACGATCGTGGTGTTTGAGCCTGCCGGGGCGATAGCCCGCGCGAGCTTGTCGCTCCAAAACGCGTAGAGGTCTCGGGCATCGCCGACGGCAAGCTTCGCGCCCATCTCCAGCCGATACGGTTCAACGGCATGAAAGGGGCGTACGCATCCGTAAAGCCCCGAGAGGATCCAGAGATGGTCTTGCAGCCATGCGAGCTGTGCGGAATCCATCACCTCGGGCGCCATGCTCTGGTATTGAATGCCGTGATAGGACATGACGGCAGGGGAGAGGTGACGGGCGAGCGCGGGATTGTTGAGATCGCCGTTTTTCAGGATGGGCACGAACTCATGCAGGGTGTTGAGACAAGGCCCCAGCAGTTTGTCACTCACGTTCCATAGCGCCTGCAGGCCGCCGCTGCCTTCTTTCCGTTCGATATCTAGCAGTGCGCGGTGGAGGCGAGCCGTCTCGTGCACAAAGGGTGGAATGCCCAGGACTTCAAAAGCATCTTGGGCCGCGCGCATTTGCTTGGCGGGCGAAATGATGACTTGAAGCATAGACTCTCCTCTGCCAAAAAAGTTGCGGTGGAATACGGTCTGTTTTGGCCGTTTATGGGCCAGTTTAGTCCGCATTTCACCGCAAGTTATGAAGGGGTGGATTAGGCGCGCTCGAGGAAGGCTTTGTAGCCGCGGTAGGCCTCGTAGATATCGGCCTTGTTGGCGACCTCCCACAGGGCGTGCATGGACAGGACGGCAACGCCGGAGTCGATGACGTTCATGCCATACTTGGCCATGATGTAGGCGATGGTGCCGCCACCGCCCGCGTTGACGCGACCGAGCTCACAGGTCTGGAAGTCCACGCCGGCCTCGTCCATGATGTCGCGGACGAGGGCCACGTACTCGGCATCGGCGTCGTTGGAACCGCCCTTGCCGCGGCTGCCCGTGTACTTGTTAAAGCACAGGCCACGACCCATAAAGGCCGCGTTCTTGGTCTCGAACTTGCCGGCATAGCCCGGGTCGAAACCGGCGGACACGTCGGAGGAGAGCATGCGGCTGCGGGCGAGCGCGCGGCGCAGGGCCAGCGGGCTATCCTCGCCGGCGAGCGTCATGATCTCGGCGACGGTGTTCTCGAAGAAGCGGCTCGTCATACCGGTGGCACCCACGGAGCCGATTTCCTCCTTATCGACGATGAGCGTGATGCTCGTGCGCTCCACGTTGGCGACGTCGATCTGGGCGAGCATGGACGGATAGGCGCAGACACGATCGTCGTGGCCATAGCCCAAAATCATGGAGCGGTCGAGGCCCATGTCGCGGGCGGGACCGGCGGGCACGACCTCGATCTCGGCGGAGAGGAAGTCCTCCTCCTCGACGTCGTACTGCTCCTTGAGGATGTCCAGGAACATCTGCTTGACGGGCTCCTTGGGAGCGTCCTTGTCGTCTTCATCGAACTTGACGGGACGGCCGCCCACGATCACGTCGAGGATCTCGGCGTCGACGGCGTCCTTGGCGGGCTTGGACATCTGCTCGCTCGAGAGGTGGATCAGCAGGTCGGAGATGGTAAAGACCGGATCGTCTGCCTTGTCGCCGATGTTGATGTCGACGGTGGTGCCGTCCTTTTTGCAGATGACGCCCACGAGTGCAAGCGGGGAGGCCACCCAGTGGTAGCTCTTGACGCCGCCGTAGTAGTGCGTGTCGAGGTAGGCCATGTCGCCGGCCTCGAAGGCGGGATTCTGCTTAAGGTCCAGGCGCGGCGAGTCCACGTGAGCACCCAGGATGTTAAAGCCCTGCTCGAGCGGGGCGGTGCCCAGGTTGACGAGCATGAGGTCTTTGCCGTGATTGGCGGCGTACACCTTGTCGCCGGCCTTGAGCGTGCGGCCCTCGGCAATCACGGTCTCCAAGTCGACGTAGCCCGCCTCCTCGGCCATCTTGATGCCGGTCTTGACGCACAGGCGCTCGGTCTTATTCTCGCTCAAAAACTGCTTATAGCCGCGGCAAAGCTCCTCGAGTTCCTCGACTTGCTGTGGCGTGTACTTTTTCCATGCGCAGGGACGCTCCATGACGCAGGCTCCTTTCGGATCGATCGTGCTGGTTGATGTACCGTGAGCCATCGTATCACGCGCGGGCCCGCGGCGGCAGGGAAGCCTGATGTGCGGTGGCCGCGGGGCGGGGAGCGTGTAAACTGGTGTGAGCAAACCGTGCCCAGCCCAAAGCGAGGTATTCAATATGTCTGACAAGCGCCGCACCTTTGCCGTTATCGACGGCAACTCGCTCATGCACCGCGCCTTCCACGCCGTGCCGCCCACCATGAATGCGCCGGACGGGCGCCCCACCAACGCGATCTTCGGCTTTCTGAACATGTTTCTCAAGATGATCGATGCCTTTAACCCCGACGGTGTGGTCGTGGCGTTTGACAAGGGCAAACCGCGCGTGCGCATGGAGATGCTGCCGCAGTATAAGGCGCAACGCCCGCCCATGGACCCCGATCTGCATGCGCAGTTTCCGATGATCAAGGAGCTGCTCACCGCGCTCAACGTGCCGATTCTGCAGTCCGAGGGCTGGGAAGGCGACGATATCCTGGGAACCATGGCGCGCCTGGGTGAAGAGGCCGGCTGCGACATGCTGCTGGTGACCGGCGACCGCGACATGTATCAACTCGTGACCGAGCACGTCAACGTGGTCTCGACCCGCAAGGGCCTGTCCGACGTGGCGATCATGACGCCCGAGAGCGTGGACGACCTGTATCACGGCATTACGCCGGCGCTCGTGCCCGATTTTTACGGTCTAAAGGGCGATACGTCGGACAACATTCCCGGCGTACCGGGCATCGGCCCCAAAAAGGCGAGCGCGCTCATCGCACAGTACGGCAGCTTGGACGAGGTCATCGCGCATGCCGACGAGGTCAAGGGCAAGATGGGCGAGAACCTGCGTGCGCACATCGACGATGCGCTGCTGAGCCGCAAGGTCGCAACCATTCGCACCGATGCGCCCGTCGAGCTCGACTTTGACGAAACGTCCTTCCCGGCGTTTTCTGCCGACGAAGTGTCCGCGGCGCTGGGCACACTTGGTATCACCGCCATGCGGAACCGTTTCTTGGCGCTGATCGGCGGCGAGGGCGGGGCTGCTGCTGCCTCCAGTGTGTTTGAGATACCTGCTATGGTTCGCGCAGCCGCCGGCGATGCCGACGCGCTTGGTGCCGTTGCGGCTGAGGTCTCCCGCGCGATTGATGCCGGCGAGTGGGTCGCCGCCGTGGTGGACGACGACAAGGAAGAGGGCGCGCTCTTTGGATTGACGCGCACGCTGTGGTTGGCGACGTCCAAGGGCCTGTTCGCGCTCGAGGAGGGCGACAGCGCCTCCACTGCCGTAGTCGATGGCTTCAACTTCGCTCACGGTGTGATCGCCGGCGTGCTTGCGCGCCTGTTTATGGAGGGCCGCGTGGCGAGCCCGGATACGAAGGCGCTGCTGCACGAGCTTTCGCCCATCGATTCTTCTGAGCCCGAGCTCATGGATCCGCTCGCTGCCGATTCCACGCGTATCTTCGATACCGTGGTCGCCGCTTACCTGCTGGATTCCGATCGCTCCGAGTTCGATGAGGCATATCTTGCCGATACGTATCTGCAGATGGCGCTGCCTGCGGTGCGCGGCGCAGAGGGTGCCGGCGAGGACGCTCCAGCGCCTGCCGCCCGTACTGCGGCTCTGACGCTGGCGCTCGTGATGCCGTTGCGCGAGTGCATGGCCCGTGAGAATGCCGCCAACGTGTTCGATGGCATCGAGATGCCGCTCGTTCCGGTGCTTGCCAAGATGGAGCGCGCGGGCATGCTCGTGGACCCCGATCGCCTGCGCAGTCTGTCCGAGGGTCTGGCGACCCAGATCACCGAGGTCGAGCGAAGCATTCGCGACCTTGCCGGTGATGAGACCTTTAATATTGGCAGTCCCATGCAGCTGTCGCATGTGCTCTTTGATGTGATGGGGCTTCCGACCAAGGGCCTCAAGAAGACTAAGCGCGGCTACTATTCGACCAACGCCAAGGTGTTGAGCGACCTTGCCCGCGACCACGAAATCGTGCGTCTGATCTTGGATTGGCGTGAAAAGTCCAAAATCAAGTCCACCTATCTGGACACCCTGGGCCCGCTACGCCGTGGTGACGGTCGCGTACACACTACGTACAACCAGACCATCACGGCAACGGGGCGTCTGTCCTCGAGCGACCCGAACCTGCAGAACATCCCGACGCGCTCGGAGCTGGGTCGTACCGTTAAGACGGCGTTTTCGGCAGGCGAGGGAAGCGTCTTTTTGGCGGTGGACTACTCGCAGATCGAGCTGCGTCTGCTGGCGCATCTCTCGGGTGACGAGCACTTGGTGCGCGCCTTTAACGAGGGCGAGGACTTCCATGCCGAGACGGCGGCGCGCGTGTTCGGCGTGCCGGTGTCCGAGGTAACGCCCGACCTGCGCAGTCGCGCCAAGGCCGTGAACTTTGGCATCGTGTATGGTCAGCAGGCCTACGGCCTGTCGCAGTCGCTGCATATCTCGATGGCCGAGGCGCGCGACATGATCGACCGCTACTACGAGGCCTACCCGGGCGTGCGCACGTTCCTCGACAACGTGGTGGCGCGCGCCAAGCAGACGGGCTACGCCGAGACCATGTACGGCCGCCGTCGTCATATTCCGGAGCTCAAGGCCAAAAATCCGCAACTCCGCGGCTTTGGCGAGCGCACGGCCATGAACCATCCCATGCAGGGCACCGCCGCCGACATCATCAAGATCGCCATGGCCCGCGTAAGCCGCCGCCTGGAAGAAGAGGGCTTTGCCGCCCACATGATCCTGCAAGTGCACGACGAACTGGACTTTGAGTGCCCCATCGACGAAGTCGAGCGCCTAACCACCATGGTCCGCGACGTCATGGAGCACGTAGTAGACCTCCGAGTACCGTTGATCGCCGAAGCCAGCACCGGCATAACCTGGGCCGACGCCAAATAGGGAAGCGCCCACAGTTCCAAAGTAACCAAACCAGAAGGGGGCTCCTTGCCAACAAGGAGCCCCCTTCATTCCAAAAAATCAGCCAAGTATCTAGACACTCAAGACACCATCTAGGCGGCAAGCAAGTAAACCTAGGACCTGGTCGGGCGGCGCGAATTAGTTTTTCGTAGATTCCGCACGAGCCGGAAAGCACTTAATGTGCTTTCCGAGCGAGCCCAGGACCTGACCGAACGAAAAACTAATCCGCGCCGCCCGGCCAGGCCCGACGAGCCACGTTACCGAGCCGCCAGGATGGCGTCGATGAGCGTCAGTACGCCCCCGTCGTTGTTGCTCGGAATGCGCCACTTGGCATGCGCGTTCATGTGCTCCTCGGCATTGTCCACGATAAAGCTGTGACCGACGCGCTCCAACATGGGGATGTCGTTGTACGTATCGCCTACGGCGGCAGCATCGGCAATATCGATGCCCAGGTGCTCGCACAGGTGCGCGACGCCGGCGCCCTTGTCGACGCCCAGGTTCATAAAGTCGATCCACTCGCGCCCGGCGTTGGTGACGTAGAGCTTGTCCGAGAACTCGGGGCTATAGGTCTCGCGGAAAGCGGGCTCGGCGTCGTAGCCGGGGAAGAAGACCGAAATCTTGTTGGACTCGAAATCAATGCCCTCAAAGCTGTCGACGTAGTTGATTGTGTTGTAGTAGACGCTGATCTCGTCGTGGTATTGATGGTCGCGGGCAAGCACGTAGAACTCGTCGAAGCAGCACAGGACGGGGACAGCGCGAGGATCCTCCGAGGCACGGTTCAAGACCTGCTGATACAGCTCCGCGTCAATATTGCTCTTATAGATATAGCTGCCGCGATAGATCACGCACGCTCCGTTGTCGGGACAAAAGGCGAGGCGGTTCTTGATGCCCTCGAACATCTCCTCGAGCTTGGGGGCGGGACGTCCGCTGGCGGGGCAGAATACGATGCCGGCGTCGGCGAGCTTGTCCAGGCGCTCATCAAGACCCTGGGGCAGCACACGCTCGTCGGTCAGCAGCGTCTTGTCCATATCGACGGCGAGAATCTTAATGTTGCCGATGTTGGCGTCCGATTCGTAAGTTTGCATAAAAAAGCGCCTTTCGTTTCGAGATTGTTTCAGACGTTATAACCATCAACTAGTAGTCGAGCGTATTTTCGCAGGAATGGTGCGTATTTGCACTGCAATTCACAAACTAATGAAAAAACTTTTCAGAAATTTGAATTTGTCGCTTGCGCAGCGTGCACTTTATCGTAATATAGCGAACATCGAAAACGGAGACGGCAAAAGAGCCGTTTACCGAGGAAAAGGTACCGTTTGCGATATTTGAATTGCGCCCGGCGATACGTGAGAGGAGAGGCAGATGCAGTTCGTAAAGATCATCACCACTGCAGACAATGCCATCCGACGCCAGCGCGCAATTTCCCGACGACGATAACAATCGTCTCTGTCCGCATGGGGCGCAATGCCTCAACAGAGTCATTTTGAGGTCGTTGGGTTTAAGCACGACATAGCCGCATGTTTCTAGGGCATGCCTGTGATGCATTCTGCTGAATAACCTGATATTGCACGGTTTTTGACCTCAAGGTGACTTGCAACTGACCGATGTTCTAACTAGCTACCAAGGGCGAAAGGAAACAGCCATGAGCAAGGAAAAAGTCGTTCTCGCATATTCCGGTGGTCTTGATACATCCGTATGTGTCAAGTGGCTCCAGGACGAGAAGAATCTCGATGTCGTTTGTGTCTGCGGCAACGTGGGCCAGGAAGAGACCGGACTGGATGCCAAGAAGCAGAAGGCGCTCGACCTGGGCGTTCTCGATTGCCAGGTGCTCGACCTGCGCGACGAGTTCTCCGATGAGTTCCTGACTAAAGCCATCGCGGCAAACTCCATGTACGAGAACAAGTACCCGCTGCTCTCCGCTCTGTCTCGCCCGCTGCTTGCCAAGAAGCTTGTTGAGGTCGCCCACGAGTTTGGCGCGACCTACGTCGCCCACGGCTGCACCGGCAAGGGTAACGACCAGGTCCGTTTTGAGGCCGCCGTCAAGGCCCTCGACCCCGAGCTCAAGGTTATCGCCCCGGTTCGCGAGTGGGACCTGAAGTGCCGTCCCGACGAGGTCGCCTATGCCCACGCCCACAACGTGCCGGTTCCCGAGGGTGCCAACGACAACCCCTACTCCATCGACGACAACCTGTGGGGTCGTGCCATTGAGTGCGGTCACCTGGAGGATCCCTGGAACGAGCCGCTCGACGACGCCTGGGTTATGACCAAGAACCCCGAGGACACGCCGGACACCCCGACCTACACCGAGATTGAGTTTGAGGCCGGCAAGCCCGTCGCCGTCGACGGCAAGAAGATGAAGCTCTCCGAGATCGTCATCGCCCTCAACAAGATTTCGGGCGACAACGGCTTTGGCCGTCTTGACCTGGTCGAGGATCGTCTGGTGGGCCTCAAGAGCCGCGAGTGCTATGAGGTTCCCGGAGCCCTGACGCTCATCACCGCCCACAAGGCGCTTGAGGACATCTGCGTCGAGGGCGATTTGCTCAAGACCAAGATTAAGCTCGAGCAGGATTGGGCCACCGCCGTTTACAACGGCCAGTGGTACAGCCCGCTCAAAAACGCGCTCGATGCCTTTATGGCCGATACCCAGAAGTTCGTGACCGGCACTGTCCGTTTGAAGTTCTTTAAGGGCAACTGCCATGTCGTCGGCCGCAAGAGCCCCTTCAGCCTCTACGACTACGGTCTGGCTACCTACGACCGCGACACCACGTTTGACGAGAAGGCCAGCGCCGGCTTTATCGAGATCGATACGCTGTCGCTCAAGACGTGGGCAAAGGTCCAGGGCCCCAGCTCTGCTGCCGCCCAGGCCTAGCGCCTCCTTCCCTTGGTATCCGCGCGGCCCATCCGCGTGATACATAACGGGCGCACGGGGTCCCTACCTTTCGTTATGCTTGCTGACACTTCTTAACATCGGTGGCCCCTACGTTCCGCCCGCATATATGATGCCGCGTCTGCGGCTGAGTCCGAGCCCCGCCGGGGTTGTCCGGCGGGGCTCCTTCTATCAATTTGGCGGCTCTGCGCCTATATATATGAGGAGTATCCATTATGTTCAATGCTATTGCGCATGCTTTACTCGCCCTCGCGCCCGAGTTCGATGCTGCAAGGGTCGAGGACGTCCCTATGAGCCTGAAGGCCTGGATCGATGGTTCGCAGGGCAACATCCGGAGGGAGACGTTGGGCGCCAAGTGCATGGCGCGTCACTTCTTTGCAAATTAGCTACATGGCTCCGCACACGGTGGGGAATGTGTAAAACTAGCGGTTGAAAAATCGCTTTAGCGATATGGCGCATTGCTTTGGGCGCTTGTTTTGGTATTTGGAGAAAGGGGACGGTTCCATGGCTCTTTGGGGCGGTCGTTTTGAGGCAGGCGTGGCCGAGGTCACGCAGGAGTTTGGCGCGTCGTTGCCGGTCGACAAACATCTCTATAAGCAGGACATCGCCGGATCTAAGGCACATGCCAAGATGCTGGCGGCCCAGGGCATTATCAGCGCCGAGGACGAGCAAGCGATTGCCGAGGGTCTGACCGGAATCGAACAGGATATCGATGCCGGCAACTTCACCTTCGACATCAACGACGAGGACATTCATATGTCCATCGAGAGCGAGCTGACGCGTTGCATCGGCGAGGCTGGCAAGCGCTTGCATACCGGACGTTCGCGCAACGACCAGGTGGCGACCGACACACGTCTGGGCGTCAAGGCGCTGGCCAAGGAGCTCATGGGGGCCAATCTTGAGCTGCGCCATGTGCTGGTGGATGCGGCTAAGAAGTACGACAAGGTGATTCTGCCGGGCTACACGCACATGCAGCACGCTCAGCCCGTGCTGCTGTCGCATCATCTGCTGGCGTATTCCTGGATGTTCGCGCGCGACTTTACACGCCTGAAGGCAGCCTTTGATGCCGCCGACAACTGTCCGCTGGGCGCTGCCGCGCTTGCCGGCACGAGCTATCCGCTCGATCGTCAGATGACGGCTGCCGAACTTGGCTTTGCGGGCGTGATTCCCAACTCGCTCGATGCGGTTTCCGACCGTGATTTCCTCCTCGACCTGCATTACGCCGGCTCTGTTATGGCCATGCACCTGTCGCGTCTTTCCGAGGAGATCGTGCTGTGGTCGAGCTCCGAATTTGGCTTTATCACGCTTTCCGACTCTTACTCCACCGGTTCGTCCATCATGCCGCAGAAGAAGAACCCCGACTTTGCCGAGCTTATTCGCGGCAAGAGCGGCCGAGTCTATGGCAACCTGGTGCAGCTGCTCGTGACCATGAAGGGCTTGCCGCTCGCTTATAACAAGGACTTGCAGGAGGACAAGGAGGGCGCGCTCGATACCGCCCATACGCTCATGCAGTGCCTGTCCGTTATGGCCGGTATGATTTCGACCTGGACTGTCAACGAGGATGCCATGGCGCGCGAGTGCGGCGTGGGGCACCTTGCCGCTACCGATGTTGCCGATTACCTGGCCAAGCGTGGCCTGCCGTTCCGCGAGGCACACGCCGTGGTGGGCCATTTGGTCCTGATGTGTGAGAAGCGTGGCTGCAATCTTGAGGACCTGCCGTTTGAGGTGTTCCAGGAGGCAAGCCCGCTCTTTGAGCACGACATTACCGAGGCGCTCGACATCCCGTCGATTGTCGCCGCGCGCACGACCGAGGGCGGTACCGCCCCTGCCGCCGTTGCCGTGCAGCTGCAGCGTGCCGAGGCACAACTCGTTGCCGACGAAGGCGTGTTTGGATCGCTGACCAAGGTCGTCGAGATGGGCCACGGGATAAAGTAAGGGTTTGGCCGAAGCCGTTTTTGCCATTTATTGAGGAATCGTTTTTTGCTTTACGGGCGTCTGCTGATGTGGGCGTCCGTATTTTGTTGCTATGGGGGAGAGGCTTGTCGAGAAGTTCTGTAGGACCTTTGGGTAGGTTGTGAAGGGGGTACGTTCGCGGGCGGCAACCGACCGTCTGCTCTGCTCGATGCGGTTGATGGGCAGTCGGATGGTACTCTAATCGAGCTTCGAAACAGAAGTGACACATATGGAACGCTTTAATAAATTGCAACGTTTCAATAAACAGCTTTTTGTTTAACTGCAGCTAAACTCTGTTACGATGCAGTCCAGGCGGGTGCCGGAATGGGACTTGGGCACGCGCGAACCTACTTGAAAGGCTACCTTATGGCTATCGAGAAGACCTTCATCATGATTAAGCCCGACGCCGTGCGCGACCGCAAGATCGGCGAGATTGTTGCTCGCATCGAGCGCAGCGGCCTTGTCATCGAGCGCATGGAGATGACCACGCTCGAGCGCGCTACCGTCGAGGAGCACTACGCCCATCTGGCCGACAAGCCCTTCTTTGGCGGTCTCTGCGACTTTATGACGAGCGGTCCGGTCGTCAAGATGGTCGTTTCCGGTCTCTCCGCTGTCTCCAAGATGCGCACCCTTATGGGCGCTACCAACCCGCTTGATGCTGCCCCCGGCACCATTCGCGGCGACTTCGCTGTCGATGTCAACGCCAACGTGATCCACGGATCCGACTGCCTGGAGAACGCCGAGATCGAGATCAAGCGCTTCTTTGGCTAAACCAGCTTTGACTCCTTAAAGCTGTTAGCGTGTGGCTTGGGCGCCGCGGAACT
>USBK01000006.1:0-69682 GCA_900552895.1 uncultured Collinsella sp.
TGATGTGGAACCAATCCTTGTAGGGCGAGTCCCACTTGCGCTCCTGCACATCGCGGAAGGCCCAAAAGCCACGGCCCACATGGTTGAAGACCGCATCGAGCACCACGCGGATGCCATGGGCGTGCAGCGTCTCGCATACAGCGGCAAAATCGGCATCCCCACCCAGGCGACGGTCGATATGGCGCAGGCTGCGCGTGTCGTAGCCATGGCCGTCGGATTCGAGCGGCGGGTTAATGAGCACAGCACCGATGCCGAGCTCTTGCAGGTAGTCGGCCCATTGGGCGATCTTCATGATGGGCGCATCGGGGTTGGGCGCTGCGTTGGCAGCCTGGTCGAGCTCATCTTCGGCAACGGGCGCGGCGTTTTCGCGCGGAGCTCCGCAAAAGCCCAGCGGATAGATCTGATAGAACGTCGTCTCGTATGCCCACATAGCAACCTCCCGGTAAGCTCAACACAACGACATCCATTGTATGCCCGCCGCGTATCCCCTCCCCCAAAATAAGTTGCGGTGAAATAATTCCTGCTTGGGCCTTCAGAGGCCTTAAACAGGAGCTATTCCACCGCAGCTGATGAGGGGACGTGATTAGGCGACGGGCTTTGCGCGGCGTATGGCCGGGAACAGCACCGTGATGGCGAGGATGACGCCCACGACGGTAATCGCCCCGCCCGCGAAGCCAATCCAAGCGATACCGGGACCCGAAACCACGGCGCCACCGATTGCGGTGCCCGTGCCGATACCCAGATTGAACAGGCCCGAGAAGATCGACATGGCGACGGCCGACGAATCCGCCGGTGTGTACTTGATGAGCTCGGCCTGAAACGCCACGTTAAAGGCCGTGGCGCAGCAGCCCCATAGCGCGCAAACAGCGAGAACGGCGACGAGCGACGGTGCAACCGGACCCATGAGCAGCAGAGCCACCGGCACGCCGGAGAGCGTGATAGCCAAGAACGGGAAGCGATGCCCATCGAACAGACGGCCGAACAGCCAGCTTCCGAGCAGACCAGAGCAGCCGAACGCCGTCAGCGTCATGGTAATAGCGCTTGCGTCGACGTGCGCGACCTGCGCCAGGAACGGCTCGATATAGCTGTAACCCGCATAATAGCCGGTTGCCATAAAGACCGTGACCGCGTAGAGCGCGATCAGGAACGGGTTCTTGAGCAGCACGGGCAGCTGTTTGACGGTAAAGCGCTCACCCGCCGGCATAGCCGGAAACACCGCGGCTTGGTACACCACCGCGGCGGCAGAGAAGGCACCGACCACGGCGAATGTCATGCGCCAGCCCACGGCCAGCCCGATGGCGCGGCCGATCGGCAGGCCAAAAATCTGCGCGATGGACGAGCCCGTGGCGATTATGCTGATGGCGAGCGCCCCATGGCGGGTGTCGACCAGGCGCGAAGCCATGATCGAGGCGACCGACCAGAACACGGCATGCGCGCAGGCGACCACCAGACGCGCGCAAACCAAAATAGGATAGGTGGGCGCCAAGGCGGACAAGAACTGGCCGAGCGAAAACACGGCCAAAACGCCCAGCAGCATCCGCTTGAACTCAAAGCGCGAGGCAAACACCATGAGTGGCAGCGACAGCAGCATGACACCCCAGGCGTAGACCGAAATCATGATGCCTGCCTGGGCCTCGGTGAGCGAGAACGATGCGGCAATATCAGTCAGAAGGCCAATGGGCATGAACTCTGATGTGTTGAACACGAACGAACAGCAGGCAAGCCCGATAAGCGGGAGCCACTGCTTGAGCGAGATGCCATCTTGTCTTGCCTGAGTCATGTAGGAACCCCCTCCGATTGTCTTGAGCGATGGGCGATTATATAGCAACGGCCCCGCATCCGTCAGCAACAGATGCGGGGCCGTAATCAACTCAATACACAGAGGTTGCGCCATCAATAAATAACTAAGCCAGCCCCAGCAATATGCCCGCCGAATGCACGACAAACGCCACGATCCAGGCGACCGTCACCTGAAACGCGAACACGGCCACGGCATAGCGCGCGCCCAACTCGCTCTTGACGGCGCCGATTGCCGCTACGCAGGGCGGGTACAGCAGCGTAAAGACCAGGAACACGTAGGCGGTAAACGGCGAAAACATGGTCGACAGCGCCGCGGGCGACGTTGCGCCCAAAAGCACCGTGAGCGTCGAGATGACGCTCTCCTTGGCAATGAGTCCGGTGACGAGCGCCGTCGACGCACGCCAGTCGCCAAAACCGAGTGGGGCCAACACCGGCGCGATGATGCTACCCAGACCGGCAAGCAGACTCTGCGACTGATCGGCGACCACATTAAAGCGGATATCGAACGTCTGGAGGAACCAGATGACCACGGTGGCGGCAAAGATAATGGTAAAGGCCTTGGTAATAAAGTCCTTGGCCTTATCCCATGCCAGCATCACCGTCGTCTTGACGCTCGGCAGGCGGTAATTGGGAAGCTCCATGATAAACGGCACCGGGTCGCCCTTAAATGCCGTGCGGTTGAGCACCAGGGCGGCAATGCAGCCGACCACGATACCAATCAGATAGAGCGAGACCATGGCGGGAACTGTCGCCTGCGGGAAGAATGCCCCGCACAGCAGACCGTAGACCGGCAACTTGGCCGAACAGCTCATGAACGGCGTGAGCATGACCGTCATCTTGCGGTCGTGCTCGGATGGGAGCGTACGGGTCGACATGATAGCCGGCACGGTGCAGCCAAAACCGACGAGCATAGGCACGAAGCTGCGGCCCGACAGGCCAAAGCGACGCAGCACTTTATCCATGACAAAGGCCACACGCGCCATGTAGCCGGAGTCTTCCAGAATGGAGAGGAACAAAAAGAGCACGACGATAATCGGCAGGAAGGTCAGCACGCTGCCCACGCCCGTAAGCACGCCGTCGACAGCCAGCGAGCGCACCACGTCGTTGGTGCCGAACGCCTTGAGGCCCGCATCGGCCGAGGCGATGATGGCAGCGATGCCGTCCTCCATAAGTCCCTGCAACGCCGCGCCGATCACGCCAAACGTCAGCCAAAAGACGAGACCCATGATCACCAGGAACGCTGGAATGGCCGTGTAGCGACCCGTCAGGATGCGGTCGATCTTGACGGAACGCACGTGCTCGCGGCTCTCGTGCGGCTTGACGACGCAGCGCCCACACACGTCGCCGATAAAGCCGAAGCGCATGTCAGCCAGTGCAGATAGACGGTCGGTACCGGCCTCACCCTCCATCTGGGTAATGATGTGCTCGATGGCGTCAAGTTCGTTACGGTCCAGATGAAGCGCCTCGGTCACCAGCTCGTCGCCCTCAACCAGCTTGGTCGCCGCAAAACGCACCGGGATATGCGCCGTCGCGGCATGGTCCTCGATAAGGTTGGCGATGCCGTGAATGCAGCGATGCAGCGCGCCGCCGTCTGGACCATCGGGCGCGCAGAAGTCCAGGCGACCGGGGCGCTCGCGGAACCGCGCCACGTGCAAGGCATGATCCACCAACTCGCCAATGCCCTCGTTGCGGGCAGCGCTAATGGGAACAACAGGCACGCCCAGCAGGCTCTCGAGCAGGTTGACGTCTACGGCACCACCATTGGCGGTCACCTCGTCCATCATGTTGAGCGCGATGACCATGGGGCGGTCGAGCTCCATGAGCTGCAGTGTCAGGTACAGGTTACGTTCGATGTTGGTGGCGTCGATAATGTCGATGATGGCATCGGGGTTTTCGTCCAGGATAAATTGGCGACTGACGATCTCTTCGCCCGTGTACGGAGACAGCGAATAGATGCCGGGCAGGTCGGTAACGCTTGCCTCGGGATGGTTACGGATGGTGCCGTCCTTGCGGTCGACCGTCACGCCGGGAAAGTTACCGACGTGCTGGTTGGAGCCCGTAAGCTGGTTGAACAGCGTGGTCTTACCGCAGTTTTGGTTGCCGGCGAGGGCAAAATGCAGCGGTGCGCCCTCGGGCACGGCCGTCTTGGCAGCACGAGGCGAATACGTCCCTTCGCCCAGGGCCGGGTGATCCGTCGTGCCGATTGCGGCGTTAACGCGCGGGCCGGTATCGGTGTCGTGCACATCCACGAGCTCAATGCGTGCGGCATCGTCCTTGCGCAGCGTCAACTCGTAGCCGCGCAGGCGAATCTCGAGCGGATCGCCCATGGGGGCATACTTCATCATGGTAACTTCGGTGCCCGGAGTTAGGCCCATGTCCAAAATATGCTGTCGGAGTGCCTGATCGTCCGATGCCACCGATGCGACAACGGCGTCCTTTCCAATCTCGAGTGTATCGAGCTTCACGCGCTCATCCTTTCGTTAGACGCGGTTAACCGTTTACCGGGGCTAACCAACTCGTAACGACAAATGATAGCGCTCTGAACTATTTTATAAAGTCAAATACCGATGTTTACCTGCGCAAACTTTATGCGGTGCGCCCCGAAAGCTCTTTGCGCATACCGCTCAGCGAGATCGAAATGGAACCCGACCGCGCGGTAGCAGTGAGTCGATCACCCTCAACCGACCCCGTGCATGTAAAGGGCGCCTTGCCCATCAAGACGTGGGAGATAGTACCCGAGAGCTCAAAGAAATCGCACTCAGCGCGGGCACCCGAGAGAGCGATATTGAGGCCCCTGACGTTTAGTACTGCCCTGAGCGCGCCGTTCACCCCATGTGAAAACGTCACCTCGCCGCGCTTGCTCCCCACCGGCGTCTGGGCCAAAACCACATACGTACCCTCAAGCATGGCTCCTCCTCTAAGCAGACTTTTTGAAACGGGCAAGTAGTCTACTTTTACATATGGCGTTCCAGGAAGCGGAAGGCCAGACGGATCCAGGGACGGACGGAAACCTGCTTGTCCTCGTTGTCGACCGCGGTATTGGCGTTGCCGAGCGAAAGGCCGTGGCCACCCTGGTCAAAGACGTGCATCTCGCATGCAACACCCTCCTCGGCCATGCGCTGCGCAAACGGGTAGACCTGCGCGACCGGCGCCGTCTTGTCGTCCGAAACGCCCCACACAAAGGTCGGGGGCATCTGACGCGAAACGTGCGTGGTAGGGCAAATGTCGGCCAGGTGCTCATCGGTCGCCTCGCCGCCCGTCACCATCGACAGATAGTCGTTGAGCAAATCGCGCCCCGTCTTGCCACCCGTCTTGGGCACGCGCAGGTCGATGCGCGGGTCGCGCGTCTGCATATCGCGCACATAGGCAAGGTCGAGCAACGGATAGCCCAGCACCACGGCGTCGGGACGAATATCCTCCGGACGAGCCCCGGCAAGGCCCGCGAAGGGTCCGGTCTTCCACTGCGTTGCCAACGAGGCGCAGATCATGCCGCCCGCCGAGAAACCCACGATGCACACGCGCTTGGGATCGACATGCCACTCGTCGGCGTTGGCGCGCACGGTAGCGACCATCTTGGCGAGGTCCGCCTGCGGGTGCGGAAAGCTCACGTCGCCCGTGGCGCTCGTCACATAGTTGAGCACAAAGGCCTGGTAGCCGCGGTCCAAAAACGCAAACGCCACCGGGTCCTGCTCGTGCGGAGCGATATGCGTAAACCCGCCTCCGCCGCAGATGATCACCGCGGGGCGGCGGCCATTGGGCTTGTCGGGCAGCGGCTCGGCACCCAGATACGTAAACGTCGCCGGATAATCCTCGGTCGGCTCCTCGCCCCACAGCGCATGGTTCTCAATAATCATAGGTGCTCCCTCCGTGCGATTCGTGCGCACTCGTTTTTCGCACCTTAGCGTACCCCACTTGAGCCCGCGGCGCAGAAACACCCCCGCAATGAGTTGGCCTTCAACTGATATATCACAAAATCGCTGTTCAGAGGCATCGTTAAGCAGCGTAAAATAGGAGCGCTGACCATGCTGGGAAACACGTACGAAACGTTTCCGGCAAACCACACGCGTGCAACATGCACGCCTGATACGTTGGAGGCATCTATGGGTCTGCTCGATTCGCTCAAGTCCACGTTCACTTCGTCGGGCGAGGCGTCCGTTCCGCCCGCAGCAAGCTTCGCCACCCGCGAAGGCGTCATCTACGCTCCCGTCAACGGCGTGCTCGTCAATCTGAGTGAGGTTCCCGACGAGACCATCGCCTCGGGCATGCTCGGCCAGGGCTACGGCATCGAGCCCATTACCGGCACCATTTACGCCCCCGCTAACGGCCGTATCGGCGCCACCACCGTCACCAACCACTCCATCGGCATGATCACCGAGGACGGTCTTCGCGTGTTCATCCATGTTGGCCTGGGCACCGTGGAAATGAACGGCAAGGGTTTTGCCCGCTTTGTCGAGATGGGTGACACGGTCAAGGCCGGCCAGCCGCTCATCAGCTTCGATCGCGAGGCCATCAAGGCCGCCGGCCACGAGGACATCGTGACCGTCATCATCTCCGAGCTCGATCGTCTTAAGAGCATCGACCATGTCGGCGAGTCCGGAACGCTTATCGGCGGCAACCCGCTCGTCAAGCTGGGCGACCCGCTGCTGGTAGCCAAGACCAAGTAGCCAGGCCCCGCGCCACACAGCCAAAAGGCAACACGAAAAGCGCCCACGAGCATTTGCCGTGGGCGCTTTTCGTTTGAAAAACCATCCCGCCAATGCCTTATCTGTATAGCCCAAATGAGCCGAGCTGCTAGAATATCGAACTGTATGGATAACTATCATTCAACCGTTATGGGAGGATACGTGAACCGCACCAAAATCGCGCAGCTTTACGCCGATGCCGAGTCGCTTGGCGGCCAGACCGTCACCGTCGCCGGCTGGGTCAAGTCCATCCGCGACATGAAGAACTTTGGCTTTGTTACGCTCAACGACGGCAGCTGCTTCCGCGACCTGCAGGTCGTCATGAACCGCGAGGCACTCGACAACTACGACGAGATCGCCCATCAAAACGTCTCGGCCGCACTCATTTGCACCGGCACCGTCAAGCTGACCCCCGATGCGCCCCAGCCCTTCGAGCTTTCTGCCACCTCCATCGAGGTCGAGGGCGTCAGCGCCCCGGATTACCCGCTGCAGAAGAAGCGCGCAACCGTCGAGTTCCTGCGCACCCAGCAGCACCTGCGCCCGCGCACCAACCTGTTCCGCGCCGTGTTCCGCATCCGTTCTGTCGCGGCTGCCGCCATCCACCGCTTCTTCCAGGAGCAGGGCTTTGTCTACGTCAACACCCCCATCATCACCACGAGTGACTGCGAGGGCGCCGGCGAGATGTTCCGCGTGACCACGCTCGACCCCAAAAATCCGCCCCTCACCGAGTCCGGCGAGGTCGACTGGAGCCAGGACTTCTTTGGCAAGCACGCGAGCCTTACCGTGTCCGGCCAGCTCAATGCCGAGAACTTTGCCATGGCCTTTGGCGACGTGTACACCTTTGGCCCCACCTTCCGCGCCGAAAACTCCAACACCACGCGCCACGCCGCCGAGTTTTGGATGATCGAGCCCGAGATGGCCTTTGCCGACCTGAACGACTACATGGATAACGCCGAGGCCATGCTCAAGTACGTCCTTAAGGACGTTATGGCTACCTGCCCCGACGAGCTCAATATGCTCAACAAGTTTGTGGACAAGGGCCTGATCGAGCGCCTGGACCATGTGGCAAACTCCGACTTTGCCCGCGTTACCTACACCGAGGCTGTCGAAATCCTGGAGCAGGCAGTCGCTGCTGGCCACCAGTTTGATTACCCCGTCAGCTGGGGCATCGACCTGCAGACCGAGCACGAGCGTTTCCTGACCGAGGAGCACTTTAAGCGACCGACCTTCGTAACCGACTACCCGGCCGAGATCAAGGCGTTCTACATGCGCATGAACGAGGACGGCAAGACCGTCGCCGCCGCCGACTGCCTGGTTCCCGGTATCGGCGAGATTATCGGCGGCTCCCAGCGCGAGGAGCGCCTGGATCTGCTCGAGGCCCGCATCAAGGACCTGGGCATGAATCCCGAGCAGTACAAGTACTACCTTGACCTGCGCCGCTACGGTTCCTGCAAGCACGCCGGCTACGGCTTGGGCTTCGAGCGCTTGGTCATGTATCTGACCGGCGTGGGCAACATCCGCGACGTCCTGCCGCACCCGCGCACCGTGGGCAACGCCGACTTCTAATCGCCACAGCGCCACCGAACGCGTTCCAGCGCATCACGCCAGCGCCTCTCGGCAAGCCGAGGGGCGCTTTTTTCAACAGTATCCGTCAAGCTTTTGGCAAGATTTTGGTCAGTTGAGCAGGGCTGTTGAAAACTCGACCCGCCGCTTGCCGACGACTACCGACCGCCCGGAGTGTCCTGCACCCCTGGGAAAGCCCCGCGCCCTAGGCTCCATACCGTCGCCACCCAAAACGGAAAGGACGTGGACGCCATGACCGAAACCGCTGTTGAAACTTACGAGACCACGACGAGGGGCGCCGCCTCGATGGCAGCCTATCGCGCCGTTCGCATCCTGCAATTATTAAGCGAAAACACCGGCGAGGACAAGGCCATGCTTTCCGATGAGTTGATCCGGCGTCTCGCCCATCCCGACGACCCCGCCCGCATGCCCATCTCGGCGGCGCGGCGCAGCATCTACACCGCCATCTCCGCACTTCGCCATGCCGGATACGAAATTGAATACAAGCGCGGCGTGGGGTATCGGCTCTTGACCCGTCCGCTCACCGACGAAGAGATCATCCGGCTCCACGGCATGGTCATGCGCAACCGCTCTACGCCCATCGCCATTCGAAAAAGCATGGCGCAGCACCTGGTCGCCATGGCGAGTGCCGACGTTCGCGGCTACCTCGATGCACCCGAGCCTGCTCCAAGCGCAGGCGACAAATCCACCAAGGCCATACGCAAGCCCGTCAAGCGCATCGATGCCTGCGAGCTCATCGAGCAGGCCATCGACCACGGAACCACGGTGAGTTTTGATATTTCGAGTGTCACGGCACGCGGAGAGGTCGAAGTGGCGCGGATGACACTCCGGCCCTTTGCCATCAAGCAACGAGACGGCATCTCGTATTTGCTGGGAACGGTCTATGACGCGCGAGGCGCCGACGACACGCTGCGTACCGTTGAGATCGGCCGCATGAGAAACGTCACCACACGTCTCCTCGACGGCAAGAAGCTCTTCGCCGTCCTGGACGAGGACGATGCCTCCTCCGCCGCATAAGACCCTCCGCCGCCCATTCGACTACCCGTACCGCCCATCCGATTCTGTATTAAAAAACCCGCCAGGCTGTTGTAAAAATGGACATCAGCGCTACTATAGTTCCACTTGCACTTTGTCCCAGTGCAGTGTTTCCAGCCATTTTTATACTGGGGGTAATGATATGAAGGACATCACCATCAGCCGCAGGAGCCTTCTGGTCTCCGCCGGTCTGCTCGCGCTCGCCCCGCTCGCCGGATGCGGCGGCAACTCTGGTTCCGGCTCTGCTGCCGCCGGTTCCGACTACACCATCGGCGTTCTGCAACTCACCGAGCACTCCGCACTCGATGCCGCCAACGACGGCTTTGTCAAGGCCATCAAGGAGAGCGGCCTTAAGGTCAAGATCGACCAGAAGAACGCCCAGAACGACCAGTCCACGTGTAAGTCCATTGCCGACAAGTTTGTGGGCGACAACGTCAACCTGATTTATGCCATCGCCACGCCCGCCGCGCAGGCTGCCGCCGGCGCCACGGCCGATATCCCCATCGTGGGCTGTGCCATCACCGACTACGCCGCCTCCGGCCTGGTCCAGGACAACGACAAGCCCAGCACCAACGTCACGGGCGCTTCCGACCTCACCCCAGTCGCCGAGCAGCTCGAGATGATGCAGAAGGTCCTGCCCGACGTTAAAAAGGTCGGCCTGCTCTACTGCACCGCCGAGTCCAACTCCGACGTCCAGATCAAAGCCGCCAAGAAGGAGCTCAACAAGCTGGGCCTCGAGTACACCGATTTCACCGTCTCGAGCTCCAACGAGATTCAGTCCGTCGTCGAGTCTGCCGTGGGCAAGGTCGACGCGCTGTACTCCCCCACTGACAACACCATCGCCGCGGGCGCTTCGCAGGTCGGCCAGATCTGCAAGGAGAATAAGCTCCCCTTCGTGACCGGCGAGGAGGGTATGTGCATGGCCGGCGGCCTGTTCACCCTCTCCATCAACTATAAGGACCTGGGCTACGCCGCGGGCGAGATGGCCGTTAAGATCCTGAAGGGCGAGGCCAAGCCCGAGGATATGCCGATCAAGCACCTCTCGAGCAAGGACCTGGTCGTCGTCAAGAACGACGAGATGGCCGAGGCTCTGGGTATCGACCTTTCCGCTCTGGACGAGTAGCGCCGTGCGCGGTAACGCGTCTAGGGCCCGCACGCGCGCCACAGCCGCGTTATTCAATATCTGAGTCCTTGGGGCGAACGCTAAAGACCGGCGTTCGCCCTGCTTGTTTCGGATGAGACAAAACATCCGTCCGCAGCTCTTTTATGCATTGGTACCGCTATTATGGAAAATCACGTGTCCACCCTATCCTAGGAGGTATGAAGCATGCTCATTGCATTGCAGGGCGCCGTTTCGCAGGGCGTCCTCTGGGGCATTATGGTGCTTGGCGTGTTTATCACGTTCCGCCTGCTCGACATCCCCGATATGACCTGCGACGGCAGCTTTGCCCTCGGCGGCTGTGTCTGCGCCGTACTCATCGTCAACAATAACGTCGACCCCTTGCTCGCCGTGCTGGCCGGCATGTGCGCCGGCGCCATCGCGGGCGCCGTCACGGGCATCTTGACCACCGTCTTTGAGATTCCCGCAATCCTCGCCGGAATCCTTACGCAGATCAGTCTGTGGTCCATCAACCTGCGCATCATGGGCAAGTCCAACACGCCCATCCTTGCCAAGGGCACTATCTTCTCATCCGTCAGCAACATGACGGGCCTGCCGCAGTCCACTGTTGCCATTATCCTAGGCATTGTGCTGGCCGTGGCCATCGTCGGCATCCTGTACTGGTTCTTTGGCACCGAGATCGGCTCGGCGCTGCGTGCCACCGGCAACAACGAGTACATGATCCGCGCCCTAGGCGTCAACACCAACTCCACCAAAATGATCGCCCTCGTGCTCTCCAACGCCCTCATTGGCCTTTCGGGTGCGCTCATCTGCCAGAGCCAGAAGTATGCCGACATTGGCATGGGTACCGGCGCCATCGTTATCGGTCTTGCCGCCATCGTCATCGGCGAGGTGCTCGGCCGCCTGCTGCCCGGCGGTCTCACGCAGTTCTCCGTCCGTCTGGCCTCCGCCGTCTTTGGCTCCGTGGTGTACTTCCTCATCCGCGCCATCGTGCTGCAACTGGGCATGGACGCCAACGACATGAAGCTGCTCTCTGCCGTGATCGTCGCCGTGGCCCTGTGCGTGCCCGTGGTTTGGGAGCGCTATAAGCTCCGCAGCTCCTACACGAAGGGAGATGAGGCAGATGCTTAAGCTCTCGCACGTCAAGAAGACCTTTAACAAGGGCACCGTCACCGAGAAGCGCGCGCTCACCGACGTCGACCTCACCCTCAACGATGGCGACTTTGTAACCGTGATTGGCGGCAACGGCGCCGGCAAGTCCACGCTGCTCAATATGATCGCCGGCGTGTATCCGCTTGATTCGGGTGTTATTGAGCTCGACGGCACCGACATCTCGCGTCTGAGCGAGTCGCAGCGCGCCAAGTACCTGGGCCGTGTGTTCCAGGACCCCATGCGCGGCACCGCAGCCGACATGCAAATTGCCGAAAACCTGGCCCTCGCCAAGCGCCGCGGCCAGCGTCGCGGTCTTTCGTGGGGCGTCACCAAGGCCGAGAAGGACGAGTACGTTGAGCTGCTCAAGCGCCTGGACCTCGGTCTGGACACGCGCCTCAACGCCAAGGTCGGCCTGCTCTCGGGCGGCCAGCGCCAGGCACTCACCCTGCTGATGGCCACGCTCACCAAGCCGCGCCTGTTGCTGCTCGACGAGCACACGGCGGCCCTCGACCCCAAGACGGCTTCTAAGGTGCTCAATCTGACCGAGGAGATTGTCGACGAGAACCACCTGACCACGCTCATGGTCACGCACAACATGAACGACGCCATCCGTCTGGGCAATCGCCTGATCATGATGCACGAAGGCCACGTGATCTACGACGTGGCCGGCGATGAGAAGAAGTCGCTCACCGTCGCCGACCTGCTCCAGAAGTTCGAGGAGGTCTCGGGCGGCGAGCTCGCCAACGACCGCATGCTGCTGAGCTAACGACCTAGAAAACCACCACAAAGGGGACAGGCACCTTTGTGGTGGTTTTCGTTAACCCTTATATCGAGCGCAGAAGCCCGTCCAATGTGATCGGACGGGCTTTTTGGTGGGTATCATGGTTGAATGATCATTAGGAGGTTTTCCCTACATGGAATTGTTTGAACCGATTCTTCATTTCTTTGAGCAGCGCTGGGTCCACAACATCATCTGGGCCGTCATCTTGGTAATAGTCACCGCCATCGCCGCCAAGGTGGCATCCAAGACCCTGCGCCACCTACTCAACCGAGACGACAACCCGCTTCCCGCATCGAGCATCTTCATCAACATCGCGCGTGCCGTCATTTGGATGATCGGCGGCAGCTTTATCCTCGACAACTGCTTTGGCATTAACGCAAACGCGCTCGTCGCCGCTCTTGGCGTCGGCGGCATCGCCATCTCGCTCGGCTTTCAGGACACGCTATCAAACCTTATCGGCGGCATGCAAGTGACCTTTATGGGCATCATCAAGCCCGGCGACAATATCGAGGTCGGCGGCGTGTCGGGCGTGGTCCAGGACATCACTTGGCGCCACACGACCATCGAGGACGCCTGCGGACAGACCATCATCGTCCCCAACTCCAACATCTCCAAGAACACACTCGTGCACCTCATGCCCTTTGGACGCGTTGTCGTTCCCGTCGCGGTGAAGGACACGTCAAAGTGGGACTCGCTCGATGCGCTGGCAGACGAGCTCGCCTGTGCCACCAAGGTCGCCGTTTCACCCATCTCGGGCTTTGACAAGGAACCCTACGTGCTCTTTAGCGAGATCGGCGACTTTGGCATTAAGGGTAAGATCATCTTTATCGTCAGTGACGACAGCACCACCTTTACGGCAGCCGACGCCTGCATCCGCGCCATCGCCCCCATCATCGCCTAAAACCACCGCAAAGGGGACAGGCACCTTTGTGGTGGTTTCGCATCGTGGTACCATGGTTCATATCGTTGTTTAAACGACTAAGGGAGTAGACACCATGGAAGAGGCCTATCGTCAAGCGCGCAAGCGCGGCGAACAGGGACGCCGTCGCGCCATCAGCCAAAGCGAGCATCCATATCTTACGGACCTCGACAGCTTGGTCGCCCAGCTTCCCTGCGGGCAGCGCGAGAACATCGGCCTGCGGGACATTCCGCTCGAAATGGTCGTCGGCACGGTTACCAAAGGTCGCCAGTCCGCCTTTTCGTGTAACTTTATGCCGCTGCTCCCCTGGAATACCGAATTCGCCCGCAAATGGTCCAACCTCTACGATATCCAAATCTCCGAGGGCTACCGCGACCCCATCATCGTCACCGAGTTCATGCACCGCTTTTACGTCCAAGAGGGCAACAAGCGTGTCAGCGTCCTCAAATTCCTTGACGCTCCGACGGTTTCGGCCAAGGTGACGCGTCTGTACCCCGGTAAGTGGGATTCCGTCGAGAGCCGCCTGTACGGTGAGTTTTGCGCCTTTTGGTACGTATGCCCCCTGTACGAGATTGAGTTTTCGCGCGAGGGCAGCTACGAGATGCTTGCCAAAATGCTCGGCCAAGATCTTGTCGAAAAATGGCCTCAAAAGAAGGTCGACTACCTACGTCACACCTTCCTGCTCTTTAAGCGCGCCTATCTTCGCGCGGGCGGCGACCACTTGGACATTACGCCTGCCGATGCCATGCTCGTCTACCTCAACGTCTACAACCAGGACCGTCTGCTGGATACGCCGACGGATATCGTCGTCAACCGTCTGTGCAAGATTTGGCGCGAGCTTGTCATTGCCGGCAAAAGCGACGAGGACAAAGTCGATCTTGTCGAAGCGCCGCAGCCCAACGAGAAAGAGGGCGCACCGACAAAAGCTACCTCGGGCGTGCTCAACTTCTTTATGAGCAAGACCGTCTACTCCACTGCCAATCCCATGCGAATCGCCTTTATCCACGAGTTTCCCTGTGCCACGTCGAGCTGGGACAGCCTACACGACCAGGGCCGCCGGTATCTTGATGAGCACTTTGGCGGCATCGTGCGCACCGAGGCGTTCGAGGACTGCCACGATTCGGACGTGTTCTACGCCGCCGTCGAGACAGCCGTAAAGCACGGGGCGAACGTCATCTTCTCGACCTCACACCGGCTCATGGAATACACGCTCAGGGCGTCAGTCGAGTATCCCCAGGTGCGGTTCCTTAACTGCTCAATCGGCCTTCCCCACCAAAGCGTCCGCTCGTACTTTGGAAAGATGTACGAGGCCAAGTTCCTACTGGGCGCCCTTGCCGCCAGCATGGCCGACAACCACCGTATTGGCTACCATGCGTCGGTCTTCGCCTCGGGCGCGCTGAGCGAAATCAACGCCTTCGCTATCGGTGCCTCGCTGCTCGACCCTCGTGCGCAGATTATCCTCACTTGGGGAGATGTTCCCGCCGGCGGTCTTGCCGAAGCCATGTGTCGCGAGGGCGTGAGCGTCATGACCGGCGCCGATATGTCCAAGTCTCTCGAGGACCCCACCGCCTACGGGCTTCACCGTCTGGTAAACGGCAAGGAAGTTACCGGTATTGCTATGCCGGTATGGAACTGGGGCCGTTACTACGAACTCATCGTACGCAGCCTACTGCACGGCACATGGGACGAGACCGCCGATGACCAGCAGGTGCGCGCCGTCAACTACTGGTACGGTATGAGCTCCGGCGTCATCGATATTCGCTACGCTCCGGGCCTACCCTATCAGACGCGTAAACTTGTGCAGCTGCTTCGCAACGGCATTGTCGAGGGCTCCATCAACCCATTTGGCGGCGAGCTCCACAGCCAGGACGGCGTGGTTCAGATTGAGGGCTTCCCTCCCCTGCCGAGTACGCAGATTGTCGAGATGAACTGGCTGGCGGACAACGTGGTAGGCACCATTCCGCAGCTCGACGATGAGCCGGGAGTTACCGCCCTATGAAGATCCTTGCCATAGCAGATACCGAAGAACGATGCCTTTGGGAGTGCTTTCGCAAGGAGCGCTTTGAGGGTGTCGACCTGATTCTGTCTGCCGGCGATCTGGACCCGGACTATCTTGAGTTTTTGGTCACCGTCATCAACAAACCGCTCATCTACGTGCGCGGCAATCACGACGACCGCTACGCACGTCATGCACCGGGCGGATGTATCTGCGTGGAAGACAGCGTGTACACGTATCGAGGGATTCGCATTGCGGGCCTTGGCGGGTCCATGCGTTATCGTGACGGCGCCAACATGTACACCGAACGCGAGATGTCCAAGCGCATGCGCAAGCTGTCGCGTAAGGTTAGGATGGTCGGCGGGTGCGACATTCTGCTTACCCATGCACCCGCCGCCGGTATGGGTGATCTGGACGATCTGCCGCATCGAGGGTTTGAGTGCTTTAACACGGCGCTTGAGTCCTGGGGGGCCGACTACATGGTGCATGGGCATGTACATCGAAGCTACGGTAACGATTTTCAGCGCGAACGGCAGCATGTGTGTGGAACGACGATCATCAACGCCTGCGGCTATACGCAGTTTGAGCTCGACCAGACGCGCTACCCCATCCGTGGCTGGCAGGCAGCCTGGCTCAACTCGCAAACCATGCGCCGCGAGCTCAAACGCCACGAGGCCATCGAGTCCTCTACCGCCAGAACCCCCTGGTAACCACCACAAAGGGGACAGGCACCTTTGTGGTGGTTTTGACGCGATAGCAAGAAACCCGGTCCTGCGCAGGGCAGAACCGGGTTTCTTTAGCAATGCTTGCTTTGCTCAGGCAGTAACTAAAAGTTACTCAGCCAGGAAGTCGCGCTGGACAGCGGGATCGACCTTGACGCCAGGGCCCATGGTGGAAGACACGGAGATGGACTTGACGTACTTGCCCTTAGCAGAAGAGGGCTTGACGCGCAGGATCTCGGTGTACAGGGCAGCGTAGTTCTCGACGAGCTGCTGCTCAGAGAAGGACTTCTTGCCCAGGGGCACGTGGCAGATGCCGTAACGGTCGGCGCGGTACTCAACGCGGCCAGCCTTGAGCTCGGAAACCATCTTGGCGACGTCCATGGTCACGGTGCCGAGCTTGGGGTTCGGCATGAGGCCACGGGGACCAAGGATCTTACCGATGCGGCCAACCTTGGCCATCATGTTCGGCGTAGCGATAGCGGCGTCGAAGTTGATCTCGCCCTTCTGGATCTGGGCGACGAGCTCGTCGGAACCGATGATGTCGGCGCCGGCAGCCTCAGCCTCGCGGGCCTTCTCGCCCTCGGCGAAGACGGCAACACGAACGGTCTTGCCTGTGCCGTGGGGCAGGGAGATGGAACCACGGATGTTCTGGTCAGCCTTACGAGTATCGATGCCCAGACGGAAGTGGGCCTCGACGGTCTCGTCGAACTTGGCGGTGTCGAGCTCCTTAATGAGCTTGGCAGCCTGAAGGGGGGTGTAGAGCGTGGCGCGATCGATCTTCTCGGCAGCGGCGTTATAGCTCTTACCATGCTTAGCCATGTGCATTACCTCCTGTGGTTAAACGGGCGTGAGCCCTCCCACATCGTATCGTGTGCCCTATTGCACACATATAACGGGCGCCCCGGTCGGAGCACCCGTTATTACCTAAAGAAATCGCTACTCAGCGATGGTGACGCCCATGGAACGGGCGGTACCGGCGATGATCTTCTTGGCGGCGTCAATGTCGTTGGCATTGAGGTCCGGCATCTTGATCTCGGCGATCTTGGTGAGCTGCTCCTGGGAGAGCTGACCGACCTTGTCAGCCTGGGGCTTAGCGGAACCAGACTTGAGGTTCAGCTCCTTCTTGATGAGGTGAGCCGCCGGCGGGGTCTTGGTGATGAAGGAGAAGGACTTATCCTCGTAGACAGAGATCTCAACGGGGATGATGTCACCCTTCTTGTCCTGCGTCTCGGCGTTAAAGGCCTGGCAGAACTGCATGATGTTCACGCCAGCAGCGCCCAGGGCGGGGCCGACGGGAGGAGCGGGGTTAGCTGCACCAGCAGGAATCTGGAGCTTAATGACGTTGGCAACCTTCTTCTCAGCCATGGTCATTCCTTTCGAATCACGAGTGTGAAGTACTTGCTATATCGTAAGCACGCACGTGTTAGAAGCACTCCTGAGATGAGCAGTCACAGAAGAAGCACGCTCGCGCGAACGGACGAAAACTTAAGCGATGACAGCGACCTGGTTAAAGTCGAGCTCAACCGGCGTCTCGCGGCCAAAGATCATCAGCGTGACCTTAAGCTTGCCTGCCTCGGTGTTAACCTCGGAGACCTTGCCATCAAAGTCGGTAAGCGGGCCATCGGTGACGCGGACAGACGTGCCGACCTGAATATCGACCGAAGTGCGCTTGGGCGAATCGCCCTTACCGGGACGACGAGTCATCTTGTTGTACTCGTCGCGGGAAAGCGGAGCGGGCTTGCCGTTGCCGCCCAGGAAACCGGTGACGCCAGGCGTGTTACGAACGCACGTCCAAGCATCGTCATCCATCTCCATGCGGACCAGGACATAACCCGGGAAAATCTTAGAATCCTTGGTCTCGCGCTTGCCACCCTCTTTAATCTCGGTGACGCGCTCCATAGGAATCTCGATATCAAAGATACGGTCCTGCATGCCCATGGTCTCGATGCGATGCTCGAGATCGGACTTAACGCGGTTCTCGTATCCGGAGTAAGTGTGAACGACGTACCAACGCTTAGACATGGTTTAGCCCCTCAATCCAGAGAACAGAGCAAGAGCCTCGCCAAAGCCAGCATCGAGCAGAGCGATGACGACGCCGACGACGATCAGAGAAGCGCAAACGACGACAGAGTAGTTCACGAGCTCCTTCTTATCGGGCCACGTGACACGCTTCATCTCGGACTTGACCGAAGCGAAATACTTCTTGGTGCGGGCGAAGAAACCAGGCTTCTCGTTCTTCTTGGACTTCGCAGCCTTCTCGTTCTTCTTGGCAACGGCCTTCTTGGCCTCAACCTTGGAGTTGGCGGCAGCGTTATTGGCAGGTGCCGACTGCTGAGCCTTCTTCTTGTTCTTCTTGTTGGCCATTTGGGTTACCTCCGCGCAATGCGCTTATACATGAGTAAACCGTAAGCCCCCAATTGGGAGCTTACGGAATAATGACTGGCACGCCAGGAAGGACTCGAACCCTCAACACTCGGTTTTGGAGACCGATGCTCTACCAATTGAACTACTGGCGTATATGACTAGAGACTAGCGAGTCTCTTTGTGCAGCGTATGGTGACGGCACCAGGGGCAATACTTCTTGATCTCCATACGATCAGGCATGTTCGACTTGTTCTTGGTGGTCGTATAGTTGCGGCGCTTGCACTCAGTGCACGCAAGAGTAACTAGAGTACGCATTTATCCTGAACCTTTCATTTCCGCCCCGTACGGGCACGAGATGGTACTTTATCAGCTCTATGTAAGTGCTGTCAATGAAAACCTCGAATCAATTGGTTCTCGGTGGATCCATTCATATTTGGAACACATCAATGAAGCCATCGAGAGCTAATCGACGGTGCAACCAGGACCATTATTGATCCTCTCGACACCAGCAACGGCTCAATATCCATTGCAGAAAAGAACCCGGCACCCATATAAGTGCCGGGTTCTCTAAGTCAACTATCAGAGAGCTAATTTACTCAATGATCGTGGAGACGATGCCCGAACCGACGGTGTGGCCACCCTCGCGGATAGCGAAGCGCAGGCCCTCCTCCATGGCGATCGGGTGGATGAGGTCGCCCTCGATGGTGATGTGGTCACCAGGCATAGCCATCTCGGTGCCCTCGGGGAGCTTGACCGTACCGGTAACGTCGGTGGTACGGAAGTAGAACTGAGGACGATAACCATCGAAGAACGGGGTGTGACGGCCGCCCTCCTCCTTGGTCAGAACGTAGATCTCGCCGGTGAACTTGGTGTGCGGGGTAACCGAACCGGGCTTGCAGAGAACCTGGCCGCGCTCGATGTCCTCGCGCTTGATGCCGCGGAGCAGCAGACCGACGTTGTCGCCAGCCTCGCAGAAGTCCATGGACTTACGGAACATCTCGATACCGGTAACGACGGTGTTCTGGGTATCCTTGATGCCGACGATCTCGACGGGCTCGTTGAGCTTGAGCTCACCGCGCTCGACACGGCCGGTAGCAACAGTACCACGGCCGGAGATGGTCATAACGTCCTCAACGGCCATCAGGAACGGGAGGTCGTTGTTACGAGCAGGCGTCGGGATGTACTCGTCGACGGCGTTCATGAGCTCGCGGATAGCGTCCATCCACTTGGCGTCGCCCTCGAGAGCGCCCAGAGCGGAACCACGGATGACGGGGATGTCGTCGCCGGGGAAATCGTACTCGGAGAGGAGCTCACGGGTCTCCATCTCGACGAGGTCGATAAGCTCGTCATCGTCGACCATGTCGCACTTGTTCAGGAAGACGACGATGTAGGGAACGCCGACCTGACGGGCGAGCAGGATGTGCTCGCGAGTCTGAGCCATGGGGCCGTCGGTAGCAGCGATGACCAGGATAGCACCGTCCATCTGAGCAGCGCCGGTGATCATGTTCTTGACGTAGTCAGCGTGGCCCGGGCAGTCAACGTGAGCGTAGTGACGGGAAGCGGTCTCGTACTCAACGTGGGAGACGGAGATCGTAATGCCGCGCTCGCGCTCCTCGGGAGCCTTGTCGATGTTCTCGAACGCCGTAAAGTCAGCCTTGCAGCCCTCGGTCTCGGAGAGAACCTTGGTGATGGCAGCGGTCAGCGTGGTCTTGACCGATGGTGCCGATGTTAACATGCGGCTTAGTGCGCTCAAACTTCTCTTTGGCCATAAAGCCCTCCTCTAAACAGGTCGTCCCCGGACGGGACTTTGCCTTTATACCATAGTGGCCTCTCAACATATTATTGAGAAGCCACCGTGTTACCTATGGTAGCGGTGACTGGATTCGAACCAGTGACGCCACGGGTATGAACCGTGTGCTCTAACCAACTGAGCTACACCGCCGGATGGAGCCTGCAACCAGACTTGAACTGGTGACCTCTTCGTTACCAACGAAGTGCTCTACCGACTGAGCTATACAGGCACTTGACGGGTGGGAGCTATAGGATTCGAACCTATGTAGGCAGAGCCAACGGGTTTACAGCCCGTCCCCATTAACCACTCGGGCAAACTCCCAATCGTTCAAGTATCCGCAGGTCCTTTGGTCTTTTGGACCGCCGCCCCCGCGAACGAAAAAGATAATACGATGCAACCTTGGGGGCTGTCAACGAAAACCTCTAGATACACGGTTCCGGGCGTATCTATATACCTTTGACCTGCGGTTTTGCTGTGTTTGGATATGAAGGATGGTGGATTTGCATGTAGCGGTAACATTTCCCGAGGGAACACTTTGTCGTAGTGGAGTACGCTGGCTGGAACGAACTTCGATAACGACTCATTTGCACCTATATATAGGTCGGGATCGGGCTTCCCTGGATCGATCGAGCGTGGATAATCTCCCGTTTGAAATCGAGCGTGGATAATCTCCCACTTTTGGTGTGCCCCCAAGGCCAAAGTGGCAGATTATCCACGCTCATTCTCCAGACGGGAGAACTATAGAGCCGCAACTACTCGGGCCAGGCCAAAGTAGACCCATAGAGCGGCTCACCCTTGGTGCAGGGGTAGCGACTCAAGTAACACGACGATAGCAAGTCGAAGAAATAAGTCATGGCATATTTCGAATAAACGCCGAGTCGGTCAATTCCGTTTCCCGCATTACCAAGACGATATATACGGTCAAAAGACCTCGATTTGTCATCGTTGCTAAACGCAGTAATTAGAATCTTCCTGCCCGAACGGCAATCAAGATACTCACGCGCCTGTGACGCAAATAGCCCGGAGACCGATACGAGAATTATCAATGACTGCGAAGCATCTCCCATGTTTTTCAATTCCGCGACGTTAGCCCCAGCAACTATGCGAACTATCTTGCCCGCATAAAACATTTCCTGCTGAAATCGTACGAGATTGGCGCTCACATTATTGGTGCACCAGATTTCAACGTTTTTATGGCCATCAATTTCGTCGGCAAGGTGCTTAATAGCAATATCGGACACGCCGCTTTCAACCTCAGCGAACATCTCGATCATGCGAACGTCGAGCTCTGCCCTGTACTCCTCGTAGCCAAATTCCTCCTCTCGATGGCTTAAGTCGCTTGGAAAGACTGATTGAGTAAATGATTCTTTCAAATCGCTAAGAGACTGGTAGCCCAATCGATTGCAGAAACGACGAACAGCGGAACGGGTCACGAATGCATCGCGGGTTATTGCGGCAACATTGATTTCGCTCGAACGCCTAATGTGAGCGACGAGATATCGAGCGATGGCGGCATCGTTTGACCCAAACTCGCTGTTGATGATGGAGCTAATGCGATTGAGCACATCGAAGTCATTGATATTCACGTGATCCCTCTTTCCGCTCTCCTCGAAATCATAGTTCATTTATTGAATCAAACAGCTTTGGTCGTTCTCCTATGATTCAAATCAGTTGACGTCATCTTAATCGTAATTCCGCCACACGTATCCACCGTGTTGAATGATGGAAAGGGGATTCATGGGCAACGTGAACAACATGCCGTTTCTCTGGGGTTCCGCCACGGCGTCTTATCAGTGCGAGGGTGCCTGGAACGAAGACGGCAAAGGCCTTGGCGAGTGGGATTTCTTTAGCCACACAAGCAATAAGAACATCAACCATGTTGACGGTGATGTATCTTGCGACTTCTACCATCGCTATGAAGAAGATATCCGCATGATGAAAGAAGGCGGACAAAACACCTATCGCTTCTCTCTTTCATGGAGTCGAATCATCCCCACGGGTATCGGCGAAGTGAATGAAGAGGGTATCGATTTTTATAATCGGGTCATTGATTGCTGCCTCGAAAATGGCATAGAGCCCAACGTTACGCTGTTCCATTACGATCTGCCATTCACGCTTGCTTGCAAAGGCGGATGGCTGAACAATGACATGGCAGAGTGGTTCTGCAAATACGCCAAGATTTGCTTTGAGCGCTTTGGAGACCGCGTCAAAATCTGGGCTACCGTTAACGAGCCGCATTTCTACAGCTACTGCGTAAACATGTTGGGCAACTATCCCCCCAATCGATCGCTCGACGTTCAGTCGTACATGCAGTTTCAGTACAACCTGATGCGCGCAAGCGCACTCGCAGTCCGAACATATCGTCAAATGGGCTACGACGGCATCATCGGCGCCGTCCACGATGGCGGCGTTGTCGAACTCGACCCGGCAACCGAGCACCCTGATGACGTATTTCGATACGCAGACTTTTTCGCCAATCGCATGATTCTGGCACCAGCGCTTCAGGGTCAACTGCCGCCAGAAATGGACGAAATCCTTGAAAAACTTGGCGTCTCGCTCTATCGATCCCCAAATGACGTAGAAGAATTCAGAGACGGTAAAGTCGATTTTATTGGACTCAACGTGTATTGCCGAGAGTATGTAACCGACTGGCACGGTGGAGAGCTTGCCGTTTCGGCGAACAATAAGGGCGGTTCGAGCAAAAAGGTCGAAGGAAAATGCATTGCGCCCTTGTTTGAAAGCGCCCGCGACAGCAATGTTCCCCGCAATAAATGGGGCCGCGAAATACTCCCAGGTTGCATGTATTCAACCATCATGGATGTCCACGAGCGCTATGACGCGCCCCGCATCTTTATTACGGAAAACGGACATGGCGCCTATGAGCAACCAGACGCAGACGGAATGATCCACGATGATGACCGCATCGAGCTTCTGGGCCAGTTCATCGAGCACATGATGAGGGCTAAGCGCGACGGCGCGCGCGTTGAGGGCTACTACCTCTGGTCGACGATGGATCTGTATAGCTGGATCAACGGCTACGAAAAACGATACGGACTTGTCCATATCGACTTCGAGAACAATCTGGAGCGCACCCCCAAAAAGAGCTGGTATTGGTACCGAGACCTTATCTCGAAGTATCAGGAGCAGGAAGGTTAGGAGAAAGAGATGAAATATCAGGCAATGTCCGAAACAGTCCTAAAGGCTGTTGGCGGCAAAGAGAACATTACATCGGTAACTCATTGTGCGACGCGCCTTCGCATCGACGCACGAGACACCTCGATCATCGATCTCCAGCTCGCCAAATCGGCCGATCAGGCGCTCGGGGCAGTAGTCAGCGGTGGCCAGCTTCAGGTGATCATCGGCCCCAACGTCACCGAGGCTTACAACGACTTCCTCGACTTCGCGGGAATCGAAGTCGGCGGTGGCACGGTTGCCGACGATGCCCAAACCGCCAAAGACCTTGCAGAAGGCATTAAAAGCGGTAACACCGCCATGGGCTTGATTGAGAAATTCGGGAACGTCTCTGCACAGGTATTCATGCCCATCGTCCCGGCGCTCATCGTTGGCGGACTCATTCTTTCGATCAAGAATCTCCTGGTCAATTATTGCGGATTGAGCACCGATAGCGGAACCGCCCAGGTCCTGTTGGCGATCTTTAGCGCTTCGTTTAGCTTCTTACCCGTTTATCTTGGTTATCAGCTCGCGGCCGTCATGAAGATGCAGCCCATCATGGGCGCATTGCTGGGCGCGATCATGATCAGCTCGTCCATTAGCGGTGCCGAGGGTCTCGACTTTCTTGGTATTCCCATCCCGACGAACGACTATTCGAGTACGGTAGTGCCCATCGTACTGGGCGTTGTATTCATGTACTTTGTCGACCGCGGCCTTCAGAAGATTATTCCCGACGTTACCAAACTGTTCTTGAAGCCGCTGCTCACCATGATCATCGTCGTGCCCGTCGAGCTTATTATCCTTGGCCCCGCCGGCAGCATGATGGGCTACGCGCTGAGCGATGCCGTCACGTGGCTTATGGACAACGTGGCATTTATCGCTACTCCGATCCTGGCAGCCCTTAACCCCTATTTCGTCATGCTCGGTCTCGATAAGGCTTACATCGCAATCGAAGTTACGAGCCTGGCGCAGCTCGGTTGGGCACCCATTATCTTTGGATTCATCTCGAACCTCTGCATTGGCGGCACGAGCCTCGCCCTGGCAACTGCCATGAAGGGAAACAAAGAGAAGAGGGGTATGGTCACCACGGTTGCCGTCACCGCACTCTGTGGCGTAACCGAGCCCGCGTTCTACGGTTGCCTCATCGAGCGTCCCCGCCTGCTTGTCGGCACGGCAATCGGCGCGCTCTGCGCTGGACTCCCTGCAGGCATCTTTGTTCTGAAAGAGTATGTTGCGGGAGCATGCCCCGGCCTTCTTTCGGCACTCATCTTTATCGCTCCCGATGGGTCCATGGGTAACTTCGTGCTGGCATGCGTTGTCGCCATCATCGCCATCGTCGTCTCCTTCATCGCTGCACGCGTGATCATCAAGAAGAACCCCAGCTATATTGAGTAGATGCCCGCTGTTTGCATTGGGGACATCCTCGGCAGACCATTAGCAAGAACCCAAGAAGTTCCTTAGGAGCTCGATTAATCCATTCGGATTCCTGAGGCACAAACGGCCCCGATTCCACAATGAAATCGGGGCCGTTGTTTCTAAAGCCGTCGATAGACAATCGGTGTTTACCTTAGCTCCCTATCCAAGTTAATTATCCACGCTCGTTCTCCGGTCGGGAGATTTTCTTCGCTCGCGTATCCAGAAATCCACGCTCGAGCAGGACATCCAGATCCGCGCCCGCCCTTGTCTCGATCTGCAACAGCAAGAGGCCTATTCCGCTTCTACATGTTACAGATCAAGATATTCCTAAAACACCCTAAGTTTCATCTCAATCTGTAACAGTTAGATGCCGATTATCGGTCTTGGTGTTACAGATTTAGACAAACTGGAGGACGAGACAAACCAAAAACGGGATGGGCGCTAACCCGATGGCGCACCACCTAAATAGAAACGGGCTCTGTCCCATATAGAGACAGAGCCCGAAACTCTCATGGAGCCAGTGACAGGAATCGAACCTGCAACCCACTGATTACAAATCAGTTGCGCTACCGTTGCGCCACACTGGCACACTTGGCGCTTTCGCGCGAAGCCAATTAAGAATAAAGGAATTGCTGACAAGGCGCAACAGACCCTTTGACCGACCACATCTCAAAACTATTCGTCAGAACGAATAGTTTTATCCGTTCGCCAAAACAAAAAACTATTCGTTTTGGCGACGGCAACCCACAGTCCATTGATTACAAATCAACGGGCCGGCCAATTGGAAAACGGGTCTCTATGGATAATCCCCTACCGTCCGCGCAGGGCCTTGAGCTTGGCCAGGGCATCGGGACTCAGGCGGCTGCCCAGAGTCATCTTGATCTGCGGAGCTTCCTCTGCCTCGTGAACGTCGTTGTCGATCTGTTTGATCTCGTCCACCAGCATACGGCTCGAGATGCGCGTGACGCCCTTGCCCATGACGACGGCCTGTATTGTGCCGTCACTCGATACCACGGAGCACGCGCGGCCTTCCTCACGCGCCTCGATGCAGAGCTTCTGCACCACGGTATCGGCAGAGACGCCCGTCGGCGAGAACTCGATGCGCACGCCGCGGGCCGGTAGGTTGGGGCGCTCGTTGGAGATGTTGCCCGCGCCGTCGAACACGATCACGGCCTCGTAACGGCCCTGGGCAAACGCCGCGACATCGTTGATAAGCGCAGTACGAGCCATATCGTGGACGTCGCTGGAATATGGATCGTCGGAATGGTCGTAGACGAGCTTTTCGTAGCGCGGCGTGCAGTGAATCACGTTGTAGCCGTCGACCACCAGCAGCTCGGGCTTATTGGAGTGCACCGTCGAGACCGGGTCGGCGATGGCCTGCGCAAACGCATTGCCGCCCACGCCATAGGTCGCGGCCGAAACAATCGGCTTGGCCGAGCCCTCGCCAAAGCGCTTGGCCTTGGACTTGGCGCGGTTCTTCTTGGACATGCGCTACTCCTCCCCCATGAGCTCGCCGGCATTGCGGCGCAGCCACTCAAAGCACAGCGCGGTGGTCGCCTGGGCCACGTTGAGACTCTCGGTCATGCCGCGCTGGGGAAGCTTGGTCAAAAAGTCGCATTTCTCGAGCACCAGGCGTGAGATGCCGTCGCCCTCGGAGCCCATGACGAGCGCAACGCGGCCCTCGAAGGGGGCATCCCAGCAGCTGCCCTCGGCGTGCTCGGAAGCACCGCCCACCCAAAAGCCGGCGGCCTTGAGATCATCGAGCGCACGAGCGATATTGGGAACCTGCGCGATGGGCAGGTGCATGACGGCACCAGCAGAGGTCTTGTAGCTGCCCACGGTCACACCGGCGGCGCGCTTGTTTGCAATGATGACGCCCGCCGCGCCCACGACCTCGGCGGAGCGCACGATCGCACCAAAGTTGCCATCGTCGGTCACATGGTCGAGCACGACGACGAGCGCCGGTCCGTCACCCGCGCGATCGAGGATATCGGCGACATCAGCATAGGGGAAATTTCCCACCTCGAGCGCAATACCCTGGTGAGCGCCATGGCTCGACAGCACATCGAGCTGCGCGCGCGGCACATACTTAATGCGGACACCCGCGGCGTTGAGGTCATCGACCAGACGAGACAAAGCAGCATCGCGCTCCCCGCCCTCGGCGATGAGCGCGCACTTGACGGGAAAGCCGGTGCGCAGGGCCTCGGCGGCAGCACGGCGACCTTCGATAAACTCGCCCTTGGGGACCTGAATGTTGTCGCGGTTGCGATCACGCTGCGGACGGGTGGCTTGGGAGCGCTCGCGCTGCCCCCTGGGGGCAGCGGCGCGGTCATTACGGCGAATCGGACGCGAGCCAGAAGCAGCCTGTTTGCCACCACGAGGCGCACGCTTGCGATTGTCGGCCATAAGACGGCCTCCTTAAATAGAAAACGAACAAGAATCGACCGTCCGAGCCACGGCACCTTGCCTTTCAATCGTCGGGCATGACCACCAGGTCTATGCCCTCCTCTTTCAAGGCAATCTGCCGCACCTCGAACGGTCGACAAATACTAGAGACTCTTAATACGAGTGCCGGCGGCGGTATCCTCGATCGTCAGGCCCAGGTCCTTGAGCTGATCGCGGATGGCATCTGCCAGATCCCAGTTCTTGGCGGCGCGGGCCTCGGCGCGGGCCTCGAGAATCTTGGCAGCGGCCTCGTCCACATCGTCGCCCGTGTAGGCGACCAGGCCGGCGGCAACGCCTAGCAGACCCAGCGGCAGCTCGACCTTGGGCTCGGGGAGCTCAACGCCAAACGTATCGAGCAGCTCGACCAGCGTATCGGCGGCGGCAAGCGCGGCGGCCTTGTCGGCAGCGTCGCCCGCCTGCTCCAGGTACTGGTTGCACTCGGTCACAAAGCCAAAGACGGCACCCATGGCACCAGCGGTGTTAAAGTCGTCGTCCATGCACTCCTTAAAGGTGGCACGGGTCTCGGCGGACTTGGCGGCAAACGCCTCGGATGCTGCCTCATCGGCATCGGCCGTCGCATGGTTCGCGGCCCAGCGCAGGTTCTCGACCGTACCGGCGATACGCGTGAGCGAATTCTCGGCACCCTCCAGGCGCTCCCAAGAAAAGTCGAGCGGCGAGCGATAACTCGTCTGCAGCATCAGCAGACGCAGGGCCGCGGCAGAGTGCTGCTCGAGCACCTCGGCCAGCGTAAAGAAGTTTCCAAGCGACTTGGACATCTTCTCGCCGTCGACCAGCAGCATGCCCGTGTGCATCCAGGTGTTGGAGAAGCCCTGGTGCCAGGCGCAGGTGGCCTGGGCGCACTCGTTCTCGTGATGCGGGAAGGCAAGGTCGGAGCCGCCGCCATGAATGTCAATCGGGGTGCCCAGGTAGCGGTGCACCATGGCGGCGCACTCGGTGTGCCAACCGGGACGGCCCTCGCCCCAGGGGCTCGGCCAGCTGGGCTCGCCGGGCTTGGCGGCCTTCCACAGGGCAAAGTCGAGCGGATCGTTCTTGTCCTCGTTCTCCTCGATGCGCGCGCCAACCATAAGGTCATCGATGTTGCGGCCCGAGACCTGACCATAGTTGGGATCGCTGCGCACGGCAAAGTACACGTCGCCGTTATCGGCTGCGTAAGCGTGGCCCTGCTCGATGAGCGTCTTGATCATAGCGATCATGGGGCCGATCTCCTTGGTGGCGCGGGGGCGCACATCGGGATCGAGCACGTTGGCGGCACGCATGACGCCGATGAACTTGTCGGAGAACTCCGTCGCGACCTCGGCGGCCGTGCGGCCCTGCTCGTTGGCGCGCTTGATGATCTTGTCATCGACATCGGTGAGGTTCTGGGCGAACGTGACCTCGTAGCCGCTCGCGATGAGCCAGCGACGAATCACATCAAAGCTGATGAACGTGCGGGCATTGCCGATGTGGATGTTGTCGTAGACCGTGGGGCCGCACACGTACATGCGGACCTTGCCGGACTCGATGGGCTGGAACTCTTCCTTTTTATGGGTAGCGCTGTTGTAGATACGCATTCGTTACTCCTTAACGGTTTTCTGTAGCAGGCAGACGGCCCAGGCACCGATTCCCTCGCCTTGGCCTTCCCAGCCAAGCTTTTCGGTCGTAGTGGCGGCGACGCCCACGTTTTCCACGTCAACGCCCAGGGCATGGGCAAGGTTGGCGCGCATGGTATCGCGGTGCGGAGTGATCTTGGGTTGCTGACAGGCAATGGTGCAATCGGCATCGACAAACTCAAAGCCCAGCTCGCGCGCATAGTCCATCACGCGAGCGAGCAGCACCATCGAATCGGCACCCTCGTAGGCGGGATCGGTGTCGGGGAATAGCTTGCCGATGTCTCCCCCGCGGCAGGCGCCCAGAATGGCGTCGGCCAAGGCATGCGCGAGCACATCGGCATCCGAGTGGCCCAGCAGGCCGCGCTCGTAGGGGATGTCAACACCGCCGATGATACATCGACGCCCCTCCACCAGACGGTGGACGTCGTAGCCATGGCCAATGCGCAGGTTACTGAACATGGGGAAGGTCCTCTCCCTCGGCCATACGGCCAAGCAGAATCGCGGTTACGGGACGAAGGTCCTCGGGCACCGTCACCTTTAGGTTGTCGCGTGGGCTCTGGACGCAGCGGACGCGCCCACCCATGCGCTCGACCAGTGACGAATCGTCCGTGCCGATAAAGCCCTCGGCAATCGCCGCGGCATGGGCGCGCTTCATGGCGTCGACACTAAAAATCTGCGGCGTCTGCGCGGCCCAGTACAGCTCGCGCGGCGGCGTCTCGACGATGTTGTCGCCATCGACGATCTTGAGCGTATCGATCGCGGGCTGACCGCACACGACACCGTCGAGGGCACGGTCGCTCACGAGCACGTCGATAGCGTGGTCGATAGCCTCGGTCGTAATGAGCGGACGGGCGCCATCGTGGATGGCGACATATTCGAAACCCGCCGGCACCGCGTGCACGCCGGCGCGGGTGGAATCCTGGCGGGTCTCGCCGGCATCGGCAAAGCTGATGGGCGTGCTATACGAATACGGGCTGATGGCCAGGCGGCGCATCTCGGCACGACGCTCGGCAGGGCAAACCACGACGATGTGGCCGACCTTATTGCTACGGTCAAATGCGCGGATGGACCAGCTCATAAGCGGACGGCCCGCTACATTGACGAGCTGCTTACCACCGGGGTTACCAAAGCGCTGGCCGCTGCCACCGGCAACGACCACGGCGCATACGGGCGCCATTATGCGTTCCCCTGTTTGGTGCCCTTCATGCGGTACAGGGAGTCCGCAAGAATGGCAGGGTTGTTAACGCCAAAGTCGCCCAGGCGCTCCGGATCCTCGCTGATGTCGTCCATGAGCTCCTGCAGCGATCCATACTCGTCGACGATTTTCTCGGCCACGCCGTCGCGCACGACGGACACGCGCGAAAGCGTGCGCAGGCCCAGCGGTGTCATGACGGAGTCCTCGTCCAGGTCGTCGTAACCCAGAACCGCCGCCACATGCTGCGGGTCGGACAAGTCCTTGGGCGTCATACGGCTCAGGTTGGCGCGGATCTTTTCGGCATTGGCCTCGGAAGAATCGCTCGCGTAGTCGCGAATCATCAGGTCGTACTCGGTATCCATGCTGGAGCCGGCGAGCTGCTCGAGCTGCATCTGCACGAGCTTGCCCTGGTTGCCCAACTTGACAATGCAATCCTTAAGCTCAGTCTTTGCCTGCTGCATGATCTCGAAACTCGAGAAAATGCCGGTGATGTCGGCGAGCGTAACGTAGTCGTCGAGCTCGAGGGCCGTCAGGCGCAGCAGGGAGCGATCGAGCGACTGACGGGTAGTCTGGAGCGTGGCGACGAGCTGGTTGACCGAGCTCATGATGGTGGTGACGGGCTGGATCTCGTAGCTCTTGCCGTGGACGTACACGTTGACGACGGCACGACGAGCCGAAACCGAGATCACGATGGCGTCGGTGAGCACCGACATGCGAGCGGCAGTACGGTGACGCATGCCCGTTTCACTCGTGGCGAGCGAGGGATCGGGATTGAGGTGGAAGTTGGCGCGCAGGATCTGGGTGAGGTCGCCATCGATGACGATGGCACCGTCCATCTTGGAAAGCTCGAACAGGCGGTTCGAGGTAAACGAAATGTTGAGCGGGAAGCCGTCGTTACCGGCAGCGAGTACGTTTTCGGTGTCGCCGACGCAAATAAGAGCGCCCAGGTGACCAGCAATGATCATGTCGAGGGCGGTGCGGATCGGCTGGCCGGGGGCAGTCAGGCGAATAGCCTGTTCCATACGCTTTTGCAGCTCGTTCTTATCCAAGGCATCGCTCCCATCGTATACGCTCCATAAACGCTAAATAGTTTCTCACGGTTTGCCCCCGCAGCGCTTGCGAAATCCGATGCTTACAGAATGAGCGAACACCGCTGGGGTAGTCAAAAGAGCCCCAACCCAAATGAGCTGCTTATGTGGTAGCATCGGGATTCACATGAATGAGGGAGTAGTCGCGTGACCGGGTTCGCCTCCGGTGGCGCGGTAAGTCAACACACTGGCCGATGCGGCCTGGCTTGCCTTAATGAACGAGACTCGTGGCTGTGCGCGCAACGCGTACGCCACGGGTCTTTTTTGTTACTCCCCCAAGAGGTACACGCGGGCCCGCCCGCAGAGAGGGAGTCAGACTATGGGACTCGCAGAGCTCGTGCTGCTCGCCGTTGGCCTTTCGATGGACGCCTTTGCCGTATCCATCTGCAAGGGCCTTGGCATGAAGAAGATCGACCTTAAAGTCGCCGCGGTGCTCGGCCTGTTCTTTGGCGGCTTTCAGGCCGGCATGCCCGTAATCGGATGGGCGCTTGGCAGTCAATTCATGGGCATCATCGGACCCATCGACCATTGGATCGCCTTTATCCTTTTGGCCTTTATCGGCGGCAAAATGCTGTGGGAAGCCTTTACCGAGGACGAGAATGAAGGCGACGGCAAGGATGCCGAAAAGATTGACCTGGGCGAGTACCTGATCCTCGCCATCGCCACCTCAATCGACGCCCTAGCCGTAGGCATCTCATTTGCGGCGCTCTCGGTTGACATCGTTCCCGCTGTATCGCTTATCGGCGTCACAACGTTTATCTTCTCCATCGCCGGCGTAGCGATCGGCCACACCTTTGGCGCGCGCTACGAAAAACCTGCCACCATCGTGGGCGGCATCGTGCTCATCCTCATCGGGCTTAAGATCTTGCTTGAGCATCTGGGGATTTTGGCGCTGTAACGCCAAACGCAATCGCTCAAAACTCAACGCCAGTAGCATCACGAATAGTCCCCGCCCAACGGGGTTCTCCCCTCCGCAGGCGTTTCGAAACCCGCCCCCATCCCGGATTCCCACGCAGCGGCCGCGTTCACCGCCGACACGGGGACCCCTAGCTCCCCCGCGACGCGGCAGACCCTCGGCTGCCCCTCGTAAAGGATGCAGAAGACGCGCTCGAGGTCCGACGGTTCGACCAGGCTGCACCGGCAGTCCGCGTACAGCGCGCAGCCCCTCCCGCGCGGGTCGCCGCCCGAGCCCTCATCCGGCTCGTGATGGCGCACCTCGACCCAAAGGCCCTCCGACACGTCATCGAACCCGAAATCGAGCTCCGCCTGGACGCTCTCGCCGAACGCATCGCCCAGGACGAGCTCCGGCACCTTCGTCATACGGCCGTCCAGCCACTCAATCTCTATCATCGTACGCATGGTGCAAGCCTCTTCCGGCACGGGATTGTCAGCTCAAACCGACCCTTACCCATACGGACGAACATAGCTCGCCAGGGGAAGCCCCTGAAGGCCGTGCGCCACAACATGAGGCCGAATCCGCCCCCGGCTGGACAGGCCAACAACGAAGGAGCACACGGAACCGGCGCGGCGTTACAACCGTCCCGGCAAGCGTGTCACTTGGTCAAGTCATGATGCCGACAAACCCGGAAATGCTCCAACGGAGCGCCGAACGAGCGTAACAATATAAAGCCGTGCAACACGCGTTGGACGACCAGAACATCCCAAACAAAGGCCTGTCGGTCCCACCTTCAAGCCCAATAGCAAAATGTGCATCAGCGGAATTGCAGCGATACAAGTCTCAACCATCACACCGCAGCGCGCCTAGTCCCACTCATCCTACTGCAAATGTCCCAGAACGAGAAAACGACCAGCTTAACATGCCAACCTTTATATCCGCACGCGCGTAATTCAACTCATAAGGACCGGTTATCCCTTACCTGTGACACAATCTCAAACGCACAGAACAGAATCATCAGTCCAATCATCGCATAAGAGGCAGCCGAACCTTCAAACACTATTCCACAAAGAACAATCTCCGCGCCGCCAATAAGAACTGTTATCAGGCGCTCTGCCTTTTTGCTCTCGCCGCTCGCATAAAAAGGCGGCAAAGCGCACAAGATCACATATAGCCCGGGAAGGGAATACAGGATCGATAGTCCAAGCCCCCCATCAACCGCAGTGTTTTGCGTAAGAATCAACTGAACCCAAACGGCAATTATCACTGAGCAGGTTGTCGATAAAAGAAGGCTAGAAATATAGCACGCAAGAAAGTCCCGTCGCATTCGAACAGAGAAATCCGCGAACTCTCTTCGCCGCGTGGAAACAATAAGGTACACAGAAATTGCAATAGAACCAATCAGAGAAAACAGCGGAACAACCAGCAATTCAAGCTTATTACCCCATCGATCAACCACACCCCCACTCCAATGAGCGGGAATTGTATCAGGGAGGGCTGACCAAGCCGCCCATAGAATCAGAAATGGAAGAATAGAGAGGATGAAAGATGATAACACTGCAGTAATTTTTTTCGAGGCTCTCATCGATTCCGCATCTCCTTGTGCGCTCACATTCCACTCCGTCTTAAATCAAGTAAAAATAATAGCTTGAATGCAAATTTGTTTTAATTATTGGTTGATCTCATTTCCATTCTTAATAATTGTTATCTTGATTTTATATCGATTATTCGATATATAGTAATATAAATTGTGTTCAAGGAGGGCACCATGATCCGTATTCGCTCCATAGAGCTCTCAAATGTGAAAAACGTTGCTAACGGCACGATCGGCTTCAAGGACAGCCCCTTCGGTTCCAGCGTGATGGGAATATACGGTCAGAACGGATCGGGCAAGACCGCCGTCGTCGAATCCCTCGCGCGAGTCCAGGATTTGATGTGCGGCTTTCCGCTCGACCGTGAAAGCGTCGATCTGATCGGCCCCTCTGCCGAGTGCGCCAAAATCAGCATCGAGGTCGAGGTGACGGAGGGTTCCCCTTCCTCGCTCGGCTTCGTAGGCGGGCTCGGCGGCACCGTAGCGGCCGGGAAGCCCTTCACAGTTTGCTACTCGTTCTCCTTCGACAGGCTCGACGACAGACCGCGCCTCCTCTCCGAGGACCTCTCCGTCCGCGCCGAGGGGCTCGTCAAGAGAAGGCTCGCCGCCTACGATGCGGCCGATACCGAGGACAGCCAGAACCTGAAGCCCGTCAACAGGTGGCGGGCACTCAGAAATCTCGCCGGAAGGGAGGCCGACCTCGACCTCACCGTCGCACGGCGCTCCCCCGACCTGCAGGGCTCCTCGAAGCTGTTCTCGAACGCCATGGTCGCCTTCGCGGTCGCCGCGAGAAAGTCCTATCTCGAGCGCCTCGGAAATAACTCCCTATCCGAGGCGGCGAGGACGGCGTACGAGAGCGTATTGGTTCCACTCATGGACTCCACGACGCTCCTGAACAGGTTCGCCGACGATAAGATGAGGGTCTGTGACACGCGCCGAAGCGCGGCGCTGGCGTTCAACATCTTCCTCCTCGCCTCCCCGGGCAGCAGCACAGGCGGATGGTCACCCGAGGAGGCCGGAAAGGCCCCTGTCATCCGCGACGTGTCACTCCCTATCGATCAGACAACGGTCCTCCCCTCAGAAGTCTGCGACTCGGTCCGCAAGACCGTCGAGACCATCAACTGCGCGCTTGGGGCAATCGTTCCGGGACTCAGCATCCAAGTGAACACCCTCCACGGCGAAACGATGGAAGACGGCACACCGGGCGAGCGCGTCGAGCTCCTATCATGCCGGCAGGGGGTACGCGTCCCCTTCAGAACAGAATCGGAAGGAATCAAGAAGATCGCATCGATGCTCGGCTGGCTGATAAACGTCTTCAATGACGACAGCGCCTGTCTCGTCGTTGACGAGATCGACTCCGGAGTGTTCGAGTTCCTGCTCGGCGAGCTCCTCGAAGTCGTGACCGAGCAGGGCAAGGGCCAGCTCATCTTCACCGCTCACAACCTGCGAGCGCTTGAATGTCTCCCGGTCGGATGCCTCGTCTTCTCGACCTCCAACCCCAACAACCGCTACATCGGGTTCCGGGGCATGGCACCCTCGAACAACCTCAGGAACCAATACCTGAGAGCCATCAACCTCGGGGGGCAGAAGGAACAGCTGTACGAGCCGACCAGAACCTCCGCGATAGGCTCCGCCCTCCTTGAGGCTGGAAGCCCCCAGGCCCTCGACTTCGACTCCCTTCTGTCCTCCATGGGAGGCGAGTGACCATGGCAAGGGAGAAGCGGGTCGTCCTGATTCTCGTGGAGGGGCCGAGCGATGAAAACGCGCTCCTCGAGCCCATGCAGGCCGCGCTCAACTTCGCCGCAAACGGTGCACCGCCCGAGGCGAGGGCGCTCGCCTTCCACTGCGACGTTACCACGGTGCGACCCTTCTCATGGGAGGCCTCCTTCGCCGTCAAGGACAGGGTGCGCGACACCGTGCGCCAGTTCGTCGTCGACCGCATCGCGTCGCGGCACGAGTACGAATGGACCGACCTCGACCGGATCATCCACATCGTCGACCTGGACGGCGCCTTCATACCGAACGAGTGCATCGTCGAGGGGGACTGCGATGGATTCGTCTATGGCCGCGACTCTATCACCGCCCGGGACACCGCTAGGGTGGTAGACAGAAACGAGAGAAAGTCTGCCGCGCTGCTTGAGCTCGCGGGCACGCGCGAGCTCAAGCACAGAAAACACGCAGTCCCCTACAGAGTCTACTTCATGTCCCGCAACCTCGAGCATGCGCTCTACGGCTCCGTACGCGAATTCAGCGATGACGAGAAGAGGCAGCTTTCCGCAGCCTTCGGCAAGAAATACCGGAACGACCCCGAGGGTTTCATCAATCTGCTCCGAAGCGGGGACGTAAAGGTTCCGGGCGATACCGTGGAGGAGACATGGCGCTACGCCCGGGAAGGCACTAATTCCCTCCACCGGGGCTCAAGCCTTCACCTCTTCTTCTCTGACTCTGAACCGGAATCTCCGCCCCGGCCATCCGCTCCCTAGGATCCGAAAGCCCGAATGTCGTGCTGGCGCTTGTGCGAGACGATCAACTTTCGGCAGTCGCTGCTCCCCGTTTTGATCGCATGGCTCTTCCCCGTCGCCCTCCAGCGCCGGGGGTTCCCCTCCATCGCGAAGAGGTAATCCCCGTCCGGCCTTGCCGTCTCTGTAACGCCGAGCCTCCCGACGCGCCTCAAGGAAGGCGGGGTCGTCCCGGGAGAGTGGACAAAACTATAGAGACACGTTCCAAATTGACTAAAGGGTGATATGGGTTAGACGCCAGGCAATTTCCCATTTCTTAAAAGAAGAGAGGGGGCACCTGTCGCAAAAGACCGGGTGTCCCCTCTCGTAATGTCATTTGCAATCCGCTAGCACGTGGCTCGGACCGCTGCCGGCGTGACCTTTACGCGGCAAGGCGCTTGAGGACGTCGATGAGCAGCTCGTAGAAGCGCTCGGCAGAAGCGAGCTCCATGCTCTCGTCCGGGGTGTGGACATCGGAGAGCGTCGGGCCCACGGCGATGGCGTCCAGACCGTGCAGGGCCTCGGCAAACAGGCCGCACTCAAGGCCGGCGTGAATGGACTCGATGCGCAGCTCGGAGCCAAAGAGCTCACGATAGCTCTCGACAAAGACGTCGCGGACCGGCGAATGCTCGGCATAGCTCCAGCCGGGATACTCGAACTCAAACTTGGCGTCGAAGCCCAGGACATCGGCCAGCGTCTGCAGGCGGTCCTTGAACTCGTCCTGCAGCGAGGTGATCGAGGAGCGCGGGGACAGCATGATCTTGACCTCGTCGTCAGAAGTGGCAACCACACCGATGTTGGAGGAAACCTCGACGGAGCCGTCGGTGGCGACGTTGCGGCGAATCACGCCGTTAGGGGCAAGACGCAGGGCGCGGATGAGGGCAAGCGCGGACTTCTGGTCCATGGCCTCGACCTCAGCGTTATCGGCAATCTCGACGGTGCAGGTAAAGCCGGGGTCGAAGACCTCGAGCTCGGCAGTGACGTCGGCGATGATGCCCTTTGCGATCTGGGCCGCGGCCTCGGCGGCAGCGTGGTCGGCGTAGACCAGAACAGCCTTGCACTCACGGTTGATGGCGTTGTCCTTGGTGCCGCCGTTAAAGCTAACGATGGCGGGCTCGCCGGCAACCATCAGGCGGTCGATGATGCGGGCCATGATGAGGTTGCCGTTGCCGCGCTCTAGGTTGATATCGTTGCCGGAATGACCACCCAGTAGGCCGGAGATGTCGAGCGTGAGGGTGCTGCCGGTCTTGTGCTCGCGCACGATGGGGCAGGCGTAGGTAACAACGACGCCGCCGGCGCAGCTGACGGTGGCAACGCCCTCTTCCTCGGAGTCAAGGTTAATCATGGTGCGGGCGCTAATCTGGGACTTGTCGAGCGTCTCGGCACCGACCAGGCCAGTCTCCTCGTCGGTGGTGAATACGCACTCGAGGGCGGGGTGAACGATCGAATCGTCATCGAGAACAGTGAGCATCAGAGCGACAGCAATGCCGTTGTCGGCACCCAGGGTGGTGCCGTTAGCGGTGAGGACGCCGTCCTTGACGACCAGGTCGATACCGTCGGTCGTAAAGTCGTGCTCAACGGAGCCCAACTTGTCGCACACCATATCGATGTGGCCCTGCAGCATCACGGCCGGAGCATTCTCGGCGCCGGCAGAAGCGGGCTTGCGAATGATGACGTTGTAGACCTCGTCCTGGTACACATCGAGGCCGCGCTCCTTGGCAAACGCAACCAGGAAATCGCTGATGCCCTTCTCGTTGCCAGACCCACGGGGGATCGCGCTGACCTCCTCAAAGAAATGGAACAGCTGGGCGGGCTCGTAGCCGGTAATCTTGTAATCCATGGTGCCTCCTTGGCGCAACTGGTTAGACAGTAAGACATGCGCCTTGTATATTCCCAGACTTTGCGTGCATAAACCAGTCGAAAACGCCGAGCGCCCTCGCATCATCGGCTAACGGCGGGGAAACGCTACTTTATTAAGATAAAGCAGGTTAGACGGGCCGCACCGAAGGGGCGTTGGACCCTTCAACCAACCTCAAAGCTTGATCAACGTTTATGCATACGCCATTGGTATGTTTAATGAGGTTTTTGTCCTCCGTCACGACGTAATCGGCATCAATGCGATTAGCGACGCCCAGTATCAGGTCGTCCTCAAAGTCGTTGTGATGATACTTGAACACAAAGGAGTCGAAGACCTCATCTGCACCGACCGGGGCGATGAGGGCTAGCTCGCGCATCTGTCGAACGCATGCCCAGGCCGTTTCGTCTGCCGCCGCAATGGCGTTATCGCTCAGTGAGCCAGTCTTTCTTCGGCACTCCTGCTTGATTGCCGCCGAGACAAGATATGAAACGTCTTTGACCGAAAGCGACGAGGCAAACAGGGCAATCCGCTCCGAGGCGTCGGCAATCTCGATCAGATGGGCGACATTTGCCGTACGGTCGGACCTGCCAGAAAAATAATCCATCCATACGTTGGTATCGATTAACAGCTTGAGGACGCCTTCTGTGCTCATAGTTCCACCCACTCGGGATAGCGCTCCGCCATGGCCTCCTCATAGAGGTCGTCATAGTCTCCCGAGAACTCAGGGATGGGGATGCCGTATTTGAGGCACGAATCGCGAACGATATGGCTGCCTTGCGCGGCCCTTGACTCCATGCGCCGGGGCTCCACTCCGTCAGAAACTGGAGCCGCCGCGTCTCCCTTCGAGGGCATATGTCCGTTAACGACCAGATACTCCCAAAGTGTCCGAACGGCTTGCGACGGCGTCATGCCAATCTGTGCCAAAACGGCGTCCCCGGCATCCTTGAGTTGGCGATCCATGCGCACGTTCATCTGAACCGGCCGTGAGTCTAGTATCGACATAGACATGTTGGCTCCTTTTGCTATACGCTTTCCTTTACTTAGTATAGCATTTAGGATGAATGCCGCCTTTACCAGAAAGGGGACGTCCCAGCTGGAACATCCCCTTCATTCAGACTATTTCACACTTTACAGCGCGCCAGAGCCGGCTTGCATCATGCCGCCGGGGCCCGAGGTCACGCCGCCGCTTACGGGCGTGGCGTTGCCGGTGTGCGGCGCCGCCGGAGCGGTATCGCCGCCGAGCGCGCCGACCGGACGCGGTGCCGGAATCTCGCCCGTGCCGTGGCTAAAGACAAACTTGCCGTCGGCCACATCGCACAGGACGGTATCGCCCTCGCCCCACTCGCCGGCCAGCAGCTCCTCGGACAGCGGGTCCTCAATGAGCTTTTGGATGGCGCGGCGCAGCGGACGCGCGCCATTGGTGAGGTCGGTGCCCTCGGCCACAATCTTGTCGTAGGCCGCATCGGTGAGCTTGATGTTCATGCCGTTGGCAATCAGGCGTTGACGCAAGTCGTCCACCAGCAGGTGCGCGATCTTGGTCAGATTCTCGCCCGAAAGCTTCTGGAACACCACGATGTCGTCGATACGGTTGAGCAGCTCGGGGCGGAACAGGCGCTTGAGTTCGCCCATCGCACGGCCCTTAATCTCGCTCGAGGTAAGGCCGTGCTCGCCGGTGGTGCCAAAGCCAACGCTCGCATCCTGCGCAATCTCGCGGGCGCCCACGTTGGACGTCATGATGATCACGGTATTGCGGAAGTCGACCGTCTTGCCTTGGCTATCGGTCAGGCGGCCCTCCTCCAGCACCTGCAGCAGAATGTTGAAGATATCGGGGTGCGCCTTCTCGATCTCGTCAAACAGCACAACCGAGTACGGATGACGGCGCACGGCCTTGGTGAGCTGACCGCCCTCGTCATGGCCAACGTAGCCCGGGGGGCTACCGATAAGCTTGGAGACCTCGAACTCGCTGCCAAACTCCGACATGTCGAAGCTGATGAGCGCGTCCTTGCTGCCAAAGAGATACTCGGCAAGCGTCTTGGCGAGCTCGGTCTTGCCCGTGCCGGTGGGACCCAGGAAGATAAAGCTGCCGCCGGGGCGACGCGGGTCCTTGAGCGGCGAGCGACTGCGGCGCACGGCCTTGGCAACGGCCTCGACTGCCTCGTCCTGGCCGATAATGCGGGTCTTGAGCACGCTTTCGGTCTGCAGCAGGCGACGGCTCTCGCTCTCGGTGAGCGAAGACACCGGCACACCCGAGGTCACGGAGACGATGTCGGCGATCTGGGCGACGTCGATGGTGAGCGGGCTCGCGTCGAGCTCGGCCGTCCAGGCAGCCTTGGCCTCGGCAACCTCAATCTCGGCAGCCTTTTGCTGCTCAGTGATCTCGGCAGCCTTGTTCATGTCGTCGCTCTCGGTGGCCTCCTGTGCGGCAGCCTTGAGCTCTTCGACGCGATGCTCGGCCTCGCGCACCGGCTCGGGCGCGCGGTTAGCGGCGATGCGGGCGCGGGCACCGGCCTCGTCGATAAGGTCGATGGCCTTATCGGGCAGGAAGCGGTCCTGAATGTAGCGGTTGGAGAGGTTCGCGGCGGCCTCGATAGCACCCTGTGTGTAACGCACATGGTGGTGCTCCTCGTAGCGCGGCTTGAGCGCGGTCAGGATCTTGACCGTGTCCTCGACGCTCGGCTCCTCGACATCGATTGTCTGGAAGCGACGCTCAAAGGCCGGATCCTTGGTGAGGTACTTGCGGAACTCCTCGGCCGTGGTGGCGCCGATGATCTGGAAGGCACCGCGTGCGAGAACGGGCTTGAGCATGGAGCTCGCATCGATAGAACCCTCAGCAGAGCCGGCACCGATGATGGTGTGCATCTCGTCGATAAACAAGATAACGTCGTCGGCTTCGGTCGCCTCCTGGATCACGTTCTTGAGACGCTCCTCGAACTCGCCGCGATACTTGGCGCCCGCAACAAGACCCGGCAGGTCGAGTGTCCAGATATTCTGGTTCATGAGGTTCTCGGGCACGTTGCCGGCGGCAATCTGCTGAGCCAGGCCCTCGACGATGGCTGTCTTGCCCACGCCGGGATCACCCAAGATAAGCGGGTTGTTCTTGGTGCGGCGCGAAAGGATCTCCATCATGCGCTGGACTTCCTTTTCGCGACCGATCACGGGATCGAGCTTGCCGTCGCGCGCCTTCTGTGTGAGGTTGGTGGCGAACTGCTTGAGCGTGTCGGTGCCGTCCCCCTTTTGCTGTGAGGCGTCCGAGCCGCTAAAGAACGGCAGGCCCGCACCGGGGCGGCCGGCGCCAGCTCCGGCGAGCGGACGCTTCTTGTCCTGGTCCTTGGCGGTGAGCTTTTCGATGGCCTTTTTGATAGAAGCGGACGAAACACCCAGGCGCATGAGGATGTCCATGGCCATTCCGTTGCCCTCTTCGACGATACCGATGAGCAGGTGCTCGGTCGACACATAGGTCTGGTTGTTCTCGCGCGCCACACGGAAGGAACGCTCCATCACGCTAATGACGAGCGGCGTAAAGGCGAGCTTGGCGGCCTCGGTCTCCTCGCTGGGCTCGGGAACGGTGGTCTGGACCTCCTTGAGGGTGTCCATGATGTCGTCGTAGGAGATATCGAGCGAGCGCAGTGCCTCGGCGGCAATGCCCTCGTCCTCCTTAGCGAGCGCGAGCAGCAGATGCTCGGTACCCACTTTATTTGAGTGTAGATCGAGCGCCTCTTGCTTGGCCATGGACATGACCTTGCGCGCGCGATCGGTAAAACGGTCTAACATGCTAGTTCCTCTTAGACGAGCTAGTTTTTTCAAACGCAAAGCGCCGCCCCGCGGCAGCGCTTTGGTCTCTTTACCCATATGGAGTATATGTTAACCGTTGGGACCTTTTCCGCACGGAGCCATACGACAACGTCTACAAAAAAGGAATCGCTCCGGTCTGTTTGGGGGTCTGGTTCTGAGCGTTGCCTAGCAGGCAGGCTCGACGTCCATGCCCTCGGAAATGTTGGCAACCTCCTCGGCAGCGGGAGCACCCGGCATGTGCACGAGCTCCATGTGCGGCTCGGCAAAGACCGTGCCCATGGGGAAGGCGCGACGGAAGACAAACCGGGCAACCGGACCGGCCACCAGCAGGTTCCAGGGCAGGGCCATGATAAAGTTGCGCGGAATGTTGACGAGCCACATCATCGGCAGCGCCTGCAAATTGGCAAGCGGGCCGCCGGGCATATGGAACAGGCCCTCGCAGGCGCCGTAGAGCGACATGATGATGACCATGGGGACGACCATGCAGGAGCTGACGGCGAGCGTCATAGCGAGCGGCGAGCTCTTGCCCGGAGTAACCAGGAACTTGAAGGCGAAGCCTTTGGCTGGCGGGCTGGCGATAAACCAGTCGCAGCACATGGCAAAGACGTAGGCAACGGGGAAGCCAAGCCATGCAGCGGCAACAACCTCGCCGTTGATGGCCCCATGCTGCAGGGCAACGTTGTAGATGCTCATCCAGAGCACCATACAAAAACACATGATAAAGGTGAACAGCAGGCTCTCTCGTTTGTTGATAGGCATAAAGGGCGAAATCCTTTCTGTGTTACGCCGCGGCGCGTGCAAAAAACGGGCAGGCGAGATGGAGTTACTGGGACTTCATCTCGCCCGCCCGCGGTACGTGCGTCTGCGACTACTTATGTGGTGGAACTACCCTAACACGAACAACACGCGCTTCGTAAGCGTTGAGTTTGTGGAGATGCTCGGCGTATTGGTGCAAAGTAACCTGTCCCCCTTGCACCAATTAGCTGGTGTGGCGCCAGCGGGGATCGGTGAGAGTTCTCGCTACGCTCAGGCCGACGGGAAGGAACGCCACGATGAGCACCGCACGCACAAACCAGCCAAGCATATTAACCGTGTCAAACGTGCACATGTAGTACATCGAGCGATACAGATACAGTCCCGGCACCATGATGACAATCGATGGCACCGTGAGGGCGATGCGCGGGTACGTGAGCTTGATTTCGGCCAGGCTCGCAAGCAGTCCCGACACCAGCGCGCCGATAAACGCCGCCGCCTCGGGAGGCATGCCTGCACTCAGGCCCAGAAAGGGAAACAGCGTCGGCGCATCGACGAGCGTAAGGCGCAAGGTATTAGACACGGCACCGATGAGCCCAGCCGCCGCGGCCATCTTTATCGGACTGTTGAACATAACCGAGAAGCCAAATACACCGATAAAGCTCATCAGTATGCGCAAGAGCGTAAGAGCCAACGGTGAGAGGCCGAGCGGGGCGAAGTCATCCGGCGCCAGTCCCACACACTCGGCAACCATCCAGCCTACGAGGGTCGCCATCACAATAATTGACACAGCATACGAAAGACGCTCGATGCCGCTTCGCATATCGAGCTTTGCGATGTCGAGGCCTGCCGTAATGAGGGGAAAGCCGGGGATGACAAAGAGCATGGCGCCGATATAGCCTTCTTGGTGCGACATTGCCCCCGGAATGACCTGGCCAAGGCCGAGCAACGCCAGTAAATACGAGATACAGGCCAGCGCGACGCCAATCGTCAACGCGCTAAACTGGCCGAGGCCCTGCTTGAGGATATGAGAACGGGCAAAGTTGCCGACGCCCGCGCCCACGAACGCACATGCCATCTCAATGGGACCGCCACCAAGTAAAAAGACAAAGGCGCCACAGGCGCAGGCCGCCGCAAGGCCCTGTTGCCAAGGCGCGTAATCAGGTTTTGAACTCTCAACGGTCTTGAGCATCTCGTGATACTCATGCACGGTAAACCGGCGCCCATAAGTCTCGATTTCCTTTAGGAAGCTCTCCATCATCCAAATGCGATGAGTGTTGACGCCCGTTGTTGGCAGGCTGACGACCTCGTTAAAGCAGTGGCCGCCTTCGATGCAGGTGCACTCAAACGACAGGAGACTTAAGTCAACGTGGATGGTGACACCGAGTACGGCGGCGACGCGGTTCATGGTATCGCGTACACGCCAGGCACCCGTTCCGCTCGCGAGCATAAGCATACCGGTGCGGCAGATGATGGATGATTTGTCGGTAAGTGGCGCATCGACGGCAAGCTCATCGCCCGCGGTCACGATCTGGCGCCAGTCAGTTTTCATATGGAGCGCGCCGGCACGGACACCGTGGTGCATGGGGGCTCTCGAAGGCAGTGAGTCAAGGCGCGAAGGCTGTGGGGGTTCCGTCGATTCATCCTCAACCTCATCAGCCTCTTCATCGACCAGATCAAAGGAATCAAGCGGCGCTGGCTCGCGACGGTCGATCAGCTCCTCGTCCTCATCATCAAAGTAATTGAACTGATCGAGCATGTCCTCTTCGATCGCGCGCTCGCTCGCATCGTCCATACAGACGCTCCCTTCCTGCCGACTAACTCCCATCCTAGGCAGCGACGGCTAAAGGAAACATAAAAGAGACAACTGTCATGTGAGTCATGTACGCAATAGCCGTTAGGTAGTCGTTGGGGACGTTCTTGAATGGCTAGTCGTTTAAGAACGTCCCTAAGTGCCAACCAAGGCAACGCCGCAGGTAGAGGACGGACAGCGAGCGACGTCCAGGGCGAACAAGTTGGCATGAAAAAGGCAAGACATAGACCTTCTGGTCATGCCTTACCTTTTGAATGACAAATTGTCGCCCTGGGCGGCGCGCAGCGTCGAGCCGTTACGCGGTTCGTAGAACCGCGTAACTAGTTAGCACATCTTTGCGCCGGCGGGGATGGAAGCGTCGAGCTGAATCAGATTGAGGCGCTCCTCGCCCTCCTCCTCGTGAATAGCGCTGATCAGCATGCCGCAGCTGGGAATGCCCATCATCTTGCGCGGAGGAAGGTTGGTGATGGCGAGCAGGGTCTTGCCGACCAAGTCCTCGGGCTCATAGTATTCATGGATGCCGGAAAGGATGGTGCGGTCGGTACCGGTACCGTCGTCGAGCGTAAAGTTCAGCAGCTTCTTGGACTTCTTGACGGCTTCGCACGCCTTGACCTTCACGGCGCGGAAATCGCTCTTGGAGAAGGTATCAAAGTCGACAAACTCCTCGAACAGCGGCTCGACGGCGATCTTAGAGTAATCGAGCGTAGGCTTGAGCGATTTGACGAACGGGCTCGAGGCGTTGCCGGCCTCGGCGGCCTTGGCGGCAGCAGCACCGGACTGGAAACCCTTCTCGGGCTTCATGTGCGGGAACAGCAGGACGTCGCGGATGGAGGCCTGGTTGGTGAGCAGCATGACCACGCGGTCGATACCGATGCCGATGCCGCCCGCGGGAGGCATGCCGTACTCGAGGGCGCGCACGTAGTCCTCGTCGTACTCCATGGCCTCGTCGTCACCGCCAGCCTTCTCGGCCATCTGAGCGGCAAAGCGCTCGGCCTGGTCGACCGGGTCGTTGAGCTCGGAGAACGCGTTAGCGTACTCGTGACCGGCGATAACCAGCTCAAAGCGGTGCGTCAGACGCGGGTCGTCCTCAAAACGCTTGGCAAGCGGGCTGACCTCGATGGGGTAATCGCACACGAAGGTCGGGTTGACGATGGTGTCCTCGCCCAGCTCATCGTAAATCTCGGCGATGATCTTGCCAGCAGTCCACTCGGGCTTGATCTCCAGGCCCTTCTCGCGCGCGGCGGCAGCAAGCTCCTCGACCGGCGTGTCGATGGTGACTTTCTTGCCGAGCACGTCAGAGACAATATCAGTCATGGGGCGGCTTGCCCACTCACCGGAAAGATCGATGGTCTGGCCCTGGTACTCGATGACCTCGGGGTTGCCGATGGCCTTGTTGGCAGCCTTGATGACGCCCTGGGCAAGCGCCTTCATGCCCTCGAGATCGGAGAAGGCACGGTAGGCCTCCATCGTGGTGAACTCGGGGTTGTGGGTGAGGTCCATGCCCTCGTTGCGGAAGATGCGGCCAATCTCGAACACGCGCTCAAAGCCGCCGACGATGCAGCGCTTGAGATGCAGCTCGGTAGCAATGCGCAGATAGCACTCCTGGTCGAGCGCGTTGAAGTGCGTGATGAACGGCTTAGCCGTGGCGCCGCCCTGGATAGTCTGCAGGATGGGGGTCTCGACTTCCATGTAGCCGTCGGACTCCATGAAGCGGCGGAAGGTGGAGAGAATCTGCGAACGCTTGCGGAAGGTCTCGCGGACATCGTCGTTGGCGATCAGGTCGACGTAGCGCTGACGATAACGGGTCTCCTTGTCGGAAAGACCGTGGAACTTCTCGGGCAGCGGACGAACGGCCTTGGCAAGCAGGGTCGCGCTCTTAGGGGCAACGGAGAGCTGGCCGCGCTGGGTGCGCACAACCACGCCGGTCACGCCCAGGATGTCGCCCAGGTCGAGGGACTTGAGCGTATTCCATGCAGCCTCGTCCATGTCGTTGATGCGGCAGAACAGCTGAATCTCGGCAGTCGCATCGCGCACGACGATGAACATGATCTTGCCCTGACCGCGCTTGGCGACCACGCGGCCGGCGATCTTCACGACGTCCTCGGTGTCCTCGCCATCGGCAAGCTCGGCGTACTTAGCCTCGATATCGGCAACGTAGTCCTCAAGCTCAGAGTGCTCGGGATAGGGGTTCTGGCCCGCCTCGAACAGGGCGGCGCGCTTGGCCAGGCGGGTGGCGCGCTCGTCGTTGAGCGTCGATGCCTGATCTGCGGCGTTCTGGTTCTCTGCCATAAGTTAGCTCCTCAAACTAAAACGCTCCCCAGGATTCGGTCCCAGGGAGCGAAAACATACCTTTACGCGGGACCGTGGTCTAGCGTGCAATCTTGGCGATGGTGTAGACGCGAGTCTTGCCGGAAGGCGTAACGACCTCGACGGAGTCGCCCTCGCCGTGACCGATGATGGCGTGGCCGACCGGAGACTCGTTGGAAATCTTGTGCTCGAGCGAGTTGGTCTCGGTGGTACCGACGAGCGTGACTTCCATGACCTCACCGTTGGGATCAATCAGAGAAACGGTGGAACCGATGGAGACGGTCAGATCACCTGTGGTGGCAGCAACCTGAGCGTTGGCAAGGATGGCCTGGATCTCGGCAATACGAGCGGCGTTCTGGGCCTGCTTGTCCTTGGCGGCATCGTACTCGGAGTTCTCCGAAAGGTCGCCGAACGCGCGGGCTTCCTTGATGTCCTCGACGATCTCCTTGGCGTAATCGCCCTCACGCCAAGCGAGCTCCTCGACGAGCTTCTGGCGGCCCTCAGCGGTCAGTACGATCTGGCTTGCGTCCATACGGATATCTCCCCAACTCTGATCAAACAATCAACTGTCAACAAAACGAAAAAGACCGGCTAGCCTGCGGGCAAGCCGGTCAGGTGCTCACCCCAAAGGGATGGGACTACTCTGCGTCCGCGTCGCTGTCCTCTGCCTGCTTCTTCTTGGCAGCAGCGAGCTTGGCCTCGAGCTCAGCGATCTCCTTGTCCTCCTCGGACTGCTCGACCACGACCTCCTCGGCCTGCTTGGTCTCGGCCTTATCGTCGCCCTCCATACCCTCGCGGATATTCTTGACGGTAGAGCCGAGGGACTTGCCGAGCTTCGGCAGGTTCTTGGGCCCGAAGATAATCAGGACAACGACGAGAATAATGATGAGCTCAGGAGCCCTCAGTCCAAACATGTAGACCTCCACAATACAGCGAGACAAGCTCGAATGAGTATACCGCGGGTATCGCGGTATCACAACAATAGCTAAAAAAAGGGACCGCAAGAAGCGGTCCCTCCTCATGCTCTGGTCGGGTTGACTGGATTTGAACCAGCGACCCCTGCGTCCCGAACGCAGTGCTCTACCAAACTGAGCCACAACCCGTTAGCTCGACTATAGTAACAAAGATTTCCGTCGTGTGCTAGAGAAATTTTTACTTCTTTGGCACTTCGATGCGAACCGTGTTGGGAATGGGCTCCGTCGCGCAGGACCACCAGCCGTTTTGCAGGGCAGCGTCGGCAAGCCTTTCGGCCGTGGCGGCGGTGTCGCAAATGGCAAATGAGCAGGCACCCGATCCGCACACATCTACAGCAACGGTGCCGTCCTGTTTACGCAGCCAATCGAGAACCGTTTGAATCTGCGGCTCCATCTGTGCGGAAATGACACCTAGGTTGTTATGGATGAGCGCATATGCCGTCTCGGCATCACCAGCATGCAAGGCAGAAGCTATCGCGCCGGGCTTGTCTGCAGGCACCGGAGCCTCGTCAAAACGTCGATAGGCTTCAATTGTTGAAACGCTTGCCTCGCGCGGCTTGACCAACACGACGGGCGTTGCGGGCAGCGCGGGATACTCAGTTGCCAGCACGTCTCCCCCACCTACGTAGAACGCAAGGCTCGCGTGCAAAAAGAACGGGACGTCAGCACCAATACCCCGCGCAATGTCGTCGAGCGCGGGGTCGGTGCGATCAATTCCCCAGAGCTCCGCCAAGGCGACAATGACCGCGGCCGCGTCCGTCGAGGGGCCGCCCAAGCCGGCGCACAATGGAATGCGCTTCTCAATCGTCACGCAGATGTTTGCCTCGCAACCATAATGCTCGGCCATAGCAACCGCAGCCCGATACGCCGTATTCTTTTGCATGGGAAAATCTGATGCCGGAATCGTCTGGACGGTCAGCGCCTGCGCCGGCGCGACCGTCACGGAATCGGAAAGACCGACGGCTGCCATCAGGGAATCGACCCTGTGGTAGCCGCGGTCATCGCGCTCGGTATGAACCCCCAGGTAGAGGTTAATCTTTGCCGGCGCGGAAAGAGTCAGGGACCGATCGGTCACCGTTAGTGCTCCTCGAGCTGATTGCCGAGCGGGGTAAAAATGTGCTCACCGCTCTCGGGGTCGAACAGCTCGACCTGCCCGGTGAGGACATCGATATACTGGTAGGACTGACGCGACTTGCGGCCGCGACGTTCGTCAACCTCGACGATAAAGACGGCGGGGTGGACGCTCTTGATGGTGCCCATGCGCTCGACGACGCGGGTGCGGCCCATGTTGGCCTTCACCTTGACGCGATCGCCCACCATATCGGTCAGCTTCTCGTGGATGTCGTCGACGTGATTGACTTCCATCTCTTCCATGAACAGGGCCTCCAGAAGGTGCAATTCAAAAAGGGGATAATACCCCTAAGATAGACAAAACTCTAATACTATAGCACCCTGTTGCGACCACGCGCAAGTAGCTAATTTGGCTACTTACAGATTGTCGGTATCGAGGACGATGGTGAATGGGCCGTCGTTGACGAGGTCGACTTTCATATCGGCGCCAAAGATGCCATGCGCCACGTGTTCGACATCTTGACGAACGAGCGTCAGGAAGTACTCGTAGAGCTCGTTGGCGACATCGGGGGCGCCGGCATCCGTAAACGATGGGCGGCGGCCGTGACGGCAATCGGCGAACAGCGTGAACTGCGACACTACGAGAACCTCGCCGTCGACATCGGCAAGTGCCAGGTTGGTCTTGCCGTTCTCGTCCTCGTTAATGCGCAAGCCGCGGAGCTTGCCCCACAGCTTATCGGCCTCGGCGCGCGTGTCGCCGTGGCCCACGCCCAGCAGCACCAGATAGCCGCGCCCAATTTTGCCCACGCACTCGCCGTCGACCGTCACGCCGGCGTTGAGTACGCGCTGCACCACCGCACGCACGGCCTACTCCTCGCCCGTCAGTTTGGCGGACAGATGCTCGAGCGCGTGGAAACGATGGCTGATGGCGTTCTTCTCGTCCGCCGTCAGCTCGGCCATGGTCTTGCCCGGCGTGTCGACCGGCAGGAACAGCGGGTCATAGCCAAAGCCGTGATCGCCGCGGCCCTCGTGTGCGATAACGCCCTCGCAGGCGCCCTCGCCATAGGTGACCAGACCATCCGTGTCGATAAGCGCAACGACGCTCATAAAGCGCGCGGTGCGGTCCTCGTCCGCCACGCCTTCCAGGTTAACGAGAAGCTTGGCGTTGTTGGCGGCATCGTCTCCGTGCACGCCCGCATAGCGCGCGCTATACACGCCCGGCTCGCCGTCAAGCGCGTCGACGACCAAGCCAGAATCGTCGGCGATGGCCATGAGCCCCGTCTCTTCGACGGCAGCCTGCGCCTTGATGATGGCGTTCTCCAAAAACGTCGTGCCGTTTTCCTCGGGGTCCTCAAAATCGCCCAGCTGGCCGAGCGCCACAAAGCGAACCTCGGGCATGACCTTGCCTAAAATGGCCTCGATCTCGGTGAGCTTATGGGCGTTGCCCGTTGCCACGACAATGGTCGCCGCCGGGTCGAGGGTGTCGATGTCGATCTTCTCAAGTGCCATGAGTGGTCTCCTTGTCTCTATAGCAATGCCGCGCCGAGGGCGACGAGGGCCTCCGCCTCTCCCCTCTCAATCAACGGCAGTCTTATACTTCGACGTTTTCCCAGATAAAACCTGCCAAAATAAACCTGTCCCTTTTTGGCAGGTTAGGCGATGGCTTGGCGCTGAAGCTCGATGAGCTCGGCGATGCCTTTGTCGCCCAGGTCGAGCAGGGCGTTGAGGCGCTTACGGTCAAAGGGCGCCTGCTCGCCAGTGCCCTGGAGCTCGATCATCTCACCGGTGTCGGTGGCGACGAGGTTCATGTCGACTTCGGCATGGCTGTCCTCGGAATATTCGAGGTCAAGCAGCGTATTGCCGTCGACAACGCCCATGGAGATTGCAGCCACCTGGCCGGTAAGCGGGATGCGCTCGATCTTGCCCGCCTCGACCCACATGGCGAGGGCGTCGTGCAGCGCCACCCAGGCGCCGGTGATGCTCGCTGTACGCGTGCCGCCATCGGCCTGAATCACATCGCAGTCGACGGTGACGGTGTACTCGCCGAGCGCCTTCATGTTGACGACGGTACGCAGGCTGCGGCCAATGAGGCGCTCGATCTCCATGGAGCGACCCTTGCGGTTGGCGTGCTCGCGCTTGCAGCGCTTGCCGGTCGACGCCGGCAGCATGGCGTATTCCGCGGTCACCCAGCCGACCTTAGCTCCCTTTCGCCAGCCCGGCACGCCCTCCTCGATTGTGGCGGCGCACAACACGCGCGTGTCACCGAACTCGGCAAAACACGAGCCGTGGGCGTGCTTCATGACGCCACGGGTGAGCTTAACGGGGCGCAACTCGTTGGCGGCGCGACCGTTGGCGCGGTTGACCTGCATGTACTCCATAGAAAAATCCTTTCGGCAAAAGGTGTGGCGAAGGCTCTGACGGCGGCCTTACATCTATTTCAGCTCATCGATATCGATATGCTCAATGCTCTTGAGCGGCTGACCAAAGATAAAGCTGCCCGCCACCGCAAACTCGGCAATGTTATCGGCCGTCGTGGCAAAACGATGCTGCGGCTCGGCGGCGACGCCCGCCAGCTGCTCGCGGCGCGTGAGGATATCGGTCAGCTCGCGCGTGGTCTCCTCGGCGGAACTCACGACGCGTACCCCAGGCCCCAGCGCATGGCGGATAGGTCCCACCAACAGCGGAAAATGCGTACAGCCGAGCACCACGGTATCGATACCGTGGTCGCGCAGTGGCTCAACCGTGGCACCCACCAGCGCACGCACGGCAGGCGTATCGAAGATGTCCTCGTTCTCAAGCCACTGCTCTTGCAGATGCGCACCCGAGGCGAGCTCGTGTTCGACAACCTCGACAAAGCTCGAGGCGGGGCAGCCGTATACGTCGACGCCGGCATCTAGGTCCTGAATGGCGCGCGTGTAAGCGCCCGAGCGAATGGTGAGGTTGGTGGCGAGCACGCCCACGCGACGCGTGCGGGTGCTGTTGATTGCCGCACGGGCACCCGGCGCGATCACGCCGATCACGGGAACGTCGAGCACCTGCTGGGCCAGACGCAAGGCCGCAGCTGTCGCCGTGTTGCAGGCGATGACCATAATCTTGACGTCGTGCTTCGACAGCCAACGGCCCGCCTGCAACGCAAACGAGCGCACCTCATCCTCGGTGCGCGTGCCGTAGGGGCAGCGTTTGGTGTCGCCGAAGTAGTAGACGGACTCGCGCGGCAGCACCGTCGCGATGGCGCGCGCAACCGTCAGACCGCCCAAACCAGAATCGAACACGCCAATCGGGCGCGTGTCGCCTGTCGGATTCTCGATATCGGACATTACCTCACCAGTCTCTCTCGAAAAGACATGTCCAAGTGCGGCGACGCCGCGCTACGAACGCGCCGCGACCAGCAGCTCTGCCGTCGCCGCCCAACCGTCGACAATTTTGCCGCGCGTAACGAAAGCGTTCTCGCAAGCAGCCAGGAACTCGGGCGCACCGGCGCTCGTCAGGCCATTCTCGACCAGGCAGAACGTGCCCACGTGATCGGCCATGTAGAAGTCGGACTCGGAATCGCCGAGCGCGAGCGTCTCCTCGCGCTCGATCCCCAGGTGCTCGCAGAAGCGCGCGATGGCAACGCCCTTGTTGAGGCCGGCGGGATTGATGTTAAACGCGCGACCGTCCTCGACGCGATCGAGCTCGAGCGTCGTCGGCTTGGACAGATGCGTCAGGTGACCGTTACAGGCCCACACCAGGCCGCAGCCGGCCTCGTCCAGGATGGCCTGGACCTCATTGTCGGGCACATCGCCGCGCATGCCGACGGTGACCTCGCGGTACTTGTAGCCGGTCGACATGTCGTTGTGATACTCGATCTTGTGCGGCCAGCGGGCAAGAATCTTCTCGCACACGCCGGTCTGCTCGATCACCTGGTGCGGAGTAAGGCCGCAGGCGGGGTCGTAAGGCATGTCGCCAGTCAGATACTCCCAATCGTTGGCTTTGAGGTCGTACATGACCAGGCCGCCCATCTCACCAATGTAGGAGTTGAGGCCGAGCACGCGCGCGTCCTCGTGGATCATGGTACGGTTGCGGCCCGAGGTGGGAACCACCTGAATGCCAGCGCGAGCGAGCGCCACGACGGCCTCGACGAGTTTGGTCGAGGGGTTGTCGTCGTTGTCGCGCAGCACGCACGAGCCGGGCGCGAGCATCGTGGCATCCAGGTCGGTAAAGACGTACTTGACCTTGGCCAAGCGCTCGCGCATCTCGCCCGAAAGCTCGGCAACGGTCGGCAAGGTGTTGTGGGACATGGTTACTCCGTTTACGTAGAAGGGTTTGGACTTGGACGGCATGTTTTGATTGAGGGAACACGCTTATGGCGACAGCGCACTCAGGGCGCCGCCGCCATCATGGTTCATTAGTCAAACTGGGTAACATCGATCAGGCGATTGGCCAGCGAAAGGTCGCTCTCGATGGGCACGAACTCGTCGCCCACGTGCATGAGCTCCTCGTCACCCTTTGCCAGCAGCAAGACAATGGTGGGAGCATCGGGGTTGACGTACTCCTCGCGCGCCGCCTTGAACGCCGCATGCACAGCGGCTTCGCGGTCGAGGATGATCTTGTTCGGCGTATCGTCGGGAACATGCTCGGCAAGCTCGCGACAGACCTTCATCGGGTCCTCGTGAGCTGGATCCTCGTTCGTAAAGATCATCAGGTCGGAATACGGTGCGGCCTCGCGTGGCAATTGCTCGCGGCGCTCCTGCGCCTTGCCGCCGGCGGCGCCAAACAGCGCAATGACGGGGCTAGCGGGAAACGCGCGCTTGACCGACGAGAAAAGCGAACGGAACGAAAGCTGGTTGTGCGCATAGTCAACGACGCAGATCACGCGGCCGTCCTTCGACTCCACGACCTCCATGCGGCCCGGCACACGCAGTTTGGAGAGGCCCTTCTTGATAGCCTCGATACCGATGCCGATCTCGCGCGCAGCGGCGATAGCGACCAGCGCGTTTTCCACGTTAAAGTCGCCCGCGATACCCAGCAGGACCTTCTCCCCCGCCTCGGGCTCGTCGGCGCTCATGCCGTGCAAGTTGAACTCGATGTTAAAGCCGAGCATGCGGACATCGCTCGCCCACAGGCTTGCCTCGGGATGCTCGACGCCAACGGTCACCAAGCGCTCGGCCGTCGACGCTGCCTCTAGCACACGGTCAACCTCATCGGTGCCCAGATTCACCACGGCGGTCTTTGCCTGGTCAAAGATCCTAAGCTTGCTCTCAAAATAATCCTCAAACGTGGGGTGTTCGATCGGCGAGATGTGGTCGCGGCCGATGTTGAGGAAGCACGCCACGTCAAACGGCAGATTCTCGACGCGTTGGTACTTGAGCGCCTGGCTCGAGACCTCCATGACCATGGACTGGCGACCGGACGTGCGGCAGTTGGCGATATGGCGCCAAACCTCGGGGGCCTCGGGCGTGGTGTTGGTGCTCTCGTAGCACTCGATACCATCGTCGGTACTCACCGAGCCGATCATGCCGCAGGACTCGCCCGCCGCCTTGATGATGGACTGGAGCATAAAAGCGGCCGTGGTCTTTCCCTTGGTGCCGGTGATGCCCACGATCTTGACGTCGTGGTCGGGACGGTCGTAGACCTCCGGCGGCAACAGGGCCATGGCCGTGCGAACACTATCAACAACCAGCATCGCAGCACCGCTCTCCTGCGCCAGCGGCTCCAGAGACTCGACCAGCGACTCCTCGCACACAAATGCGACGGCGCCCGCATCGAGCGCCATGCTCAAAAACGCGGGCTTAAAGGCAGCACCTTTGCAAAAGAATACGTCACCTGCCGAGACCGCGCGCGAATCAAACGAGCAGCCGGTCACGGCGCGCTCGTCAACCTGCTCTGATGCGCGCAGCTCGCCGCACACATCGAGAAGCTTGGCAAGCGTATCGACCGTGGTCACGGTCGCGGAATCCGAATGGTGCATCTTTCACCTTTCTCAGCCATTTGGCAGGGACGGTTTTATAGTAACTGAAACGCACCCACGCAAAAACGGCTCCCGGAGGAGCCGTTACGCGCAGGCGTTCGTAAGCCGAGGCTAGGCAGCCTGAACAGCGGGCTGGTCCTCGTCGATAAAGAAGCGCTTGTACCACACTAGGAACACGAGCGGCGTATAGATCTTGCGCTGGAAATCGCCCTTGCCCGCAAAGTGCAGATCGAGCAGGTGCATGAGCTCGTCGGTATTGAAGAACTCGCTTGCCCACGGCGCGGTGAAGTACTCCTTGACATAGTCGTACCACTTTTGCTCGCGCAGCCAGTAGACAATCGGCACCGGGAAGCCCACCTTGGGACGGGTGGCCCACTCATCGGGCAGCGACTTGTTGGCAGCGTGGCGGAGTACCTGCTTGTTGCCGTTCTCGTTGATGCGGTAGCGATCGGGAATGTGCTCGGCGAACTCCATGACTTTGCGGTCCAGGAAGGGCACGCGCAGCTCCAGCGAGTGCGCCATGCACATCTTGTCGGCCTTGAGCAGAATGTCGCCCGGGAGCCACATGTTCATGTCCAGGTACTGCTTCTTGACCAGTTCGGGCTGACCCTTCACGCGTGCGTAGATGGGTGCAGCGAGCTCAAAGGCGCCATCGCCGGTGTTGTACTCGGGCTTGAGCACGCCGTCGACCTCGCGCTCCGGCCATACCAGAGCCTGTCCCAGGAACGACTTCTCGGGGATCTCGGCACCCTTGACCAGGAAGTTATGTCCCTTGAAGTACGGCATATGCAGCGCCAGGTTACCGAGCGCGCGACGGATGGGCAGCGGCACCATCTTTTTGTACTTGCGCACCGGGACCGTGTCCTCGTAGTAGGCGTAGCCGCCAAAGAGCTCGTCGGCGCCTTCGCCCGAAAGCACGACGGTAACGTCCTTGCGGGCCATCTCGGCCAAGAACCACAGCGGCACGGAAGACAGGTTGGACTGCGGCTCGTCCATGTGATACTGGATGTCCTCGAGCGCACCGAAGAACTCGTCGGCGGTAATCATCTTGCGAACGTTCTCGACGCCGAGCTTATCGGAAAGTTCCTTGGCGTAGTTGGTCTCGTTGAAGTTCTTGTAGTCAAAGCCCACCGAGAAGGTCTTGTCGGGCATGAGGCAAGCGGCGATGTAGCTGGAGTCGACGCCACCGGAGAGGAACGACGCGACCTTGACGTCGGCGATGCGATGGGCCTCGACACTCTCGTGCACGACCTCGTCCAGCTCATCGACATACTCTTCGAACGGCTTCTCGACGGCAGAGTAATCGCAATCCCAGTAGCGCTCGATGTTCATCTTGCCGGTCGGGATATCGACGGTAAAGTAGTGCGCCGGCGGCAGCTTGTAGACACCCTCGAAGAAGGTCTCCTCAGTCGCCGAATACTGCAGCGTCATGTACGGACGCAGAGCCTTTTTGTTGACCGCCTTGTGGAAGTGCGGGTAGTCCAGGAAGCTCTTGATCTCGGAACCAAAGAGCACGCCCGGAGCGCCGTCGCCCGCATCGGCCATGGGATAGTAGTAGAGCGGCTTGATGCCAAAGATGTCGCGGGCGCCAAAAAGCTTGTTCTTCTTTTTGTCCCAGATGACGAAGGCGTACATACCGCGCAGACGATCGAGTACGGCCTCGCCCCACTCCTCGTAGCCGTGCAGGAGGCTCTCGGTGTCGGCGCCGCAGTGGAACTTGTAGCCCTTGGCCTCGAGCTCGGAACGGAGTTCTTGGAAGTTGTAGATCTCGCCGTTGAAGACAATGACGACGCTGCCGTCCTCATTGGCCATGGGCTGAGCGCCGGCCTCGGTCAGGTCGAGGATCGACAGGCGGCGGAAGCCCAGGGCAACGCGGCCGTCGATAAACTGACCGCCCATGTCGGGACCGCGATGGACGATGCGGTCCATCATCTTGGTGAGCACCTCGGATTGGTTATCCGTCCCACCGACAAAACCGACAAAACCGCACATATACTATCCCCTCTGCTGTTGCTGGGCATCAAATCGAATCAGTAGCTTTTGAGTATACCCGAGGGCGTAAAGAGGGGCGGAATGTTCAGGCAATCTCAACTGAATCAGCTCCGCTGTGACACGCGCCGGTTACCTTTAATGGATATGAGGTGAATGGGGCGATTGTTTTGCTATACTCTCTCCGCACGGGCGATTGGCGCAACGGTTAGCGCAGGTGCTTTACACGCACAAGGCTGGGGGTTCGAATCCCTCATCGCCCACCATTGAATTGGAAACGGTCCTCGCAAGGGGACCGTTTTTGTTTGGGCCCAGCGCATGGGATTCGAACCCGAAAGGGTGCGGAGCTGAGGAAACGCGAAGCGTTTTCCAGCGCAGCACGCGAGGGCCGTAGGCCCGAAGCGAAAGCGGGCGGCGTCAGCCGCACGCGACATCCCTCATCGCCCACCACTGATTTGATAGGCTCCCAGCAATGGGAGCCTTTCTTTTTTGGGCCCAGCGCATGGGATTCGAACCCGCCAGCACATCTGTCACAAAGGCCGTGGCCAAATAATGGCAAAAATGAGTACTGCTACTTTGCTTGCAACATATAAACAGATAGTGTTTGCTTAGGTTACGCAACATATGTCCATTATAAGGACTAACAGTCAGATCAAAATCGTGTATTCATCGCCATTTCGACTTGCCATCTGGCCTTATTAGTCCAAAATTGCTGCTACCAAATCGGTAACAGTACTCATATTTGATGTTTTTTGACCAGCAGGTCTCCCTGCCTTAGCAAATCTAAGGCAAAACGGGCTCCAGACCGCTGAATCATGCCGCATAGGGCACGTCCGCAGTCCGGAACTCGGTCCAAATTGAGTTATTGCGCCGCGTTAGCCCAAAACACCCGACAGGATCTCGATCAGACTGTCCACGTCGGCTTCCTCGCAGACGAGTGGCGGCAGGAAACGCAGCGTATGCGCACCCGTAGCGTTGATCACGGCACCGGCGGCCAGCGCGCGGGCAACAACACCATGCGCGTCGCCCGCGGCATCATCCAAATCACAGCCGAGCATCAAGCCGCGACCACGTACCTCGGTCACGTGCGGCAGCTTGGCGAGCTTTGCCTCCATATAGGCACCCACCTTGGCAGCATGCTCGGCATAATCGCCACGCACAAGCGCGGAGAGCGTCGCGGCACACGCCGCGATGGCCAAGCAGCTACCGCCAAAGGTCGAGCCGTGGTCGCCCGGCTTAAACACGTCGGCAATCTCCTTCTTCGCCACGACGGCACCCATGGGCACGCCATCAGCAATGCCCTTGGCAAGGCTCATGATGTCGGGCTCCACGCCATAGGTCTGGAACGCAAACGGCTTGCCGGAGCGGAAGATGCCGCACTGGACCTCGTCGGCGATAAGCACGGCGCCCACTTCGTGTGCCAGGTCGCGCGCCGTAGCCATAAACTCCTCGGTCATGGGATGCACACCGCTCTCACCCTGGATCGGCTCGAGCATCACGGCACAAATTTCGCTCCCCAGCTGCTTAAAGATCGCACGCAGCTCATCCACATCGTTGGGCGTGCAGGCCACAAAGCCACCCGGCAGCGGGCGGAAGCTGTCCTGCAGCCAATCCTGCATGGTGGCGGCAATGGTCTCGAGCGTACGGCCGTGGAAGCCGCCGCGCATGCACACGATGGTGTTGCCGCCATTACCGGCACGCTTGGCGTACAGGCGCGCGAGCTTCATCGAGCCCTCGTTGGCCTCGGCGCCAGAGTTGGCAAAGAAGGTCTCCCAAACCTGCTCATCCGCAGCCGGGGCACCAAGAGCAGCTGCCGTGGTCTCATCGCCGGCGGCAATGGCATCGGCAAGCACGCGCGCACCATCTACGTCGTCGTTAGCAAGCTTGGACAGCAGCGCCGCGACCTGTCCGCGCTGCTCAATGTAGAAGTAATTGGAGACATGCATGAGCTTTTTGGTCTGTGCCTCGAGCGCCGAGAGCACAGCCGGGTCGCCATGACCTAGGCTGCACACGCCGATGCCGGCAAGAAAGTCGAGGTACTCACGGCCATCGTCGCCGGTGAGCTTCATGCCGTGACCCTCGACAAACTCGACCGGAAAGCGGCCAAAGGTATGCATAACGTAATGGGATTCAAGCGATTGCTGAGCTGCAAGTGACATGGGATGCCTTTCGTTGAGCGCCGGACGGCGCAGGCCTATGGGTGTAGGAATGGGGCGGCTGAGGGTCAGCTAGACCGTCTGAAGCTTCTCGACCTCGTCAAGATTCTCGGTCAGACGCGCAGCAAACGTCGAAAGCGGATGCGGATGCGTATCGAACTCGTAAGCCGTCTCGGTGGAATGGATCACGGTACCGACGCCGGCATCGGTCAGCAGCTCCAGCAGCAGCGAATGCGGCGTGGTGCCGTTGATGATGTGAGCGCGAAATACGCCGCCGGCAAGCGCATCGACGGCCGCGCGCAGCTTGGGAATCATGCCCTTATCGACCTCGCCGCCGTAGAGCATTTCGTTAACCTCGTCGAGTGTTAGGTTGGAGATGAGTGAGTCTTTATCGCTAAAGTCCTTGTACAGGCCGTCGACGTCGGTCAAAAAGATCGCCTTGTGCGCGTGGAGCGCTGCCGCAACGGCACCGGCGGCGGTATCGGCGTTGATGTTGAAGAAACCGCCGTCCTCCCCCGCCGCGACGGTAGCGATAACGGGGATGTACTCGCTATCGAGTAAGCGCTCGATATAGTCGGTGTTAACGTGCGTCACTTTGCCCACGCGACCGAGCTCGGGGTCGAGCGGCTCGGCGATGAGCGTGCCAGCATCGCTGCCCGACACGCCCACGGCCAGGTTGCCGTGGTGGTTGATGGCGGCAACCAGCTCCTGGTTAACCTTGCCGCCCAGCACCTCGCGCACGATATCCATAGTCGCCGGCGTGGTCACGCGCTGGCCGTTCTTAAACTCGACGGGGATGTCGTAGTGGCTCAGCGCCTCGTTGATGGCCTTGCCGCCACCGTGCACGATAACAGGGCGCATGCCGATGATCTTGAGCAGCACGATGTCGCTCATCACGTCGCGGCGCAGCTGCTCATCAACCATGGCGGCTCCGCCATATTTGATAACAACCGTCTTACCGGTCAGGTTCTTAATCCACGGCAGCGCTTCGAACAGCAGCTGCGCGGTTGCTTCGTTGGATTCGTTCGAACGACAATCGCGTGCGAATTTCATAATCTGCCTCGTCTTTCGTATCGTTATCGCGCCGTGCTCCGCTGTCCGCAATCGCGGCAAGATGCGCAGCGTGCCTGGAATCTAGGAACGGTAGTCGCCGTTAATGGAGATGTACTCATGCGTGAGGTCGCAGGTCCACACGGTCGTTGCCGCGTCGCCTGCGCCCAGGTCGGCCGAGATCACGATCTCGGGCGCCTCGAAACGTCGTAGAGCCTCGTCCTCGTCAAAGGGAACAGTCAGACCATCGCGACAGACAGGCATGCCCATCATGTCGATGGAAACGTCTTCCTGATTAAACTTCACGCCGCACTTGCCAAGCGCCATAGCAACGCGGCCCCAGTTGCAGTCGTGGCCGGCGATGCAGGTCTTAACGAGCGGCGAGTTGGCAACGGCACGGGCGGCGATATCGGCCTCCTCGTCGTTCACGGCGCCGGTAACGTTGACCGTAACAAGCTTAGATGCGCCCTCACCATCGGCGGCGATATTGCGCGCCAGGCTCTCGCACACCTCGTGCACGGCAAATGCCAACTCGTCAAAGGCATCGGAGCCCTCGACGATAGGCTCGGCATCTGCGGCAGCGGCGCCGGAGGCAAGCATGATGCAGGTGTCGTTGGTCGAGGTGTCGGAATCGACCGTTACCTTGTTAAAGGTCTGCTTGACGGTCGAGAGCAGCAGGGTATGAAGTGCCGCAGGCTCGACGGGGGCATCGGTGGTGATAACTGCGATCATGGTGGCCATATTGGGCATGATCATGCCCGAGCCCTTGCACATTCCGCCTACCGAATAGACGTTGCCCGCATGGCCCGCAGCCTCACTGACGTAGGACACGGCGTACTCCTTGGAGTGTGTGTCGGTCGTCATGATGGCGCGAGCGGCATCGGCGCCACCGTGGGCGGAGAGCGCCTCGTAGGCAGCAGGAATGGCGGTCTCAAACGTGTCGATCGGCAGAATCTGGCCAATCACACCCGTGGAGGCAACCAGAATCTGCTGGGGCTCGCAGCCGATGACCTGCGATGCGATGCTGCACGTCTCGCGCGCGCATGCAAGGCCGGTCTCACCCGTGGCGGCGTTGGCATTGCCAGAGTTGACCGAAACGCCGGCGATGATTCCGCAACCCTTGTCGGCACCGCCCAGGTTGGCACGGCTCACCTGCACGGGCGCCGCGCAAAAGCGATTGGTGGTAAACACGCCGGCACCGGGACAGGGTTTATCGGGCACGACGAGCGCGTAATCCAGACGCTCGGGGTTCTTGCGGAACCCAGCATGGATGCCCGCAGCCTTAAAACCAGCCGCAGCCGTAACGCCGCCCTCGACGGCGCGAATCTTGATATCAAACAGCTCGGTATTCATCGTCTTTATGACTCCTTATGTCAAACAAAAAACGGACATCGGTTGGTGCGCCATGCCAGTCGTAATCATGAGACCAGCTTAAGAGTGGCACCCCACTCGATGCCCGACTACCAAATCGTTAACAATCGAATGTGCTACACCGGGCACGCCACTGTGGGCAAGCCTCGTCGCTCGTCAAAGCCAAAGACGATATTGGCACACTGGACCGCTTGGCCCGCAGCGCCCTTGCACAGATTGTCGATGGCGCCCGTCGCCACCAGCACGCCCGCGCGCTTGTTGAGCGCGAGGCCAATCTGGGCGGCGTTGGTTCCGACGACCGAAGCCGTCTTGGGCTGCTGGCCGGCGTCGAGCACACGCACAAAGGTGCGTCCAGCGTAGAACTGCTTGTAATAGTCGACAACATCCTCAAGAGCCAGGGAGTCGATGGCCTGCGGCGTGAACGGCAGCGTCACCGTGGAGAGCAGGCCGCGCTTGAGCGGTGCCAGATGCGGGGTGAAGACGATGCGATCGGTCAGGCCAAGGATTTGCTCAATCTCGGGCGTATGACGATGCTTGCCTACGCCATAGGCCTCCAGGTTCTCGTCCGCGCTGCAAAAATGCGTACGAGCGTTGCAGGACTTGCCGGCACCCGTTACACCGCTGATGGCATCGACAATCACGGGACCGTTCTCGGCCACCCAGCCCGCACGCACGGCAGGAGCGGCAGCAAGGCTCGTTGCGGTGGGATAGCAACCGGCGCAGGCGACCAGCACGGGTTTGCCGTCGGCATGGTCGGATTCGGCGGTCTCCAGGTCCTGGCAGAACAGCTCGGGCAGGCCAAAGGCACGGGTCTTGAGCAGCTCGGGGCTCGTATGCTCGGCGGCATACCACGTCTCAAAGACGGACGCGTCGTTCAGGCGGTAGTCGGCCGAAAGATCAAAGCAGGAGACGCCCGATGCAAGCAGCGCGGGCACCTGTGCCATGGCAGCCGTGTGCGGCACGGCAAGAAAAACCGCATCGCAGCTCTTGAGCTCGGGGGCGTCATGCGTGGTGAAAACCAGATCGCTCACGCCAGCAAAGCTCGGATACACCGCGGACAGCGGCTGGCCGGCATCGGCGTTGGACGTAATGGCAACAAGTTCAAACTCGGGATGGCCGAGCACGAGGCGAATGAGCTCGGCTCCGGCATATCCAGCCGCGCCGACGATTCCAACCTTCAATGACATATCAGACTCCTTGTCTGCGATTTATGCACCGATGCGCATTTCGCAGTGGTCGTTATGAAGTGGGTTGAAACTTTAGCACCAAAAGATGCATGAACACGTAAATGGCTTGCATATTCATGCATTGAAACAATCCCGACACATTCGCTTGAAGGAATTGACAAATGGAGCGGGCCCCGTATTGACCGGCGCTCCTAACGGCGCCGGGCAATACGGGGCCCGCCCATGCGAAAACCAAGTTGTTAGGATGAGCCAGCTGGCTAGAGCTCGACCGGCACCCATTCGTCGTGATTGCAGATAAAAGCCTCGGGATCCTCGACGCTAAAGAAGACGAGCGTGGGGTCGTTAGGCCCCTCATAGTGCTCGCCCAGGCGCTCTAGATGCTTCCACCCAGCTTCGCGCATTTCGCCTAAAGCCCGGTCATCCAAGCCGGCACGCCCGCGCAAGATGAGCCAGCCATGGCCCGGCCACCAACTCGTGGCCTCAAAGCGCTGGTTTTGCAGCAGCTCTTGCCACACATCTTTGGTGCGCGCTGTTACAAACCACAGCTTGCCATCCTGGATCTGCGCAAACGAAAACGGACGCACATGAGGCTGTCCGTCAACGCTCGTCGCCAAATACCATGCCGGCACCGACGTCAGATACTCCAACACCGTATTCAATCCGTCCATGTGTCCTCCTGGCGCTAGCTAATTCGGAACGGGTAGTTAATTTGAGACGCTCTAGAGCTCCAGGCGCTCCTCGCTGCCGTCGATATCACAGAAGCGCGCGGCAATGTTGCGGACCGAAAAGAAAGCAAGGCGGCCGTCGTTGGCACTCTCGTGTTCCTCGCCGATGCCCACCATGTGCTTAAAACCCGCTTGACGCACCTTGTCGCTCGCAACCGCGTCGTCCTCAAGTGCGGCCTCGCCGGTCAACACGATCCAACATTCCCCCGGCTTCCAGCCCGAGAGCTCAAACTTGGGATTCGCACTCAGCTCCGCCCACACATCCTTGTCGCGCGACGTGCAAAACCACAGCTTACCGTCATCGACCATGGCAAACGAAAACGGCCTCACGCGAGGCTGATGCCCGTCGGTCACATCGGTCGTGGCCAGATACCACGCCGGAATGCGCCTGAGATACGAACAGGCGCGCTCAAGCTGAGCCGTGCGGTCGTTGTCGGTCATAGGGACCCCTTTCTTGCGCTCGAATCGCGCCTAAACAAGTTGAAGGTTGACGACGATGACACACGCAAACAGCAGCATCGTCACAACCGCAGCCAGCGCATCCTCGCGGCGAAATGCAAGCGCATGCAGACGCGTGCGGCCCTGCTCGCCGTGATAGCAGCGTGCATCCATGGCGGCAGACAACGTCTCGGCATGACGGAACACGCCCGTGAACAGTGGAATCGCCACACTGCCGAGCATACGCACGCCGCCGAGCGGGCCACCCGTTACGCGTGCACCGCGGCTTGCCTGCGCGTCCGCCGTCTGCTTCATCTCGGTGGCAAACTGCGGCATAAAGCGCAACGCGATGCCCATGATCATGCCGAGCTCATGCGCAGGGAGCCCCACGCGCGCAAACGGTGCGAGCAGACGCTCAAAGCCCGCGGTGAGGTCGAGCGTAGGCGTGGTGAGCGTAATGGCGCTCATGCCGGCCATCATCAAGGTCAGGCGGCACGCCATAAAGGCGGCGGAATGCAGCGAGCCCTCGCTTATCTGCAAAAAGCCGAGCTGCCACAGAATGCGCCCGCTCTGGTCGGAAAACAGGTTGAGCACTGCGACCACCGCGACGATTGCCAGCAGCGGCGCCATCGATGACAGGACGCGACGAGCCGGCACCCGGGACACGGTATAGATCAGGACAACGAAGATTGCGACCGGGACCAGTCCGCGGAAGCTGCCGACCGTGAGCGTCGTGATCAGAAACACAAAGCCCAAGAGCAACTTAGTTCGCGGGTCCAGGCGGTGGATTGCACTATCGCCGGGATAGTAGCTGCCAAACGAAAACGCCTCCATTAGCAGCCCTCCTCTCGCGCGATCGTTTCGGATTTGGCCTTGTCCGAGACGTTAGAAGAACCGTCTGAGCGACCGATCAGCAAATCTGTCAACTCGTCGGCCAACGACTCAACCGTATAGAGCCCGCCGCAACGCAGCGGCACGCCCGCTTCCGCAAGCGCCAGCGCCATGCGCTGGGCAGCGGGAACACCCAAGCCGATTGATTTAAGCTCATCCGCACGCGCAAAAACCTGAGCGGGCGTGCCCTCGGCAAACACCGCGCCCTCGTTCATCACGACAATACGGTCGCAGCAATTGGCAAGGTCATCCATACTGTGTGAGACCATGACGACGGTCAGGCCCCCATGGTGAAGTCGATCGATGAGCTCCAGGAAATCACTGCGCGCCGCCGGATCGAGTCCCGCCATGGGCTCATCGAGTACCAGGACCTCGGGCTCCATGGCAAGCACGCCGGCAAACGCCACGCGCCGCTGTTGGCCACCCGAAAGCTCAAAGGGACTCTTGTCGCCCACCGTGGCCAAGTCGAGGCCCACGCGCGCGAGCGATGACTCAACGCGGCGCGCGACCTCGGCCTGCGACAAGCCAAGGTTGTGCGGGCCAAACGCCACGTCCTGCGTCACGGTTTCGGCAAACAGCTGACGCTCGGGATATTGAAACACCACGCCGACCTTGGCCTTAACCGCGGCGGCATCTTTCTTGTTTGCCAGGTCGAGCCCCAACGCGTAAACGGAACCCTCCTGGGGGCGAATCAAACCGTTGAGATGCTGGACCAGCGTCGACTTACCCGAACCGGTATGACCTGCTAAGCCCAGGAACTCGCCGCGACGCACCGTCAGCGATACATCGCGCAGCGCCCACGGGCTGCTGGGGTCGTTTCCCCAGAGAGCCTGTTTGCTCGATTTGCCCGCAACGGCCGAGCGCTTATGCCAGCGGCGACGCTCGCGCGGACTGAGCGAATAACTGTACGAAACATGGGATAGCTCGATGACGGGCTCCGACGCGTTGCCCTCGTTGTCTACCGGAACAGTGCCGTCAGCGATTTCCAACTGGGACGCGGAAGGCCGCCCTGCGGTGTCTTCCCCACTCCGGTCGGCATATACCTGCGCAATCTCGGCGACCATATCCGCCTCGCGCACCTGCGCATGAACGGGCACGCCCTTCGCACGAAGCGCCGTGCCCAAGCAGCACGACGCCGGCATATCCAGGTTGAGCTCCGCGAGCTCATCTGCCCGCGTCAGAATCTCCTCGGGCGTACCGAGCATGGCAACGCGCCCCGCCCGAAATACCGCGACACGATCGGCCTCGGCGGCCTCTTCCATAAAGTGCGTAATCATCACGATGGTCATGCCGCGATCGTGCAACGCGTGGCAAGCCTTCATGAGGCCCTTGCGTCCACGCGGATCGAGCATCGAAGAAGCCTCGTCCAAGATGAGCACGCGCGGTTCCATGGCGAGCACACCGGCAAGCGCCACGCGCTGCTTTTGGCCACCCGAAAGCGCGTGGGTCTCGTGGCGCTCAAAGCCCACCAGGCCCACGCCCTTCAGCGCCTCGCGTACACGCTGCGCAATTTGTGCCGATGGCACGCCAAGGTTTTCGGGACCAAACGCAACGTCATCTTCGACAAGCGTTGCCACCAGCTGGTCATCGGGATTTTGGAATACCATGCCCGCGGTCGAACGAATGTCGTAGACCAGCTCGGGGTCGGACGCATCCATGCCGTTGATGCGTACCGTGCCCGCATCGGGCTGCAACAGCGCATTCAGATGCTTGGCAAACGTCGACTTGCCCGACCCATTGCCACCGAGGATGCAGAAAAACTCCCCGTCCTCGATGTTCAGATCGACACCGTCGAGTGCCGACACGGCACCGTCATAGCTAAAGGAAACGCCCCGACACTCAATCATGCGCGGCCTTTGACCTGGTCCTTTTTAGGCGTGATGAGGTTGGAGACCGCCTTGTACACTGCAAGCGTCAATACCGAGTTAAGCACGGTCTTGATAAGGTTGAACGGCAGCACGGCAGGAATCATGAGCGGGGCGATCACATCGACCGAGCCATACCAGAACCATACGCCAATGGTAAGGTTAGCGACCATAGACAGCGCCGTAGCGGCAATGACACCGAACACTAGGCCAATCACGGCACCCTTATAGGTATGCATCTTCTGGTACACGATAGCCGCGGGCAGAATGTAGCCCAGCGTAGCCACCAGGTTCATAAGTGCGCCGACCCAATCGCCCGTGGTAAGCGCATGGATAACAATCGCCATAGCGGCAACAGCAGTGCCGGCGCCAGGGCCATACGCAAATCCACACACCATCGCCGGCACCAGCGACGGGTCATACGTCAAAAACGGCGCCGAAGGAAGGATGGGCAGCTGCACATACATAAACAGGGCGCCCAAGGCGCACATCAGCGCCATGGTAACGAGCTGTTTGGTGCTCCACCTATTCGTGTTCTCAAAATGGATATGCTGCGACTGTTCAGACATAAGATCACCTGCCTCTTTCATCCGGACTCTAACCGTTGGTACTGGAATCTCACCAGTTCAGCCGGCATGCGAACCAACACACGCTCGGGTCGCGGACTCATCGGCTCGGTCGCAGACGCCTCGCCTGCTCCGCGGCACCCCTTTGGCACCGCCCGATTTACCGCCAGTGGGGAATTCCACCCCGCCCTGAAACAGCACTTGCAAGTGTAGCACGAGCAATCGTTCGCGCAAGTATGCCGAGGGTAATTTGTGGTGGGGATCAGTTGCCACAACAACCACGTTCCCCACCCATCCCAAAGTAGCGCGCCTTTCGCGGCAAAGCCGCGAAACAGCGACCGGGACACGTATTCCCAACAACCAAGTCCTCCGCCCACGCCGACCTCAAGGCCGTAAACGCAGGGAATCCGGGGGCGTGACGGGGGCTTCTCTCCGGAACATTCCGCAGGACGCAGAGAGGCTCCGCAGCGCGAAGCGCGATGCGGAGCCTCTTTGCATGTCCGAGGACGTTCCGGAGAGAAGCCCCCGTCACGCCCCCGGATTCCCGGTGGGAGTTCTAGACCTTGTCGGCCTTAGTACATACCGCCGCCCTGCTGACCAGCGGTAGCAGCAGCGATAGCGTCCTCAAGCTGAGTGTTCTTGGGCACATCGGAGACGGTGGCCTCGGTGATGAGAATCAGGCTGGCGACAGAAGCAGCGTTCTGCAGGGTGACGCGGCTGACCTTGACGGGGTCGAGGACGCCCATCTCAATCATGTCGCCCCACTCGCCGTTGGCAGAGTTGAGACCCTGGCCGGCGGGCAGCTCGGCAACCTTGTCGACCACGACAGCGCCCTCAAAACCAGCGTTCTTGGCGATGGTAGCGACCGGAGCGGTCAGAGCCTTCTTGACGATATCGACGCCAATCTTCTCCTCGGGGTCGTCGATCTCGACAGCATCGAGCGCAGGAGCAGCGTCCATGAAGGCGACGCCACCGCCGGCGACGATGCCCTCCTCGACAGCAGCGCGGGTAGCCTGCAGGGCATCCTCAACGCGGTGCTTGATCTCCTTGAGCTCGGACTCGGTAGCAGCGCCGACCTTGATGACGGCAACGCCACCGGAGAGCTTGGCCAGGCGCTCCTGGAGCTTCTCACGGTCGAAGTCAGAGGTGGTGTTCTCCATCTCGCCCTTGATCTGAGCGATGCGGGCGTCGATGGCCTCCTTGGAGCCAGCGCCGCCGACGACGACGGTGTTGTCCTTGGAGATGGTGACGGACTTAGCGGTACCGAGCATATCAGCGGTGATGTCAGCGACCTTCACGCCCAGCTCGTCCAGAGCAGCCTGGCCACCGGTGAGGACGGCGATGTCCTCCAGGATGCGCTTGCGGCGATCGCCGTAGCCCGGGGCCTTGACGGCGCAGACGTTGAGGGCGCCACGGATCTTGTTGAGGACGAGGGTCGGCAGAGCCTCGCCATCGATGTCCTCAGCGATGATGAGCAGGCCACGGCCAGCGCGCTGGACAGCCTCGAGAACAGGCATGATGTCCTGGACGCTGGAGATCTTCTGGTCGGTGATGAGGATGTACGGATCCTTCATCACGGCCTCCATGCGGTCGTTATCCGTGACGAAGTAAGCGGAGACATAGCCCTTGTCGAACTGCATGCCCTCGACGGTGTCGATGGTGATGTCGAACGTCTGGGAATCCTCGACGGTGATGACGCCATCCTTGCCCACGACCTCCATGGCCTCGGCGATCTTCTCGCCGACCTCGGGGTCACCGGCGGAGATGGTACCGACGGAAGCAATCTGCTCCTTGGTCTCGACCGGCTTGGCCTGCTTCTTCATCTCGGCGACGGCGGCGTTGACGGCCTTGTCGATGCCGCGACGGATGGCCAGCGGGTTGGCGCCAGCGGCGACGTTGCGCAGACCGTCGTTGACGATGGCTTGAGCGAGCAGGGTTGCGGTGGTGGTGCCGTCACCCACGGTGTCGTTGGTCTTGGTGGCGACCTCCTTCACCAGCTGAGCGCCCATGTTCTCGATGTTGTCCTCGAGCTCGATCTCCTTGGCGACAGAAACGCCGTCGTTGGTGATGGTCGGAGCACCGAACGTGCGCTGCAGCGCAACGTAGCGGCCCTTGGGGCCCATGGTGACGGTAACGGCGTCGGCCAGAGTGTTGACGCCCTTGGCAAGCTTAGCGCGGGCATCGGTGTTGAACGTAATGTTCTTTGCCATGGTAGGTAATCCTCCAAAAGAAATGTGACTCGCGTCGCCGCTTCCGAGTCCTATGCGGCGGGCGCGTTCAAAGACGAATCAGAGATTCTGACGAGACTAGGCCTCGACGACAGCGTAGATGTCGTCGGCGCGCATCAGCAGATACTTCTCGCCGTCGACCTTGACCTCGTTGCCACCGAACTTACCATAGATGACAACGTCACCGACCTTGACGTCCATGGGGATGCGCTCACCCTTGTCGTTGACCTTGCCGGCGCCAACGGCAACGATGGTGCCGCGCTGCGGCTTCTCCTGGGCGTTGCTGGCGATATACAGACCAGAAGCGGTCTTCTGCTCGGCCTCGTCGGGCTTGACCAGAACACGATCTGCAAGCGGCTTCAAAGACGACATGCTTGTTTCCTCCTTTTTGGGCCGCGCGGTTATGCCGCGCGAATTAACCCTTTTTGTTTGCGTACGCGTTGAATGGTACCCACGAATGGCGGGTTATACAACACGGAGTCAAAAAATCTTATTTTTTGGCACTTAGATTTTCTGAATGCCGGGGGATAACTTAGCGATGCCTCCCGTGTGGCTCCGGAGGGGCGGGGCATAAGGTTTCCTGCTCGGGCAGTCCTGCTCGCACGAAGGCCACATTAAGTGGCCTTCGGCTCGTGCGGAACTCGCGATAAACCTTATGCCCCGCCCCTCCGGAGCCACACGGGAGGCAGGTTAACTAATTCGGGCCCGGCATTCAGAAAAGTCAGTGCAGCAAAATGGCGATGCGGATAGCGACTTGGGCATGGTTTTCGCCGCTCGCACGGGTCCTCGGTGGCGCGCGCAGACGTGGTGTAAGAGCGTCCCGAGGTCCGTCGCTGCAAGTC
>USBK01000007.1:0-68964 GCA_900552895.1 uncultured Collinsella sp.
AACGGGAGATTATCCACTCTCATTCTGCAGGCACTCATTTAAGTACGTCACCAATGAGTACCTGCCGATGCTTTGGCAAAGTCAGCGAAAACGCCCCTAAGCGAGCAAGGTGACGTGAAAGAGGAGGGCATTGACCTTCTGGTCATGCCCGACGATTGAACGTCAGATTGCCGCTTAGGGGCGTTTGCAGCGTCAACTGGTTACGCGGTTCGTAGAACCGCGTAACTAACAAATGAGCATCGCGTCGCCAAAGCTGAAGAAGCGGTAGCGCTCTTCGATAGCAGCGGCGTAGGCATCCATGATCTGGTCGCGGGTGGCAAGCGCGCTCACGAGCATCATGAGCGTGGAGCGCGGCACGTGGAAGTTTGTGATCAGCGCGTCGACCACGTGATAGGTCGATCCGGGCATGAGGTAGAGCTGCGTCGTGGCGTTCTCGCGCACCACGATGTCACCGCGGCCAAGTGTATCGGCCCCGTCCTCGCGGCCCTCAAAATAGCGCGCCGTCACGGCCGGATCGGACACCGGTGCCTCAGCGTCAAAGGCGCTCTCGAGCGAGCGTACTGCGGTGGTGCCGACGGCGATCACGCGGTGCCCCTCGGCCTTCGCCTTATGCACGGCGTCGACAACCTCCTGTGACACGTGGTAGCGCTCGGTGTGCATGACGTGCTGCGTGGGGTCGTCCTCCTCCACCAGACGGAAGGTATCAATACCCACCTCGAGCTCGACGGCGGCAAACTTCGCGCCCTTGGCCTCGATAGCGGCCATGAGCTCGGGGGTAAAGTGCAGACCCGCCGTAGGAGCGGCAGCCGAGTGCTCCTCCTTCATGGCGTAGACGGTCTGGTACTTCTCGGGATCGCCCTCGTAATCGGTAATGTAGGGCGGCAGCGGCACGTGACCGGCAGCATGAATGGCCTCGTCGAGCGTGCGCGGCTCGCCGGCGGCATTGCAGCCGGCCGGCTCAAAGCGCACCAGACGGCCTCCGCGGCTATCGGTGACAAAGTCGATGACCTCGGCCGTCAGCACCACGGGAGCCCCCTCGGGCGCATGGGCTCCGCCGGCGCGATACTCAATCTGAGCACCGGGCTTCAGACGCTTGCCCGGCTTGACCAGGCACTCCCAAACGTGACCCAGCGGGTCAACATCTTCGCGGCGCTTGAGCAGCAGTGTCTCGACCACGCCGCCCGAGCCCGCCTTGCGACCGATCAGACGGGCCGGCATCACGCGCGTCTGGTTGATGACGAGTACGTCGCCCGGCTCGATATAGTCGATGATGTCGCGGAAGATGCGGTGTTCAACGGTACCGCCGTGCTCCAGCGGCGTTCCCGCCTGGGAGCCCTTGCGATCCACCACCAGCAGGCGGCAGGAGTCGCGCGGCTCGGCAGGAGCCTGGGCGATCAGTTCCTCAGGAAGGTTGTAGTCAAAATCATCGGTACGCATAGACACGTCGGATACTCCTTATATAGCTAAAGTCCGCTCTACATCCTAGCAGGCTGCCAGCTCAAAAGAACTACTTTTTGGACGCTTTGCGCTCGTCGCGAATGCGGGCGCGGTCCATGGCCGCCTCGACGGCCGAGAATCGGCAGCCGCAGTAATTCTGTCGATACATACCCAGCTCGCGCGAACGACGCGTAGCCTCGGGATAATACGGGCGAAAATCGCGAATCACCGGCGTAAGCCCGCGGGCGGCAGCCAGACGCTCCAACACATCATTGCAGGTATCGAACAGCTGATATGGCGAGACGGCGAGCGTCGTACCCACATATTCGAACCCGCGCTCCTGGGCCACGCGGCACGCCTCGGCCAGACGCAGGGCATAGCACGCGCGACAGCGACGGGGCCGATCGGCGCCCAGCGGTGCCACGCCGGCCTCCCATCGCTCACGGTCCTCCCCTGCCTCAATGAGCTCGATGTCGCCAGCGGCACACCACCGGCGCAGTTCGTCCAAACGCCGCTGCCATTCATCGTGAGGTTGAATATTAGGGTTGGTCCAGCAAATCGTGGGCTCAAACCCTTCCTCGCGCAGCAGACGGACCGGCTCAAGCGAGCACGGCGCGCAGCAGGCGTGCAACAACAACGGCTTCATCAACATCTCCTCACCCAAAAAAGCGCACGCCAAAGGACGTGTCCTCGCAGGCGACAATGCGGCGGTCGCGCAGGATGGTCCGCGCGTAATACCAATCGCCCACACAGCCCGACAAGTGCAGACCAGCCGCCAGGTAGCACAGCAGCGGATAGCCCGAAAACGCAAACCCCAGGACAAACGCCGCCGTCACAACAACCGTCGGCGCCAGACAAACCGCCATGTACCGCCGGCGCGAATACACAACGCCCTCGGCGCAGGCATAGATCATCGCCGTCTCGCGATTCGCCCCAAAGGTCACCTGCGCGCCCGCAGGCGCCAGCAGCTTAAAAAACACACCGTGAACCAGCTCGTGCACGGCAAATGACGCCGCCGAAATCGCGGCCAAGCCGACTATCCAGCCCACGACAGCCATCCAGCCGCCCGCCTCAGCCGCATCCAGGTCCGCAGGCCCGCCCAGCAGCATAAACACCGGCACCAGGCACACGGCAAACACGCCGACTACGACCATCCCCCACACGAAGCAAGCGTGCAGAAAATCCTCGTCTTCAAACGCATGTATGTTGGAAATCTCATTCATAGCATCTTAGGATAGCGCCCCTGCCACGTACCCGTCCGCATGTGCGATAATGTCGAACGATATGCACGAATTGACCACCGCGTCGCCGAGCCCCGCGCCCGGCCGCGCTCTCACCATATGCGAAGGAGTCCCATGGCATCCAAATACTCCATGAACGACCGTCCCAGCTGGCCGCGCCGCGCCATCGTTACCGCCGGCGAGCCCTACGGCAACAAGGGCCTTCACTTTGGCCACGTTGGCGGCGTCTTTGTCCCGGCCGACTTCTTCGCCCGTTTCCTGCGCGACCGCCTGGGCCGCGAGAACGTCATCTTCACCTCGGGCACCGACTGCTACGGCTCGCCCATCATGGAGAGCTACCGCAAGCTCAAGGAGAACGAGAGCTACGACAAGTCCATTAGCGAGTATGTCGAGTCCAACCACTCCCGCCAGGCCGCGACCCTCAACAACTACAACATCAGCTGCGATATCTACGGCGGCTCGGGCCTTGAGCCGGCTGCGCAGATTCACAACGAGGTGACCGCCGAGATTATCGAGCGCCTGCACGAGCAGGGCACCATCTCCAAGCGCTCCACGCTGCAGTTCTACGACGCCAAGGCCGGCACGTTCCTCAACGGCCGCCAGGTCATCGGCCGCTGCCCCATCCAGGGCTGCAAGTCCGAGAAGGCGTACGCCGACGAGTGCGATCTGGGCCACCAGTTTGAGCCCGAGGAGCTCATCGCGCCCAAGAGCCAGCTCACCGGCGAGGTGCCCGAGCTGCGCCCGGTCGACAACCTCTACTTCGACCTGCCGGCCTACCTCGACTTTATGAAGACCTATACCGCCAAGCTCGCCCAGAATCCGCAGGTTCGCTCCGTGGTCTCCAAGACCATGGAGGAGTGGCTGCTGCCGGCTCAGCTCTACATCCAGAACAAGTTCCGCGAGGCCTTCGATGCCGTCGAGGATCAGCTTCCCGAGCACACCGTGCTGGAGCCCGAGGGCAACAAGAGCAGCTTTACCGTCACCTTCCCCAGCTGGAAGGAGCGCGACGATGCCCACGCGGTGCTCGCCAACGGTGGCGTGCGCTTCCGCAGCGGCAAGGCGCTCGTGCCCTTCCGCATCACCGGCAACATCGACTGGGGCGTTCCGGTGCCCGAGGTCGATGGCGTCTCCGACGTCACCTGCTGGTGCTGGCCCGAGAGCCTGTGGGCGCCCATCAGCTATACGCGTACCGTGCTCGCGCGCGATGCCAAGGCCGCCGGCGTGACCGAGGGCGTCGCCGCCCAGGATGCCGCCCTCATGGGCGAGCCCGCCGACGACTCCACGCAGGTGCCCGCACCCACCTACCAGCACAGCTCGCTCGACTGGCGCGACTGGTGGTGCTCTGACGACGCTCAGATTTACCAGTTCATCGGTCAGGACAACATCTATTTCTACTGCATCGCGCAGACCGCCATGTGGGAGGCCCTGGGCTGGGACCTCACGCAGAGCACCGTCAGCGCCTGCTACCACCTGCTCTACATGGGCAAAAAGGCCAGCTCGTCCTCGCAGACGCCTCCCCCGCCGGCAGACGACCTGCTCAACCACTACACCTGCGAGCAGATGCGCGCGCACTGGCTGTCGCTCGGCCTATCCGAAAAGCCGGTGAGCTTTAGCCCCAAGGCATACGACACGCGTGTGACCGGCAAGGACAAGGACGGCAACGAGGTACGCGCCTGCGACGACAAGCGCGTTATCGACCCGGCCCTTAAGGAGAGCGCGCTGCTGACCGGCGTGTTCAACCGTCTGGCCCGCAGCTGCTTCTACGGCGTCGCCGTCAAGGAAGGCGACGAGAGCCCCTACCGCAACGGCTGCATCCCCGCCGGTGCCGCTTCTGACACCGTGGTCGAAGCCGCCCAGCAGGCAGCCCTCGCCTTTGAGCAGGCCATGTACAAGTTCGAGACGCACCGCGCGCTTGCCGTGTGCGACGACTACCTGCGCGCCGCCAACAAGCGCTGGAGCGACGCCTCCAAGGCCGCCAACAAGCTCGAGGGCGAGCCGGCCAATGCCGCGATGACGCAGGCCCTTGTCGACGCCTTTACCGAGCTGCGCGTGGCGACCGTGCTCATGCACGGCATCGTCCCGGCCGGCTGCGAGCTCATCTGCGAGTACTTCGACGTCGACCCGGTCGCTTTCTTTAGCTGGGATAACATCTTTGCCTCCACGGACGAGTTCGTGGAGATCCTGGGCGAGAAGCCCGGCGAGCACCGCGTGAAGCCGCTGCCCCCGCGCTTCGACTTCTTTAGCAAGCACGAGAGCCAGTACTAAAGCACGCCAGCAGCGGCGTGTCCGGAAAGTAGTCAATTTGGGATGGGAAGGAAAGACGGATGTCCAAGCCGCGTCGTCGTAAGCAAAAAAAGCCGGTTAAGCCCGAGCTCAAGCTTAGGCAGTTTGCTGCTACTGAGCTTTCCGACCAGCTTGCCGCCCTTCCCTGCGCTGCCGACCTGCCACGCTTTATGGTCGACACGGTCGCCGGCGCCTATGCGCCCGCCGATGCCGAGCTCATGATCGAGGGCTTCGGCGCCGCGGCCACACGCCCGGTCACACTGCGCGCCAACACGCTCAGGGCGACCGCCGAGGACATCGCTGCGGCGCTCGATGCCGCCGGCATCGCCCACAACCCCGTCGCCTGGTACCCAGACGCCTTTATCCTGCCCGAGGCCCAGGTTTCCGATCTGTGGAACCTCGACATCTACCGCGACGGCAAGATCTACCTGCAGAGCTTGTCGTCCATGATGCCGCCGCTGGTCCTGGGCGCACAGGCAGGCGAGGACATCCTGGACATGTGCGCAGCCCCTGGCGGCAAGACGACGCAGATCGCCGCCCTCACGCAGGGGCAGGCGCACCTTACCGCCTGCGAGATGAGCATTCCCCGCGCCGAGAAGCTCGAAGCCAACCTCCACCGCCAAGGCGCAAAAAACGTGCCCGTCATGCGCACCGACGCACGCGAGCTCGACGAGTTCTTCCGCTTTGACCGCATCCTGCTCGACGCTCCCTGCACCGGCACGGGCACCGTCATCAGCGGCAACGAGAAAAGCCTGCGCGGCCTGACCGAGCAGCTGCTCGTCAAATGCGCCCGCTCGCAGCGTGCGCTTCTGGACCGCGCCATGGGAGCCCTCAAACCGGGCGGCACGCTCGTCTATTCGACTTGTTCGATCTTGCCGCAGGAAAACGAGGACGCCCTGCAAGAAGCCCTCGACAAGCATATGGACTGCGAGCTCATCCCCCTCGACGGCACGCCAAGCGAAAGTGAGGCACGCCGTGCCCAGGAAGCTGGTGAGGAGCCGCGCATCGAGTCCAACGCCCTGACCGAGGCCATTGCCGCGGGTCAGGTATCGGCCATCGCCAACGGCCTGCCCGGCACGCTCACCATTCCGCCCAGCCGCGAATTTGAGGGCTTCTACATTGCCCTGATCCGAAAACGCAGCTAGCGCACGGATCCAAAACTCAACAAGCTATCTCCGTGCGCGTTTGCCCTGCTGGTCGCGATGCTGTTTAAGCATCGTGCGCTCCTTGCGTTCGGCCCTTTTGCCCTTAATGGCCGTGACCACAAAGTAGATGACCGCGGCGGCTACGATTGCGCCCACGCATAGGCCAATCGAGCCCAACATTGCCGAAAATTCCATACCGCGTCACCTCTCTTTTAAACGGGACTTTCAAGATAGCACCTCGATCACCGCCACCACAGCTCCTTCACGTTCGCCGCCCTTCGGTCTAACGGAGGACGCGGCGGGGAAAAATCAACTCGTCAAACGATTTAGCAAGCACAACGCTGCCGGCACCCTGCCGGCCGTCATCACATAGAATCGAGCCTCCATGGATACCCTCAACGATCTAAACGAGCGCGTCGACGCCTTCGTCGGCACCAGCTCCTTCGACACGCCTGCCGCGGCAAACGACCAAGCTCCCATCGATGTGCCCGCCGAGGTTCACGAGGACATCGTCGCCTCGGTCGATTTCTCCGAGGTCGAGCTCGCAGACGAGTTCACCGAGCCCCAGGTAGCCGTCACGCCCAACGGCCTGCTCCCTATGGAGCCCCTGCCCATCGACGGGCGTTTGCGCAAGGCGGCCCTCCGCATGCCCGACGAGATCGAGGAGGCCAGCGGCTTCACGCTCTTCGGCCGCCGCATCAAGTCGCTCATTTACACCACTGATGTCGCGGTTATCCGCAACTCCAACGCCGATGCCGTCTTTGCGGTCTACCCTTTCACGCCGCAGCCCGCCATTACGCAGGCGCTGCTGACCGTCGCCGAGTGCCCGGTCTTCGTAGGCGTGGGCGGTGGCACCACCACCGGCAAGCGCTCCGTTCAGATGGCAGCCGTCTCCGAGATGCAGGGTGCGGCGGGCTGTGTGGTCAACTCCCCCGCCACCGCCGAGATGGTCGAGCACATCACCAACATCGCCGACATCCCCGTCATCGCCACGGTCGTACGTTGCGACGACGATGCTCACGCCAAGGTGCGCGCCGGCGCCAAGATTCTTAACATCGCCGCTGGCAAAAACACGCCGCAGGTCCTGCGTGAACTGCGCGAGCACTATCCCAACCTGCCGCTCATCGCGCCGGGCGGCAAGACGCCCGAGAGCATCCGCGAGACCATCGCCGCCGGTGCCAACGCCATCATCTGGACACCGCCTTCGGCCCAGCAGCTACAGACCGACATGATGCAGCGCTACCGCAAGATGAAAGAAGACGCCACGCCTGTCATCTCGCACGACGATGTGCCCATTATCGACCAGGTCGCCGCCGCCGAGGTCAGCCAGGTCGAGAACATGAATCCCGACGTGCCGATTCCCGACGAGGTTATCGAGCGCGTCGCTTCGATCCACGATCATATCGAGGAGCGTCGCGCCAACCGCGGCCTCAAGCCGTCACTGCACGGCTTCTTCTTCCGCGGAAAGAAACGCTAGCAAAACATCTTGGCCCGCCCCACAAACGTGAGGCGGGCCGTTTTCGTTTGAGCAATCATGCAGCGATGTGATGGGGCAAATTAATCCACGCGCTTGTCGCCCATAAAGAAGAGCGCCACCGTGCCAGGTCCGGTATGCGAGCCAATCAGAGTACCGATGTTATTGATCTCAATCTTGCCTTTAAGCTGCGGAATCTGTTCCTCGATCAGCGCCGCAACTGCCTCGGCATCCTCGCGGCACGCCGAGTGCGACATGACGCACTTACCCGAATAATCCGCACCGTCCTGCACGTGTGCCATCATGGTCTTAGCCATCTCGGAAATCGCGCGCTTCTTAGTGCGAATCTTCTCACGTGGCGACAGCCCACCTTCGCAATCGACCGTCATAAGCGGGCAAATCTTAAGCGCCGTGCCGATGATCGCGCTCGCGGCCGAAATGCGACCGCCGCGCAGGTAGCTCGACAGATCGGTCGAGAAGAACCAGTGGTGCAGGTTGAGCTTGTGCTCCTCGATCCAAGCGGCCGTCTCGTCGAGTGACGCCCCGCTATCGCGCACGTCGGCGGCATATTCCAGCAACAGGCCAAAGCCCGAAGACGCCGCCAGCGAATCGATGACGCGCACCTTGCCGCCCTGGGGATAGCGATCCGCGAGCATCTGCGCCGCAACGCAGGCCGATCCATACGTGCCCGAAATACCCGATGACAACGTCAGGTGCAGCACGTCTTTGCCCTCGGCAACAAACGGCTCCCAAAACTCCTCGTACTCACCCACGCTCACCTGAGACGTCTTGGGCATGGCGCCCGCGGCAATCTGGGCAAAAAACTTGTCCGGCGTAATCGACTGATACAGATCGTCCGTATAGACAACATCGTCGATCTCGTAATGAAAACACACGACAGGGATATTGCGCGACGCAAAGAACTCACGGGTTCGGTCGGCGGCGGATTCACAGGTCAGGACAAAATCACTCATATGAGGCTCCTTACTCATTGCTGCGCAAATTATCGCACAGTGAGCCTACATACGGTACATATGTCCACTATTTACCAAATCGAACCAAAAATAGCGAACATCTTTACCACCATCGTCTCCACCGGCCCCACGCATAAATATCTGAGAAAACACCCTCTGTCGTCTCCACTCAACCGCCATATCTACCTCCACTAAATCGATTTACCAAACCGTTCGGCTAACAATTCGGCTGCCCATCCCCAATCGAAACAAAAGCGGCGCATACTGATAAACGTTTTACGCTGTTTATCAGTTTTACCAGCCCTATCGGAAGGTGTTTCATGGTCGCATTCGATCGCAATCCGCAAGACTTCAAGTATCTGCGCCTGCTGTCGAGACAGTTTCCCACCGAGCAATCCGCGTTTACCGAGATCATCAACCTCTCGGCCATCCTCAACCTGCCCAAAGGCACTGAGCATTTTATGAGCGACGTGCATGGCGAGTACGAAGCCTTTATGCACATCCTCAACAACTGCTCGGGCGTCGTGCGCGAGCATGTCGACGAGATTTTTGGCGAAACGCTCTCCTTTGACGAGAAGGGCGAGCTGTGCACGCTCATCTACTACCCGCGCGAGAAGATCGAGCTGGTCCGCAGCCAACGCGAGGACTCGCCCACCTGGTACAAGACGATGCTTGACCAACTCATTATGGTTGCCCGCTCGCTTTCGAGCCGTTATACGCGCTCCAAGGTGCGTAAGGCCATCCCACGCGATTACGCCTATATCATCGACGAGTTGTTGCACACGCACCCGGACGAGAACAACTATCGCGTGCGCTATCACGAGCGCATCGTGGAGTCCATCCTGGAGACCGCAAGCGCCGACGACTTTATCGAGTCGCTTGCCTCGCTCATCAAGCGCCTGGCCGTCGACCACCTGCACCTGGTGGGCGACATCTTCGACCGCGGTGGCGGCGCGGCCAAGATTATGGACCGCCTGCTCACCTACCATTCACTCGACATCCAGTGGGGCAACCACGACCTGCTGTGGATGGGCGCTGCGGCCGGTGAGCCCGCCTGCATCGCCACGGTGCTGCGCAACAACCTACGCTACGACAACTACGAGATCCTGGAGAACGACTACGGCATCTCGCTGCGTGAGCTTGTCGCCTTTGCCGATGCCACCTACACCGCCGGTGAGTCCATCACCCCGCTGATCAAGGCCATCAACGTGCTGCTCTTTAAGCTCGAGGGTCAGATTATCCAGCGCCATCCCGAGTTCGACATGACCGACCGCCTGTTACTCGACAAGATCGACCACGACACCGGCACGGTCACGCTCGCCGACGGCAGCGTGTGGCCGCTCACGACCAACGACTTCCCCACCGTCGACCCGACGGACCCCTATACGCTCACGCCCCAGGAGCAGCACATCATCGACAAGCTCGTGTCCGAGTTTGTCACCGCCGATCACCTGCATCGCCATATCGATTTCCTCTATTCCCACGGCTCGATATACAAGGTCGCCAACGGCAACCTGCTGTTCCATGGCTGCGTGCCGCTCAACGAAGACGGCACCTTTAGCAGCATGAACTGCCTGGGCACCTGGCACGCTGGCCGCGATTATCTCGATTTTTGCGACCACATCGCCCGCCGCGCCTGGCGCGTGGGCGACCGCGACGCTCTCGACTGGATGTGGTACCTGTGGATTGGCTTTAACTCACCCGCCAGCGGACGCCTGGTGCGCACCTTTGAGCGCGCCTATATCGCCGATAAGAGCACCTGGGTCGAGCCGATGGACCCGTACTTTACGCTTACCAAGTCGCCCTCGGTCTGCAATGACATCATGCGCGAGTTTGGCGTCGCGCCCATGGCATGCTCACCGACCGGTCACATCATCAACGGCCACACGCCCGTCAAGACCACCAAGGGCGAGCAGCCCATCCGCGCCGAGGGCAAGCTGCTGGTCATCGATGGCGGCTTCTGCCGCGCCTACCACCCCAAGACGGGTATCGCCGGCTATACGCTCATCTCGAGCTCGCGCGGCTGCCGCCTCAAGTCGCACCGGGCCTTTACGACGGTTGCCGAGGCACTCACGCGCAACGTGGACATCGAAAGCGAGACCAACCGTTTTGACCAAGCAGACCGTCGCCGCATGGTGAGCGACACCGATTCCGGAGCCAAGATCCGCAGCCAGATCCAAGACCTGCGCCAGCTGCTCGATGCATATAGAAACGGTGCTATCGAGGAGCGCGCCTAGCACCACCCGTGGGGATTGGCTAAACTTGCTGAGTTTATCATCCCCACGGCGTCCCGGCGCCACCCTAAGGCAGGTACCATGCAGAAGCTCCTTGCGCAGATCATGAAGTTTGGCGTCGTCGGCATCGTCGCCACGGTCATCGACTTTGGCATCATGAATCTGCTCCACTACGGTCTGGGCCTTAACATCCTAATCGCCAACACCAGCGGCTTTATCATCTCACTCATCTTTAATTACGTCGCCAGCATGAAGTACGTGTTTGCGCACAAGGAAGGCATGAGCCGCCGCCGCGAGTTCATTATCTTTGTCGTGCTGTCCGTGATCGGCCTGGCACTCAACGACGGTATCGTGTTGACACTCAACGCCGGCCTGGGACTCGAGGCCAATATCGCCAAGATCTGCGCCACCGCGCTTGTCATGGTCTACAACTTTGTGACCCGAAAGATCTTCCTGGAAGGCGATGAGACCAAGTAACTCGCAACCTTACAGCTTTACAATGCCCACGGATGACGCGCGTCAAGCGCTGTGTTGTTCGTGGGCTTTGCTCGTTTACGGGCAAATTTTCAACGTTTGCGGATTAGCTCTTGAAAATTTGGCGAGTTCGTATAGTTCTTGGCAAAGACCTTACGCTTCCCTTGCAAAAGCTCTAAAGTATCCTCTGCTCGATTCATCAACGCATTGGATGTGATTACGTGCGCAAGGCACTGGCACAACCTCATACCAAGCAGTTCCTCAAGTTCGCTGTCGTGGGTCTTATCTCCTTTGGCATCGACTGGGGTATGCTCATTGCGCTTGTCGAGCTGTTTCACCTCGACTTTTTGATGAGCACCACGGTCTCGTTTACCACGTCCGTCGTGGTCAACTACTGGCTCAGCATGAAGTACGTGTTCGACCACCGCGAGGGCATGAGCCGCAAGCGCGAGTTCACGATCTTCACCATCCTGTCGGTGATCGGCCTGGGCCTCAACGACCTATACATGTTTGTGGGCGTCACGTTTTTGAGCATCGGCTACCAGGCCATGAAGGCCATCGCCACGTTCCTCGTCACCTGGTACAACTACTTCAGCCGCCGCTTCTTCCTCGAGGGCGCACGGTCGTAGTCGATTCATTATTTGCTTGAATGTATAACCGGTTGGAATTCCCGTTCCAACCGGTTTTTTGTTTGCCGAGAGACCCGGCGACCCAATCCCATTCGCATGAAAAACGGGCGGCCCGGATGTTTGTCCGAACCGCCCGTCTGGCGCGCTATGTCGAGGCCTCTAGCCTGTAACGTAATACCAGACCACGTTGTCGCCGTTGGAGAGAACGTAGTTGCTGCAGGCCGTCATGGGCGTTGTGCCGTTGACGGAGTACATCCAGCCGCTCGTACCGCCGTACTGTTTCTCGGCCAAACCACCAATCGCGGAGACATACGTGCCGTACGACGAGCCATGTGCGTTGACAGAAAGGCCCAGCGCGCAAAGGGCATCGTAGACGGTAGCGCCTTCGTTAAAGGTAAAGGTGCCACCAGAAGACACAGGATTGCCCACAGCGCTCGATGTGACCGAAACCGTCACTGTTACGTAGCTGGACTCCTGCGAGCCGCTCTGGCCGCCCGAGGAGGCGTTTCCACCATTAGAGGATGAAACTCCATCAGACGACTGGCCACCGCCCGAAGAAGCACCGCCAGACGCATTGGAAGTATCACCGGCTCCCGTATTTTGGGCAGCGGATTTATCGCCAGACTTCTTGCCGTCCTGGTCCTCGGACTTCTTGTTATCCGAGTTCTTGTCCGATTCCTTGTTTGAAGACTCGGAATCGTCCTTGGACTTGGACTCATCAGAATGCTTGGACTCATCTTTTGCGTCATTCGATGACTTGGAATCCTTGGAACTGGCCTCGCCCGAAGCGGCAGACGAGCCAGACGCCTTGGTGTCCTTGGTGACGACGCTCTCCCCCGTCACGGCCTGAATGATCCAGTCGATAGACCAGGCACCGCTTGCGGAAGGATGGACGAAACCCAGCGAGACGACGATCAGAATGGTGCACGCGGCAGTCAGAACGCCGAGGAGCGCCTTGCGGCGAGGGGCGGACGCCGCCGAAGCGGCGCCCTTTTGCTTTGCATCGTCAAGCTGGATAAACGAGGAATCTGGTTGCTTGGGGTCAGCGTCCTTGGATTTATTGGACACAGCCCTCACCTACCGACGTTTGGTGAACACGAACACGCCGACGATGGCGAGACCGATGACGCCGGCGGCGATGCCAACGATGGCGAGCGGGTTGGTGCCAGTCTCCTGCTCGGAAGCACTAGAGGACTTCTTAGCAGTGGTCGTGGAAGCAGCACCCGTATCGGACTTGGAATCGGACTTCTTGTCGGACTTGCTGTCCTTCTTGTCAGACTTCTTCTCGTCCTTCTTATCGGACTTATCGGAGTCCTTCTTGTCGGACTTGTTGTCCTTGGTCTCGGTCTTGGTCGACACCGTCGTCTTGGTCACCGGCTTCTGACCCGGGGCGATAGCGCCGCCGGCCTGCTGGCCCTTCGTGCCGGAGCCGGAACCCGTGCCAGTGCCAGTGCCAGCGCCAGCGCCGGAACCGTTGCCAGCGCCACCGTTGCCACCATTAGTGCCAGAACAGCCATTGCCGCCAGGGTTAACGGCATTCTTGGTCCACTTGGCATACAGCGTCAGATCGGCCGTCACCGGCGTACTGAAGTCATACGCCTGCGTGCAAGCCTCATCGGTGAACCAACCGCCGAAAGTGTAGCCATCGCGCGTCGGATCGGCCGGCTTGACCAGCTTGCCGTCGGCCGTAGCCACAAACTTAGTGTCGCAAGCAGACCCGCCGTTGGAATTAAAGGCAACCGTCCAAGACTCAACAGCCCCGAGCTTGAACAGCATGCCCGAATCATTGATGTAGTAGAGGTTGCCAGAAGCATCGGCAATGACCGGAGAGTCACAGTATTGGTAATGGCCGGCCGCATTATAAATCTGCGTCGCCTCTGCGTCGCCGAGCGTATAGCGATACACGCCACCACCAGTAGAGTAGTTGACGTAATCCTTGCTATCCGCGCTGTTCACGGTGAAGTACACGTAGGTCTTGCCGCCCTGAACACTCACCAGCGGAGTAGCAGCAATACCGTTGAGGCCAGCCGGCAGCGCCTTGCCGTCGGCAGCAGCGACCATCGTGGTCTTACCCGTCTTCAGGTTATAGAGAACCAGAGCAGAGCCCTTAGCCGTCTGTCCGCCGACAATCAGATTGTCACCAGACACCGCAGGGGCGCTCAGATTATTCGTAAGGCCCAGATCAACCGTCTTCTGTTCACTCAGCACGCCCTTTGCCGAAAGCGAAATCACATGGAGCTTTCCGTCGTGCGTCATCTGATAGAAGGTCGAACCATTGGACGGATCGGCAATGCAATCGGCATTTGCGACAGCGCCGAGCTTCATGGTCGAAACGACATCGCCCGTCGTCTTATCAATGCACTTAAGCGTGCCCGCGCTCGTAGGAACAATGGCGTACTTATCCGTCAGCGCAGCGCCAGTCCAATAATAGCCCTCGGAGGGGTCAATGTTCTGCCAAGAAACTTCGCCCGTGGCAATCTTGATACGCTTCAGGGAGCCGTTGCCGTAGGTCGCGTTGTAGTTCTCGTCATACGAAATATCGACCGTACCAACATAGACGTACTCGCCGTCCGAAATCACGGTGCAGGAGCTCTGCGTCAAGTCCGTCAAACCAGGCGTCAGCCACTTGCAGATCAGCTTGTCCGCAGTAATCGCCTGGACCGCACCGCCGTTGAGCGGAACGATGATAAGGCCGTTGGTATAGATCGGACGAGAGGTGTAGCTCACCTTGGAGGCAAGCGGCGCAGAGGCAACCTTTTTGCCCGTGGACGAGTCGATCTTAATGAGCTCGTTCTCGGTCGCGATGTACACAAAACCGTTAGCAATGACAGGCTCGCTGCAGTTGGCATACTGCTGGCCAGACTCGGCCTTCCAATCGAAGGCCCACTTAAGATCGGCGGCCTGCGCAGGCGTCTTGGCATCCGTTACGGTCGAACCGTTGCCACTGTTGCCGTAGCCGGCCCACTCGGCATCCCAATCAGGAGTCGTCGCACTCGGGTCCACGACAATCTTGTCGGGATCGGGCATGGCCGAATCGTCGGTGGTATAGGCAAGCGTAACCTTATCGCCGCTCTTGAGCGTAATCTGATTGGCGCAGAGTAAGGAGGGCTCTCCATTGATATACAGGTGCCAATATTTATTGGTCGCAGCATCCCATACATACGGCTTGTGATCGAACGGCGAAGTAATGGAATTCAGGAACCAATATGCACCGCTCTGGGAGGCGTTGTACGTAACGCCCTTCGCCTTCAGAACCGTCTCAATAAGGTCCTGGGCCGTAGAGCCTTCGGGCAGAGAAACATTGCTTGCCGAGCCCCAGCGAGTATTGTTGCCGTTGACATCGGGACCGATAACATCGACGGACCCAAGAACCTGACCGGGAAGAGCATCGGCGTCAGCACCATACATAAAGGTGACGGCGTCACCCTCCTGGAGCTTGTAGGCACCGGCGCCAACGTCGGCGAACTTGCCATTTACGTAGAAGCGCCAATAGCTATTGGTCGCAGCATCCCAGCCATAGGACTTACCATCGAACGGCGAATAAATGCCGTTGAGGAACCAGCCCCAAGACGATTCGCTAGCATCGAGCTTAAGGCCGGTCTGCTCAAGGAGATCCTTGGCAGTAGAGCCCGCCTTGAGACTCGTCTGGCCCGTCGAGGCCCACACCTGCTGCTTGCCGTCCTTGTCCTTACCGAGGACCTGAACGGACGCATGGACGGAATCAGAGGGCAACTGGTCGCCCCAACCACCGTAGAACCACGTAACGGTATCGCCAGTATGAATGGTGACATTGTCCGCCGTGTAGTCGCTCGACTTGCCGTTGATGAACAGCTGCCAATAGGTCGAATAATCGAGCGGCGTACCCAGCTCAACGCCGTTGTACTTAAGGCTCAGAATGAAGGAGCCCGCAGCAACGGCGTCGATGTCATTCGCCTCGAGCGCGACCTTCGTAAGGTCAAGTGCGCTCGAGCCGGACGTCACCACATACTGCGCGTTATCGACCCAAGTCTGAGTCTTGCCCTGGGCATCGCGACCAATGACGGTCACATTTGCGGAAACCTGGTCCTTAACGACAGGGGACGCGCTACCAGCCGTATAGGCAAACTCAATCTTCTGCCCCTGGGTGAGCTTGACGCTGCTCGCGCCAACCGAGGAAGACGCGCCGTCGACGAACAGCTGCCAGAAGGCATAAGTCGTCGGATCGTAGGCAAGCGTGCGGCCATCGCTCGGGGATGTGATGCTTTTGAGGTAGAACCCGTATGCCGTGTTCGGATCGTAGTCCGCCTTGAAGCCCGTCTTCTCCTGCAGCTTAATAAAGGCATCCGCAGCCGTCGCGCCCTCGTCGAGCTTGAGCTGCGTAGGCGCCACCCAGGTCTGAGCCTTGCCGTCGGCATCGGTGCCGATAATCGAGAACGAGACCTCGACTTGCTTCTTGGCGACATCGCCGGTTTCTGTCGGGCTCTCCGTCTGGACGGCAGCCGCGGCGGCAGATCCTGCGTGGCCAGCGGATACCGTCGAAGACTGCTCGCTCGCGGCAGGGTTCTCCCCCGTCGCCGAACCTTCGTCGCCAGCTGCCGCCCCTGTTGTGGCGGCACTAGCTGCGGGCGCGCTCCCAGAATCCGAAGCCTCGGCGTTGCCCTGGTCGGCAGCACCATCCGCGGCCACCGTGCCCTCACTCGGCGTCGTAGCCTGAGCCACAGCCTCGGCAATGCCCTCGGCGCCCTCGGCCCACAGCTGAGCCGGCGTGGTGCCAAAGGCCATCGCGAAGGCCAGGAATGCCACCAGGCCGCGCTTGGCTACGCCGCGCGCAATTGCGCCACGGCGATGCGAGACGCGCTGACGCTCGTCCACAAACATATCCATTTGTCTCCCATTGTCTGTACTTGGAGCGTTGCCTTGAGGCTGCCCCACGTCATCGCGCATGTTGCGCTCGAGTTCCCCCATCGGGGTCCCCCTTCCCTCCAGAGCCCTATGCACACCGGCGGCATACGCCGCAGCCGCATGCAAGATGGGAGGCGATCCGACTTAACCTTAACGACTCGGGCACGTCGTCCGATCTGCGACGCGAACATCCCGAGCCAAGAGGAATTACGGTTACTGGTACAGCCGGGGACTTGCACCCCAATTCTCCCAAACGCGCAGGTAAACCGCGCATTCATGCGTCTCCGCACCACCATCTAGGCCATCGATTATTACCGTCAAAATGGTATCACGCAAAAGGGCCTCGCACGCAGGCGAAGCCCAAGGTAAAAGCTATTGTTTGCGATAGGAAAATGCGGTGACGGTCGCGGCCTCTAGTGCTTGCCGCCGTGACTGTTGAGCCAGATATTGCGGCCCAGCATAAGCGCCAGCACCAGTGCGCTGACGTAGCCCATAAAGCCAATGACCGGGATACCAAACACAACCGGCTCGATGCGCGCGTAGTACACCACCGACGAGCCGATAAACAGGCCGGCAATCACAATTGCCATCGACATGCGGTCGATAATTCCACCCAGCTGTCGCAGCGCCTTATCGCTGCTCATGATCTGCGTGTTCACCTTAAGCTGGCCGCGCGTGAGCATGCGCGAAGCCAGGCCAAGATACTCGGCCGCCTCGAGCGAGCCTTTTGCCGCGCGATAGCTGCTCGCGGCAAGATCGCGTCCCATGTCGCGCACGCGCGCATAGGTGCTCTTCTCGTTTTTGATGTGCGTCTGGATGATCTGGATCATGTTGACGTTGGGCATATACTCAGTCAGCAGGCCCTCGAGCGTCACCATGCCGCGGGCGAACATCGTTACCACGCTCGGCAGCTCAACGTCGTTTTTGCGCGCCAGGTTTAACAGCGAGGTCAAAAACTCGCCGATATCCAGATCCTTCAGGTCAAGGCCCGCAAAGTCAGCCACGATAAAGTCCAAATCGGACAAAAAGGCCGAATGATCGAGCTCAGCCGAGTCGCCACGCGTCACGGCGAAGCGCATGAGCGAATCCTTGAGCTTGGGCACGTCACCCTCGGCCACGGCGAAAATCATGTCCTTGACGATACCGCGATCGTGACTCGACATGCGTCCGACCATGCCCAAGTCGATAAAGTAAACGATGCCGTCCTTGAGAATAATGTTTCCCGCATGCGGGTCGGCATGGAAAAAGCCGTCATCGAGCACCTGCGTCGAGTAATCCTCGACGATTGCGGCACCGATCTTTTCCAAGTCATAGCCCTCGGCCACCAAGCGTTCAGGATCGGCGATCGAAATGCCGTCGACGTAGTCCATAACCACCACGTGCTCGGTGCACAGGTCCAGATAGGATTTAGGACACGTCACGCCATGAACGCTCTTATGGAACTCGTAGAAGTCGTTGAGGTTTTTGGCCTCGGCCAAAAAGTTGGTCTCCTCGCGAAACGAGGTCCACAACTCCTCGACTACGCCGTGCAGGTCAACAAATTGATCGGTGTTGACGAACTTGGAAACGATACGCACCACCGAGCGGATGATATCGATGTCCTGTGCCATAACCTGCTGCGCACCGGGGCGCTGCACCTTGACGGCCACGTCCTCGCCCGTCACCAGACGAGCGCGGTGCACCTGCGCGAGCGATGCGCTACCAAGCGGATTGGGGTCGATCGCATCGAACATCTCCCCCAGGCGCAGGCCGTATTCTTCTTCCAGACAACTGAGTACGACCTCGTACGGCACCGGCTCCACGTCGGAGCGCAGACGACGCAGCTCGTCGCAAAAGCGTTGCGGCAGAATCTCGGACCGGTTGGCCAGAATCTGCCCCATCTTGACGAACATGGGGCCGAGTTCCTCGAGCAGGCGGCGCAAACGAACCGGCGTGAGGTTATCCCACACGCGGTACTTTTTGACCAGGCGAACAATCTGCCCGATGCGCTCGCGGCGACCCGCCGGCGTGAGCTGGTATTCTTCATCCGGCGCCATCGCGTCGGGCTCCTCGGGGACCATATCGACAGCGCGCGGCTTCTTGCGAGCGCCCGAGACGGCGGCATCGACCTCATCGACAACCGCCGCCTCGTCACCCAAGGGATCTAGATTGTTGTAATCGGTGGTGGAATCTGCCATCTGCGCTGCTACTCGGCCTCTTCGGTATCCTTCGCATCGTCGGGCTCAACGGACTCGACGGGCACCGAGGTCACGTTGTCCTCGACCGAATCGACGATGTCGCGCACATGGGCCAGGAAAGCCGTGCGCTCGGGGGCGGTCATAACGCGGACGCGAGCCAGGATGAGCTCGTCGAGCACGCGCTGCGCCGCGGTCTCGCCCTGCATGCCCAGGCGCTCGGACAGATCGGAGATGGTGCCGCCCGCCTGCTCGAACATGTCGGACACGCTGCGGGCGATATCGGGAGCGCCGGCGTCCTTGCGGACCTGCTCGCCCTTGGTATTGAGGTCGTCGAGAACCTTCTTGCCGCCCTCAACGGCAACGGCAGCGGCGCCAAAGCCCACGTTAATGGCACCGTTAACAAGCTGATCGAGTTTCATAACCATGGTTGTCTCCAATCACAAACAACTGCATTGGCGTTCTTGTACCCAAGATTGAGTGAAAGCGACAAAGCGTTTTAGCGCTATTCGATCGACGGGAAATCCCTACCTCACGTTGTCGTTCATCGCGAAAGAGTTCTTCATGGCGCAGCTCGTGGTATAGAGCACCTTGCCCAGTAGAGCATCGGTCTCTACGCGAACACGCTCGGCAAAGGTCTCATTGGCGCGTGCAAGCTCGGCAGGTACCTCGGCCTCGGGCAGAGCGGCTACGGCAGCATCGACGTCATGGATCTGCTTGTGGCCCATGCCACCGACCTTCTCCTGATAGTCCTCCACAGCGCGGCCGCACTCATGAAAACGGACGTCGGCCAGGGCGCCGATCAGGCGGTTGGCCCAGTAGAAGTTTTCGGACGTTACGCGAGCCTGCGTGTCGGCATAGTACTCGGGCATGGTCTCGACGTTGGCGTACAGCGGAACCAGCGCGTTAAACGAGTTGGAACCAAAGGCCATCCACTGCACGGCGCGATACGCCGGCTGCGCATAGGGGCGCAGCTGCAACACGGCGAGCTGGCTGTTGCGGTTGATGCCGATGGGGCGATAGGCGCCACGCGTAGCGGGCGTGCCCTTGCTGCCGTAGCAGTCGTACTCCGTGCCCTGGTAGTGGCTCGAGAGTACGTACTTGATGTCCTCGATGGTCACCTTGCGCTCGGGCGCGCGGCTCCAGGGAATGTCGTCGCTCTCGGGCGTGTAGTCGGCGTCGGGGCCATCCCACACGTCGCTGGGGTTGAGGCAGCGCTGCATGTACCAGGCGCGCGGCGTGTTGTAGACATGGTCGCTGTCGCTGTGCGAGCCAAAGGCCTCGCGCGGGTTAAAGACCGCAGCCGGGCCGTCGCCCTCAACGCCCAGCGTCAGGTCCAGATGCCACTCGGTCATCCAGGCGCGCAGGTCGGCGGAGCACATGTGGTCGGCCTGGGCGCCCTCGGCGTCATCCAGGTCAAAGCTGTCGATACCCAGCTGGTTGGGCATGGTCACATAGGCGTCATCGGGCACGCGCTTGGCGATCCAGTGGTGGCCGCCGATGGTCTCGAGCCACCAGATCTCGTCCACATCGCTAAAGGCGATGCCGTTGTTCTCGTAGGTACCATAGCGCTCGAGCAGGTCGCCCAGAATGCGTACGCCGTCGCGGGCGGATTTGGCATATGGCAGCACCAGGGTCACCATGTCCTCCTCGCCCAGACCGCCGGGCTGCGCCGGAACATAGCCGTCCTCGCCCTCGTTGCCCTTGGCGGGCACGTAGTCGACGAGCGGGTCGGCGCCGCGAACGCGCTCGTTGGTGGTGAGCGTCTCGGTTGCGGACATGCCCACATTGAGCTCGTTGAAACCGGCCTCGGCCCAGATGCCGTGGCCCGGAACAACATCGGGGACGCTCGTGTAGCGCATGGGGTTATCGGGCAGTTCAACGGTCAGGTGACCCAGGACGCTCGTGTAGACGCGCGGCTGCTCGTCGGGATGCACCACGCGCATACGCTTGGGCTCAAACACCCCGTTGGACGAGTCCTCGTTGCGGGCAACCAACGTCGACCCGTCGTAGCTCGCGTTCTTACCAACCAAAATCGTTGTGCACGGCATGCGCATCCTCCTTGAGCGAAGAAATCAAACGATAACAGTGTATCGCTTCGGCGCAAAAAGGGCGAAACCACGGCCTCGGCAGCCCTTGTGGTCAAAAACCTATTTCGATGCGCGCTCGGCCGCTTCGATCACGTGTTTAGCGAGGATCGCCGTCGTCACAGCGCCCACGCCGCCCGGCACGGGCGTGATGGCGTTAACGACCGGCTCCGCAGCATCAGAATCGACGTCACCCACCAGCTTGCCAGCGGCCTCGTCCCAATTAATGCCAACATCGATGATCGTCTGGCCCTCGCGAACCGCATCCACGCCAATCGTACGCGCGCGTCCAACGGCGGCAACCACAATGTCGGCAGCACGGCACTCGGCAGCAAGGTCGCGCGTATGCGTATGGCACGTCGTCACGGTCGCATTGCGCGCCGTAAGCATGGCGGCAACAGGACGCCCGATCACCAGCGAGCGCCCGACCACAGCAACCTTAGCTCCATCCAGCTCAACGCCGTAATGATCCAGCAAAGCAAGCACGGCTTCGGCTGTGCAGGGGGCAAAACCCTCGCCGCGCCCCGAAAGCGTGGTGAGCAGCGAAACCGGCGTCATGGAGTCAACGTCCTTGGCAGGATCGAGTGCCGCGGCAACCGCATCCTCGTCAAGGCCGGCGGGCAGCGGGCGGAACATCAGGCAGCCATGAACAGACGAATCGGTATTGATGTCCTCGATGGCCGCCAACAGCTCGTCCTGCGAAACATCGGCGGGAAGCAAAACGCGGCGAGCCTCAATGCCAACCTTTTCGCAGCGCTTGAGCGCACCGCGCTCGTAGGATAGGTCGTCCTCGCGTTCACCCACGCGCACGATAGCCAGCGTCGGCACAACGCCGCGCTCGCGCAAAGCCACGCAGCGAGCAGCAAGTTCCTCAGTCAAAGCGCGGGCGACGGGGGCACCCTTCAGCAGTTCAGCCATGGCTATCCCCTCTTCCTTGCGGCGTCGGCGGCGCGGCGCGCCAGCGCATCGGCGCGCGGCAACCACATGTCGAGCAACTCATCACACGCCGTCTCGAGCTCCTCAGCACGAGCGCGATCCTTCATAGACGTGGTGTTCGCAAAGAGCGTCAAGCTCGCGCCCTGCATAGCGGAACGGCAGAACACGGCGCCGCACGCCACATCGGACAGCAGCTGACGCGAACCCTTGTCGGCCATGTCCTCGAGCAGCGCCAGCGCGCGCCCGCAGGCATCCATAATGCGATACGGCGGCATAGCGGCCACATGCAGCGCATCCTGAATCGCGGTCGCTCGAGCCGGATCGTCACGCGGAATACCGTATGCCGCGGACACCTGCCCATAGGCACGAACGTCCTCGGCAACCAACTCGACAAGCTCCTGGGCCAGCTCATCAGCATGGGCAAACGCACGCGTCAGGTCATCCGCACGATCAGCAAGCGCGGGATTGGTCGCACCGTAGCGGGCAACCATTCCGCACAGCGAGGCGCCCAGCGCGCCCACAAAGGCGCTCGCGCTGCCACCGCCGGGAACCGGCTCGCGTGCGGCAAGTGCCTCGGCAAACTCTCGACAGGTTTTATCCATCATCTCTTGGCTCATACGCACGCACCTTCAAGTCATATACATCGGTCAGGCGGCAACCGCCGACCAACCGCATCGAACACGTAATGGTGCTAAGTCTAGCCCATAAGCACATGGGCGTCAGCGCACCTGGCCATCGCGGATTTCTATGACGAACGATAGGCCATGCCAACGCAAACATGGGACACATGGCCCACGTTTCGAGACTCCCGGGCAGCGGCAACTGGGGCATACATATAGGTAAGGAGCCCCATGTTGGGGCAACGCTCATCACGGCACCGGACGACGAATGGAGGAATCACCGCACAGCAAACAAAGTCATCATGTGCACGCGCAACCGCCGCCCCAGCAATCCGCGGCACACGATGTCCCTGGCAGACAAGGAGGACGCCACCATGAAGAAAAAGACCCTATCGATCCTTTCCCTTTGCATCGCCCTCTTTGCCGCGTTTGCCCTTGTCGGCTGCGGCGGGAGCGCATCGGGCGGCAGCAGCGCCTCCAAGAGCGAGAGCAAGGAAAAGACCCCCGTCGCCAAGAAGACCGACTTTATCTGGTTTAAGGTCGAGATGCCCGAGGGCGTCGGCGTAAGCGACTCCGCCGGCAAGAATGCCGACAGGGTCCAGCTCACCTTCCCCGAAGACGAGAACGCCTCGGCCGATCGTTTTATCCCCGTTTGGAAAAAAGCGCTGACTGCCGAGGAATCCCACGCCGACCAGGCGGAAAAGAAGGGGGATACGTTCCAGTGGAAGGATGGCGGGTCCGTCGAGTATAACGGCAGGACGTGGCTCGTCGGAACGTACGAGGACAACAGTGGCATCACAACCCTCCTCTTTACCGACGTTGAGCCGGGAAGCGTCTACGTCCTCATCTCGAACTTCGACCAGCACAAGAAAGAAGCCGAGGCGCTCCTCAACTCCATCGAGTTCCCCGATGACATGGCAGAGGCAGTTTCCGAGGCACGCGAAGTCGAGATTTCGAGCATCGAGATCAAGTAACGGGACACCCGCACGCGCCTACGCGCACCAGCGCGCATGCGCCCATTAAAACAACGGGCGCCCAACCCGGGGGGCCGACAGCATCGGCCCTCCCCTCTTTTGGACCCGCGCATATTGCCACTTGTCGGCGCAATTCCAGCCCTCAGAATGGGACACATGGCCCACCCTAGCGAGCCGTCCACGCGTACAGTAAAGGCAGGTAATCCATGGGCGGTTACAGATCGAGGAGGACACGACCATGAAAAAGAAGGCCTTTGCGATTCTCACCCTCTGCATCAGTCTCTTTGCCGCGGTTGCCCTGGTGGGTTGCGGCGGAAGCGGCGGCGCTACCGGCAGTGGCGGTGGCGGCGGCGCAGAAAAGCCAGCCGTGGATATGAGGACCGACTTCATCTGGTTTAAGGTCGAGGTGCCCGAGGGCGTCGAAATCACGGACGTCGCAGGCGACACGGCCGATAGGGCCCAGTTTAAGTTCACCGAGAGCGAGCACGCCAGCGACCGCTTCATCCCCGTCTTCGACTCTGACAAGAACGCTGACGAGCTGTTCGACTACGAGGCCAAATGGAAGGCCAACTTTGAGTGGACCGAGAATGATCCCGTCAAGTACAACGGCAAGACCTGGCGCAACGCTTCCTATACACACTCGGGCGGCGTGACGACTGAGTACTTCACCGAAGCAGGCGGCGGCAGCGTATACGTGAGCATCGACAACGTCGAGGAGCACAAGGACGCCGTCGAGACCATGATGAAGTCTCTGGAATTTGCCGACGACATCGCCGAAGCCAAGACCGAGGCCATGGACGTCAAGCTCGACGATATCGAGATCAAGCGCTAAGCAACTGGCGAGCGCAGCGGGAAACACGGGCGCAGTGCAAACAAGCGACGGTGCCCCAGCGTTTCGTACTAAGGGAGGGCCGGTAAACCGACCCTCCCTTTCTTATGCCGGCACCTGACGAACGCGAGGATGCCGGACGCCGGAACCACCCCAAATGTGGCAACGGTACGAAAACGGCAAGCACCCAAACACGTCCGCCCGCCGATTTATAGCGCCGCGCACACAATTTAAGCCGACACCTTTAAACATCCGGGCAGTATAGTGACCAAAATGAGCGCATTACCGCACCCTGCGAATGGAGGAGTTATGACCGAACACCACGCCATCAGTCGTCGAGCGTTTACGCTGGGCCTAGGACTTGCGGCGTTGTCGCCGCTTGCAAGCCTGCCCGAAACCGCGGGATTGGGCCTTCCCATGCGCGCGGCATTTGCAGAAGACACGCCCACACCGGCGGCCACCCTCGACAAGTTCGTCATTCGCCTTCGCCCCGCGGGCTATTTTCGCACCGCGAGCGTCAACCAAGACGGCAACGTTCGCGGCAACGTCTGCCACCTGTTTAACGACGGCACGTCCAGCAAGCTCATCCTTGAGAACGTAACGACCAAGAATGACGATACAAACTGGTATGCTATCCGCACCTTGCTCAATTTCGAAGAGCATAAAAAGACGGGCTACAGCATTTGGTCGGTCGACGACGACTCTGACAAAGATGGAAAGGTCATCCACGTATGGGGCGGCGAGTATGACAACAAGCCCAGCCGCGCTTTTGCGTTCGAGCGTCAATCAAACGGAACCTATATCATCCGAGACCGCACGGTCGAGAAAGAAACCGAGAAAAAAGACATTAAGTACCTGGCAATAGAATCGAACGGCGAAGACCAGGACAACAATAAGATCTGCCATAAGAGTAAGAGCATTCCGTGGGAGCTCGAACTTATCGGTTACGACATGAAAAAGAACGATGCCACGGTTAGCAGCCTCGACTGGATCACGTACAGCAGCTACGTCGATGGGCCATGTTGGATGAAATACGTCGACGACAACAAGTTCCTCGACGAGCTGAGCATCCCGGGTACGCACGATTCGGGCACCTGCAGCGTGGACAACGACACTGAGCCCCAATCCTCGCAAGTAAAATGCCAGCAGGATTACATTCCCACGCAGTTGCTCGAAGGCATTCGCTATTTTGATATCCGGCTCGGAAAGGGCGACGACCCCGGTATCGACCACGGGGATTACTACCTGCTCAAAAAAGACGCGTACTTTATGCATCTTTCCGATGTCATAGGCTACTTCAAAACGTTTTTGAACGAAAACCCGACAGAAGCGCTCATCATGCTTGTATCACGAGGCAACGACGAGGCTACCGACGAAAGTGTTACGACGGCTTTCGCCAAGGTTTTGGACGACAACCCCAAACTGTTCTATACGTCGAGCCGAATCCCCGCGCTACACGAGGTGCGCGGAAAGATCGTTCTGCTGCGTCGATTTAGGCTCGCCGGCAACAGTGTAAGCGGCCACACGTGGGGCCTCGACCTTACCGAATGGGATGACAAGATCAAGGCTCACTCCGACAGCGCCACTATGTGTCTCGTCCAAGACGCGCGGGGCTTTGAAGCCGCGGGGGAAACAGGCGACAAAGAGCCCTATTGCACCAAGGTATACGCCCAGGACAAGTACAAACTCACGGGAACCGACAAGCTCAGCTGGGTCGATAATGCGCTGAAGGAAACGACCGGGCGCACGCGCAACGAGGTAGATGTCGAGGACGATAACGGGGCCAAGGAGCAAGTCCTGGAGCGCTGCTGGTCTATCAACTACACCAGCTGCACGGGCTTGTCGCACGGAGGCAATCCTTTTACCTCGGCACGAGTAGTCAACGAGCATCTGTATAAGAGCCCGTACATCAACCCCAGCGGCACCGAGGATACAAAGTCAGATTACCTCAAGCACATTGGCATCATCGCATCCGACTTTGTTGATGCGGCGCTGGCCCGGAGCATCTACCAGCGCAATTACGATACGGAGCACAAGCAGACGGCTTCGTACTATCTCCCGTACTATCTCCCGACCCGCATGCGCATGACGTACGGCGACTCGCTGAGCGATGCCTCATTCCAGGATGGCAAGACCGTTGGCGAGGGTCATTTCCGCCTTGCTGGCAGCAGCAACGCGCTCAACGCGACAGCTTCGGGCCATGCGTTTGCCATTGAATACGTGGATGTCGACGCCCTGGGCAACGAGACCGTTACGGGGCTGCAGGGCTCTGTGCCCATCGATATCGATCCACGCGCGCTGACGCCCCATTTTGAGGGACTCGAAGGCCTTAAGGCCGGCGAAGACGTGCGCGCCAAGATTGCGGCATCACTCGAGGGCAAGCTCGAAACCGATGCCTGCACGGCCCAGCTCGAGTTTGTGCACGACGCGGACGGCGCTCCGGGCACGGCAATGGCCGAGGGCGAAACATTTGCCGCAGGAACGTACTGGGTGCGCGTGAACGGTCTCTTGGGCGACGCGGCGCAGAACTACACGCTCGCCAGCGACGGAGCCGCAAGCTTTACCGTTGCAGCCTCGGGCAACGCGGGCGGCAACGGCGCCGGCACCGACGGTGGCACGGGCTCCAACGCAGGTAGCGCCGACAAGAACGGCAAGGGCAAAAGCTCGGCCGGAAAACTCGCCGACACGGGCGACGGCTCTGGCGTTGCCGCCGGGCTCGCTGCCGCCGCCGTGGCGACGACGGTCGCAGGTGCAGCAATGCTTGCCAGTGACCGCGAAGACAGCGAAGGCGCTAGCGAATAGGCAAGCCAGCCTTTTAGACACATCGACTCAATCGGGGGCGCAGAACACCGTTCTGTGCCCCCGATTTTTACCTTGGCCCGAACGCCGCTTTCGACTACATCACCATGTTCAGCGCGTTAACAAACTCCTGGGCCTTCGCACGACTGCTCAGGCTAAAGACACAAGCGGTCAACAGCCTGTTACGTAGGAAAACGTCGCGGCCCTTGATCCTGTTGACCCCAGTGATGTCCTTAAGGTAAACAATCTCGGTGTGCTTGCCACCAAACGTGCCCTTCTTGAGCACCTCAATACGGTTAGGGTAGATCTTGACGTCTTTAAACCTACCCGAACCTTTGTCCTGGAATAGCAGCGTGTTCTTGTCCATGCATGTCACTCCCGTGGGGTTCGCTAAAACTGCCTTTATGGTCACATTTTAACCACCGCAAGGCCCCCATGCGAAGGTGCCAGACAACGCAGCAATTCGTGTCCGCGCGAGGCTTTAAACTAAATGTAATAAAGATGCATTCCTCAAGAGGAAAGTCGGGCGATATTGATGGGTGAACTGGTAAACCGCGGGGAATCGACAATCGTGCCAGAAGTTTTTTACAAGCAGGTTTCCTCGATTCTCAACGCCGCTCGCAACAAGGCATATACCGCCGTTAACTTTGCGATGGTTGAGGCATATTGGGAGATCGGCAAGAGCATTGTTGATGAACAGGGCGGAGAGGAGCGCGCAGCATATGGAGAGGCATTGATTGCGGGCCTCTCCAGAAGGCTTACCGCGGATTTCGGAAGAGGCTTTGGCATCGCAAACCTTCGCAATATGCGTCAGTTCTTTCTTGCGTTTCCAATTCGCGACGCACTGCGTAGCGAATTGAGCTGGACTCATTACCGCAGGTTGATGCGCATTCCCGACCCTGATGCTCGCGCCTGGTACATGAACGAATGCGCCAATTCTCGCTGGAGCACGCGCCAGCTCGAACGCCAGATCAACACCATGTTCCGAGAGCGCCTACTTGCCAGCAAGGACAAGGAGGCCGTCACCCAGGAAATCCAAAAGCGCGCCCCGGCTCGTCGCCCCGAGGATATCATCCGCGACCCATATGTGCTGGAGTTTTTAGGTTTCTCGGACGATACTGCGTTTCGCGAGAGCGATCTAGAGCAGGCGCTCATCACGCATCTTCAGAAGTTCCTGCTGGAGCTTGGCCGTGGCTTCGCTTTCGAGGCGCGCCAAAAGCGCATCACCTTTGATGGGCGCCATTTCTATATTGACCTTGTGTTTTACAACTATCTGATGCGCTGTTTCGTGCTCATCGACCTTAAGACCGATGACCTTACGCATCAGGACCTGGGCCAGATGCAAATGTATGTGAACTACTACACGCGCGAGCTCATGAACGAAGGCGACAATCCGCCCATAGGCATCGTGCTCTGCGCGGACAAAAGCGATTCGATCGTCGAGTACACGCTGCCCGAAGACAACGACCAAGTGTTTGCCGCCAAATACCTGCCGTATCTTCCAAGCAAGGAAGAGCTGGCGCGCGAGCTGAGTGCCGAGTACCGCGCCATCAACGAAGCGACTAATGGCGAAGCGCAAGGGTAGCGGCACGTTGCGACCGAAACGCCCGCACGCCTGTGAGCCGTCCCGCGCTGCGCTTCCCTACTTCCCAAAGATCGCAGCGAGCAAGCCCTTGCGTTTGGGCTTTTCTTCTCGGTAGGAACCCTCGACGGCGGCTGCAACCTGGCGCGGTTGCTCGCCGCCTCCACGGCGCACGATCTGGTACAGAAACGGCGACTTAACGTATTTGACCTCGATGGGCGTGGCGTGCACGGTGCTCTCGCCGGACAGATGAAGGCTCAGGTTGAGCGGCGCCACGATATGCGTCTCGCGCTTGTCGCTAAACACCACCGCGGCCGCGCGGCCCGTCTGGCCGTTCACGGCGATGCGCACCTGCTCGCCGTCGCGGCTATCCGTCGCCGGACGATCGACAAAGTAGACCGGCACCATCACCAGACCGTCCTTTTGCTTGCGGGCCTTGCGCGCCCACATGCGAATGCTCTTTTTATTGAGCCCCAGTACCGCCTCGGCATCGTTGCCGGCAATGTCGAGCGCCAGCTTATCAATGACCACCTGGTCCTTGGTAGATGCATCGACGGAGACAACGCGAAAGTCGCCCTCCTGCATGGCAGGATCGAACGGCCCCACCTTGCCAAAGTCCCACGGCTCCAAAATGCCCATAAGACGAACGTCCAGGTAGTTTGCCCGCGGATACGCCCAATCGAGTACCTCGTAGTACACCAAGGTCTCCTTGCTCAGGCCCTTGCCCGGGAAGCTCGCCATCATACGCAGGTCCGCCAGCGCCATGGGGAAATAGAAGAGCATCATGTCGTTTTGGATCGCGTCTTCCACGTCGTGCCCGGCAAAGGCATCCGGGTACTGGCGCACCAGCTGCAGCGCGTTGGCACGTGCCTGCTGCGGTGAGATTTCGCAGGGAATACCCTGCTCCGGCACATACTCCGCACCCACGCCCATGGTCAGACGTTTGCTAAACGTACCGGGCTTGAGCAGGTCGGCAATGCCGATCTTGTTGCCGCAGGACGGGCACTCAAACACACGCTGCGTTGACTCGCCCTCAAAGGACGCGCCGCAGAAGGGGCAGGGAATGCTCACGTGCGTGGCTTCTTGGAACTCCTGCGCCGTGCCGCGGTCCTCCCATAGCAGATGCTCCAGAACCGACTGATTGCGCCAGTGCGAATTAAAGAAATACCAGTCCGGGTCCTCCGGGCGCTCGAGCTGCGACACATGGGTGAGCTTAAGTAGCCCATCGACAACCGTCAGCGGCGCATGGCGAATGCCCAAAGCGCTCTTGGGCTCCCCCGCATCGGCCTGCCACGGAACGACCGTGCCGCAATAGGCGCACTCAAAGCTGCGTTTAGCCTGGTGTGAGTACATAGGGCCGCCGCAGTTTTGGCATTTAATGGCAAACATCTCGTCCATGGAAACGTCCTCCTTTGCACAGGGGCTGTCGACATTAAGTATGTCGAGCAAACTGGCACATGCCCATACCCATGTGGCCCAAAATGGACCACCCAGGCAGACGGGAAGGCCTGCTCGTTAGCGCGGGCAGACCATTGCTGCATTTTCTGAGCACCGGCGCACGGTGCGCCCATGCGAGCTACACTATCCCCTTAAACATGATTGTGAGGACGACCGCTATGCTATTTGTAAATCAGCTGGTACATACGCTTGTTCCCGGCAGCGAGGGCGAGCCGGTCGATGCCTCCTGTCGCACCAACGCGGGCTTCGCCGCAAGCCTCATCTGCATTGGCCTCAACATCACCCTGTGCCTGGCCAAGGGCATCGCAGGCCTGCTCGCCGGCTCCGTCTCCCTCATCGCCGACGCTTTCAACAACCTCTCCGATGCCTCGAGCAACATCGTGAGCCTGCTCGGGTTCCGCCTTGCCAGCCGCCCTGCAGACGAAGGCCACCCCTATGGCCACGGCCGCTACGAGTACCTAGCCGGCTTGTTTGTCGCCGTCCTGGTTTGCGCCGTCGGCATCAACCTGATCCTCGAGTCGGTCACTAAGATCATCAAGCCCTCCCCCACCGCCTACACGCTGGTCTCCCTAGCCGCTCTCGTCTTGTCCATGCTCGTCAAATTCTGGATGGCCGCATTCAACCGTGCGCTGGGCAACCGTATCGATTCCGAAACACTCATCGCCACAGCACAGGACTCCAAAAACGACGTCATCACCTCGGGATCGGTCCTGGCCGCAGCGCTTATTTCGCAGACGACCGGCTTTGACCTCGACGGCTGGGCGGGCCTGGGCGTGGGCGTCTTCATCTGCATCAGTGGCATGGGCCTGGTGCGCGACGCCATCAGCCCGTTGCTGGGGCAAGCGCCCGACCCCAAGCTCGTCCAGGCAATCCGCGACAAGATCATGTCCTATCCGCAGGTCTTGGGCACACACGACCTGATGGTGCACGACTACGGCCCCGGTCGTCAGTTTGCCAGCGCCCACGTGGAGATGCCCGGCGAGGGCGACGCATTTGAGCACCACGAGATCCTGGACACCATCGAGCACGACATCAAGCGCCAGATGGGCATTGGCATCACGCTGCACTGCGACCCCATCGCGACAACCGGCGATGATCTGCGCGGCTGGGTCAAGCGCGGCGTCATGCAGATCGATCCCGCGCTCTCCATCCACGACCTGCACGAGCACGACGGGTTCGTTTCGTTTGACCTGGTGCGCCCCGACGGCTTTGACATATCCGACGAGGAGCTGCTGGAGCTCGTCACGCGCATCGTGCACGAGCGCCGGCCCAACGTCTCATGCGTCGTTACGTTTGACTCGGGCTTTAGTTCGCCCGACCGTCCAGCAGAGCAGCTGTAGCCCGCTTAACAGCTAGTTTCCCTGCGCGCCCGAGATGCCGTTTTGCAGTGCGTTCCAGGCATCCGTCGCCATGTCGCCCAAGTTCTGCGCGGTGTCGCCCAGGTTTTGTGCCGTATCGCCCAGCTCTTGCGCCTTGTCTCCCAACTCCTGTGCCTTGTTGCTCAAGTTCTCCAGCGTATTGGAGCTCGAGCTGTCGGTACCGCTTTGGCCGCCGGACGAGTTGCCCGAGCTGTTCTTGTGCGTGAGTTGAATTTCGAGGTTGCCGTTGTCGTTATAGTAGGCAGAAGTAACGACCCAGTTGGCATCGATGACGGGCGTTGAGCCATCATCAGTCAGGACCACGGCATTCGAAAGATCGGCGCCGCGCGACTTGAGAAGCTTTTTGGCGTTGGACCAGTACTGCCCCGGGATATCGCTCAGATCGACGGTGCTAGACGAGGCGGACTCGGTTTGCTCGGCAGTGGTATCGGCCGTTGAACTCCCTCGCTTGTTGAGCATGCCCGACACGATGGCAAACACAACCGACAGCGCAAAGAAGATCGCCAGCACGATGAGGATCTTCTTGATCACGCTCGACGAACGCGACGGCTTCTTCTCCTCGTCCTCGCCATATTGCGGAATCGACTTGGGGTACTCGCGATACGGCTCGCGCGACTCGTAGCGAGGCTGCGCCGTGCGAGGCATATACGTCGTCTGCTGAGGCTGCGGAATGGGATTCTGCGGCAGGTCATCATAGGGATTCGGTGTCGAAGCGGCATAAGAATCCTGCGACGCATAATCAAACGGGTCCGGAGCTGCGTTGCCATAGGGGCCTTGCGAAGATGCAGCGCAAGAATCCTGCGCCGTGTCGCCATAGCCCATAACCCGGGTGGGCTCGGCAGAAGGCTGCGTCGCGGCGGGGTCGGTATATCCGGGGTTGGGAACAACGCGGGTCGCATCGGCGCTATCGCCAGCCTGCGCGGAACCGTAGCCGCCCATCACGGTTGTCTTGTCCTGATCCATGCAACGATTCCTTTCCGTCGCGCGTGAGCATCAAGTTATCCATGCATTCTACCCGCGCAAAAGCCTATGATGGGCAGAGCCCGTCGGTATCTACAAGACATGCGCGGGCCTAAGGATAAAAAAGCCCCGCCGGGCCTTGTGGGCACGGCGGGGCGGACAAGCAGCTATGGGCAGCAGGCTTAGAACAGGCCGGTGATGTTGCCGTCGTTGTCGACGTCGATGTTCTCGGCCGCAGGGACCTTGGGCAGGCCCGGCATGGTCAGAACACTGCCAGTCAGTGCGACCACAAAGTGGGCACCGGCGGAAACCTTGAGCTCGCGCACCGTGATGCGGAAGTTCTCGGGAGCGCCCAGGGCCTTGGCGTTGTCGCTAAAGCTGTACTGCGTCTTGGCCACGCACACCGGCAGGTTGCCAAAGCCGTTCTCGCGCAGCTCGGCGAGCTGGCGCTTGGCGGCCGGCGTAAAGTCAACACCGTCGGCGCGGTAGACCTTGGTGGCAATGGCCTCAAGAGCGTCGGCCACATCGGCGCCGTCCTCATAGGCAAACTTGAGCTCGCTCGGCTGCTCAATCAGACGCATGACCTCATCGGCAAGCTCGAGCGCGCCCTCGCCGCCCTTGGCCCAGACCTCGGAAAGCTTAACGTTGACGCCGAGCTTCTGGCACTCGGACTCGATGAGCGCAAGCTCGGCCTCGGTGTCCGTCGGGAAGCGGTTGATGGCGACCACGCAGGGCAGACCATAAACGTTCTGGATGTTGTCGACGTGACGCAGCAGGTTGGGCATGCCGGCCTTGAGTGCCTCGAGGTTCTCCTCGTTGAGGTCGGCCTTGGCGACGCCACCGTTGTACTTCAGCGCACGAGCGGTCGCGACGACCACGACGGCGCTGGGGCGAACGCCCGTCATACGGCACTTGATGTCGAGGAACTTCTCGGCACCCAGATCGGCACCGAAGCCGGCCTCGGTAATGGCAACATCGCCAAAGCGCATCGCCATACGCGTGGCCATGATAGAGTTGCAGCCGTGGGCGATGTTGGCGAAGGGGCCGCCGTGGACAAACGCGGGCGTGCCCTCGAGCGTTTGCACCAGGTTGGGCTTGAGCGCGTCCTTAAGCAACGCGGCCATGGCACCCTGGGCCTTAAGGTCGCGGGCACGGACGGGCTCGCCGGCAAAGCTGTAGCCGACGACGATCTCGCCCAGGCGCTCCTTGAGGTCGCTGATGCTCGTAGACAGGCACAGGATTGCCATGACCTCGGAGGCGACGGTGATATCGAAGCCGTCCTCGCGCGGCACGCCCTGGGCCTTACCGCCAATACCGTCGATGACGTGGCGCAGCTGACGGTCGTTCATATCGACGACGCGCTTCCAAGTGATGCGTTTAACGTCGATGCCAAGCTGGTTGCCCTGCTGGATGTGGTTATCAAGCATGGCGGCCAGCAGGTTGTTGGCAGCACCGATGGCATGGAAGTCGCCGGTAAAGTGCAGGTTGATATCCTCCATGGGGATCACCTGAGCCCAGCCGCCGCCGGCAGCACCGCCCTTAACACCAAAGACGGGGCCGAGCGAAGGCTCGCGCAGGGCCACGGCACTCTTGACGCCGCGACGACGCAGGCCATCGGCCAGACCGATGGTCGTGGTGGTCTTGCCCTCGCCCGCAGGCGTTGGGTTGATAGCGGTCACGAGGACGAGCTTGGCCTGGTGATCGGTCGGCTCGTTGAGCAGTGAATAGTCGACCTTAGCCTTGTCGAAGCCGTACGGAATAAGGTGCTTAACGTCGACGCCGGCGTTCTTGGCCACCTCGGTAATAGGCAGCGGCGTGACAGAACGTGCGATTTCGATGTCAGTAGGCATGGGCGGTCCTTTCGTTACCGAATGAGAAAAAGACCAATTCAGCATAGCACGGGCGCGCAATAGTAAAACGCCCATAACCGATGAACGGCGATATGTTTACCCGATGCCCGGCGATAGCCCAACAGCCCGCCAAAACAAAGCGCCCTAAACGGTAGGTTCAATCCCCAGGTGCTCAAAGGTGCGCAGGGTTGCCTGACGGCCCTGCGGCGTACGAATCATCAACCCGCACTGCAGCAAATAGGGCTCATAGACGTCCTCGAGCGTGCCCGGGTCCTCGCCCACCGCGCTGGCAAGGGTCGTAAGTCCCACGGCACGACCGGAGAACGTCTTGGCAAGCGTCTCCAAGATACGAATATCCATCCAGTCCAGGCCGAGCTCGTCGATCTCGAAGAACTCGAGCGCCTGGCGACAGATATCGAGCTCGATGGGACCGTTGCCGCGCACCTGTGCGTAATCGCGCACGCGCTTGAGCAGGCGGTTGGCAAGACGCGGCGTGCCGCGCGAACGCGAGCCGATCTCAAGTGCACTGGGATGGTCGATCGCCACGCCCAGAATAGTTGCCGAGCGCGTCACAATCTGCGCGAGTTCTTCGACCGTGTAGTAATCCAGGCGATATGAAATGCCAAAGCGGTCGCGCAGCGGGCCAGTCAGCATACCCGAGCGGGTCGTTGCCGCCACCAGCGTAAACTTGGGGATATCCAGGCGAATCGATCGTGCGGCCGGGCCTTTACCGATCACGATATCGAGTGCAAAGTCCTCCATAGCGGGATACAGGACCTCCTCGACCGAGCGGTTAAGACGGTGGATCTCGTCGATAAACAACACGTCACCCGGCTGCAAGTTGGTAAGGATGGCCGCCAGGTCGCCCGTACGCGCGATGGCCGGGCCACTCGTCGTTTTTATCTGAGCGCCCAACTCGTTGGCGATTACGGTGGCCAGCGTGGTCTTGCCCAGGCCCGGAGGACCCGAGAAGATCACGTGGTCGAGCGTCTCCCCACGGCTCTGCGCCGCTTCGATCAACACGCGCAGGCTCTGCTTGATATGCTCCTGGCCACAGTAATCGTCCAGGCGCTGGGGGCGCAAAGTGCGATCGACATCGAGGTCCTCGGCCGTCAGCTCCGAGCCCACCATGCGCTCGCCGTGCGCCATGGATGCCGCCGGCGAGTTGCCGGGCGTCGCCCACAGGTCCTGAGAGTCATCGGCTTCCCACATCACGCATCCATTCCGAGTCGCTTAAGCGCCGCGCCGAGCAGATCCTCGACACGCATATCCTGCCCATCATACCCGCTCAGAGCGACATCGGTCTCCTGCGGGCTAAAGCCCATGGAAAGGAGCGCCGCACGGGCGTCATCGATCGCCGAGGGAGCGGCGGCGGGAACCGGCATCGCAACCTGACCGGGAATTACGTCGACCGGAACAAAGCCCTTGTCCTTGGCAAAGGTACTCTTGAGCTCCAAGATGAGGCGCTGGGCGGTCTTTTTGCCCACACCGGGAACCTTGGCCATGCCCTTGTCGTCCTCGGCCATCACCAGCGAATACAACTGCCCCACGGTATAGGTGGAAAGCACGGCGAGCGCCAAGCGCGGGCCAACGCCCGAGACAGACACGAGCCGGTCGAACATCGTGCGCTCATCCTTAGAGGAAAAACCGAAAAGCGTCATAGCGTCCTCGCGCACCTGCATACGGGTATAGAGGCGCACCTCACCGCCGGGCGTAGGCAGCGTGGCCGCAGTGCTGCCAGAAATGCCGAGTTCAAAGCCAACGCCCGACACGTCGACGACAGCAGAGCTCATCGTGGCCTCGACAAGCGTTCCGTGGAGCTGGGAAATCATCAGTATCCGGTTCCTCTCTGTTGATAGAACTCGCCACCGGTAAGTGTCCGGGTGCGGCTGAGGTTTACGTGGCAGATGGCGCAAGCCAGGGCATCGGCGGCATGGTCGGGATGAGGGTCGTGGTCGAGCTGCGTGAGCGTGCGCACCATGTAGGCGACCTGCCGCTTGTCCGCGGCGCCGGTACCCACCACAGCCTGCTTGATCTGCATAGGCGTGTACTCGCCGATCTCGAGCGCGCACTCCGAAAGCGCCACGAGCGCGGCACCGCGGGCATGTGCCGTGGGGATTGCCGAGCGGACATTAGCGCCAAAGTAGATGCTCTCGATAGCAGCAGTATCGGGTCGATAACGCTCCACGACGCCCTTGAGGTCGCGGGCGATATGCGACAGGCGCACCGCGAGCGGACTGCCTGCGCTGGTCTCGATACAACCGTAGGCACGGCAGCGAACCTCGCCACGCCGTTCCTCGATAATCCCCCAGCCTGTATGGGCCAAACCGGGGTCGATACCTAAGATAACCAAGCCGACCTCCCCTCACCTTTTGCCAAGCGCAAGGCAAGGCCCCGCGCACTATTCACGAACGTCTGTTCTAGAATAACACAACGGGGCCAAGATGCTTAGTTGAAGTGTCGGGGTTGGAAGCGAATCCTATCCCATAGTTAGTTTTGAGAGAAGAACGGGAACTGTCGGGGATCAACCGACGGATGCGGCATCGGCGTGCCCTGGGGCCCACCCTGCGGTCCGCCCTGACCGCCCATCATCTTATCGATGGCGTCCTGAACCTCGCCCTCGAACTTTTTCATGCCCTCGTGTAAACGACGCCGACCGTCTTCAGAGCGCAACTCCTCCATTTGTTCGGGCGAAATACCCAGTAGCTCGCCCAGCACGCCCATCATCTCGTTTCGCACGCGCTCGCTCGTATCCTCGTCAGCAAAACGGCGCACCTCGGCGCGCGCCAGCGAATCGACCGTCATACGCTCCTTGCCGTTAAGCCCCAGGTCGGACCACGCGAGCATGTACGGCCAGGAGCGCTCGGCAAACGAACGGGACGAAACGATCGGCGCCGTCGGCAACATGCGGCGGGCAGCCTCACCCTGTCGAACGAGCATCAGCAGCAGCGAGCAGGCCTCAGGCTTGCCAGCGGCCATCGGGATGTCGTCGAAAGATCGATTGCGGTCCACGTGCGCCTCAAGCGCGCCATCGATCTCACCCGGCTCGAGCCCGCCGAGCAGCTGTGCCGCGCGGTCGAGCATATCGACCGGACCGTCGAGCGTCGAGAGCGCCTGCGCCAGCACGCGCTCCATACAATCTTCCACCGCGTTGAGCGTCACGAGCTCTTGGGGCACCACGGCAGACGCGCGGTTGCGCACACGCGCCACAAACTCAAGCGTCGACAGGTACACATCGCCAAAGGGCGCGTAATCGCCCTGGTAGCCGCCGCAAAGCGCCGGCGCCGCCAGCGCGTACTCGGTTTTGGACAGCGGACTCAACGCCATCGCACCCAGCTCGAGCGCCGTATCCTCCAGCATGAGGCCCAGCGTGCGAGAGCGCAGGCGCTCGGCGTCGCCCGCCGACACATCGCGGTCGAGCACGCGCGCGGCATCCGGCGCATCGCGCTCAACCGTGCGAATATGCAGGCGCTCGGCAATGGCGCGAACGGCGGCACAGCGAGCAGCCTCGGCCTCCTCCTGCGCCGGCGTAAAGATGCGGTTGCGCCCCAGCACCAGGCCAATCACATTACGTGGGCCCAGAGCGTCGACGGCCAGCGCCGCCAGCAGGGACGACGGCAAGTCGCCCTCGAGTGCCACCACGGCGCGCGACGCACCGTGGGCCCGGGCGTTGTCGCGCACGGTGAGCACCAGCGCCTGCCACAGCCACTCCTCGGAACGGAACTCGGGCAGTTCGTGATCTTCCAGGGCATCGAGCATCACGCCGCGCTGAATCTCCTGAACCAGCAGGCTCTCCTCAAAACACGGCGCTTGGGCCACCACGCGACCGCAGTCGTCGAGCACAAACGAACCGCCGGTATACACCGACTCGTCATAGGCACCGACCGGCGCCATACAGGCAAACCACACGCTGCGCTTGGATGCGATCTTGCGGTAGGCGCCGCTGCGAACGGCGGCAATGGCGGCAGTCTCGCGGTCGGTCATGTCAAACGCATTGAATTGGAAATACGCAATGAGGTCAACACCGGTCGGCAACATCTCGAGTTCGCGGTCCAAGTCAAAAATCACGGCGATGCGCACGCCGTCCACGTCGAACACCGGCGGCGCCCAACGCGTGTCGTTGTTCTCACCACGCTGCAGGGCAATGCTCGAACGCGCCGGCACCACATGACCGTCCTTGAGCATCATGTAGTCGAGCAGCGGCTGGCCCTCAAACGAAACCGCCGCGGGCACGATGCAGATCATGTCAAGCTCCTGGATACGCTCGGCGACACCAGTCAAGCCGGCAAGCATGTCGTGCTCAAAGTCGGCAGTGCCCACCAGGCCCCCGGGCATGGCGCCCATAAAGAGCGGAGCCGGAACGCACAGCACGCGCGCCCCGCGCTCGTGGGCCAGACGAGCCTGGTCCTCGATGCGGCCGCAAATGCCCTCAATATCACCCAGGCGCATATCGATCTGTGCAAGCGCGAGCTTCATGGCTCAGCCCTTTCCGTCGTAAACCATCGAAATCGTAGTAAAAGCGCCGGCCGCATGATGCAGTCGGCGCTCGCATGTGCATATGCTAGCTATGATACCCCGAGCGGGGGCGCGCTCCTAGAACGTCGCGGACCACAGCCCGTGCAGGTTGCAGTAGGCATAGACGGTACCGGTCTTGGAACCGCCGGCAAAAAACGTCGCGGGCTTCATGCCGGGCTCAAGGTAATGGACCTCTAAGCGGCCCTCGGCCTCAAGGGCGATCCACTCAATATAGTGCTCGGGCAGGCTGGGGTGCTCGACCGAGCCAACGCGTGCGCGAATCACGTGACCGTCGCGCTCGGTCTCGACAACAGGCACGTGCTTCTCGTGCGCCGCGTCCTCAGTGTTTGCGGTCAGTTCCGTGCAACCGGCAGGGGTTGCAACGTCGTTGCCAAGGGCGGCAATGAGCTTACCGTCGGGGTCCTTAAAGAATTTCGCCATGATGTTCTCCTTTGCTGACGTGCCAATGTTCTTGATGCTTCTTATGCCCAAAGGCAGACAAACCATCCACGGCATTGCAAATGAACACATAACGGGCGGGGACGATGGGGCAGCGTGCGCTATCCGCCCTGGCGGCCCCACCCGAGCGGGTTAGCGCCCGTCGCCGCCCAGCAGCGCCAGAACATCTTCGCGGGTAAACAGCGCCGACGAGATGCCGTCGCCGCCGAGCACGCTGTTGACCAGGTCGCGCTTGGACTCCTGCATCTGCATAATGCGCTCCTCGATCGTGTCCTTGGCGATGAGCTTGTACACGGTCACGGTATGTTGCTGGCCAATACGGTGCGCGCGGTCGGTCGCCTGGTCCTGCGCTGCCACGTTCCACCACGGGTCGTAGTGGATGACCACGTCGGCCGCCGTCAGGTTAAGGCCCACGCCGCCCGCCTTGAGCGAAATCAAAAAGACCGGAACCTCGCCCGCCTGGAACTGCGCGACCATCTTGGCGCGGCTCTCCTTAGACGAAGCGCCCGTGAGCTTAAGGAAGGCGATGTCCTCCTTGGCCAAGCGCTTACCGATGATATCGAGCATACCCGTAAACTGGCTGAACAACAGGATGCGATGCCCGCCGTCGAGTGCGCCGTGCACGAGCTCCATACACGTATCGAGCTTGGCGCTCCCCGCCTTGTAATCCTCGTAGTGTAGACGCGGGTCGCAGCAGATCTGGCGCAGCTTGGTGAGCTCGGCGAGCACCTTGAGCTTGTCCTTCTTAAACTCCCCAGCCTCGCGGTGCTGCACCTGCTGGGCGATGCGGTCCTGGTTGGCCAGGTAGAGCTTGCGTTGCTCGCCGGTAAGCTGTGCCATCACCGTGTCTTCGATCTTTTCGGGCAGGTCGGCCACCACGTCTTCCTTGACACGGCGCAGCACAAACGGCGACACGAGCGCCTGTAGGCGAGCGGCGCTGTCACCCTCGGCGTGCTCGACCGGGCTTTCGAAGCGCTTGGCAAACGACTCGCGCGTGCCAAGCAGGCCCGGCATCAAAAAGTCGAAAATACTCCAGAGCTCGGACAAGCGGTTTTCGATGGGCGTGCCCGTCAGGGCAAAGCGCACGCCGGCAGGCAGACGCTTTGCGGCGCGCGCCACCTGCGTGAGCGGGTTTTTAATGTACTGGGCCTCGTCGAGCACCACGCGGGCAAAGTCCTGCTCGACGTACTCGTCGATATCGCGCCGCATAAGGTCATACGACGTTACAACCACGTTATGCTCGGCCACGCCGGCAATCTGCACGCGGCGCTGGGCCTTGGCGCCCACGATGGCGCACACATCGAGCGACGGGGCAAAGCGCTCCAGCTCGGCGGTCCAGTTGTACACGAGTGAGGCCGGGCATACCACGAGCGTGGGCTTGGTGTCCCCCGCCTCCACGCGCACCAGAATATGCGCAATCATCTGGAGCGTTTTGCCCAGGCCCATGTCGTCGGCCAAGATGCCGCCAAGGCCCAGGTGTTCGAGCGAGCCGAGCCACTGGTATCCGTCGACCTGGTAGCCGCGCATCGTTGCCTTGAGCGATGCCGGCACCGTAAAGTCCATCTTGCCGAGCGTGTCCAGGCGCTCGACGGTACGGCGGAACGCAGCGTCGCGATCGGCCTCGAGCGCCGGCGTGCGTGCGAGCATGCTGTCGACGAACAGGGTGCTCGACGCGGGAAGCGACACGCCGTCGAGCAGGTCGACGGCATCGACACCCAGGTCCTCGGCAAGGCCAAACGCGGCGCGCGCTCCCTCGTCCAGGCGAATGATGTCGCCGGACGTAAGGCGCGCAAACGTTTGATGGCGCTTGTACGAATCGAGATAGACGGCAAGGTCCGCGGCCGAAAGCCCGCTCGCGCCCAGCTCGACATCGAGCAGATTGCTCTTAACGGTCGCACGAACCGAGAGCTTGGGCGCGGGGCGGACCGAGATCTGGCGCAGACGGTCGCTGAGCATGACCTCACCCAGTTCGGACAGGGCGGACAGGCCCTCGGTCAGCAGGCAGAACAAGCGGGCGTCATCGCGCTCCTCAAACGCCAGACCGCCCTCGTAGAAATCGAAGTACAGGGCCGCCGTATCCATAACGCGAAACTCCGCCACCTCGTCGCGGGGCGGCACACCGGGGCGCTGCTCTTCGAAGGGGCTGCCCGGAGCGCCCAGGCTAAAGAGATCCGCCGACCAATCGCCGTAGGTAACCGTAATTTTGCAGGTCACGAACCCATCGTCGACACCGATCGCCATAGCAAAGCTCGGCTCGGGTGCCACGGTATCGAGCGCGGCGGGCGCGGTGAGGTCGGTGTAGTCGCGCAAAATGGGCAGCGCCATACGGCAGAACTCACCCACCTGCTCGGCGGCAATATGGGCGGGCGTGCGGCACGGCAGCAAGCGCGACAAAAAAGGTGCGGCATGCTGAGCAAATGCAGCGTCGGTACGGCGCGCGCGGCGCGTGTCAACCAAGTAGGCGGCATCGCCCGACGCAAAGCAGTACATATCGGCGGGCAGGCGCAGGTCATAGCTACCACCAGCCGCCGGCGCGATTTTGGCGGCAAGCAGCGGTGGGCGCTTAGCGGATGCCTCGTCCTCCCCTTGCGGAGACAGCTCAACCGCCACGTCGTAGGTGCGATGCGTCGTCATCCCCCGCGACCAGGCGGGCTCAAAGGAGATGGTCTGGCCGCGCAGCAGGTCCAGCACATATACGATGCTATGCTCGGACAGCGGCAACTGACGCTCGGCAACAAAACCACTGCGGGCAAAGTCGTACGACGCCGAACGCGAGCTTGTGATGTCATCGAGATAGGCAACTGTCGTCGCAACAAGGTTGAGCAGCTTTGCCGATGTTTCGTCAAAGGCCTCAGGTGAATGGACAAACGTGAGCTTCTTGCCATAGGAGAACGTGCCGCCGCGCACGTAGGCATCGGCCATGCCGTCGATGTCCTTGACCACGTAGGAGACCGATCCACAGCGAATGCGGAACTCGAGCGCCCAGCTAAAGCGGTCAGCGAACAGCGGATTGTAGTACGGCACCAACGAGGGCTCCAACGCCGCTTTGGGGGCGTCGGGATCAACGGCACCGGCAAGCTTGCGGCGCATGCTCGCCAGCTCATCCATGCGCGCGTCCGAAAGATCGGAAAGCGCCGCCACAAGGCTCGGGCTCGTGGGGACGGGCGCCGGGAAGGGAAAGTTGGGGTTGACGGCCGGCGCGGCGGACGCGGCGCGCGCGGGCTGTTTCGGCTGCGCCGTAAACGTGCGAACCGGCGTGCGCAAACCTTCGACGGGCTCGGCGCCGCTGGCATCCAAATACGCCAGCGCCGTGGCAATAGCGTGCTTACACATACCGGGATAGCGGTATGCGGCGGGGCAGTCGCAGTCGTAGTCGATAACCTCGTGCTCGTCCATGTCGAGCGCCACGTGCGTCTTGTACAGGTCGCCGCGCGAGCCGCGCACCGAGCCCTCAACCGTCACGTTTTTGGAGAAGCGCGAGCCGCTGTCCTCGATCGACAGCACGGCGCCGTTGAGCATGAGCGAACGCCCCTTCATAAAGGTGCCGCTCAACGCCGCCTCTTTGCGAAGCGCCTGCACAAACGTCCCCTGCGCCATCACTTCCTCCAATCTCACCCGGGGTAGCTTAGATCACCGTCACGCGACCCTGGTTACCCACAATGGCCTTGGCCTCGGCCAGCAGCGGAATCGAACGCGCGTTGACCTTGGCAGGTACCTCGGCACGCAGCACGCGCCCGTCCACCTGCTCGATAAAGATCTCCACGCGGTCGCCGCCCGGGTTGGCGGTGAGCACCGTGGCCAGGCGCGCCATATTGCCCTGGCTAAAGCGGCTGTTGGGCACCATGACCTCAAACACCTTGGGCTTGTTGTTCTCCTCGTTGAGCTCGAGCGGCACGATCTCCTGCGCGATGATCTGGTCGCCGCGGTCCGAGCGCTCGAGTTTGCCCTTAATGCGCACAAAGGCATCGGACAGCTGCGCGCCGGTCTCGGGATCGACCTCGCCGTACAGGTACCCCTCGGCCTCTTTATAGGTCTTGGGGAACACGACGACGGTGGCCTCGCCTTCCATGTCCTCGAGCTGCACGATGCCCATGGGGTCACCGTTTTTGGTCACGCGCTTGGACACGCTCGAGACCATGCCGGCCCACCACAGCGCCTTGCCCTCGGGAATCTCCTGGTTGATGGTGCCGCCCGTAGGATTCTGAACTTCGTAGCCGGTATCGATCTGCGAGAACGAGAAGTCGCGCGCCTTGGCTAGTGCATACTCAAACGGGCGCAGCGGGTGGTCCGAGACATAGATGCCCAGAACCTCCTTCTCCTGGCTCAGCTTAAGGTGGCGGTCCCACTCCTGACCATCCGGATCGGGCACGCTCACCTCAAAGCCCGAGCCCTCAACGTCGCCAAACATATCAAAGAACGACGTCTGACCGCTCGCGCGATCCTTCTGGCGCTTCACCGCGGCATCGATGATGTTCTCGGGGTTGTTCTTATCCACAAAGTGCATCATCTGGCGACGCGGATACCCCGTGGAGTCGAAGGCGCCTGCCTTGATGAGCGATTCGATCACGCGGCGGTTGGCCTGGCTCGAGTCCACGCGCTCGACAAAGTCGTGCAGCGTCTTAAACGGGCCGCCCGCCTCGCGCTCGGCGATAATCGCCTGCGCCACGCCGGTGCCCACGCCGCGGATGCCGGCCAGACCAAAGCGCACGCCCTCCTTGGTAGCCGTGAACTCGGTACCGGACTCGTTGACATCTGGCGACAGCACGGGGATGCCGTCGTGACGGCATGCCGAGACGTAGTGCACGATCTTGTCGGTCTTGCCCGTATAGGACGTCAGAACGGCCGCCATGTACTCGTGCGGATAGTGCGCCTTGAGCCACGCCGTCTGCATAACCAGGATGGCGTAGCCGGCGGAGTGCGACTTGTTGAAGGCGTAGGACGCGAACTCGAGAACATCGTCCCAAATCTTCTGGGCGACCTCGCGCGTATAGTTGTTCTTGATGGCGCCGTTCATCCAGTGGTCGTAGGTGGTCTCGTCGGAGCCATCCTCCCAGTGGAGCACCGTCGACGTGAGCAGCTTGATTTTCTTCTTAGCCACGGGCTTACGGATACGCGAGTCCGATTCGCCCTTGGAGAAGCCGCACATCTCGACGGAGATGAGCATAACCTGCTCCTGGTAGACCATGGTGCCGTAGGTTTCGCCCAGGATGTCGTCCAGGCGGTCGTCGTAGGAGACCGCCGGCTCCTTGCCGTTCATACGGTTGATGTAGGACGAAACCATGCCGGCGCCCAGCGGGCCCGGGCGGTACAGGGCGATCAATGCTACGACGTGCTTGTACTCGGTGGGCTTCATGTTCTTGATCGTGGCCGTCATGCCGGCGGACTCGACCTGGAAGACGCCGGCGGTGTGGCCGGAACCCATGAGCTTAAAGATCTCGGGGTCGTCAAAGGGAATCTCTTCCTCTTTGATGTCGATGCCGAAGTTCTTTTTGATGTTTGCCTTGGCCTTGGAGATAACAGTCAGCGTGCGCAGGCCCAAGAAGTCCATCTTGAGCAAGCCCATGTCGGCAACGGTATGGCCCTCGTACTGGGTAATCTCGACGCCGCCCTTGGTGTCGAGCTTGGTGGGCACGTGCTCGTTGACGGGGTCGCGGCAGATCAGAACGGCGCACGCGTGCACGCCCTCGCCACGGGTGAGGCCCTCGATTGAGAGCGCCGTGTCGATGATGCGGCGGGCGTCGTCGTCCTTTTTATATGCCTCGGCAAAATCGGGGTTAAACAGGTCCTCTTTGCCGGGTTGCTTTTCGAGCACCTGCTTGAGCTTGACCTTGGGGTCGCTCGAGACCATCTTGGACAGACGCTGGCCCATGTAGACCGGGTAGTCCAGGACGCGAGCGGCGTCGTTGATGGCCTGCTTGGCCTTAATGGTCGAGTAGGTGATGACGTGGGTGACCTTCTCGGGGCCGTAGAGCTGGCGAACGTGCTCCACGACCTCGAGGCGCCGCTCATCGTCGAAGTCCATATCGATATCGGGCATCTCGGTACGCTGCGGGGACAGGAACCTCTCGAACATCAGGCCGTTCTCGAGCGGGTCGAACGCGGTGATGTTCATGGCGTAGGCGACGATAGCGCCGGCAGCCGAGCCACGGCCGGGGCCGACGCCAATGCCGTTGTCCTTGGCCCATTGCACGTACTCGGCAACAATCAAAAAGTAGGCGGCAAAGCCCTTGTCGCAGATGACCTTGTATTCGTACTCAAAGCGCTCTTTGATGTTGACGCCACCGATCTCGCGCGTGGCCCAGTCGTCGCCATAGTGTTGGCGCAGGCCCTTCTCGCACTCGCGGCGGAACTGGCTCTCGTGCGTCTCGCCGGGATCGAGCAACGGGAAGCGCGGCAGGATGATGGAGTCCCAGTCCAGCTCCACGTAGCACTTGTCGGCGATCTCGAGCGTGTTGTCGCAGGCCTCGGGGCAATACGGAAACATCGCCCGCATTTCCTCCTCGGTCTTCATGTAAAACTCCGAGCCGGTCATGCGCATGCGGTTGGGATCGTCGACCTTGGCGTTCATGCCAATGCACATGATGACGTCCTGCACGGGAGCGTCCTCGCGGCGCAGGTAGTGGAAGTCGTTGGTGGCGATGACCTTGACGCCTACCTGCTTGGCGATGTCGATGAGCGTGCGGTCCATCTGCTCATCGGTCAGGCCGTTGTCGGTGGTGATGCCGTGTTCCTGGATCTCGATATAAAAGTCGCCAGGTTCGAAGGTATCACGGAAGGTCTCGGCCCACTTGATGGCGCCCTCCATGTCACCGCGGTCGATGTATTTGGGAATGATGCCCGCGATGCAGGCGCTGGTGCAGATCATGCCCTTGGCGTGGCGGCGCAGGTTGTCGAGCGTCACGCGGGGCTTGTAGTAAAAGCCCTGCACGGCTGCCTCGGAGACCGTCTGCATCAGGTTGACGTAACCCTCCTGGTCCTTGGCCAGAAGGATCATGTGGTAGAGCTCGGGCTTGTGGTCGCGGGCAAGGGTCTCGTCCGGCGTAAAGTAGACCTCGCAGCCAAAGATGGGCTTGATGACCAGGGGCGGCTTGAGCTCGTCGATATTGCCCTTCTCGTCCCACATAGCCATGTCCTTAACGTACTGGGCATGCTCGCGCGGGTTTTCCTCGGGGTCGGGCTCCACCAGCTCGTCGCGGCGGTCCTTTTCCAAGAAGGCCTTGTCGTGGCTCCAGGTTTTGTACTCGGGCGTGTTGTGGTTAACGGCGTCGCAGGCCAGCGCCAAGTCGGGCACGCCATACATGTAGCCGTGGTCGGTAATGGCCACGGCAGGCATGCCAAGCTCAACGGCACGGTTGACCATATCCTGGATACGGGTTGCGCCGTCGAGCATGGAGAAAACAGTGTGATTGTGCAGATGGACGAATGCCATGTGATGAGCTCCGATGCGGGTTCGTGTTCTGACTGAACGATTTTACCGCACGGCGCGGACGGCACCCGAACCTAGCCAAACCCACATGGGCAGTCAATTTGGGACCTTCAAAAAGGGGAATGAGGGCATCCAGATATATCGAGTATTACTGGAACCCCGGCGATGCGCGGAATGATTTGTGACGAATAGTCATGTCCATCAAGAAGGCTCGACGCTTCGGATGGCTCGTCAATCGATATATCAATTCTTGGAGACCTGTATTCCTACCATTTTTAATGAAACAACGGCGGTAATTGCTATCGCGATTGCACCAATAATACCGAGCGCTATCTGAATGGGATATAACCCCAACACATGTCCAAATATGGAGAAAAACATTGCGGAAAAGAGGGCCCTTACCAGAGACGCGACGGAAAGGATCGTCGCGCGGAGATCGTCCGCAATCGCGTCTTGAATTAAGTTTTCCGAAGTGATGTACACCACTTCTGGGAGAAAACAAAGCACCATGCTAAGGCCAAACAAACACAGAGGATTTGAAGCGAGCCACGGAAGAATCAAGAAAAGGCCAGCTTCGATTAGCATCGAGCCGAGCATGGTATTTCTTTTCCCGAAACGCGATGAGAAGAAATCTGCTGCAATGTAGGCCGTCGCATTTACTGCATAGGATGCACCGAAAAAGATTCCTATTATGGAGACGGGAGCATCAAATGCGTCGAATACCAACTGATTCAAGTTGTAATAACTCCCATAGAATCCGTCGAGCATGCTTGTGCCGATTAGAAGAAGCAATACCGCAAAAGCGGATTCTCCAATGCACCAGGTTTCGCGTCTGAAGATCTTGGCTACGTCAAACCTTTCCTCCCCAGAGTTTTTGGAATGGGTCGTTTCCATCCTCTCAATGGGATACAGAAGGAAAAGCTGCAGAAGATAGAAAACGGAAACGCATACGTAGAGGGCACTCCAAGATATTTGGGCAATGAATGATCCAAGTACGATTGCCACTCCCGTAGCGATTGATTGTGCGGCAAGCAGCCGAGCATTGATGGTGAGGAAGCGCTCTCCTTGACCGGCATTCCGGGCAATTTCATATAAAAGTGCTTGTTCGGATCCCGATTGAAGGGAGTAGGCGAGTGCCTCAACAAGGGAAAGTACGACAAGAAAGGGGCCTGAGAGCAACAGCATGCCAGCCGTATGGAAGAAAAGCAGCAGCACGCCCACTTGAATCGAAAACTTCTTTCCAAAGAAATCGCCTATCAGCCCTGTTGGCAGCTCGAGGACGACCGTTGCAATGTTAAACAGAGCTTGATAAAGCGCGATTTCCGTGACAGACATTCCTTTCTCCGCAAGGAAAAGTAGAAACACTCCCCGATTTAAAACAAATCCCGCGAGAACGAAAAAGGCGGAATAGATGTGCAGCTGCATAGCGGCATTCTTATTCATTTGGCACTTCCAACAACATTTTTTGTCGGGCTGTTCGCTACTGACTCGAAACCCGAAGCGTTCACGGTTTCCGATGAAGAGTCACCTTACCTTTTGCGGTATGGGCGCTTCTCGTACTTATAGCCGCTGAGCTTGTTGCGGCTGGGACACTTGCCCGTGGCGTTCTCGATATCCTGCATGATGGACCCCGCCAGAGCGTCAAAAAGCTCCTCCGGCGTCACCTTAAGCGTTTTGGTGAGCTGCATGATGGCCCCTTATCCGTTTGAACCGTTCGGGCCATTGTACCGCCCCAAGCTCTCCCATGCGTTGCGGTGCCATTTGGACGATTGAGGGCCTTACGGCCGCAAAACCAACCAAATAGCACCATAAAGCCTGAGGTGGCTAGAGGCTGTAGGTGACCACCTGAGGCTCGCACGGGTTGGCGGGGTCGACTTGCTCCACGCGGACGAACTTGACCGTCACGGCCTCAAAGCCCGCCTTGTGCAAAACATCAGCGTAGACGCGCGCCTGCAGGGCATGCTTCTCGAGCAGCTGGTCGGGCGTCTCATCCGGCGTGCCACCCGTCTTGTAGTCGATGACCAGTGCGCGTGACGGATCGGCCGGGTCGGTCGCCAGTGCATCGATGGCGCCCTCGGCATAGGCACCGTAGCGAGCGATGTCCTCGTCCTCACAGCCCAGTGAGAAGAACGGCACTTCGGCACGGACGCACGGCCAGGCAAGCAGCTCGGCACGGACCGACGACCTGAGCCAGCGATTCAGAGCGACATCGAAGCGCCTGCGCTGCTCCGGCGTCAGGCACCACAGGCGCGCCAGCGCATCGGCACGCTCAGCGGGCAACGCGTTGGCACCCATCTCGATGAGCCACTGGCAGGCGGCGTGGAAGGCCGAGCCCAGCGCCATGGGATTGCCGGCGGGCTCGACAGCGGCCACGTCTGCATCCGTCATCTCCGAGCCATCCGACTCTGCATCATCGCCTGCCCCGTCCATGGGAACACAAGTCTCGGCGGCACGGTCTTCCGTCTCGGCATGGAGTGCCGCGGCGATTGACGAGTAGCTATACGAGTCACGCATCGGATACGGACAGATGCCCATGCGCACGCCCACCGCCTGGGGATACACGAGCTCAAGCGCATCGGGCTCGGGGTCGGCAGGACCGGGAACGGCGGCGCGGGCATCCACACCGGCGCCCTCCGGCTCCGCATCGCCGCGGACAAGCCTGCCCTCGGCATCCAGCGAAGCGTTGGCCTCAAACGCCTGCTCGCCAAAGGAAAAGTCCGCGAGCGAAATGAGCTCGTAGTCGCCCGGCTGGGAGTTGTCGAACACCAGGCGGTCGGCATCGAGCTGCGGCAAGGCCTGTGCGTCGGTCGGCAAAATACGGCGCAGCACGTCATAGGTCAGATCGGTCTCGACGTCGAAGGTCGGCGCGCACACCTTGCCACGGCTCACGCCGGCATCCATCGCCAAGATCACCAGCTCTCGCGCACGCGTCATGGCAACGTAGAGCAAGCGGGCCCGCTCCTCGAGCGAAAGCTGCAGGTCGTCGTTGCGCAGGCGAGCAAATGCCTCGGCGGGAGAACCCGTCGCGCAGACATCTTCCATGAGCTCCGGCGGCAGCCACAGCGACGTGCCCTTGCCCTTAAACGCATGCTCAAACTGCTTTTTGACGTCGTCGCCCTTTACGAACGTGCCGTCGGCGAGCTTAACGCCGTCGAAGCGTGCCGGCAGTGCCACGACCTGCGCTCCGCCCTCGACGCGACCCATCTGTGCCGCACCCGAGGACTTGCGCACGCCAAAGCACTCGGCGACCGCCACGACCGGATATTCCAGGCCCTTGGAGGCGTGCACCGTCATGATGCGTACCGCGCCGTCACCCTCCTCGTTGAGCGCGCCCGGGGCTTCCTTGCCCGCCAGGAAGCGGTCAAAGGCCAGCGCAATGGAGCGCGGCGAGTTACCGAACTCGGCCTCGGCCTCGGCCACGGCATCAAGCGCCTTGAGCACGTTGGCGGCGATGGCCTTGCCCTCGGGACCACGCTGTGCCAGACGCACAAACCAACCGGAGGCGTTGACCACGTCGCGCGCGATGGCAGCGAACGAATCGCGGCCCACGCGACGAAGCGCATACCGCAGCACCTCGCGGGCGCGCGTCACGAGCGGCAAGTCTTGCAAACCCGGCACGTCGAAATCGCTCATGATGCCCGCGTCGATATTCCGGCGCGAGGTCTCCCCCGTCTCGCTATCGAGCTTGGTCGCCAGCGCCAGGAACTCCTGGGCGCCGAGCGCAAACATCGGCGAGGCGAGCAGCGGCATAAGGCCCTGCGCCGTATCGGCCGGGTTGGCGAGCGCGCAGACTAGGGCGCGCACCGTCTGCACCTCGGCTGCCTGGGCAAAGACCGAGCCACCCGCGATCACGCAGTCGAGCCCCTGGTCGCGGAAAGCCTGGGCATAAACGTCGGTGTTTGTCATGCGGCCCAGCAGCAGCACCATGCCGCCCTGGGGCTGACCGGCATCGGCAAGCGCGCGGAACCGCTCCGCGATCGCGCGGGCCTTGGCCTGCGTTCGCTCCTGCGTGCTGCCGCCGGCAACAAAGAGCGCCTGGCGACGCGAGGCGTCCGCTACCAGCGTGTCCTTGCGGCCGTCGCTCGCCTCAAGATCCAAAAAGCCCTGCATCAGGCCGCCGTCATCGCCGTCGAAGACGCGTGCCACGTAACGCAGCACCTCGTCATGGCTGCGGAAGTTGCGCACGAGCTTGACGAGCTCGCCGGCAGGAGCATCGGCAGCGGCGCCAGCGACGGTCGCTGCCTCGGCCGCCCCCGAGGCGCCCACCTTGCGCTCCTGGCGGCGGAAGACCTCGACCTCGGCGCCACGGAAACGATAAATCGACTGCTGCGCATCGCCCACGGTACACAGCGCACGCTCACCCGCGCCGGTCAGGTAACGGATCAGGTCAACCTGTATCTGGTCGGTATCCTGGAACTCATCGATCATGACCATCTTAAAGCGGCCCTCATAGGCTGCTCGAATAGCCGGGTAGTCGCGCAGCGCCTCGTACGCCATGCGCAGCAGGTCGTTGTTATCGAGCGCGGACTGGCCGGCCTTCAGCGCGCGATACTCGGCCTCCACGGAACGGGCCAGGCCCACCAGTGCATCGAGCGCGGGGCCACCGCAGGCCAGCACGATATTGATAAACGCATCGGCGGCCTCGGCCTTGAGTAGCTCCACCTGCTCCTTGGGGAACGCCTTGCTCGCGCGCGGCATGGTGCACGACATCATGAGTCGTGCCGCATCCTCCATGGTTTTGCCACTCGCCTCAAACGCGTCGACGGCGTCGAGTGCCACCTGTGCCTTTTCGGTCGCGGCCTTGCTCGCACCCAACGCCGCGCGATAGGCGTCGGCAAGCGCCGAGGTGTCAGCCTGGCCGCGCGCCACGCACACATCGTCCATGCCGCCCGGCAGCTGGCTCGATAGCTCCAACAGGTCGCGCACCAGACCCTTGATGGTCGTGCCGGCGCCAAAGGGACCGCCCTCGCCCGCCATGGGATACCAGGCGTAGAGGGCCTTAAGCGAGGCGGCGAGCTCGGGGGCGGCATCGGGCGCCGTCGCGCGGGCCAGCACATGCTCAACAGCCTGGTCCATAAGCTCGTCGGTATCGGTGAGCACCGTGAACTCGGGATCGATGCCCAGCTCCAACGCATGTGCGCGCAGGATACGCGAGCACATGCCGTGAATGGTCGAGATCCACGCATCGTCGACGGTCAGGGCTTCCTCGTCCATGCCCTCGTCGACGAGCGCGCGGCGCACACGGTCACGGATCTCGGCCGCGGCGTCTTTGGTAAAGGTAATGGCGAGCACCTGATCCAGATGCTCAACGAACGGACCGGATTCGGGCGAGAGCGCATAGACAATGCGGCGCGTGAGGGTAAAGGTCTTGCCCGAACCGGCGCCCGCCGAGACAAACAGCGGACGGTCGAGCGTTTTGACGATCTGCAGCTGTTGCGGCATCAAAGTCGAAAAATCCATGGTCTACACGCCCCTCCTTACAAACGTTCCTTCGTGGTTATACGAGCAGCGCGCATGCGCGGCCTGCGTCGACGCCGGGTCGACGGCGGCAACGTTGCCTGCCTCGAGCTCGCGCAGGCGCTCGGCGATGCCGTCCTCCACGCGATCGAGCAGGGCGTCGAAGTCCATGCTGCCGCCCTCGCCGGGAAAGCCCTTCTTAAGCCCCGGGATGCGGCCGTCACCACGCTCCTCCTCGAGCAGCTCGGCACTCGCCGCACCGCGCAGCGCCGGTTTGCCGCCCTTGGTCGAAAAATAGAGCGCCGCACGGGCATCCAGATCCAGCGCCCGGCGCATGGCCTGCGCATAGATAAGCGTCTGGGTATGGGGCGGCAGCCACCGCGGGTCGTCGATGGCGGCCTCGCCCGATTCCTCGTCGCGCACCGTGGGGTCGGCGAGTTTAAACTCCTCAACGCCCGTGCGATGCTTGTAGTCGATTACCACGGCGCGATTCTCGGCATCCACATCCACGCGGTCGATGCGCCCGCCGAGCGGCCAGCCGGCATACTCGACCTGGAGCTCGTTGAACGCAAACTCCAGGTAGCGCGGCGCGAAGGGCGCGAGCGCCTCGGACTCGTAGGCAAGAACGCCCTCCAGCTGCGGCAAAATCTCGGCCACCTGGCGCTCCTCCACCGGGGAGAGCGGCACGAGCGGGCCCTCGGTACCGCGCTTGCCCGCATGCTCGGCCAAAGTCTCGTCAAAGACCTCGCGCAGCAGCTCCTTCGCGCGTGGCAGATTCATGGGTGTCACGCGCTCCATGCCCTCCTGGGGCAGACGGGCATGCAAGTGTTCCAGCACGTCGTGGACAAAGTTGCCCTTCTCCATATTGCCAAAGCCAGCGTCGATCGACTGGGGCTTCACGCGGTACGAGACGAACCAGCATAGCGGGCAGGTCGAATAGGCCTCGATCTGCGAGGCAGACGTCAGGCGCGGCACCAGCGGCGCATCCTCGCCCTCGCCATCGCGACGGCGCAGGACCAGATACGGAATGGCTTCATCGCTCAGATGCTGAGGAGCTTCGCAGGTCACGCGCTCGCGCCTAAGACCTTCGCCTGCCGCGGGATCGAAGTCCCTTACGATATCGCCCTCACCCACGCACTTCGCCTTGTCGGCGCCAACGGCCTTAGCGTCGTCAGCGGCCTTGTCGGCGTCAGCGGCCTTAGCATCGTTAGCGGCCTCGGCATGCGCCCGCAACTCGGTCCACACGGCCGCCGGATAGCACTCGCGCGCCTGACGATCGTGGGTCACACGGGCGAGCGTAACCGGACCGCGCGCGGCCTGCATCGCGCGGCCAAAGCGTGCGCGCAGCAAGGCCGCAGGCTCAAGCGTCACGCCCTCGCGACCGAGGCTCGCCGTCAGCGTTGCCAGCGGGCCCTCCTCATGTGAGAGCGGATAACTGCCCAGGTCGACGTCGGCAAACAGCACGGCATCGTAGCTGCCGGGGCGCAGGGCCGCCGCATCGGCAAGCGAAGCAAAGCGAACCTGGGCGCGTGGCGCACGGTCAACCTCGTAGGTCTCGTAATCGTAGGCGGCGCTACGCTTGTCCACCTTGGTGCGAATGTCATCGAGCACGGGCACGGTCGCGGCCTGCGACACGTCGAGCGCACGGGCGCCATTCATAAGGATGTCGATGACGTGGCGCAGCAGGGCCACCTCCGCCTGGCGACGGGCCTGACCGTCGAGACCGCCAAGTGCGCGATCGGGCAGTGCCTCGGCAACGGCAAGCATGGCCTTGAGCGCCGTCACGGGTTTGTCGCGCCACAGCGCCTGGAACACGTCCGAGATCACGCACGGCACGTTCTTAAACCAGTTCTCGTCGCTCGCCACTTTACGCGCGCCCCTCACCTGGCCCTGCACGCTCTGCAGCAGGCTCTTGACGCCCGCAGTGGTCTTGCTGCGCGACAGTCGCATATTCTTGTCGAACGTGCGCGCGCTGGCGGCGTCGGCACCCGAAAGCGGGCTGTAAATCCAGTCGGTAAGCTCCGGAGCGGGCCACCACTCAGTCTTAGAAGCTGCCCCTTCGTCGGCGGCCTTCATACGCTCGATCAGGTTGGCGAGCGCCGTGAACTGCCTGCCCGCAATGGATTGGGAAAACGCCGTGAACTCGGCCGTCTCGGCAGCAACGTGGCGCGCCGCCAAACGAGCGGCAAGCTCGCCGAACAGCTGGGGTGCCCGGGCAGAAACAACGAGCACGCGTACGGGGTCGGCGGGTGTTGCAGCAGCTTTATCGTCCTTGGACTCCTTGTGCGCTTTCACCAACTTATCGATGACGTCCGCATAAGCATGGGCACGGGCATGGGGGCCGGCGACCTCAATAAAGGCAGGCTGAGCAGCGGACTTGGAGGCAGTCTGGGGCGCGGCGGCGCCCTCCCCCAGCGGCGCGATCTCAAACAGCACACCGCGGACATCAAATGCCGCGGCAAGCTCCTCGCGCATCGCCGCTTGCTCGCGGGCAAGCAGCACGACAACCTCTCCCCCGTTGTTTGCCACGGCGGACAGCAGCTCGAGCAGGCTATACGTAAATGACGTGACGCCGCGCACGCAAACGGCGCGGGCGCACCCCGGCAGGTTGTCGGCCAAAGCGCCGGCCATAATGTCAGCCGCCTCGCAGGGCTCGACCATATCTCGACGGTCCAAACCGCGCGCATAGGCGCACAAAAGTTCAAACACGCGAGCCTCGGCGTCGCTTCTGGGCTTGGGCTTGCAAACGTTGTCGCAGCAACGCTCGGCACCTGTCCCTGCCACACCCGGCAGCACATCGCGAGCCATACGCGCGAGCATACGCACCGTGCCCTGGCTGCGCGAAAGCGGCTGCAGGTCGGCGTCGTCGAGGCGCGCTACCATGTCCGAAAACAGCATCTGGCGCTGCAGGTTGTCGACGAAACCGCGCCCGTCGCCCAAAAGCTCCCAAAGCGAGCGAAGCCACGATGTAGGCGTCTTGTAGTCAATACCCAGCGAAACGCCGGCTTCCGCCGCATCATGACGGCACAGGTCGAGCTCGGCAAACGTTGGCGCCAGCAGCACGGCACGCCCGTGGCGGGCAATAAGGTCGGCAAGCAGCGCCGCCTCGGCATCGCTCAAATCCGCGCCGGCGTTGGTGGTATAGATTCGAACAGGCATGGTCCTCCACTCAAACCGTTCGCAATATTCAATGCTTCCATCCTACCCGCCCGCGCGGACAGATTTGCCCCACGCCAACAGATTTGACCCCTTGGAGACAGAGGAAAATGGATCACCGAGGAGGTCAGTCTAACCCAGTGATCCGTTTTCCTCCGTCCCCAAAGGATCAAAAAACCGCCCCCGAAGGGACGGTTCTGCGCAATTCGTTTGTTGCCGCTGGCCTACTCGCCATCCTCCAGTTTGATGAGGATCTTGCGATAGCCGCCGTACTCGCCGTTGAGTGCCTTTGAAACGCGGCTCACCGTAGTGGACGAAGCGCCGGTGCGGGCCTGAACCTCAACATAAGGCTCGCCCTCATCCAGATAACGCGCAACCTGCAGACGCTGCGATAGATCGCAGATCTCGCGCGGCGTGCAGATATCGGTCAAAAACGCTTGGATATCCTTCTCGTCATCCAAAAGACTAAATGCGTGGACCAGCTGCTTGACATCAGGCTTGTCAAACATGTTCTCGATATTCATCGATCACCGCCAAACCCGCCAAAAGGCATCGAAGTTGATACTGACATCGGGCATCGTTCGCCCGTTCTATGCAATAGGGCAACGCCTGTGGCTTTTGCCCGTAGCAGTTTAGCACACCACCAAACTAAAGCGACAAAACTCTCTGCCAGCGGCGCGTTTTCTAGGACGAACGCCGTTTTGAAACCGAATGCGCACGTAAGCTCCACGAATATCTGAGACAATGGGCGGCCGAACAAGGCGGCACACCCGAGCGGCCGTCCAAGCTGCCGCAGCAAACCGCTTCACGCGACACCGACGCACCCTGCGCAAGAAAGGATTCACACCATGCGCTTTATGCTTAACTGGCTCTTTACCTCGATCGCCATCGCGATTGCCACGTTCCTCGTCCCCGGCATCCAGCCCTTCGGTTTTGCCGAGGCCTGGGTCTGTTTCGCCTTCGTGGGACTGTTCCTGAACATCGTCGATTCGCTCGTCAAGCCGTTCCTGACGGTTATCTCGCTGCCGCTCACGATCATTACGCTGGGTATTTTTCAGCTCGTAGTCAACAGCTTTATGCTCGAGCTGGCCAGCTATCTGTCGGTCAATCTGCTGGGCGCGGGCATCTCCATCGCCAGCTTTGGATCGGCCTTTATGGGCAGCATCCTGGTGTCCATCATGCGCAGCATCCTCGACAGCATCGCCGAGGGCTAAAACGGCCATTCCGGCCGCGCCCGTCTCAACAGCCCAAAACGAAGGCCGCCCATCACAAAAATGGGCGGCCTTCTTATTTGCCAAGTCTCAAAGGGCGAGAGAATCTGCCATTTCCACCCCGTCCCCAAATGGCAGGTGGGCTAGATCACGTAGTCGTAGCCTTCGTTGGGAGCGACAAGTTGATCGAGCGTTACACCGTCGAGGTAGTCGTTGATAAGCTTGTCCAGGTTCTTCCACACGTCGAGCGTGGGGCACTCGTCAGAGCGCGAACAACCCTTGCAGTCGCCATCCAGGCAGGCGACCGGCGCCAGGCTGCCCTCGGTCAGGCGCAAGATCTCGCCCACCGTGTACTGCTCGGGCGGGCGCGTGAGCACATAGCCGCCGCCCTTGCCGCGCATGCCCGAGAGCATGTTGGCGCGCACGAGCGTAGCCAGAATATTCTCGAGGTACTTCTCCGAAATACCCTGACGCGCCGCAATCTCTTTAAGCGGGATACGGCCTGTCGCCTGGTGCTCGGCCAGGTCGACCATAACGCGCAGGGCATATCTGCCCTTTGTGGAAACCAACATATATATAGCTGCCTTTCGGTCTTTTAATTCGTAGAAATTCTAGCCGAAAAATTGGTTTTGAAAATACCTATTCCCGTCAAGATGGTTAATCGACTCGTAATAATCTTCTATTTCCTATTGCGTTACTAGGCTTTGGTGTCTACTATGCTTGCCAACAGCAAAACGAACAACCTATAAGGTTTGTGGGTTTCGCTGCCACACACACCGTAAAACCACACGGTATCCAGTCATTTGAACACTTTGGAGGTTCACCATGAGCAATGTTTACACGTCCATCGATCAGCTTATCGGCCACACCCCGCTTCTGGAGCTCACCCACTTCGAGGCCGACGAGGACCTCAAGGCCCGTGTGCTCGTCAAATTGGAATACTTCAACCCCGCCGGGTCCGTCAAAGACCGCGTCGCCAAGAACATGATTAACGAGGCCGAGAAGGCCGGCAAGCTCGTGCGCGGTGGCGACTACACCATCATCGAGCCCACGAGTGGCAACACCGGCGTCGGCATCGCCTCGGTGGCGGCGGCCCGCGGCTACAAGGTGATCATCACTATGCCCGAGACCATGTCCGTCGAGCGCCGCAAGCTCATGCAGGCATACGGCGCACAGCTCGTGCTCACCGACGGCTCCAAAGGCATGAAGGGCGCCATCGCCAAGGCCGAGGAGCTGCAGAAGGAGACCCCCAACAGCATCATCGCCGGCCAGTTTGTGAACCCCGCCAACCCCGCCATCCACAAGGCCACGACCGGCCCCGAGATCTGGGACGACACCGACGGCAAGGTCGACATCTTCGTCGCCGGCGTTGGCACCGGCGGCACCGTGACCGGCGTGGGCGAGTTCCTCAAGGAGCAGAACCCCGAGATTCAGGTCGTCGCCGTCGAGCCCGCCACCTCCCCGGTGCTCTCTAAGGGCCAGGCCGGCCCGCACAAGATCCAGGGCATCGGCGCCGGCTTTGTGCCCGACGTCCTCGATACCCAGGTCTATGACGAGATCATCCCCGTCGAGAACGACGATGCCTTTGCCACCGGCCGCGCCGTGGGCCACAAGGAAGGCGTGCTCGTGGGCATTTCGTCCGGCGCCGCCGTCTGGGCCGCTCTGCAGCTGGCCAAGCGCCCCGAGAACGAAGGCAAGACCATCGTGGCGCTGCTCGCCGACACCGGCGAGCGCTACCTGTCCACGGCGCTCTTCCAGGACTAGAGCTTCTCGTTCTTAGAACGAGTCCAAGGCACGCCGGTCTCCCCTCTCTTCTGGCAGTCTGACCTCATCCCAACAGGATGCCCCACGAGACGTCCGAACTTGCTACAATGTCTGCGGCGCGGAACCAGCCTCCCGCGCCGCTTTTCTTTTTTGGCCACATGCCACCAAGGAGAACCTCCTCATGCACAACAAGCGCGTGCTCGTCGCCATGAGCGGCGGCGTCGATTCCAGCGTGACCGCGTATCTGCTCAAAAGTCAGGGTTACGAATGTGTCGGTGCCACCATGCGCCTCACCTGCCCCGCGCCCGATCCCGCCACGGGCATGAGTAAGGTCGACCACGACATCGCCGATGCAAAGGCCGTCGCCGAGCGCCTGGGGATACCCCATCACGTGCTCGACTTGCAGCAAACCTTCGACCGCAACGTTGTCGAGCGTTTTATGAACGCCTACCAGGAGGGGCTGACGCCCAATCCGTGCATTATCTGCAACCGCCACATTAAGTTTGGCGCGCTGCTCGATGCAGCGCTGGACATGGGCTGCGACTACATCGCCACGGGCCATTACGCCAAAACAAGCCAGGCGGCAGACGGCACCTGGCAGCTGCATCGCGGCGAGGACCCTAAAAAGGACCAAAGCTACTTTTTGTATTCGCTCACGCAGGAGCGCCTGGCGCACACGATCTTTCCGCTGGCAGGCCTAGACAAAGAGCGCGACGTGCGCCGCATAGCCGCCGAGCAGGGCTTTACCAACGCCCAGAAGGCCGAAAGCGAGGACATCTGCTTTATTCCAGACGGTAACTACGCGGGCTATATCGAGCGCCGCTGCGGACATCCCGCTGCACCGGGCGACATTGTGTGGCGCGACGGCAGCGTGGTCGGGCGCCACAACGGCGCGCTGCGCTACACCATCGGCCAGCGCAAAGGCCTGGGCGTCGCGATGGCGCATCCTGTGTATGTGACGGGCGTCGACGCCGCTAACAACACCGTGCATCTGGGCGAGGCCGAGGACCTGACGGCCACGGCGCTCACGGCCAACGACTGGATCTGGAGCGCCCCTGCCGACCGCATGGAGGCCGAGCTGGATGCCGGCGGCATCCGCGTGGGCGCCAAGTACCGCTACCGACAGAAAGACCAGGCAGCGATCCTTACGTGCGGCGAAGACGGGCAAATGTTGCTGACCTTTGACGAGCCGCAGCGCGCCATCGCCCCCGGCCAAGCCGTTGTAGTCTATCGCGGCGACATCGTCCTGGGCGGCGGCACCGTGACCGGCGCCATCAAATAGCCCCATCCCCTTCATAAGTTGCGGTGAAATAGGGACTGTTTAAGCGTTTAAAACCGCCAAACAGTCCCTATTTCACCGCAAGTTAGAGAGGACAGCCTCGGTCGGTACTGCCGTGTCAGCCGAGGCCGCTGCATCGTTAGCGCTGGACGTAGGCGCGAACCAGCTCGAAAGTGTTGCGCACACCGTCGATGTGGCTGCGCTCGTAGTTGTGGCTCGCGTACACGCCGGGGCCGATCAGACCATGGCGAATGTCGTAGCCGGCCGAGAGCGTGGCCTCGACGTCGGAGCCGTAGTGCGGGTACACATCGATGGCGTAATCGAGCTCCAGCTCGCGCGCGATGTTGGACAGCGTGGTTACCAGGTCGTAGTTGTACGGACCGCCCGAATCCTTGGCGCAAATCGAAACCATGCGCTCGGTGCAGCCCAGGTCGTCACCCACGCAGCCCATGTCCACGCTGATCATCTCACGCGTGTCGGCCGGCACAAAGGCACCGCCGTGGCCGACCTCCTCGTACACGGTAAAGAGCAGCGACACCTTGCGCGAAAGCGACACCTCGCCGTCAGCAACGGAACGGGCCAGACCCAGCAGAATCGACGCCGACAGCTTGTCATCCAGGAAGCGGCTCTTGATGTAGCCGCTCTCCGTCACCGTGGTACGCGGATCCATAGCGATGATGTCGCCCGTCTGAATACCCAGCTCGAGCACATCGTCCTTGCTGTCAACGTTCTCGTCGAGCAGGATTTCCATGTTCTTCTCGATGGTCTTGACCGGCTCATCGGCCACATGCGCCGAAGGCTCGGTATTGAGGACCACACCCGTAAAGACTTTGCCATCGCGCGTGTAAACGGTGCAGTTCTCGCCATCGGCCGTAGACCACTGATGCCCGCCGAGCGTCGTGGGACGCAAGCGACCATTGTCCTTGATGGAACGCACCATGGCGCCCAGGGTATCGACATGGCTCGCCAGTACGAGCGGCCCACCCTCGCCACCAAGCTCAACCAACACGTTGCCCTTATTGGAACGCTCGGGCCCAAACCCCATATCGCGCAGGGTCTCCATCAGATAATCAGTCGCCGCACGGGTATAGCCCGTAGGCGAAGCAATCGAGGTAAGCGCCTTCAACTGGTCAGTAATATAGGAGAGCGTCTCCTCTAGAGAAGCATCAACATTAGAAGCCATATGCATCCTTCCAAGTAAAACTAAGACCGAGTCCCGATTTTAACCGTTCTGCACGTGCAATGCCCCAGGAGCCGAGCCGACTCCAGACGTCCCCACACCGGTTTTATGCACGCGCACGGTTTACAATCCAAATCTTGCATAGAAATATCGATATATGCATAAATATGAGGTATCAATTTCTCTCATCCTAGGGTACCCCACCTTGGACCGTGCAAAAAACGGAGTATTCAGCACCGTGGGCCCCAACGGCCCCATCACAAACGACATAACGATGTGGTTGCAGCAGTGTTGCAGGCCGGCGCAAACCAAAAACGCGGCGACAGCCATCTCCGCCCATCGATAGCCCGCCCACAAGTGCTGTCGATGGGCGCCGCGGGCCACTACGACCCATTCACAACGTTATGCATTTTTCAGAGCTTGCTGAATACTCCCAAAAATGCACGCTGGGAAGTGCACCACCTATCCGCAGCGGGCAGCATGCCTTGGTTTTGCCCATATCGGGGCATCGGCGCGGCACAAAAAGCCCCCGCCGCACGAAGTTGAACTGCCTCCCATTTCTTGGACATGAGAAATGGGAGGCTTTCTTTATGCGCGTTGATTTGAGAGTGAAGCATGATATCGAGGCCAGGAAGGCGGCCATAGGGCTCTTCGAGCTCGGGCACGGGTATAAATCTGCCGCGATTGCCCTTTCGCTTCCCGTGGAAGCCGTGAGAAGATGGCAGGAGATATACCGCGCATTCGGGAGCGAGGTGCTGCTGCGCATGGACGGAAAGCAGGGCAGGTACACATACGAGCAGAAGGTCGCCGCCGCCTCCGCCGTCGTCGACGGCGGCATGACGAAGACCGAGGCGATGGCGGCGTTCGGCATAATGTCGATGTCGCCGCTCAAGAAGTGGTGCGCGCTATACCGCCGGGGCGGCGCGGAGGCCCTGCGCCCGAGGCCCAAGGGCCGGCCGAAGGGTTCCAAGGCGAGGCCGCGGACCCGCGAGGAGGAGCTCGAGGAGCGGTGCCGTAGGCTCGAGGCCGAGGTGGCCTACCTAAAAAAATTACGCGCCCTGGTCGAGAGGGACGGGCTCTGACCAGGGCGAAGGCCGAAGCGGTCGCGGCCCTGCGCGCCGAGGGGCACGCGCTCGGGCACCTGCTCGCATGCGCCGAGCTCAAGCGGTCGACCTACTACTACGCCCTCGCGCACCCGCCGAGGCCCACGCGCCCCGAGCTCTGGGAGGCGGCCGCCGAGATCTTCTCGCGCACCGCCAACGGCTGCGGGCACCGGCAGATAGCGATGTGCCTCAGGGCGGAAGAGGGGGCCGTGATAGCCGACAAGACCGTGCTCAAGATGATGCGCGAGATGGGGATTCGCTGCGGTATCAGACGCGAGACGGCCTACCACAGGTACAACTCGTACAGGGGCGTCGTCGGCAGGCCGTTCGAGAACGTGATCGCGAGGGATTTCGACGCCGGGGCCCCGTGGCGGAAGCTGGGAACGGACGTCACCGAGTTCAAGGTGGCGGGCGGCAAGGCCTACTGGGCCCCGACGCTGGACTTCTGCACCAAGGAGATCGTGGCGAGCGACATATCGACCACGCCCGACATGGCCCAGCAGGTCAGGATGCTCGACGAGCTGCTGTCCAAGATCCCCGAGGGCGCCGCCCCGACCATGCACTCGGACCGGGGCTGGCAGTACCAGCACGCCTCGTACACATCCAGGCTCGAGGCCGCCGGCATCGTCCAGAGCATGTCCAGGAAGGCGAACTGCATCGACAACGCCGCCACCGAGCAGCTCTTCGGCCACGTCAAGGACGAGTTCTACCGGGGCCGCGAGTGGGAGACGTTCGAGGATTTCAAACGCGACCTGGAGGAATACATAGTCCACTGGAACACGAGCCGGAGGCAGGTAAGATTGAAGGGCCTGACCCCGGAGGAGTTCCGGAATCAGGCCCTCGCGGCCTAGTCGCTATTTAGGGCGTCCAAGATTTGGGACGCAGTTCAAGTGCGCAGCGGGGGCTTCCGACATGTCCGAGGACGATTGTGGGGCTAACGGGCAGGGGCCCGCCGAACCAAGTTAGGCAGCCGGGCAGATCTTCTTGAAGAGCTCGATGACGTCGTCGAGCGTCGCCTCGCGCGGGTTACCCGGGAAGCAGGCGTCAGCCATGGCGTCCTTGGCCAGGACCTCGATCTCGTCAGCCTTCATGGCCTCGCAGACGTGCGGGATGTTCACGTCGGCAGAGAGCTGCTTGACGGCGGCGATGGCGGCGTCGGCGGCCTCGTCGGTGCTCATGCCCGTGGTGTCAACGCCCATGGCGACGGCAACCTTGGCCAGACGCTCGGCGCAAACCGGCTTGTTGAACTCCATGGCGATCGGCAGCAGCATGGCGCAAGCGACGCCGTGCGGGGTATCGTAGTGAGCGGACAGGGTGTGGGCCATGGCGTGATCGATGCCCAAGCCGACATTGGAGAAGCCCATGCCGGCGACATACTGGCCAAGAGCCATGCCCTCGCGGCCGGAGCCGGGCTGGCCGGACTTGGCCTCGGCGACGGAGTCGCGCAGGTTCTCGCTGATCAGCTTAATAGCCTCAAAGTGGAACATGTCGGAGAGCTCCCAAGCGCCCTTGGTGGTGTAGCCCTCGATGGCGTGGGTTAGAGCGTCCATGCCGGTGGAGGCGGTCAGGCCGGCGGGCATGGAAGCCATCATGTCGGGGTCGACGACGGCGACCTCGGGGGCGTCGTTGGTGTCGACGCACACGAACTTGCGGACCTTCTCGGGGTCGGTGATGACGTAGTTGATGGTCACCTCGGCAGCGGTACCGGCGGTCGTCGGCACAGCGATGGTAAACACGGCGTGGTTCTTAGTGGGAGCAACGCCCTCGAGGCTGCGGACATCGGCAAACTCGGGGTTGTTGATGATGATGCCGATAGCCTTGGCGGTGTCCATGGAGGAGCCGCCACCGATGGTCACGATAGCGTCAGCCTCGGCGGCCTTGAAGGCCTCGACGCCGTCCTTGACGTTCTGGATGGTGGGGTTGGGCTTGATCTCGGAGTAGAGGCTCCAAGCGATGCCGGCGGCGTCGAGCTCGTCGGTCACCTTAGCGGTAACGCCAAACTTGACCAGGTCGGGGTCGGAGCAGACGAAGATCTTCTTGTAGCCGCGACGCTGGAGCTCGCCGGGGATCTCCTTGATGGCGCCGGAACCATGATAAGAGATGGTATTGAGAACGAAACGATTAGCCATTGATAGCCTCCTATCGTGTGCGGGGCACCCATTACGCCCCGCGCTATGAGTCCCATCCTAACGCTTTTGAAACAAAAAACACGCGAGAACATCAAAAGTGTTAAAGCGTTTCAACATATGATGAAAAATAATGCGGCGAAGGGACAGCCCCTTTGCCGCATTCGGTTACTTTCGGCAGCCCTCTTTCCAAGCCTCGGCCGCAACCTTCCAGCGTAAGCGCAAGTCGCGCTCGCGGTCGATGAACATGATGGCAAACGCGACAAACAGCAGCAAGCTCGCCACGACGATGGCGTGCAGGCCCATGCGCTCAATGCACCAGTTGCCCAACACGGCGCCAAACACAAAGGTAAAGATCACGCCAAAGTACAGCAGGCCGTTTTCCAAAAAGCCGCGCCTGTGGGTGATGATGTAATCATCCACGTTTTGTAGCGCGTTGCGCAAGTTGCCGATGCACATGGTCGTAGCGATGCCGTGACCGTGGATCTTGCGGAAGCTCTCGACCTGCATACCGCAGGCAAACGAAGTGAGGCAGTTGGCGAGCAGGTTGTAACCGCCGCCCGGGATAAAGCTCACGCCCAGCAAGATAACGGCTTCAAAAAACACCGTCACCTGGCGCCAGTGAATCACACTGCCAAACCGCTCGTGAACCAGGTCGGCAAGCATAATGCCCACAGCAAACGAAACCACAGGGAAGAAGTAACGCCCCGCAAGTGCCCAATTGCCCTCCGAGATGCTCACGCCCACCAGCAGTATGTTGCCCGTCTGCGCGTTAGCGAAAACATGATCGCGCCCAATGTACGAATAAACGTCCATAAAGCCACCGGCGAGCGCCAAGATGATGCCCAGCTCAATAGACTCCGATATCTGTTTGGCACGCTGCATCGTCGTGCATCCTCCTTGTTGACGACTCTCTCGTGCGTTGGCGGAAACATAGCCGCCGTTCATACTGTAACCCATTGACAACATGGCATGCGCGCGAGACGGGCTCCCCAACGCGCAGATACACAGTCTGGAAACAAACGGCACCCGCATCGATACGCCGATCCGCCAGCCCATGTACTCCACCAGTCTTTTTAGCTCCGTCCCAAAAAGACTGGTTACAATTACGTGCAGCATACAGACACCGGGAGGGATCGTGGCAAAAAAGCCTCAGCACGCTCAGAACAGCCAACGCGGACAGCAGGGCAAACAGGGCCAGCAGCAAAAGCGCGGCGGCAAGGCGCAGGGCTCGCGACCCACGCATGCCTCAGCAGCGCCCTCACGCCCCTGGCGTCCGGGCCGCGACAAGTTCCTCCCCGTCAGCCGCGCCGACATGGATGCGCGTGGCTGGGACCAGTGCGACTTCGTCTACATCTGCGGCGACGCCTACGTGGACCACCCCAGCTTTGGCATGGCCATCATCAGCCGCGTCCTCGACGCGCACGGCTACAAAGTGGGCATTATCTGCCAGCCCGACTGGACCGACCCCGCCAGCATCACCGTGCTCGGCGAGCCGCGCCTGGGCTTTTTGGTCAGCGCCGGCAACATGGACTCCATGGTCAACCACTATTCGGTGACCAAGCACCGCCGCCATACCGACGCCTATACCCCTGGTGGCGAGGAGGGGCGCCGTCCCAATCGTGCCGTCACGGTCTACGGTAACCTCATCCGCCAGACGTTCAAGGACGCCCCCATCATCATCGGCGGCATCGAGGCAAGCCTGCGCCGTCTGGCCCACTACGACTACTGGCAGGACAAGCTCAAGCGCTCGGTACTGCTCGACTCGGGCGCCGACATCCTCATCTACGGCATGGGCGAGCACGCGATTGTCGAGATCGCCGACGCGCTCGACGCGGGACTGCCCGTCGACCAGATCACCTATATCAACGGCACCGTCTACCGCACGGGTTCGCTCGACGAGGTCTACGACTACGACCTGCTGCCCAGCTGGGACGACCTTACCGCCGACAAGCTCAACTACGCGCGCAGCTTTAACGTGCAGCAGCAGAATATGGACCCCATCACCGGTCATCGCCTGGTAGAGCCCTATCCCAACAGCGTCTATGTGGTGCAGAACCCGCCATCGGCGACGCTCACCACCGACGAGATGGACGAGGTGGCCGAGCTCCCCTACGCCCGCGATTGGCATCCCGACTACGACGCGGCGGGCGGCGTACCGGCCTTTGCCGAAATCAAATTTTCCATTAGCTCCAACCGCGGCTGTTTTGGCGAGTGCTCGTTTTGCGCCCTCACCTTCCACCAGGGCCGCGTACTGCAGATGCGCAGCCACGACTCGATCATGCGCGAGGCCGAGCTGCTCACGCGCGATCCCGAGTTTAAGGGCTACATCAACGACGTGGGCGGACCGACGGCTAACTTTAGCCGCCCGGCCTGTGACAAGCAGCTCAAGCACGGCGTGTGCAAGAACAAGCGCTGCCTGTGGCCGAGCGTATGCAAAAACATGGTGGTCGACGAGAGCGGCTACACGCAGCTGCTGCGCGACCTGCGCCAGCTGCCGGGCGTCAAAAAGGTCTTCGTCCGCAGCGGCATCCGCTTTGACTACACCATGGCCGACGCCTCGGACGAGTTTTTGCGCGAGCTGCTGGAGCACCATGTCTCGGGCCAGCTGCGCGTAGCGCCCGAGCATGTGAGCGACGCGGTGCTCTCCGTAATGGGCAAGCCGAGCCGAGCCGTCTACGACGCGTTCTGCCGCAAATTTGAACGCTTGAACCGCGAATACGGACTCAAGCAGTACGTGGTGCCGTATCTGATCTCGAGCCATCCTGGCTCGACGATGAAGGAAGCCGTGGACCTGGCCGAGGCCGTGCGCGACATGGGCTACATGCCCGAGCAGGTGCAGGACTTCTACCCCACCCCGTCCACCATGTCGACCTGCATGTACTACACCGGCGTGGACCCACGCACCATGCAGCCGATCTACGTGGCACGCGACGCGCACGAGAAGGCCATGCAACGCGCGCTCATCCAGTATCGCAAGCCCGAGAACTACAAGCTGGTGCGCGAGGCGCTGGAAAAAGCCGGGCGTCGTGACCTGATCGGCTACACCAAACACTGTCTAATCCGCCCCGTGCCGCCGCGCCCGGGTGAGACGTCTGCTGGCGGTGGGCATGGCACCGGCAAGAAAGGCGGCAAGCCGCACGGTGGCGCTGGCGGCAAGGGACCCAAAGGCAGCAAGGGGCACGGCGGCATGTCGCGTGCACAGAACACTGCCGGGCGCAACCGTGCAGCTCAGGGGCGTCAGGGCGCCAACGGAGGCGGGCGTCGCAACTAGGGCAGCGGCGCGCTCGCTGCGCCCATCCCACACGCGTGGCGCAGCGAGCGCATAGCCTCAACGAGGATGACGCCGGCGATAGCGACCGTGATTACCACGTCGAGCGGTGTGTTCACAAACCACAACAGACCCATCAGGTACGACCCGGCGTTAAAGGCAAAGTGCAGCAGGATCGTGTAGCGGAGCTTTCCGGTGGTCACGAGCACCCAGCCAAAGACCAGACCGGCGGCACCCGCATAGCAGCCCTGCACCCAGTTCATGTGCATAAAACCGAAGATTGCCGCCTGCAGCACAATCGCCGCGGCGATACCCCACGTGCTTGGTGCCGCCCAGGGCACCATGGCGCCCTCCTGCGCGCTCGCACGACGCCGGCGCTTCCAAAGCGGGCGGCACTGCGGATTAAACGCTCGTAGCGAAAACTCAAAAACAATGCCGCGCACCAGCAGCTCCTCGCAAAACGGAGCGCCGAGCACCGTGGTCAGGACGGCAAGAAGGTTGGTATCGCCCAAGCCTGTTTCCTCGACGAGCTCGCTATAGTCCGCCGCGACCTCGGGCAGCAGCGACAGCACGCCGTCGCATAGGTAGCTAATGACCACCTGCATGGATAGGCCGATCACGACAACGCATGCGATGCGCTTCCATGCAGCATTTGCTCCCCCGCCGAGCGGGCGTTCACCTTGCCGGCGCGCCATGAAGGAGCGGGGCCACAGATAGCGCCACCACAGCAGCGCCATCAAAAACGACGCCGTCTGAGCGGCGGCCTGAAACCATTGAATATCGAGATTGTCGATCGGGAAACCCGTCAGTGCCGACACGATGTCCAGCGCGGAGAACAAAACAATGCTCAGGGCAATATCGGCAGCGACGACACCAAAACAGGCAAGCGCCCAAACCAGCGCATTGAGCATGCCAACCTCCTCAAAACCCGGCACTTGGGGACAGTCATTGTTGATGAGAATCGGGCGCAGCGCCAAAAGCCCCGTTGGGCGAAATGTCGAACGGGAAGGTGCCGCAGCGATTGAACGCGGCGATAAACATGCGGATGGCGTTGGACGGCGTGGTGCCCACGAGCTGGGTTGCCGCCGCGAAGGCCGCCTTTTCCTCGGGCAAGACCTTCGCGACAACCGGGGTCATGTGTTCTGCCATGGCGCTTCCTTTTTGAAACGACGGTGGTGCGGATAGATGCGGGCCACGCGGCTGGGCGACGGGCTGTGAAGGCAACCCGATTGGCCCGCATCTGGAGTGTGTTTCTACGGCGTTGGTATTACTTGGTATTCCTAAGTATTACACCGCCGATAGAATACCACACCAGACCCCATGGGAGCGGAGGAAAACGAATCATTTTGTTGCTGAGTTAGTATTTAGAGCGTGATGATGTCCGAGATATCGAGGGCCTGAGCGTCGACGGCATCGTGCGTGGCAAGCAACAGCATGCGACCGTCGAGCAAGTCGAGCACGACCTCGGCGCATGCGTCGCGTGCAGCGGTATCTAGACCGGTAAAGGGCTCGTCCAGCATCACCAGCGGCGCCTGCTGTACCAGGACGCGGGCAAACAGCATGCGCTGGAACTGGCCGCCGGAGAGCTCATCAATGG